>JAJCYH010000022.1 GCA_029262995.1 Saprospiraceae bacterium | reverse complement strand
TCCCGTTAATCGGTGGACATATTTCGCAATCAATAACGGGATCGTTTTTGTCTTCAATTCTTATGGTTCCCCAACATACATTTTGGGAAGCTCCATAAAACACTTGAAATGTTAGTGTGGAGTTAATAACTCCTGATAAATTAGTAACACCTCCTGTGGGTCCGTTTACTCCTCCTGATAAAACTGGACCTGTTGGTCCTGAGATAACATAGGTGTAAAGTTCGTCTTCGATATCTTCGTCTATATCTGTGTCACCTTCAATGAAAGCATCAACTGTAATATCAATTGCACATTGCGTGTTAACAGTTACGTTAACATGATCATTACAGGTAAGACTTTGTGAGAAAGATTCTAATGACCAGACGCTAAAAAATAGAACTATCAGAGAGGTCAATGATCTATTGAGCATGTTCATGAGTTTTGGTATGAGATTGAGTTAATAAAATTTATTAAATCACATCAGTTACTCAGTTTAACTAATATGATTTTGATTTCGCCGTACTATTAGGTAGCAAATCTACCAATTTTTATAGAATCCAACATAATTTTCCTAAAGATTATATTGAAAAATTAACTCATTGATAGAAAAAGCCTTTAAAACTGGGATGAATGTGGTAAAGTATTGATCTGTGTTACTATTGAACTGATCTTACTAGACTTTTGTCAATTCATTTTTAAAAAATGATAATAGTAGTTAAATTCATCATATATATTATTTTGTTTTTAAACCAGTTATAGCCAAATGAATGTTATATCATAAAAATTAGGTATGCTTTTGCAAGATGAAGAATAGAATAGTTAGTCTAAATTTATTTGAACATCCTGAAAATTTTGAGAAGTTGAAATTGATACCTTATTTAAAGTTTAAAAATTCGAATTTGACTTCCAAAAACTATTAAAATTGGATAAAATGTTCAAAATTAATCTTAAGTAGAAAGCCCAAAAAGTAAAAAGTCAATTTCTTACCAAAAACCTTGCTTTATTTTCAGATAATATAGAAAAATTCATTCTACTACATATAAATACTCTCTAAAACAATTTATATAAATATTTAAATCGGGCTGTTGAAAAATTAAGAATTATTTCCTTTCCAAGTTTGAGCTACCGTTTAATAACACTTCCCACATTCTAATTTCTTCATCCATTTTAACTAATTCTTCCTTCCGTTTTGCCTTCAATAGATTTAGTTGTTTTTTAATTTGGTCTTCTTGATACCTGTCATTTAATCTCAACCTAGATGACTTCTTCATAAATAGTCTTTTAAGCCAACCCCCATAGTGTGAATTGTTTTGGGCCAGACTGTCAAAAGCTAGTTCCTTTTTGTACATTTCATATTGTTCGTCACTCAAAACATTTGGACAATCAAAAAATTGTGGTCTTATAAATTCAAAATTGTTTTTATATCCCTTTAAGCTTACTTCCATTAAAGCACCTACCATCGGTAATGTGGTTTTGGAAGCAGATCCAGAAGATAAAGACGGGAAGTGCATACGCCTATCTTCAGTTCCAACCCAAGCTCCTATTACAATATTATTTGAAGCAGCAATAAACCATCCATCTGATTGATTTTGAGTAGTTCCTGTTTTTGAAAAAACTGTTGTTGGTAATCGGTAGTTATTGTAGAGGGTTCTTCCTGTACCTTCTCTGCTTACTTTATACATCATAGAAAGCACTTTATCAAACGAGTCTTCATTAATTAAGCTAATTTCTTCAAATTGGCTTGAATCTCTTTCAAATAAAACTTTACCTTCCTTGTCTTCAATTTTAAGAATTGCATTGGGATTCACCTTATGTTTTCTATTGATTATTCGTGCATAAGCGGTTACCATTTCAAATAATGATATATCAGATGTTCCTAAAACAATAGATGGTACTTCGTCAAGTTTTGAGTTGATGCCCAATTCTCTTGAAAATTTAACAACATTTGAAATACCTACATCAAACAAAAGCTGAACAGAAACTGTGTTAACCGAATGAGCTAAAGCCTCATTTACCGAAATATAACCTCCATATTCAAAGTTTGCATTTTCAGGCCTCCAATCGTCATATTCATCATAGTTTATCAATTCATTTTTATAATAATCACATGGATTAACCCCCTGTTCCATCGCGGCCAAATAAACAATTGGTTTAAACAAAGACCCTACCTGACGTTTTGCTAATATATTGTCAAAAGGAAATGTAAAATAATCGTTTCCTGCCAAATAGACAAGCACATCTCCGTGATCAGGATCAATAGCAAACATACTTGCATGTAATAGCTTTAAGTAATGCTTTATTGAATCAATTCTTGTCGATTTTTTAGCTTCCCTCATTTCCCAATTCCAAAAAGTCCTTTCTTCTTCCGTGTTAAAACTGTCTATTGCTTCTGAAGGAGATAGGCCTTTACTCTTCCATGTTTGAAAATTTTTATCCTTTCTTATATAGTCGTCAATAACGCTGTTATTACTGCCATATATTGCTTTGCCCTTCCAACTATTTTCAAATTGCTTTTGCAAGTTGAGCATATGTCTATTTCTATAATTGACTGCTTGCATTTGCAATTTATAATCCATTGTAGTGTAAACTTTAAGCCCATCATGGTATAAACTGTAAGGCAAACCATCTGGTCTTCTTAATTCATTTGAAAGTTTATCAAACTCTTTTAATAAGTATTGTTTAAAATAACTTCCTAATTCTTCACTATTTGCACCAGCTTGATAATCAAGAACAATATTCTTTTCAAGTAACTCGCCGACTTGGGAAGCTTTAAAGTAGGAATATCGTACCATTTTGTTCAGTACGATATTTCGTCTAAGTTTAGCTCTCTGAGGATACTTTCTGGGGTTATAAAAAGAGGTTGCCTTTAACACGCCAACAAGTGTTGCAGCTTCTTCAATCAATAGAGAGTCAGGTGGCTTGTTGAAGAATTTTCTAGAGGCCGATTTTAATCCGAATGTTCGATCTCCAAAAGAAACGGTGCTTGAGTACAACCATATGATATGATCTTTTGAATAGCATTCTTCAACTCTTTTCGCTATTTGAATCTCTCTAAATTTATTGATCAAGGTTTCACAAAACAGATAGTGCTTTCGTGGGAATATATTTTTTACCAGTTGCTGTGTTATGGTACTTCCACCTCCACTTTCCTTTTGTTGCAAAAGAATTGACTTAATTAATACACGAAATAAACTTCTATAATCTATCCCAGAATGCTTATAAAACCGATGATCCTCTGTTGCGATTAATGCAGATTTAAAGTACTTGCTAATTTCTGTGCTATCTAAATATTCTCTGTTTTCAACATAATAACTGCCTAATAACTCTCCATCTCTAGCATAAAATGAAGAAGAAATTGGATTCGTAATTTTTTGGATTTCCTTTTTTGAAGGTAAGCTACCCAATAGTCCACATGAAACGAACATGTATATCAATAGAATGGATAAAACCAAAATTGAAGCAGAAAATATACCTGTATACAAAAGTTTGTACCTTAAGGCAAGTGAATTCCACTTTACAATAAATGCATTAAAAAATAATTTTAGTTTCTTTATCACTAACAAATGACAGTTTGAAAGACGAACATATTCAATAAATAGTATAAAGGATAAAATTATTATCCTGAACTTAAATTAATCAAGCTTTCTTATACTTTGACATTTATAAATTTATTTGCAATACAATATTTAAAAAAATAAAAATATGATTCCACAACAATCAGAAAAGCTCGGCTCATTTTATCTAGGCGCAAAATATAATTTGGCCGAAAGAAAAATTTCTGAAGAACCTATTCATTACGATGCACGTGATTTAACAACTCATGCAGTTTGTGTTGGAATGACAGGGAGTGGTAAAACCGGACTATGTATAGGTTTGCTTGAAGAAGCTGCACTTGATAAAGTTCCAGCCATTATAATTGATCCAAAGGGTGATATGACTAACCTATTGTTACAGTTTGAAGATCTTTCTCCAGATGACTTCAAGCAATGGGTTAATGTTGATGATGCCAACCGTAAAGGCATGTCTGTTGAAGAGTATGCAAGTTCAATTGCAAAAAAATGGTCAGATGGAATCGCTGACTGGGGTCAATCAAAACAAAGAATTAAAGATTTAAAGGCCTCTGTAAACTATACGATATATACTCCTGGTTCAAGTGCTGGCATTCCCATTAATATTATGGGATCATTTCAAGCTCCAGATAATTCTTTTGAGGAAGATCCTGAAATGCTAGGAGAAAGAATACAAGGAATTGTTGCTGCATTATTAGGGATGATAGGGAATAATGAAAATCCTGTTCGGAGTCGCGAAGGGATATTACTATCTAAGCTTTTTGAGTATTACTGGAAGGAAGGAATTGATTTGGATTTAGCCAAATTGATCAAAGGTATTCAAAAGCCACCAATGGCAAAATTAGGCGTCTTTGATATTGAAATTTTTTACCCTAGCAAAGAAAGGTTTGCACTTGCAATAGAATTTAATACCTTAATTGCTTCTCCACAATTTAATAATTGGCTTATTGGTACGCCATTGGATATCAATAAATTATATTTCACTGAGGAAGGTAAACCAAGGCATAGTATTTTTTATATAGCCCATCTTTCAGAAAGTGAAAGAATGTTTTTTGTGACTTTATTGTTAAATGCATTAATTGCCTGGATGAGGCGTCAGAGTGGTACTACAAGCTTAAGAAGTCTGTTGTATTTCGATGAAATTTTTGGTTACTTCCCTCCTACGGCAAATCCTCCCTCTAAAAGACCGCTTCTCACATTGCTCAAGCAAGCAAGAGCTTTTGGAGTTGGTGCAGTTTTGGTCACTCAAAACCCTGTAGATATTGACTATAAGGGACTATCAAATGCAGGAACTTGGTTTATCGGAAAATTGCAAACCGACCGAGATAAGATGCGTGTAGTAGAAGCATTAAATGGCGCAATTTCACAATCAGGGAGTTCCAAAAAAATAAATTATGACAATTTGATTGGTGGATTAGATTCCAGGGTGTTTTTAATGCATAATGTTCATGATGATGAACCAGTTGTATTTCATACGAGATGGGTACTTTCATATTTGAGAGGTCCAATGACCAGAAACCAAATCAAGGAATTGATGAGGCTCAAAAAAGAGAATTTAAATGATTGGGCAGAATCCTCCTCGACGATCAACTTCAATGAATCTTCTAGACAAAACTTTGAAAATCATGCTCCATCATTAGACCCTTCAATTCAACAAGTATATTTAAAAAACGAAAGTTTTAATCATTCTGCTAATAAATATTCTCCTAAAATTCTAGCGGTAGGTCGGGTGAGGTTTAATAATCAAAAGCTTGATATAGACGAAGTGAATGAACTTGCCTTACTTTTAGACCCGCCTGACAATTTTGGTAGAATAAATTGGGATGAAAGTTTAAAACTAGAAAACTTTAGAAAACAAATTTCAGATCACCTAAATGACTCTGAATTGATAAATGCAAGCTTTTCAAAAGTACCTGATACAATCAATACTGCCAAAAAAATAAAATCGGTAGAATCTGAATTTTCGGATTATCTGTATCACAATTTTGATAAAAAAATCCTAGTTCATGAAGATCTGGAATTATTTCAAAAAAGTAATGAAAGTGTTGAGGCTTTCTTATCACGCGTCGCCTTAGCAGCAAGAGAAGAGAGGGATGAAGAAATTGACACATTAAAAGATTCTTACGATAAAAAGTTAGATAAATTAAAAGACAAAATAAGAGATGAAGAATCTGATTTATACGATGCTGAAATGGAATCCCAAAGCAGAAAACAGGATGAATTTATCAATATAGCAGAAACTATTTTTTCTGTACTTGGCAAAGGGAGAAGGAAGTCTTTTACTACAGCATCCACAAAAAGAAGGATGACAAGAAGGGCCAATGAAAGATTAGAAAACATAAGAAACGAAATCGAGGATTTGAAAATGGATCATTCTGATCTTGAAAAAGAACTCCATGAAAAATTGGATGATATCCGGGATCATTGGAACGATCAAGAGCAAAATTTGAGTAAAAAAGAAATAAAACCAAGGCGTGCAGATGTACAAGTGGATAAAATATATCTATGTTGGGTCCATTGATAATCAAAAAACTTCGCTATCGTTATTTTTCTTTTCGGCTAAGTATTATTAAATAATTCTTTAAGGTTGTGTGACCATATTGCTTTAATTATCTGTTTTAAAGTTTAGAAAATTTAATAACTGTCTGTCGTCTAGAATCATTTAATCGAATAAAATAGATTCCTGAATGCAAATTTTCCAAACCTGTTAATACTCTATTAGACAAACTATAATTATCACTTTCTTCAGAAAAGATTACTCTACCAAGTTCATCAACAATAGACATCTTTATTGTAGCATCCCAATTTGAAATATCAGACAAATAAACCTCACGTACTGAAGGATTTGGATAAACAAAAACGTTTTTAACTTCTTCCAAGTTATTAACCGATGTCAACATGCCAGCCGTAAAATCATATTCGATAAAAGCACCAAAATCTGTTGCAATTAATTTCCAGTCACCGCCTTCTTCTTTTACACGGATGTAGCCATTTCCGTCATTATTCGCCCACCAACTGATTCCATCATTGTCAGTATCTATTATTCGAAGTGTAAAGCAGCCATTTAATGCTGAAAGGGTGTCTCGGTAAATAGTATTATTGTTTAAAACTGAACCCGATTTATAAAGAATTGAATTGCCATTTTGGTCTTCAACACGATAAGAGGTTTCTTGAGGGGTTAGATTTGTTCTCCACTCGATTATCAAATGGTTAAGATAATGATCTGTTTTTTGGATAACTGTTTCATAGCTGTTATTGGACAAGTTTTGATCTGTTCCATCATTTGTTTCAACATTAACAAAAAATATGTCACCATTTTCTGCCAAATTTAGCTTGGGATCATAAGGAAGAACAATTTTCTGTTCAATTAAAAATGGAATATTCCCTTGCCAATTATAACTGCTTTCAGACTTGCCTTTAATCCCATATTTTATTGTAACGGATTTGAGTGATTCAGAGCCATGGTTTTTTATAATAATCTGAGGAGCCTTACAAGAAGGGTTGTATCGTCCATGCTCAATTTTGCCATTTGGATATATCACATCAAAGACGGATACATCATTAGTCTTATTAGCTTCTCCATAGGTTACCAACTGAGAATTTACAATATATCTACTGTCTCCGGATGCGGTCAATACATTATAATCTACCGTTGGGGTATTAGCAAATTGGAAATAAGGGGTTACATCATATTCTCTTATATCGGTAGCCATGCCAGGGCACCATCCTGCTCTATCATATACCCAGGTTCCTCCTTGGGGATATACTGGGTTTTCAGCACATTCTTTCCAAACTGTCCAGCTATCTGTAAATCCTTCTACATCAATTACATGTTGACGCGGAATAAATTCACCTTGTTGTCCGTGTCCTGAAATAGCAGTTTTAATGACATAAGAGCTTACATTTGGATCATATGTAAATTGTCTTGGCTCAAATCGCCAATCGTTCTGAATACTCCCGTAAGCAATTTGATCTACCTTCCATATTTGCTGAATATCGATAATATCTCTATCAGGGATTCCTTCTATAAATTCAAATCTAATATCCATCTCTTCCTGCCATTGACCTCCTCGTGACATGAACAATCTTTTTTCTCCTTTTAATATTGGCGCAAAATCGGTAACATCAAAAGTCCAGGTTAATCCTTCTAATCCAAAATCAAGGCCTATTCCATATGGAGTAACAAAACTCATTATCTCAAAGCTCATAGGTGATTTGTTATAGTAAAGCAGTTCACCTACTTCAAATACGCCAACTTCAGGGTAATTAATAGATCCGACAACTTGTCCATCTTCATCATAAATAGGTGAATCTCCAGCGGCATAGAAATAATCAGTCCATGCTAGCTCTCGATCTGTCCCATTAATTACATAATGATCTATTCTTTGTGGCATATTAGCAATGGAATCAATTACTAAAGAATCCAAAATTGTTGTAAAATAAATACCGTCGACTAAGTTATGAGCTGGTACTAAGTCAGATTCTACTGCATCGATTCTAAGGTCTTTAGATTTCCAATTTACCCAAGAAATCTGACCATTAATTTCTCCATTCCTTTGTCCTAGGGATATATCTTGAATTTCATCAGTTAAAGTTGAATTAAAATTATAATATACAATCAAATCATTAAAATCTGGATGTTGAGCATCTATCTGCTTGTGCATAAAGTCCTTAATCGTTTCTGAATCTAGAGCTTTTTTCCAAATTCGTAATTCATCCAAATCACCGTAATAGGATAGTGATTCAGTAATATTAGATCCGATTGTAAGTTTGCTGATATCTATTTGTTTGAAGAAGTTGGTTCCGCTATGCCATAATTCTCCATTCAAGAAAATCTGCATAACACCTGTGTTTGTGTTTTTTGTAAAGGCCCAGTGATTCCACGTTCCCTTATAATCTTGAGGATCTGCAGTTTTGTTTATTCTATCATAACCGCCTCCATTGTTTCCACAATCCCAATAAACTTGTCCATTACTCCAAGGCAAATGAATATTTACTTGTCGCAAGTTAGATTGATCAACTGCCTCAAGGATTGTAGAATTTACAGGTAAATTATCGGCACCTCTTTGCCAAAATGAAACTGTAATCTCATCGCTTATTTCAGGAACACTATAGGGAAGAACGATATTACCTGAAGGTCCAATACTGAGATACTTCGAATTTTGGTTGGTAGACAACCTAAGTTTAGATGTGTCAAATGTCTGGCCCATTATTGGGCTGTCTAGACCTTGAACATTATCATAGCTAAAGCTTACAAGTACGTTGAAACCTTCCTCCCATCTGTAATTTTCGTAAAATCCAATAAGATCATTTTCTGTTGTAAGTGTTGTATTGAAATGATGATATTTTTGCCATTCCAATTCTGATTCTGCCAATGCTTCATCAACAGAAAGCGCATTTGTTTCTGATAGTTGAACAATCAGGTTGGTAAAGTTAATTTCGTTGGTTACTGGCCACCTAATGCCAGTTAATCTGTCTACATCATTTTGCTCAAACCAATTTGCATCTATAAGATAGTACATATTAAGTCCTTGGTTGTTGGACCAATGATTTGTATCCAATTCTTGTGTTGCTTCACTTAATATATAATCATCTTCTTTTAATACATCATCATAGATGATTTCCTTATGAATAGACTGATAAAAGCTATAAGTCGTCTGATCTGTATATGAAAATTCTGAACCTGAATAGCCAGGCATAGCATATTCTGGCGTAGTAACTTTTACACTATCGATTCTAGTTGAGTCAACGATATATGTATTACAACTGTAATCCCATTCTCCACAACCTTTGTTTCTTTCCGAGCCTGTTGATACCAGACCATCTTTACAACGCATTGAATAATACATGATGATTTTTTCAAAGCGATTGTGATCTCCATCTGGGAATTGAATAATTGTATCCCTTGTTTGTGATTCATACGTAAATGTCTGAACCGCTTGATTTTGAGAAAATGCCAGTT
The DNA here is from genome assembly GCA_029262995.1 of Saprospiraceae bacterium. Taxonomy (GTDB): domain Bacteria; phylum Bacteroidota; class Bacteroidia; order Chitinophagales; family Saprospiraceae; genus RFSX01. The sequence goes on along the minus strand of JAJCYH010000022.1, from coordinate 170,547 downwards.
GGGTAGTCAATACTGAAAAGAGTAAAAGTAGAATATATTTCATATTAGAATTTTATGGAAAGGGAAAATAACAAATAAAAAAAAGGCTGCATGATTATACAGCCTAAATTTTCTATTTCACTTTAACAAAAAGCCAGTTATTCATATTTACCGGTCACAATTGCCATTACTCCAGTTGCAATTCCTAAGGCAACCACTTGCCATACCCCATCAATTAATGCTCCAGTTAAGTTCAACCATGTTGAAGTACCATACCAGATTAAGTTTAATCCGATACCAAAGCCAACGCCCAACCACGCACCTAATTCAAGACCATGCATAAAGTTGTGTGTGCCTCTAGCCCATTTCCCATAAATATGTGCTATGACTAATGCCATAATCAATTGACCCAATGCTAAATGTATATGTAACAGATCAGCATCTCCTCGCATAATTGCAGCACCACCTTCAGTCATGTTCCCATCATTAATTTTAAGCATTCCATAGAAAACCCAATTGAGTAAATAAAAAACAACAAAACCAGCAATGCCGGCAAGTAAGGTTGATTTTTTCATGATAATAATTTTGTAAGTGTTAGTTAATACAGTGGAAAATTACGCAATTATTCCTTTTTACAATCATATTATATAGCATTTTTTAATATATACAAAAAAAAAGCAACTACGATTGTAGCTGCCTTTTTAGAAGAATATTTTTACTCAATTATAAAAATGGCGCGATAACCAATGCTACAACTGACATTAATTTTAATAATATATTTAATGAAGGTCCTGAAGTATCTTTAAAAGGATCGCCAACTGTATCTCCAACGACAGTGGCTTTATGAGGCTCAGATCCTTTATAGTACATTTTGCCATCTATTTCTACTCCTTCTTCGAACATTTTCTTAGCATTATCCCATGCACCACCAGCATTGGATTGGAAGATTGCCATAAGCACACCACATACAGTAACACCTGCAATCAAGCCACCTAATGTTTCTGCACCAAAGCCAAAGCCTACAAGAACTGGGGAAACTACTGCTATCATTCCTGGTAAAATCATTTCTCTAATTGAAGCTTTAGTTGAAATTTCAACACACTTACTATAGTCTGCTGAACCTTCAGCTGCATCAAAAGTAGAACGATCTTCATCTGACCAATCAGACATTTCCTTTCCATCGTTCTTTTTCATAACTGCAAGTGCAGCATTTAAAGCAGGAATCTCTTTGAATTGTCTTCTAACTTCATGAATCATATCCATAGCTGCTCGTCCAACTGCATTCATTGACAGTGCAGAAAATAAAAATGGTAACATTCCACCGACTAGTAATCCTGCCATGACTTTAGGATTAGCAATATTAATTTCTGTGATACCTGCAGTAGCCATAAATGCAGCAAATAATGCAAGTGCTGTTAAAGCTGCAGATCCAATTGCGAATCCCTTTCCAATAGCTGCAGTTGTATTACCTACTGCATCTAATTTATCTGTTCGTTTTCTTACTTCTTTAGGAAGATCTGCCATTTCGGCAATTCCACCAGCGTTGTCAGAAACAGGACCATAGGCATCTACTGCTAATTGAATACCTGTATTTGATAGCATACCGACAGCAGCAATTGCAATACCATATAATCCTGCAAAATAATGTGCTCCCATAATGGCAGCTGCAAGAATGAAAATCGGAATAGCCGTTGAAATCATTCCTACTCCAAGACCAGCGATAATATTAGTTGCTGAACCCGTAATAGATTGCTTAACGATTGACATTACTGGCTTGGTTCCAGTTCCAGTGTAGTATTCCGTAACAAGTCCAATTAACAATCCTGAAATAAGACCAATAAGCACTGCCCAAAATACACCCATAGAACTATAGTCGCTTCCTCCTAATGTCCAAGTTTCTGGTAACATCCATTTTACAATTAAAAAAGTAGCAATCAACATCAAGAAAGCAGAAATAAACTCACCCCTGTTTAATGCCTTTTGTGGATCTCCACCTTCTTTTACTTTTACAAAGAAAGTACCTATGATAGATGTGATAATTCCTACAGATGCTAAAACTAATGGCAATAAAACTGCATTAAGACCATTAAAGTCATTGGTAGCTTCAAAACCACCAGTTCCTAAGAATATTGCTCCCAATACCATTGTACCAATTATTGATCCTACATAGGATTCAAATAAATCAGCTCCCATTCCTGCAACATCACCAACGTTATCACCAACGTTATCAGCAATTGTAGCAGGGTTCAAAGGATGGTCCTCAGGAATTCCTGCCTCAACCTTACCTACAAGGTCCGCACCTACATCAGCAGCCTTGGTATAAATACCACCACCAACTCTTGCGAAAAGTGCAATTGAAGAAGCACCAAATGAAAACCCTGTTAGAACGGTGATCACTTTATTGATTTCCCATCCCATTCCGTTATAAAACATGAATAATGTTCCAAGGCCTAAAACACCAAGACCAACAACACCAAGCCCCATTACTGATCCACCTGCAAAGGCAACTTCTAGCGCCCTTCCTAAACTTGTTCTTGCAGCATTAGTTGTTCTTACATTGGCTTTTGTAGCCACTTTCATTCCTATAAATCCAGCGAGTGCAGAACAAATAGCACCTAATACAAATGATAAGGCAACAAGGGGTGAAGAATTTTCATTCATTCCACTCCATGCCATTAGAATAGCAACTAGAAATACGAATATTGCCAAAACCTTGTATTCCGCTCTTAGGAATGCCATGGCTCCATCAGCAATATTGGCAGCTATTCTAGCCATTTTTTCTGTTCCTACTTCTTGCTTAGTTACCCAAGCAGATTTCCAAAAGGTAAAGATCAATGCAATTACACCAAATATCGGCAATGCATAAATTAATGTCTGTCCCATGTATAAATTTTTACGTTTTTTAATTCAGCGTGCAAAACTAAAAGAAATTACTGTATTCAAGCTAAAAATTAGTAGCTATTGTTGTTAATTCAATTGTCTTTATCAGATTTCTATTTTAATCTTTTATTTTTATTTTTACTCTCTTAACTTTATTTTTAAACTAATTTAAATATATGCAAGACATACAACTTAGTTTGACAGAAGAAGATTATCTCAAAGCAATCTTTAACATTACAGAAAAAAATAGGGGAACCGCATCAACCAATGATATTGCCTCAAGTATGCAGACAAGTGCAGCAGCCGTAACCGATATGGTTCAAAGAATGGCTAGCCGTAAGTTGTTGGACTATGAAAAGTATAAAGGTGTCAAACTAAATTCAGTAGGGATAGCTTTTGCCACCCAACTTATTCGCAAAGAGCGCTTGTGGAAAGTTTTCCTTCATCAAAAACTTGGCATGGATTGGGACAAACTTAATGATGCTGCCGAACAGCTTAAACACATTAACACTATAGAGGTCATCAGAAAACTTGAGCTTTTTCTTGGATCACCAAAATATGATCCTCATGGTGAGCCTATACCAAATGCTGATGGAAGGTTTACTTTAAGAAATCAAACTTCCTTATTTAATCTAAGAAAAACAGATAGAGCTAAAGTCGTCGCTGTTCGCAATCAAAGTTCTTCGTTTTTGCAATTTTTAGATGACTGTGGAATATCGATAGGAAGTCAAATAGAAGTATTACAAGAAATAGATTTTGATCTATCCAAGCGCATAATGATTAACGATCAAACAAGTATTGTCTTTTCATCAAAGATATGTCAAGATTTGTACGTTAAGCAATTGAACTAAATTCAATCTATTCGTATCATTTTTTTAACTTTATCCTTCTTAAATATTTTTAGCTTAAATGAAGAGAAGAGTCGATCAAAAAACACGAAAACTACTTAGATGGTTATATCTGATCGTATTTTCAGTTATAGTAATTTGGTTCGTCATCAGTATCATTCAACAAAGGAATCCTCTAGACATTTTACAATCAGGCTATGCAAAAATTTCATATGAGCAAAGCAATAACTTAGAACAACAACTTGCTGAAAAAGACTCTATCATTACAGAATTGCAAAATAAATTAGCCGTTTATGAAGGTTCCAATATAAATAGAAGAGCCCTCGTAATAATTAATAGTGAATCATTAAATATGAGAGCTGGTCCTACATTAAGCTCAAATATTATTATCAAAATTCCCGCCAACGCAGAAGTTCAATTGCTATATTATGATTCTAAAACATTTTATATAAATAATGAGGCAGGAAAGTGGGCTAGAATAAAATATGGAGATGTAGAAGGATGGGTTTGGGGTAATTTCCTACGTGAAATATAGCTATGGCAATCAAATCAATTATTATTAATGCTTTCGCAAAAAAAGTCAGAAGTGATATTGTATTGATGTCTGAAAATGCCGTTGAAGACCAACATAAGATTTTTAATCAATTAATAAAGAAGGGTTCAAAAACACTGTTTGGTCGAGACCATCATTTTGAAGACATTCAAAATCATGAAGATTTTACTCAGGCTAATCAGATAAACAGTTATGAAAAACTAAAGCCTTATATAGAAAAAATTATACAAGGACACAAAAGTGTTTTGTGGCCCGGAATACCTAAGTATTTTGCAAAAACCTCAGGTACTACATCAGGAGTTAAATATATTCCCATCACCAGTGAAAGTATTCCATATCATATTAAAACTGCCAGAAATGCTATCTTAAATTATATAGCCCTAAGCCGTAATGATATATTTTCTAATAATATGATTTTTTTATCTGGATCACCAGAACTTGAGCTAAAAGGAAACATTAAAACAGGAAGATTGTCAGGTATTGTAAACCATGAAATTCCTGCATGGGTAAAACCAAATCAATTTCCTGATTATAAAACCAATTGTATTGAAGATTGGGAAGAAAAGCTAAATCGTATTGTAGATATAAGCTTAAGCAAAAATCTGAGTTTGATCAGCGGAATCCCACCTTGGGTACAAATGTATTATGAAAGATTGTTGCAAAAATCAGGGAAGAATAATATCAAGGAAATATTTAAAGATTTCCAACTTTTCATACACGGTGGGGTCAATTATCAACCCTATAAATCAAATTTAGAAAAACTTGCTGGACCTGGAGTTCACACTCTGGAGACCTATCCAGCATCAGAGGGTTTTGTTGCTTTTCAAGATAGCATAGAAGGAGATGAACTTTTACTAAACAGCAATGCGGGAATGTTTTTTGAATTTATTCCATTAGATAAATATTTCTCCGAAAGCCCTCAGAGATTATGTCTGTCCGAAGTAAAAACAAATATAGATTATGCATTGATTATAAGCAGTAATGCAGGTTTGTGGTCCTACAGTATAGGAGATACAATTCGGTTTACAAGCTTGAATCCATATAGATTAAATGTGAGTGGTAGAATAAAGCATTTCATTTCTGCATTTGGTGAACATGTAATTGCTAAAGAAGTAGAAGAAGCTATACAGAATGTATCAAGAGATAATAATCTCAATATCACAGAATTTACTGTTGCACCACAAATAAATCCAGAAGAAGGTGGACTGCCTTATCATGAGTGGCTAATTGAATTTGCAGAAATGCCGCAGAATGTTGATATCATTGCTCATAAAATTGATGAAGAAATTGTCAGACAAAATATCTATTACCGAGATCTGATTGAAGGAGGTATTTTGCAAACCTTAAAAATTAGAGTTCTTCCCAAAACCAGCTTTATTGAATATATGAGATCTGAAGGTAAACTCGGCGGCCAAAATAAAGTACCCCGATTAACCAACGATAGAAAAATCGCCAATAAATTGATTCAAATATCAAAATCTTTATAAAATGTCTTATTGTTTTATAGGGGTAAGCCTGATTATAATTGTCTTTTAAATGTGTGCGGCTTTTAGCCTTCACACAGAATGTTTAAGCACGTTAAAGTTCAAATGTTTAAAGGTGATAAAGTCAGTAATAAAGATTGCTGACTTTTTCTTTATTTATAGGTTTCCTACCACTATTACATGAACTAAAGGTCTGATTTTGATATTTTGGAAATGCTTTTTTGCTGGGTTGTGGTTTAATCACAACTCACTGTAGGATTCCAATCGTAGAACATCCCCTTGGGGTTTAGCTTTTCAGTCCAAACATGCAATCCCCAAATTTCTTGTTCGTGGTTTTGGTGAAAGTGTTGGTAGAAAAGAGTGGGTGGGTCCGCTTCCTCGGAATGAATGGTAAAAGGTACTATATATTCCACTCCCAAAAGCTCCATATTGCCATTGATGTCGGGAGCAAACAGTAATACTTGAGGTTCGAGATGGTTTGTTCTACCGTCAAAATATGGCATACGTCCAAAATGATGCCCCATACCGCCCTCGGTAGGGTGTTCAATACAGCTGGAAATATCTGTGTCCCAACCGGCTTGTACAGCTGCACTGTGATTTTTAAAGGGTTGGGTGAGTTGCCGAACTTCTTCTATCATTAAAGCAACCTCATCAATTTGTGGGTCATCGTCTTTGTTGCAAGAAGAATATAAAACGGGAATAAGTACTAAAGCAATAATGCTTGCATTAGTAAGTGTGAATTTCATAACATTAAATTATTCTTGATTTATAAAAATGAGATTCCGTGGTTTTCACATATTTTAGTGACTTTTTCAAAATCGGGTGGACCGGGAGGTAAGTCAGCTAATTCACTGAACATCATCTCAATACCTGAGGGAAACGCACTTGTAATCATTTTTGCCTTTTCGAATCCTACAACTTTCCAGGAGTGAGGGATATTTTTTGGTGCAAAAGCAGTATCACCAGCCTCCAAGATGGTTGTTATGTTATCTACCATTATTTCAACTTTCCCCTTTATGACCCTAAAAATTTCGTCTTCCTTAGTATGAATGTGAGGGGGAATGCCAACTCCCGGCTCTACATTATCAACCCACTCAACAATTTGATTACCGGTTTCACTGCCCACCAACTTATGGGTTTGTATATCACCAATAACGTTTAAAACCTCTCCCTCTTTGTCTTTTATGATTTTGGGATTGAGGTTGGTAGGGGTTTTTGTTTTTTCAAACAGCTGCTTATTGTTGGCAATTCCGGGAAAAATCGCAAGTCCAAGTCCCAAACCCGAAGTTTGAATGAATTTTTTTCTATCCATAACATCTTGTTTATTGTTTGGATAAAGGTACAAGGGAAGGACGTTTTGGATACTGTGAAAAACACGGTAATTCCTTAGAATTTCGGAAATCAGTTTTGTCGTAGTTGAGAAGGTGTTGTTCCCACATGTTTTTTGAAAAAATAGCTGAAATAATCAGGCGAAGAAAAGCCCAGTTCATAGCCAACTTCCTTAACGGTTTTGTCTGTGAACTTTAGACTATGTCTGGCACGCATAACGAGTTGTTCGTCTAGAAGATGTTTGGCATTGACACCTAAAACTTCCTTAACACATTCATTTAAGTATTTGCTAGATACATTGAGAACTTTAGCATAGTGGCCTACGTCGTGGTATTGGTTTATATTGTGGTCAATGCTTTTTTTGAACCTATAGACCAATGCGGACTTAGCATTGTTATCCGAAATGACTGACTTGATGTTGCACTTCCCATCACAATAAACAAAGAATGTGTTCAGCAGGGAAATTATAGCCTCCTCTCTATGTTTTAGGTTGGTGCTCAATAATTCATCTAGCATTTCAAGAATAGCTTTTACACGTGTTTCAATGGCTGGAGTAAGATTTATTTTCGGGATCTCATTGGTGTTTAAAAGACGAATTTCGGTAATTTGAAGATTTTTAAAAATGGGATGGTTCAAAATATTCTTGGGAATATAAAGAACGTACCCTGATGAGCTTGTTGTGTCTTTTTTTAATATCTTCCAATCGTAACCGGGGTTTAAGAAAAAAACTGAATTCGATACATTTGTGTAAAGTGTTTTGTTTATTTCTATTCCTCTTGCTCCGTTTTGAACCCAACAAACAGCATAGCAATCAACATTTTGCTTAGAAGTTGTTTTGCGTAGAATACGTGTTATTTTAATAGTATCTATATTCATTCTAATATGTATTATAAGGGACATAGTTTACTGCCAACTTCCAAAATAACCTTTGTGCTTGCTTAACGAGCTATCCGTTGTTTGTACTAAATACCTATCGGTGTAGCATTTAGTGAGCAAAATTGGCAAAAGGCTTGCCATGTAAATACTATTTAACCTATAAATTAAATTTACTTGACAAGTTTAAAACCAGCCTTATCAAATGCTACAACAAAAGTACATAATACAGATTTATTATCTATTACTGTGCCGATGATCAATCGGGTGAAAATAGAAGAGAAGTCAGACCAGACCATTAAATCGTAGATCAGAACAGTAGCATGCCTGGTTCGATTTCATGACACTATCCCAAAGATCATCATAGTCAACCAAAAATACTTAGTCGCCAAGAGTTATCTTTAATTATTGCCTCATATAAAAATGATAAACATCGAGTAATGCTTCGACTGATTTATACATTTGGACTGTGCTCCCTCAGGATATGCTATTTGATTAAAAAGGATTGTTCTGAGAATATGGCATTCTCAAGGTCTAAATGAATGGTTTTGATGGGTTAATTTCATACCTGATTTCTATTTTGGATAGGTGGACTTTTTCATTTATAACTTACAGCCCAAGCGCAAGCCTAAACAATGGGTGGCTTCAGGCTTATTGATCTAAGAATTGAAATTACACCGCGTAAAAATCACCGACATCTGTTAAGTACAACACCACCAAAAATGTCTTGGGTTGACCTTGCACCCATGGACATTCGATGCTAATTGTTTATGAGCAAATTTAGATCAAAGTTAAGCCTAATAATTATAGTGTTTAGCCGTTTATAAGACTGTATTGTGTATCCCAAGTAAAAGACATACTTTTGTATCCCTTATGATAAAAAGCATAAAAATATTCTCAGTTCTAATTTTGGTGACATTGATGTTATCCTGTAAGTCTTCCTATGAAGAAGTTAGGACAAGCAATGATCCTGAGAAAATTAAAGCCACAGCCGATAAATACTTTGACAATAAGGATTACATAAAGGCTCAGTCGCTTTATGAGTTGGTTATTCCTTTTTATAGAGGAAAAGAAGAAGCTGAGGATTTGTTTTATAAATACGCTTATACATACTATAACACTGAGCAGTATATCCTTGCAGCAAACTATTTCAACAGCTTTACGAAAACCTTTTACAACAGTCCCAAGAAAGAGGAATTGGCTTACATGTCTGCCTATTCTAATTATTTAATGTCCCCAAATTCTAAACTGGATCAAAGTCCTACTACCAGAGCAATTGAAGAACTTCAAACTTTTATAAATACTTATCCTAATAGCCCTCGTGTTGACCAATGCAATGCATTAATTGATGAAATGAGAAAAAAGCTAGAGAATAAGGCTTATAATACAGCAAAGTTATACTATGACCTTGCCAACTATCAATCGGCAGTATTATCTTTTGAAAACTTGATAAAAGATTTTCCAGAGACTAATCGAAAAGAAGAAGTGCGGTTTTTGACAATTAAATCTAATCACGAGTTGGCAAAAAATAGTATTTACGAAAAGAAAAAGGTCAGGCTAGAGGATGAAATTGAAAAATGCAACAAATTCATGGCACGATACCCCAATTCGGAAAATATCCGAGAAGTGGAACAAATATTGACATATTGTAATAACGAAATAAAAAGATTTGAGCAATGACAGATATTAAGAATCAAGTTCAAAATATTGACCCCAACGCAAAAGCTAGAAACATCAAAAGTTTTATTGTTGACACCAACAATATCTATGAAGCTTTAGCTGTAATAACCAGTCGCGCAAAACAATTGGCAGTAGATATCAAGCAAGAATTACATGGGAAACTGGATGAATTTGCAATAACTTCTGAAACAATCGAGGAGATTCAGGAAAATAAAGAGCAAATTGAAATTTCAAAATTCTACGAAAAACTACCAAACCCAACAATTATTGCTACTGAAGAATTCCTTGAGGGAAGATTGGAATACAGAAAAAGGAACAGTGTAGAAAACGAGGACTAACCAAAACTTTAGCTCCTTTGAATCCCCAAAAAATATTACTTGCAGTTACAGGCAGTATCGCTGCCTATAAATCAGCATTCCTCATTAGACAACTGGTTAAACAGTCTGTTGAAGTTAGGGTAATCATGACTCCTTCGGCTACAGCGTTTATTAGCCCATTGACATTATCTACGCTTTCTAAAAACGAAGTTCATATTGATGTTATAAATGAAAACTCGTGGAATAATCACGTCGAGTTAGGTTTGTGGGCTGATGCCATGATCATTGCACCCGCAACAGCAAACACTATTGCTAAAATGTCAAATGGAATTTGTGATAATATAGTTTCTGCTGTTTATTTATCTGCGAAATGCCCAGTCTTTGTAGCTCCAGCAATGGACTTGGACATGTGGAAGCATCAATCTACTCAAAATAACATTAAGCAACTTAAGTCTTACGGAAATCTAATTATAGATGTAGGCGCTGGTGAGCTGGCTAGTGGTTTAATTGGCAAAGGGCGAATGGCAGAACCTGAGGAAATCCTAAATCAAGTCAACAATTTTTTTGCTAAAAAAAAAGATCTAATTGATCAAAAGGTTCTCATCACGGCAGGGCCAACACATGAAAATATAGATCCCGTGAGATTTATTGGAAATCGAAGCAGTGGTAAAATGGGAGTTGCCTTGGCTGAGGAGTGTGCATGGAGAGGTGCAAAAGTACGATTGGTCCTAGGACCAAGTCAGGAAAAAACATTTCATCCGAATATTTCAGTTACAAGAATCAATTCAGCAGATGAAATGTATGCTGCTTGCCTGAAGTTTCATAAAGATTCAACAATCTCAATCTTTTCAGCGGCTGTTTCAGATTATAAATCTGAGAACATAGAATCACAGAAGATCAAAAAATCGGAAAGCAAGCTACAAATCAATCTTACCAAAAATATTGATATAGCAAAAAGTTTGGGTGATCAAAAATTGCCAGGGCAAATTCATATTGGGTTTGCATTAGAAACTCAAAATGAAAAGAGTAATGCCAAAGCAAAACTGGACAAGAAAAATTTTGATTTTATCGTTCTAAATTCATTGAATGATAAAGGTGCTGGCTTCCAGCATGAAACAAATAAGATAAGCATTTTTACCAATAAGCAACAACAATTTAATTTTGATTTAAAATCAAAAAGAGAAGTTGCAGCAGATATAATCAATACTTTGGTATCAAACTACGTTAATGTATAAACTTACAGGAATTAAAAGCATGAAATATATATTTATATCCCTTTACTTGATAATGAGTTTAGCAAGCAATGCACAAGAACTCAATATTAATGTCCAGGTTACTGCTCCACGTCTAAACCTTGTTGATCCTAAAGTCTTTGAGACTATGGAAGCTCAGATTTCAGATTTTATAAATAAAACCAAATGGACAGATGATGAATTTGAGCCTCAAGAAAAAATTGAAGGGAATTTGAATATAACCATCTCTAGTGAACTGTCTGCCACTAGTTTTACAGCTGACATTTATGTACAATCCATAAGACCGGTATTCGGATCCAATTATAAGACTCAAATAATCAACTTTGTTGACAAAGTATCATTCGCCTATCAAGAATATCAACCTATTCAAAATAGTTTCAACAATTATTACGATCCTTTATCCTCGCTATTAACCTATTATGTATATCTTATTATTGGATCAGACTATGATTCATTTTCATCATTAGGAGGAGACAAACATTTTCAAACAGCACAAAATATTGTAAGCAGTATACCAACTGGAAACCAGTCTCTGGCAGTGGAATGGGGATCTCAAGGAAGCAATAGAAACAAATATTGGATTATTGAGAATATAAGGAACGCTAGAATTCGTCCAATGCGACAAGCTATCTATGATTATCACATCAACGGTTTAGACAAAATGAGTGAAGATGCCGCTAGGTCCAGAGCAATTATGCTTAGTTCCTTAACAACAGCAAATGATGTAAACAAATCTTATCCTAACAGTGCTTTTATGCAATTGTTTGTCAATGCAAAAAGAGATGAAATTATTGAAATCTATAAAGGCGCAGGACGAGGAGAGCAAACCAAAGTTTATGATATAATGGTAAAGCTAGATCCTGCTCAAGCATCACGTTACTCAAGTATTAAATAACCCTAATGCAAAAGATTGCCATTTTTGCTTCTGGAGGAGGATCTAATGCTGAAGCCATCTTTAAGTACTTCGAAAGTCATAAAGAAATCAAAGTCCAATTGGTTTTAAGCAATCGAAAAGATGCTTACGTATTAGAAAGGGCAGAAAATTATTCCATTAACAACTTAAGTATTACCAAAGATCAATTTTACAATAGTTCTATAGTACAAGAAGCACTTACCGATAATGCAATCGATTACATTATACTTGCAGGGTTTCTATTATTAATACCAAACTATCTAGTTCAATTATACCCTGACAAAGTTCTAAATATTCATCCTGCTCTTTTACCTAAATATGGAGGAAAGGGAATGTATGGTCATCATGTTCATCAGGCTGTATTTGATAATTTTGAAAAAGAATCGGGTATGACCATTCATCTGGTCAACGACAAATATGATGATGGGAAAGTGCTTTTTCAAGCAAAAACTACCCTAGCACCAACAGACACACCTAGTCGTATAGCTGAAAAAGTTTTAAAGCTTGAACATATGCATTACCCGGAGCAAATAGAGAAATATATCAGGTCACAAAGTAAAAGATAAGGTCTCATCAAGCTTGATTACAGAAGCATCTTCCAAATTAAATTTTTTGATCGCATCCTCCAAAAGGTAATCTCTGATTACAATAATCAATTTTATCTGTTCTTCTTCTTTTATTCGTTGAATCAATTCTGAAATAATAGGTTCCAAACCTTTATCTGCCATCTCTAACTTGCCCAATTCATCAACAAGTATATAAGGTAATTTAGCATTGAAATCTTCTTTCAAAATTAATTTAGCTCTTTGGAATGCTTCTTTAGAAAACAGATACTTTCCAACAATGATACATTCTTCTGGTAAGTGATTATCCTCTTTTGTTACTTGAAATGCGAATAATTGTCCATCTCTTAATCGAAGTAATTTACGTTGGCCATTTATATCAGGTGTCAATATGCCTCCTACGCCTTCTTTGGTTTTAATCCAGTTCAATAAAATTGAGGTCTTACCATAATGAACCGGTGCCGTTACTATTGTAATATTTGATGCATTCATCTCTATTCTTTATACAATAATGCAAAGCCAACAATGCGAACACCCAAAGTCTTAAATCGATTATATCCCTTAAGATGACTTGTGCTTTCCCAAACTGCAAATACAAGTTGTCTAAACACTGGAATTAAGGCCAAAGCCTGCCTCACGTCATCCTTATATTGGCTGGCTTTCCTATCTAGATATTTCTGAAACAAGCTCATAATATAAGGGCCAATAAAAAGGAACCACACCAATAAGATGATAACCACTCTTATCAATATCCAGAAAGGATTAATTATTTCTTTTGCTTCAGGAACGAAAAAATACAACCCTAAAATTAAAGCAAACAAGATCAACAAAAATTTGAATTTATTTGATTTCCAAATAGACTGTTTGTTAGCCCTTTGTTTATGGTTGTAAATTGGATTAAAGCTTAATTTCATTTCCTTTAAGGAAGGAATTGCTTTAGAAATTTCACCTGGAATAAAAGAGGCAATAATTCCTATCATTATGCCTCCAAAAGCATAAAATAGTAGGTAGAAAAGTATCAACCATAAACTTCCTTCAGAGGTGTCTCCAGGGTCAATCCAATAAAATTTAGAAAATACATGATCTATAAAAAGATCTATAGATTCCCATATCGATTTTCCAAATAGTACTGTCAATGTAAATATTTTCTGCAGAGCAGACTCCATCATACCTAGAAAACCGAGTAGTATACAGGACAATCTAAAATTTGGCAAGAAACGAAATAAAAAAGCAGCCAAAAGTCCTTGAAATGCTACAGCAAAATATGCAGGTAAGGGTGAATGAGGGCTAATTGTCATCTTTACAATGATTACCAATAACAAAGCTTTGGGTATGCTTTTTAAAGGATTCTTAGAAACATATGCCATAATACTAAGAAGAACTACAGCAATCCCGCCAACGAGCAATCCTGTAAATGGCGTTCTAAACAGATGAAGTATTCCACCAAGCCCAGCTTCACTTAATGCCCATAATGCTGTAAGACGGATCATAGCTGTTGACTCATCAATCTGCATTATCTCTTCACCAATCTTTTTATTAATGCTATAATTCATCTAATTAAAACACTCAGTTTATCCGATAAAAGTAATTTAAAACAAGGAAATAAATCCTAAAGTTTGAAACGCACGTATATAATATTACAAGTGAGGTATAAAGATGATTATAAAGCTTTGTAATAGTTGACTAAATTTCTTTTCATCTATTTAAGTCAACATTCTATAATAAATTAGGTTAATATTTTAGATAATAAGAGACAAATCAAATGAAGGCAACTGCTACCACTCTTTTCTTAGTCTTAATGTTCATTCCCTTGTGTTCACAGAATATAAAAGGGATAATAATTGATGATCAAAAGCGACCCATTCCAGACGCTATAATTTTTTCAAATGATCAATTGAAACATACACATTCTGATATCAATGGTCGATTTATCTTTAAACAAGTCGAAGTTGGAGATACTTTAAACGTCCAGTTCCTTGGCTTTGAAAAATATACCCGATTGGTTGGAACGGAAGATTTTTCAGAAGATGTATTTATTATACTGACAGAGACAAAGTTTGAACTTGAACAAATTTACATTGATAATTCACTTAAATCTATTAACACGGTGAATCAGGTTGATTTGCAAATCAATCCTGTTAATTCCTCACAGGACATCCTTAAAAAGGTACCTGGACTATTTATAGCACAACATGCTGGTGGTGGTAAGGCAGAACAAATATTTCTTAGAGGCTTTGACTTAGACCATGGAACTGATATAGCTATCACTGTGGATGGTATGCCAGTTAACATGGTGTCTCATGCACATGGTCAGGGTTATGCAGATCTTCATTTTCTCATTCCCGAAACTGTCGATAAAATTGATTTTGGCAAGGGAACATATTATGCTGACAAAGGAAATCTTAACACAGCTGGCTATGTGGAGTTTAAAACCAAAGATAAGATTGAGGAAAACATAATTGGACTGGATGTCGGGGAGTTTAGCACATTTAGAACTTTTGGTCTTGTTGATCTGGTGTCCACAGATCACAGCAATATTTATCTTGCTTCAGAATGGATGTCTTCTGATGGACCCTTTGAATCTCCTCAAAATTTCAACAGACTGAATATGATGGTTAAGATGAGCCATCAAAATCTCAAAGGAGATAAATTATCAATTCAGGCTTCTCGATTTTCAAGCAGATGGGATGCATCTGGTCAGATCCCTCAGAGGTTGTTAAACAACTCTACTATTACAAGATTTGGATATGTTGATAATACCGAAGGAGGTCAAACATCAAGGAACAATTATTCATTTCAACTGACCAAGTTAATTAACGACCAAAGCTTTAATAAGCTGAATGCTTATTACATAGAATATGATTTCGAGCTGTATTCGAATTTCACATTTTTTCTCGATGATCCTATAAATGGTGATCAGATACGTCAAAAGGAAAAGAGAAAAGTATTTGGCTTCGATAATACATTTGTCAAAGAATATTTACTTGATGATATAAATATTGAACTATCTGCTGGTATTGGATTAAGATATGATGATATAGATGATATAGAACTTACAAAAACAAAGAACCGACAAGAAATTTTACATCGTATTAGATATGGTGATGTTAATGAAAGCAACCTATATGGTTTTATCAATCCATTATTTCAAATAGGCAAATGGACAATAAATCCATCAATCAGATTTGATCGTTTCGACTTTCAATATGATGACTTTTTGAGTGGCCAATACAGCAATATTTCCAGAAGTCAATCTCTTGCCTCACCAAAATTTAATCTTTTTTACAATCCTAATTTTAATAGTCAGATCTATTTAAAATCAGGTTTAGGGTTTCATAGTAATGACTCAAGATTGGTTGCTTTTCAAGAATCTGAAGAAATACTTCCTGTTGCCTATTCTATCGATTTAGGAGCTATTTGGAAGCCAAATCCTAATCTATGGTTAAATACTGCTTTATGGTATCTGCAATTGGATCAAGAATTTGTATACGTTGGAGATGCAGGAATTGTTGAGCCAAGTGGACGATCTCGTAGAAAGGGCATCGAATTAAGTGTAAGATATCAGATCGATAAGTCATTCTATATCTTTACCGATGTAAACTATACTATAGCCAGAGCAATAGACGAAGAATCAGGGTTTGATTACATACCACTTGCTCCTGATCTTACGGCTGCCGTAGGGGTCAATTATCAATTAAAAGACAATTTTCATATAGGCGTAAAATCCAGATATATTAAAAACCGACCTGCTGACCAAGACAATAGTATAATAGCTTTGGGTTATCTAATTACAGATTTAAATATTGGCTACAATCTGTTGACAAATATAAACGTGGGACTAACTATAGAAAATCTTTTTAACAAAGAATGGAATGAAGCTCAATTTGCTACATTATCAAGACTACAAAATGAACCTAAAGCGGTTGAAGAAATTCATTTTACACCTGGAGTTCCTCGTTTTCTTAAAGCAAACTTGAAGTACAGCTTTTAATCATCAGTGTCAAATGAACAAATATGATGGCTTCATTATTATAATTCTATAAAAGTATTTGATGAAGAAAATATTGGCTTTTGGTGCCAGCAATAGTAAAAATTCTATTAACAAAACACTGGCGCATTATACAGCAAAACTCTTTGAAGATTTTGAAATTACATTAGCAGATCTAAATGATTACGAGCTGCCTCTATTTAGTGTGGATCTTGAAAAAGAGATTGGTCATCCAAAGGCTGCTGTTAATTTCTCAAAGCTTCTTGAGTCGAATGATGGATTGATTATCTCTTTGGCTGAACATAATTCAAATGTATCTGCTGCGTTTAAAAACTTGGAAGACTGGGTATCCAGATTAGAAGGACCTACCTGGAAAAACAAAAACACTTTTTTATTATCAACTTCTAATGGCAAAAGAGGTGGTGCAAGCGTCATGAATATTGCTTTAAGCATCTTTCCATATAGAGGAGCAACTATCATTGCCCATTTTAGTTTGCCTTCTTATTCTCAGAATTTTTCTATTGAAAAAGGCATAATCCAACCGGAGTTAAAACTTCAGTATTTAGAGCAACTTAATAAATTCAAAGCCAGCTTGTTGGAGAAATAAGTTTAGTCTCAGATTATAGGCTTAAGCATACTTTTGCTTATCTTAATGTATATATTCTAATACTATGTCACGATGGTTACCGCTTTTTTGGATTCTATTCATATTAATACTATCCATTCAGTTAGAGTCCCCTCTTAAAATAAAAATAAATGATACTAAAGGGTTTTCCGCCATAAATGCCAAACCCCATCTAGACATCATGGCCTCAGAAAATCATTTTATAGGTACAGATTCCAACAAGAAAGTGCGTGACTATATACTCCGTGAGTTCAATAAACTTGGCATTCAAACTGAAGTATTTGTTGGCTATTGTTCTACAATTTTTCGGAACACGCATAAAAAAATGGCTATTACAGAAAATATAATAGCTACCATCAAAGGGTTTGATAATAGTAAATCTGTTGTTATTGCTGGCCACTATGATAGCGTTTTGAGTTCTCCTGGTGCTGCCGATGATGTGCATTCGGTTGCTTGTATGCTCGAAGTTGCACGATTACTAAAGCAGAATGAATACAAGAATGATATTCAGTTCTTGATTACTGATGGTGAGGAAATGGGATTGCTTGGCGCAAAAGCATATGTCGAAAATAAAGATGTTGAAACGATCGGTGTACTTTTCAATTATGAAGCAAGAGGAAATAGTGGTGCTGGAATATTTTTTGAATGGTCAGAAGGAAATCATTGGCTCGTAAGGGAATTAAGAAAGGCCACACACAGACCAGTCACCAATTCTATGGCCTATGAAATTTATAAAAGATTACCTAATGATTCCGATTTTACACATTTCAAACAGGCAGGGATTCAAGGTATCAATCATGCTTTTATAGATGGCTTTTCTTATTATCATAATCCAGCAGATACTCCAGAAAATATAAATCTAAATTCCGTTCAACATACGGGTGAGAATATGTTCTTACTTGCTAATCATTTTGCATCTCTAAACTTGTCCATAGAACACAATAAACAAGATGCAATCTTTTTCAATTTCCTTGGGATGTTAGTGATTTACCCTCCTATTGTGGACAGTGTATTCCTCATTTCAATTTTTATTCTTATTCTCTTTATAATTTATTATTCAAAGGGAAATGAAAGGTTTGTTAAAAATATATTCTTTGCCCTTCTATCAATTTTCAGTTGCATTATCTTGGTTATAGGTTTTAATTTACTCATGTCAGTGACATTGTTCAAATTATATCCTCAATATGATGTCTTTTACACTGGGCAGTTCTATAATCATAAATGGTATATATTATGTTCTGTAGCATCGGCAATCTTGTGTTTTCATTTTTGTTATTTTTTATTCAACAAGCTAACCAGTAGGCAATCCATTCTGATTGTAGCTAGTATTTTGTTACTGTCAATTGGTATCTGGATGCATTTAAATATGCCTACAGCTAGTTATATAATCAGCTTCCCACTATTAGCCATTGTAATTCAAATTTTCTTGAGTACAATCAAATTAAACCCTGAAAGCTTTATTTTCAAAATTCCGATTCTAAAAAATGCAATTCTGGATTTGTCTAGTATAACAAAATTTAAAGTTGATAAAATTAGCAATCTATTAAGAAGCACTTTTGTATTGGCAATCTGGTGTCCTATTCTAATAACTCTATTTCTTGCCTTTAGCATTAAACTTCTTTTTGTTCCAGCTATAATAAGTCTTGGACTAATCCTATCCAGCATGTCATTTTATGCGCAAATATGGGAATTGACGCCAGTACGATACTTGGGAGTTGTTCTATTTGTTTCTGGCTTTCTTATAGCACATTCGCAATCAGAACCTAATGCTAGTAGACCATTGCCATCCAACATGCAGTATGTTTATAACATAGACCAAGACAAGGCTTATTGGATAACAGATAATGAACAATTGAACATTGGACATGGAGAGGAGCTTATGGATGCCACACCATTAGAACTTGAAATGCCATATAGAAAAACCGTACTTGCTTCGGAAGCAGATGTAAAACCCGAAATTGCCCAGCCTGCTGTCATTATGAATAGTTTGAAATCAAATACTCGAATCATATACAATCAGTCAAAATCTTTTCGAACTATGGTATATGTTGAAGATCCAAGCAAAGTTGAAAAACTATACCTTAATGGAAAACCTGCATTGTCTGAATCACAAAGCAATGCTTTTATTGCTGATTTATATGGCATGGCCCAAGATAGTCTTGTTATTGAATTAGTGAAATCAGATACTGTATCCACTATTAATGTAAAGGTATGTACAATGTTTCAAGGCATGCCTGAGCATCAGGAAATTTCTAACAAGGCATTACGTACAGGTGATTTTACATCATTTGTGCAAACTATAAAAATATAGTTATGCAGGTAACCAATTTTTGCCCGATCTATATTCAAATGCTGTGATCCCTTGCAGCCCTCCTGTATGTATAAACAATACTTTGCTGTGATCCCTTATGGTACCATTTTCTATACAATCCAGTAATCCGTACACGGTCTTCGCATTGTAAATCGGATCTAATTGTATTTTATATTTATCAAAGAAGGTATGATGGAACTGTATAAGTTCATCGGATGCTTTAGCAAATCCTCCAAAGTGATATGTGCTTAATACTTCCCAGTTTGTTCTTTCATCAGTTAAAAACGAGATGATAGAATCTTCCAAGCCTTCATTTTTTAAAGCATTTACGACCATTACCTTTGTTAAAGGGTTAGAAAATTGTATGATTCCTGAGGCAGTCATTCCTGTCCCTGCTGATACAAAAATATAGTCATAGTGACTTTCTTCATCTAATTCCTTCATCAATTCTTCTACTCCTTTAGATGCCAAGTCATTAGCACCTCCTTCAGGAATAACTAAAGGTCTTTCGAGTTTGGAAATCAGCTGA
Organism: Saprospiraceae bacterium; assembly: GCA_029262995.1. Lineage (GTDB taxonomy): Bacteria > Bacteroidota > Bacteroidia > Chitinophagales > Saprospiraceae > RFSX01. The sequence goes on along the minus strand of JAJCYH010000022.1, from coordinate 150,422 downwards.
TTGATTAGCTCACTATTTTCTTTAAGCTTATACTCTGACTTAGGAACAAAATATAATTGCATTCCGGCTTCTTTTGCAGCATTTAATGTCGGATTATTCGGGTCCATATATTCGCCTCTAATAATACCAGTACACTTAATATTATATATTTTGCAGATTTGAGCAGTAGCAAAGATATGATTAGAGAATGGGCCTCCAAAGGTGACAAGTGTTTTGTAGTCTCCATTTTTGAAAGCTACTAGATTATACTTTAATTTGCGCCATTTATTACCTCCAAACAAAGGATGAATAAGGTCTTCTCTTTTTACAAACACCTTTATGCCTCTATCCATCATTCCCAATAAGTTAACAGGACTAGGAATATTTATTAAATGTGACAATCTTGTAAAGGATTAATTGGTTTTTACATGAATAAGAAAAGAAGTTCCTTCATTATTTCTAGAATCAATTTCAATGGAACCCTTTAAATAGTTAACTCTGGATTTAATATTTTCCAAGCCCATGCTTTTATAATTAATTTTCGGGTCAAAGCCAATGCCGTCGTCTTCTATATGAATAACTATATCTTCACCTTCTTTATTAAGCTGAACCAATATTTCTGAAGCATTGGCGTGTTTAATGGCGTTAGTTAATATTTCCTGTACTATTCTATAGATCACAAGTCCAAATTGTTGATCCATTTTCGTTGGTATATTAAAATGCTGAAAAATTATATCAGGGCCGTTTTCGCTATCGTACCTATTTATCAAATCATTTAATGCTGGAATCAATCCTAATCTATTTAGTGCTCCAGGTTGTAAGTTTTGAGATATCGTTCTCACTTCTGATACAGCAGTATCAAGAAGTGCTGTAGCACTTACAAAGTCAGGAATAATATTTATGTTCTCTTCCTTATTTCTTATGTTATCTATTTTTAACTTGATCGTTGACAATAATCCACCTAAACTATCATGTAAGTCCTTAGCAATACGCTCACGCTCAATTTCCTGACCCGTAATCATAGATTGCATCGAATTGATTTGTATCTTATCATGCAACTCATTAATTTTTTGCCTGTTGATTTCCTCGTTTTGTTTTTCAATAATTCTTGCAGTTTCAATCTTTTCTTTATAGAATCTAACGATATAATACAATCCCAGAAGTAGCCCTCCCAAGGCAATAACCAATACTGTTAAAGCTCTTTTCTGTTGCTGGTTTGATTCTTCTGCAAATGCTTTTTCCTTTTCTAGCAATTTGATCTCTGTGCTTTTTTGTCGGGTTTCAAATTTATTGGTAACAGTATTAACTGCAAGCACTCTATTTTCATTCAGGATGCTATCCTGCAGCTCCGCATATTTACTAGCAAAGATGTAAGCATTTTTAAAATCAGCAAGACTATCGAAGCAGGTGGATATATTTTTGTAGACATGTAAACGATCTTTACTGAATGGAACATCATTAATAAGCGCTAAACTGCTGGAATAATCTTCAACGGCATCAAAAAATTCTAGTTTATCCAAGAGAATATTCCCTCTTGCGGCAAGGCACTTAGCCATATAAATATCTTCTTGAGAGTATAAGCTTTTCTGAATGCAAAGGTTGGCAAGGACCATTGCAGTATCGAGCTCTTGAACAAATTCATAATATTGAATATTTTCAATGAGATATTTCAATTGCAATTCGGGGTTTTCTATACCGTTCAAGTGCATTCCTGCAAGGCGAAGCGAATTTTCTGCTGACTTTACGTCTAATTTTTCAAAGTAAATTTTAAAAAGCTGGAGTTCAATCTCTGCAGATCTCTCATGGTTTTGGTTTCTTATATAATATGGCTTTAAATCTTGTAATTCATCTAAAGCATCATTATACATTGCATTTTCAATAAGATGTCTAGCAATGTGAAATCTTGTCTTTTGAATTCCGGTGGAGTCTTTTACAACTTTATAAAAATCTAATGCTCTCGATAAATAATCAAAAGATCGTTCATAGTTTCTTCTGTTCTTTTCCTCATACAAGGCCAGGTAAAAATAAGATTGTGCGAGTGCATTGAAGTCTTTGTTTTTCCTAGCTTCATTAAGCTTTTCTACTATACTTTCATAGGTAAATATAGATTGCGCCTGTGTTTTTGGCTTAAAGCCAAAAAATATTAATGTGATTAGTAAAGTATTAATAAATGATTTCATATCCACAGATACAACGGAAACTTTAAATTGTGAATTTACTACAACAATAAGGTTTTTATTCAGCTTGTTAAATAAAAAAAAGAGTCCTCATCATTATGAGCACTCTCCTTCAATTTTGCAATAGTCAATCCCAATGAGTTATTTTGAATCCTTACTGGATGTTTTTTCGAAAAAAAGGAATCGAACGTTATTATCTTTGGCTGTCGGGAATGGTCTAATATTGAACAAAGTTCAAATTCACAAAGCTTAAGATCGTTCGATTCCAAAACGTATTAACTAACCTAGAATTTTGAAAACCAACTAAAACTATTCTGGTCACCTATAATGCTTCCACTATAGTAGATATATCAATTCTTTAATAGTATAAAGATCAATTAGTTTAATCATATATTCGTCATAGGATACACCCAATTAGATATAGGGGGATACCCCCAATTTTTTTGACTAACTTATCAATTATCTTTATGTCGACTTTAATTATAACTCCAAACCTGTCCTATGATTAATATATTGATTGCTGATGATCATGCTATGTTTGCTGACGGAATCGCATCCATTCTTAAGAATGAAAAATCTTTGACTGTTGTTGGGTGTTGCCTTGATGGTCCATCAGCTTTGGACTTTTTAAAGTCAAACAAAGTTGATATTCTTCTGCTTGATGTCAATCTTCCAGGGATGAGTGGTATTGATGTGTGCAAAGAGGTTACTAAGAACCATAAGAATACCAAGGTATTAGCCATTTCTATGTTCAATGAAGAAAGTTTTGTCACAGAGATTTTAAACAATGGAGCCATGGGTTATATTCTAAAAAACACAGGGCGTGACGAATTGTTAAAGGCCATAAATACCGTTTTATCAGGCAAATCCTATTTCAGCGATGATGTTACCCAAACGATCATGAAAGGATTGATGAAACAACGAACCGCTTCAAAAAAGTCGAAACCAGAATTGCCTAAAATTTCTAGGCGGGAAAAAGAAGTCTTAGGGCTTATCATGAAAGAACATACCACTCAGGAAATTGCAGATGCCCTATTCATTTCCTTAAAAACCGTTGAATCACACCGATCGAATCTATTGGCAAAATTGAATGCACGAAATACAGCAGGGCTGGTTCGAATCGCAATGGAAAACAATTTGATTTCTGATAAAAATGAAGAATAGATTTTAATTACAAGTTCAGACCAAAAGAAACACCAAGTACCCAATCAATTATATTGGTAACATCTCTATCAAAATAGTCCTTGTAAAATAGTCGAGGATTAATTTTTCCGTTATTGTACCCAACACCAAAGGAATAAGAATGAACGGAATTGTCATTAAAGCTATCGTCTTCTGTTAAAATCAAAATACCTAATAACTCCGAATTAACATAAAATTCACTCATTTGATAACCAAATGAAATACCATAATTTGTCATTAATTCAAATTCATCTCCACTTAAATCATCAGATCCCAATAACATTGCAGTTCCCAAACTGTATGATAATAAGAATCCATTGTTATACTTACTTGATGATAAGTAGGCAATCTTTATCCCAAGGTCATTGTTTGTATATTTTGGTAAGTCATAATAATTTGCTGCAGCACTTATAATAGCACTAATATTGTCTGATGTAGGCAGATAAACGCCAAGTTCTAAGGCACTTTTACGAGCGGTTGTGGTGGCTAATTTTTTTTGTATCCCTAGATATATATTATTTAATCCAGAATCACTATCTCCAATAAAGGAATATGAATTATAACCAACATCTACGATAGCGTTAATTTTTGAGTTAAACACATGTTGGTATTTAAGTTCATATGTTCCGGAAAAAGTAGATTGACCTATGTTGTTAATCTGAATTCTACGATAATTAAAATCCAAATTGGAAATACTGTCAGGTACCATTTGTAGTTCAAAGCCTTGCCCCAAAAGGAACGTTGCGTTGAATAAGAATATTAAAAAGATAATTGCCGATTGTTTCATAATGATAATTTTATTTAAGAGCTAATATTAAACAATAATTCTAATATTGAAAACTTCATTTCTTATTTCTGTATTTATCGTTTAAGCCCTCGCCTTTCGTTACCATTGCTTTAATTTTAATCAATCGAGATTGCACTGTAGTATCTCTCTTTGCTTCAGCTATATATTCAGCAAATTCTTTCCTCTGAGACTCGGTCATTTTGTGGAATGCTTTTTCAAAACTTAGATCTTCTTTCAATGAAACTTTCAATGCGGTTGGAATGGCTAATTTCTTCTTTTGAGCTTTAACAAATTGCCCTTCTTTTGCATTTTTAATTGCCGCATCGATATAATAAATGATCTGACCTCTAACTGGTTTCGTAGTGGAATCAAATCGAATTTGTCTCATGCCTTTGGTTTTACCCTCCTGAGCATTGATAAGCATATTATAATTATCCTCTATTAGTGCACCATGAAAAAACCAGATTCCATAATGATTTTTAAACTCAGAAAGACCTATTATCAATTTTCCATTATAACTATAGCAAGGTCTACCCCACTTGATACTTTCTTCAAGTGATTTTCCTTTCATCAAACTTCTCAATTTATTCAACTCATCTTTCCAAGTTGTGAAATTTTCAAAGTAATGATCAATTGTTTTATTTTCCATTATACTATTATTAACGATCGCAGATCTTTAGAGTCACTACAGAGGAATGATTATGTCATCATGCCGTTACTCCAGTATAATATCTTGCGTCTGTAGAAATACACTAAGCAGAATTATTTATTCTTCCTATTTGGTAATTACTATTGGCTCTATCACTCGAATTCCGCTTTCATCTGATGCGATACTTATAATATACATTCCAGCAGAAAAGTCAACCACCGATATATCTGTCCGTTCATTTATTGATTTAATCGACTTCATTAATTTTCCTCTGATATCAAAAATTTCAATTATGAAATTCTTTTGACCAGATATTTCAATATAAAGAGTATTTGTTACTGGATTAGGGTATATGTTAAATAATATACCATCTATTTCATTAATTGCACTTGTGCTGTCCATGCCGTCACAATCCTCATCAACCCCATTATTAGGAATCTCTATTGCATCTGGATTTATATCAGGATTTGTATCATCACAATCCTCATCAGAATTAAAACCATCATTGTCTTCATCTATGATAAGTGCTATTCCATCACAATCTTCATCTACATTGTTGTTAGGGATTTCCATTGCTCCCGGATTGATAGTTGGGTCCGTGTCATCACAATCTTCATCAGAATTAAAACCGTCACTGTCTTCATCTATGATAAGTGCTATTCCATCACAATCTTCATCTACATTGTTGTTTGGGATTTCAATCGCTCCTGGATTGATAGTTGAGTCCGTGTCATCACAATCCTCATCAGAATTAAAACCGTCATTGTCTTCATCTATCATTAGAGCTATTCCATCACAGTCTTCATCTACATTGTTGTTTGGGATTTCTATTGCGTCTGGATTGATAGTTGGGTCCGTGTCATCACAATCCTCATCAGAATTAAAACCGTCATTGTCTTCATCTATCATTAGAGCTATTCCATCACAGTCTTCATCTACATTGTTATTTGGGATTTCTATTGCGTCTGGATTGATAGATGGGTTCGTGTCATCACAATCCTCATCAGAATTAAAACCATCATTGTCTTCATCTATGATAAGTGCTATTCCATCACAGTCTTCATCTACATTGTTGTTTGGGATTTCCATCGCTCCTGGATTGATAGTTGGGTCCGTGTCATCACAATCCTCATCAGAATTAAAACCGTCATTGTCTTCATCTATCATTAGAGCTATTCCATCACAGTCTTCATCTACATTGTTATTTGGGATTTCTATTGCTCCTGGATTAATGTTGGGGTCGTTGTCGTTACAATCTTCAGGAGTTTCAAATCCATCCATATCCTGATCTGTCCTTACTATGGTTGCGTGCTTGACTATTCCAGTAAGAGGAGAAGTACTGGTTACTTCAAAATAAGTGATATGTGGCGTTCCATTATTTGAAAGAGCTAAATCAGTTTGGGCTCCTAATAAAATAGAATTCATTGAAACATCAACAATTGTATCAATTGACCAAAAAACATTTTCAAGTGTGGCATATTTTACAAAATCCCGGTCTCCATAAACAATATGGATTTTACAATTTAGATCCATTTGAATTGCTGTTACTCTTCTTGCACCAGTAAATGCAATAGGTACATTAAACAATTGGTCTACAATTCTAAAGTTCCATTGCCCATTTTTTTTAAAAGCATATCTGATATATCCTTCATCACCTACCAAGTGAACATAATAGGAAATATGTGGGTTGCCTTCTGGATCAACAATGAGTGAAGGGAACATACCACCAGTCCTATCCACTTCTTCTATTTGCCATGTGCCCATAGTTTTGTGTGCTAGGAATAATGTTCCATCAGCATAATAAGCAATATATGGTTCGTCATTTGAATTCAGTGCAATGCTTGTCGCAAATTGATAGACAACAGGACCGGAACCAATTTCTTCTTTATGCCAACCGCTCTGATCTTTATAAGCGTATTCTATACTTTTCTGATTGCCAAATTGTGCTGGATCAACTGAACTAGTATGTGGATATCCATTTCTGTCAAAAGTGATCGAATTATCCCAGCCATCGTGACCAGGATCGTCTACAAACTCAGAGGACCAGTTTCCCAATGCATCCTGAAGAAAGTTAATCTCGTTTTGATTATCATGATGGTGTACACTTATCCCTGGTCTATTATGAGGACCAATGGCTATATCCAATGGACCATAATAATATGCTTCCTGAATTGTCTCACTTACAAAACTGTTATTATCTAATACAGCATGCTTAATAAATCCGGGCGTAGATTCAAGCATATAAGCAATATGTGGTATGCCGTTAATGTCAACATCAATAGCTGGTTTAACACCAACACCTACCGATGTAATTGCCCATGACTGCTGCCCTGAAAGATTAATTGAAAAGGCTATAATGAAAAACAAACAGAAAAAATGATTGTAGAATTTTCGCATAACAAACTTTATTTAAATATCCTATTAATATTCCATTTTAACTGACTTAATTAGGACAAATATAAATTACTTATTAAGGAAGCGATTTGGCTTTATGTTAATCAAAAAAACAATAATGATTGGTTAAAAGTGATTCCTAGTATCAGAGGAATTGAATAAAGAATCTGTCGGCACTCATGAGATATTATCTATAATTTTATGACTATGATTTCATCGTTTCGTTTCATTCCAACTAACGATGTTGTACTCGGCTATTTTTCTGCTAAATTTCTAATGCTTTATGTTAATTGTTGAATAAATCTTTATCTAAATTTTGATTGAACTTGATGTCTTTAGTGATTTCTTCAATCCAGGCATCTTTGAGTACATCTGCTTCCCAGTTTGATTTGGTGTATTTACGGTATGTAGTTAATAAGATGCCTTCCACATTTTCATATTTAACACGCATTAAAATTGGGTCAGTTATATTTTTAGACACTACTGTAAACAAAAACTGGTCGACTAAATGAGTCTCCGGATTTATAAATAACTGATAAGTGTCGGAAGCTGTATCATCAGCTGTATTAAAAGTAATTTTCACTATATCATACAATTTATCCTCTATAGTATCTTGCCCCAAATATTCATAATTGATACCAGGGTCTAATAATTTTTGCATCATAGCGAACCAATAAAAATTAGTCTTACGAGTGAATGTTACGCTCTCGATGGCACTACTATCGGTTATTTCTTGGCCATCCATTTTTAACCAAAAGTGTTTTCCATTGTATCCTTGTTGCATTTTCCCTTTTAAATTAGGCAAAGTTCTTTCGTGCTTCAAGTAAGAACCATGAGACAGTTCTCCATTAAAAATGTACGATTCAATAGATACATCTTCTTTTTGGTCTGGTGTCCGATACGTATAACTGAAAACAATGTCTTTCAAATTCAGTAAGTCTTGATAGCTTCCTGTTTCTTGAGTCATTTTGTAGACTAATTCGTGTCCTTTATTTTGAAATTCTAGTGCTTGAACTTCTGACTTTTTAGAAGTTTCTTTAGTTTTGGCTTCTTTATTTCCACATGCCGTAAATATCGTACTGAGGAAAATTACAAGAATTAATTTTGAATAATACATAGTCTCATTTATTTTGAAATGCCCCAATTTGAAATATAAAAAGAGTTAACGGTTAATAGTTTTACTGACGGTTTTATTTTGATGCTTGCTTTATAGTTTTTAATCTGAAAACAGATACTACTGCTAATATCACAGCAATAATGACTAATAAATTTTTAGGTTCTGGTCTTACGAAAAACTCTAATGCTAAAGCCGCAATCATGGTAATTAATAAAAATGAAAAGGCTATTTTACCAATAGTTGTATTTTTATAAATCACAAAAATTAGAAACAGAAGTGCCAAGCCTAATTCTGAAATCCCTGTAAATATTCGGAAAAAATCAGCATTTAGATGAATGGCATTTTCAAATTGCTTAAAACCTTCAATACTTTGAGGTTTTCCTAGTAATTTTGGAATTGCAAAAAAGGTCATTATACCAATTATCACAATATTGATACCTTGGTTTGTTATGTTTTTCATTTTTTCTTTTTTAAATAAACCTTCCGAATAAACGGAAGGTTTAAAGCTATTAATCAATCTGTAGCAATTAAGCTTCCACAATCTCTTTAGACCAAGCGAACTTTTTAAATCCTGCATCCACAGGTGTATTAGCAATATGGTTTGCATAGTTACTTATAGTTTTTTGAGACAATCCTAAAATGATTTCTAATACTTGTCTTTCTTCATAACCCGCAGCATAAAAAGTATTTAAATCTTCTTGTGTTACGTGTCCACGATTACGAACAATCGTTAATGTCATGGTGCGTAACGCTTCTAATTTAGGATTCTCAAGTGGTGATTCGTTTCGTAATGATTCTGTTATAGCATCATTTACCTTCATCATTTTTGCAATGCTTGTATGTGCAGGTACACAGTAATGACATGCATGCTCAACGTTTATGGTTTGCCATACGACTGTTAATTCTTCATTATTAAATGAAGAGTTTACAAAAAGTTGATGTAAGATTTGGTAAGCCTCTAAAATGCCAGGAGCTCCTGCTAATACTCCATGTAAACTAGGAATCATTCCGTAAGCTTTTTGAGAATTTTCTAGTAATGCCTTGCTACCTTCTGGTGCAGTTTCGATGTTGTGAACTTTTAATGTTGTCATAATTTTATTTTTCTATCTGTTTAATAATTATTGTTTAAACTAAACAATCATTTAGTTATGGATTAATAAAAATGTTTAAATGTTTTTAAATGTCATTTCTATATAATCTTCTATTTCTTTTTTGCTATTTACTCTTGTTGCAGCTGCTAAACCATGTTTTGCTAAAACTAAATAGTTAGCTTGTTTTGTTATGGTGTCTTTGCTTTTAGCAGGATCCATTCTTAATTTTTCAATGAATAAACTTTTGAGATTATCCATAAAAGCGGTGATCTGTTTGTTTACTATTTCGTCTTCACTTGCAGAAAACTCATTATACGTATTAGTTAATAAACAACCTTTTTCATTGCCTTTTTGATTACAAATTGTTACAGAATCATAAAAAAACTGTTTGATATCTTTAACACCATTTGTGGCGTTTTTTAATCTATCGAACATTTTTTTTCTTTTAGCCTTGTAACTTTTTAAACTTTCTAAAAATAAACCATGTTTGTTACCGAAACTAGAATAGATTGAAAACTTGTTTATGCCCATTTGTTTTTCAAGCATTTGCATAGATGTGTTTTCGTAACCATTACGCCAAAACAAATGCATTGCTTTGTCAATAACTTCTTCTTCTATATATTGTTTTTTTCTAGCCATTATTTCTAACTACAAAGCAAAACTAACCAATCGTTTAGAAATAAAAAAACATTTTAACATATTTTTATATTTTAGTTGAATAAAAGTTCAGATCTTGTCTCTTTAGTCTTCCAACTAACCATTAAATCTAATAATTAGACAGAAAATTAATGAACTTAGGACAAGTGGTTTCAGATATGCTCGATATGGAAAGATTATTGAAAATTGATGGAATGACTTGCATGAATTGTTTTAATAATGTTAAGGAGAAGTTGATGGGAATCCCTGAAGTATTAAATGAAGATGTGCAACTGGAATATCCACAAGCAAGCATTTAAGTTAATTCAGATATCTCTATCCAAAGCATAAATAAACATCTTGGAAAATATATTGCAAGCGATATTGAAAACGCGGCATCCAAAATAACGGAGACAAAGGATATTTCTGAAGCCAATCTTGAAAATTACAAGCCCCTAATAATTGTTGTTACCTAACTTTTAGGCACTGGTGTCTTGGTAAAATATCCTTTTGAACAATTTAATATAATGACTTGGATGAAACTTTTTATGACTGGTTTTTTCCTTGCATTTTCCTTTTTTATATTCCTGGAAAAAATCATTTACCAATTCATTTTCGATTTATGATATCACAGCTTCTAAATGACCGCCCATGGGCTGATCTATCCATTTATTGAATTATTGCTTGGTATAGGTTATTTGCTCGATTTCGATGTCCTAATTCTAATTAGTCCGTAATAGTTGTTCTGGGTTTAGGAACCATAGGTGTAGTACAAAGCAACCTTCAAAATAGAAAGACCCAATGCGCATGCTTGGGTACCGTTTTTAACCTACCGATGTGAAAAGTTACAATTATTGAAAACATTACTATGATTATTATGGTGCTAATTGCTATAATTTATAGTATATAAACAATTTAACAGATTTATTCTCTTCGACATTTACTAAATATTACATTTTTTATTAATATTGGCAAGTTTTAATTCCAAATGGGAATCAAGTTATGATTAATCAACTAAGTCATTAATAGATTTCTACTTTTTTATCAATAATTCAAAACTTGACAATGAAAAAAAATATCTTTTTCTTTTTCTGCCTTTTGGTTGGTGGAAGTATAGAACTCTGTGCTCAGGATACTCCAATGCCCAACTCAAAACAAAGCAATTATGAGCTAGGTTTAAATTCATACTTCTCCTATCTAATGATGGAACCTAATCAAAACCTTAGAAAGGTGCAGGTATTGATGGATTCTAAAGCTGACGGAATGCTTCCTGAAAAGTCACTGACTTTAGGATTCCAAATGATCGGAATAATGGATTACCAAAATTCAAATACGAATTCAAAGTTTGGTTATCTGATGCGTCATCCGACTTCGAATAATCAAATTGGTGAAACAGTTTCAGAAGCCGTAGTGCATTCTGCTCATTTATCTTTAACCGCTTCCTTAAATTCATGGGTTACTGCTTATGGAGAGTTACTATATGACCCTCAACAGAGTTTTGGTGCTGGATCAATTACTGCTATAGGCAGAAACCAAATTCAACTAAGAAAGGGTTTCATTACAATAGGTGATCTTAATAAGTTTCCTTTATATTTTGCTTTGGGCAAAATGGATACGCCTTTTGGGCAAACCAACAGTGTTAGTCCATTTACCAACTCCACAATGTGGCATGCCTTTGGTGGATTAGGATATGGTGCTTTAGTGGGTTTTGACAAATATGGCATTAATGCCAATATTTCTTTTATTCAGGGAGGTGCACAATTCAGAGCGCTCAATGTACCTGTAGATTCTACTGCAGTACCATCTCAGTTAAATAATTTTGCTGCTGATCTAAATTATACCATTGAACCAGTTGATGGTATTAAGGTTCAAGTTGGAGCTTCTTATTTAAAGGGATCTGCCTATTGTCAAGACTTTCCAGTAGTGCATTTTACACCTTGTATAGAAAGTAATGCAGCATTTACATATTATGGAAACATTACCATAAAAAACAGGCTTTATCTAAAGGCGGGATTTGCAAAAACAGAGGATGTTTGGCCTGGAACATTTAATCCAACACCACCACTTAATCAATTTGCAGCTTCAAAAGTTTCATCTCTGGACTACGGAGCTATTTATCAAGTAAACAAGAGCGGCAATATCATTTATTCATTATCCTATGAATTTTCAAACTTCAAAGCTGGACCTGAAGGTTCTCCTTGGGAAAGACAAAATCAAACGGTGATAGGCGTAAATGCTCAGGTCCAAGAAACATCAAGGTTTTTCTTAGAATTTTTCAGGACTGCTGGATATGCACCACTTAATTTTATCAGTGGTGGTAATTTTACTGATCTAGGAACAACGCATAGTGACAGAGATGTAAGTAGTTTTGGTTTCGTTTTAGGTGCTTTACTTGCTATCTAATTGAATCAATACATATAATTTAAATGGAGCCAGCTTTTATAGCTGGCTTTTTTTCAATAGCTTCCCTAGTTATATTTCCATCTACTTCAAATAACATTGAACATTATAAAGGTGATTACCTAGTCCAATTAGAATAACCAATAACTGATAACTCTACTATATTTATACCTTCTTAAAAAAGTAAATGCTATGAGCTCTATATATCCTACTTACAAGAAATTAGGATTTTTAGCAGGACCGCTGTTCTTCTTACTTATCTATTTTTTTCCGGTTACCATTATTTCCTTTCTAGCGCAAAAAGTAATTGCAGTAGCTGCTTGGATGATCATATGGTGGATAACTGAAGCCGTTTCAATATCAGTTACATCACTGCTCCCACTACTTCTATTTCCTCTAATTGGAATTTCTGATATAAAATCTACAGCATCAATTTATGGTAGTCACATTGTCTTTCTTTTCTTTGGAGGCTTTGTAATGGCTCTTGCTTTGGAAAAAGCAAATCTTCATCGTCGTATAGCCTTAAACATTATTAATAAAACAGGGACTAGTCCTGATAGAGTTATATTAGGTTTCATGTTGGCAACAGCATTGCTAAGTATGTGGATCAGCAATACTGCGAGTACAATTGTAATGCTGCCTATAGCTACACAGGTCATTATGTTACTAAAAAATGATGCAGATGGTTTTACCAAAAATGACCAAAAATTTGCGCTAAGCATAATGCTCGCTATAGCTTTTTCCGCAAATATTGGAGGTATAAGTACAATAATTGGAACTCCACCAAATGTTATTCTAGTAGGAATACTTGAAAAAGAGTATAATATTGAAATAACTTTCTTTAACTGGATGCTTATAGGCGTTCCTTTTGCTTTGATGATGTTGGCTGTATTGTATGTCGTATTGACAAAATGGATGTTTTCAAATGAACCCACTAACTTTAATCGAACCAATCAGCTGGTAAGCGATGAAATTATGAAATTAGGCAAAACCAGTAAAGCAGAAAAAATGGTTCTGTCAGTGTTTGCGGTTACAATATTTCTATGGATTTTTAGATCGCAAGTCAATCGATTTATTCCTGGACTGGATCTGACTGATACAAGTGTCAGTTTGATCGGTGCCATGGCCATGTTCACTTTTGCTCATGACTTTAAAAAAGGTGCCTTTCTATTAGACTGGGAAGATACGAGCAGACTACCATGGGGTATTCTTATTCTTTTTGGAGGTGGGCTTGCCCTTGCCAGTGCTCTATCAGACGCAGGTCTAATATCACTTATTGGTGATAGTATATCTAGTCAGCAAGGCCTTTCAGTCTTTTTAATAAGTTGCATTTTAATAAGCATTATGTTGTTTATGACAGAATTGATGAGTAATGTTGCATTGGTCGCCATCTTTATTCCGGTTGTAGCTGCTATGGCAGTTGGCCTTGGAGTACCAATATTACATATTTGTATCCCAGTAACCATGGCGGCAAGTTGTGCTTTTATGCTACCAATGGCAACTCCTCCAAATGCAATAGTCTTTGCAAGTGGTCATATTAAAGTTTACGAGATGGCAAGGGTAGGATTTTTCCTGAATATCATATCGGTAGCATTGTTGATGGTTTTTACAAAACTTATCATACCTTTTATCTTCTAAAAAGAACTTGTAATTAATAGGTCTATGAGTAAACGTGTGCCTGAAGTAAGTATCTTGATGCCTGTCTATAATGCATCTTCGTTTTTACAAGAATGTATTAATTCCATAATAGCACAATCTGAACAAAACTGGGAACTGATAGCAGTCGATGATTTTTCAATCGATAATAGCTGGACTATTCTTAATCATTATGCTTTTCAGGATCAGAGAATAACATGCTTGAAGAATAACAAAAAAGGAATAATACCTGCTCTTCGATTAGCATTTGAAAATTCTATTGGAGACTTGATAACAAGGATGGATGCAGATGACATTATGCCAATAGACAAAATTTTCTCTTTGAAAACTTTATTAGAGATACGTGGGAATTCATTCATTGCTACCGGTTTGATAAAATACTTTCCAGAGGAAACCGTTCAAGATGGTTTTCGATTATACGAGAAATGGTTAAATAATTTAAGTTCTAAAGAAACTAATTACGAAGAAATCTATAAAGAATGTGTTATCCCTTCTCCTTGTTGGATGATCTCCAGGTCTGACCTAATTAAAGCTGGTGCATTTAATTCTGATATCTATCCTGAAGACTACGATTTATGTTTCAGGTTAAGGAATGCAGGAATTAAAGTATCCTCAGTCAATAAAATAATGCATTTTTGGAGAGATCATGAATGCCGCGTTTCCAGAAATGGAGAGAACTATGCAGACAATAAATTCCTGGATCTTAAAATGCATCATTTCATTCCAAATGACTATAAAAAAGAGAAGCAGCTTATATTATGGGGAGCTGGAAAAAAGGGCAAATTGATAGCGCAAGCATTAATTCAAAACAAAATTCCATTCCATTGGATATGCAATAACCCTTCAAAGATTGGACACAATATTTATGGTGTCAGTTTAAAATCTGCAAGCGAATTTCCGTTCGGAAAAAATCAACAAGTAATTATGGCAGTTGCACAAAGGAACTCTGGATTGGAAATCGTTCAAAGCTTAAACAAATTCAAAGCAGACAATAACTCTTTTGAGTATTTCTGTTTTTGCTAATTCGGTTAATTTATTCAATTATATCTTTTGCTTTGAGTCCTTTATATTTCCCATTTTCCAAATCTTTTGTAAGTGTTTTCATAGTTACTATAGGACCTTTTGTAGTAACAAGGTTTACCAGCCATGCAGGGACAGAACCACCAGGATCAGCATCAAGAAAATATTCTATTTCTACAAACCCATTTTTTAGCATTCGCAAAGTATATTTAGATTTAAAATCCATAATGCGTACATAACCATCTCTTAACTTTTTCACATCTGGCTTGCTTGTAGAAATCATAGTCACCGTTTTAGTTGCCTTATTCTGGTGGCGCTTATAGTAAACAACAAGATCTCTATCCTTAACAGGAAATGGCATTTTCATTGTTATATAATAGTCAAAATCATCGGGGGTTCTTTTGTGAATAATATATGATTCTTCAGTAGCATACACCCAGTCCTTATGATGCTTGACATCTTCAAGAGCATAAACGATCTCTGAAAGTGGAGCCTTAACATTAAATATAAGCTTGATCTGTTCATACTTTGATTCGTCAAGCTTTCTTGTGTATACTTTGATCCCATCCGTTTCTTTCAACAATTTCCATTCATCAGACACAACTGATATTCCTGTGAAAAAAATTAAGGTCAAACAAATACTTTTCATAAACTCTATAAGTTAAATTATAAGAACACGTATATAACTATAAAGATAGATGCCTTATTTCTATCCAGATATATTAATTATCAGGAAACTCATCGGTAAAATGTCCTTTGGTTTTAGGGTTCGAAAACTTTTCTTCATTATAATTTGATGAAGAGCCTTTTGGAATTGACAATGAACTCCAGTCTTCTTCAACAATTTTTGCAAGAGAAATAATCTGACCTACATGATAAGCATAATGGGCAAGTTGTCTGTGAATGGCTTCTGTAATGGTGTGTCCCTGATTACGAATATAAACCAATGATGTGAAGTTGTTTTCATCTATTCTATTGATAGCTGATAAAAGACAATGCCATCCTTCCTCCCATATTAACAAGAGTTCATTCTTGTCTTCAATATACAATTCAAATTCTTGATCGCGATTCCTCCAATCTTTCTCGCCATCGCTGCTTAGGAAATCTGTCCACCTAGACATCATATTTCCATGTAAATGCTGAACAATTACAGCAATTGAATTGCTGTTTTCATTTGGGGACCAAAACAATTTTTCTGCATCGGTGATTTGCGAAAAGCAGTCATCACCTAATTTTTTATAATAATTGAAAAGTTTAATTACACTTTCCTGAAACTCAGAGCTATAGTTCATAGTTATGATTTAGGTATTAATTGAATTTATAAAAAACTAAGGACTGATTGAGTGTCTTATCCTAAACTCTACCAAAAATGAACAAATCAACAGTGATAATACAAGGAAGTGCTAGGCATGACGGAGATAGTGCTAAGGTGACAAAATTTCTTGTAGAAAAATATGGGATGCATTCTATTGACTTATCACAATGTAATATAGCTCCATTTGATTATAATAATAAGAACAAAAATGATGACTTCCTTTCTATTATGAAAGACATCATCTATAATAATGATCAATGGATTATGTTAAGTCCTGTTTACTGGTATACAATAAGTGGAAGAATGAAAATTTTCTTGGACCGTATTACGGATATACTAAAATGGAATAAAGAACTGGGTAGACAAATCAGGGGAAAATCTCTAGGGTTGATAAGCGTAAGCAATGATCCAGAATTACAAGATTATTATCAAGTTCCTGTTGAGCTATCTGCTGAATATCTGGGAATGCAATATATAGGTCATCAACATAGTGTTGTTAATGAAGGAGAAATTACACCACAGTCGATTCTTTCTCTAGATCTATACGCTACAAATTTTATCAATGCTTAAGATGTATTAGTTCACTGACACTGCGTAATTGAAGTTGTTTCATTTTTTCAAGATCAACATTAAATAGGGGCTTTAGATTTTTACCTGCTGCTGATATTACTTTGATATAACCTAAAGATGCTGCCCATGCAGTTAGTGTAGCGAGCATAGGATCAATGTCTTTTCTGATAGATCCATCTTCCATGCCCCTTTTAATTTCTTGGACTGCTAATTTAAAAGGCAGGTTTTGAATGTCTTGTAGTTTTCTAAAATATACACTCTCTCGTATTCCGTCTGTCAGTTTTTCTTGGTTGTCACCAAAATCTGTAGAACGGATTAACGCGAAATAATGTAATAGGGCTTCTGAATATAAATAGTTCTCTTCACAAAATTCAATAAACAATTTGAAGATGGCCATACAAGACTCAAACCCTGAAAATGATTTGTATTCTAAGATTGTACTGTAATATTTTGCGATAAGCAATTGAAGGGCTTTGTAGGTAACTGCCAAATGAAGGTTTTCCTTACTCTTAAAATAGGCATATAAAGTAACTTTGGTAATACCGGCTTCAGCTGCAATTTCTTCCATTTTAGCATTTGAAAACCCAATTTTAAAAAAAATACGTTCAGCAGCAGCAATTATCCCTTGTTCTTTGATATTCCTTTTAGCGTCCCTCATAAGTGCTTATCCTTTTTTAATGCCATTTCACTAAATTAATTATATTACATCAAAACATATTACAATATGAAATGGGCTTTTTTAATTAGTGGTTTAGCAGAAGTTCTTGGTGCAATAATAATATACTTTAATGGAAGTTTTTTATTCCCTGAGGCTAATTTAGTATTGTATAAAATGTATGCTTTGGCTGCATTTACAATTGGTACTATATGTTTAATAATGTGGAAACATAGCAACGAAGATATGATTAGCAGGTTTGTTTTTCTTACAATTATGTTTTTCCATGCAGCACTTTCCTTCGTATGCTTTTCTGCAAGTTTTGAATTATTCCCTTTAAAACTTGGTGCCTGTATTTTTCATTTTAGCCTATTTTTTATTTTCTTTTTATTCTACATGAAAGACATAAAACCAACAAATCAATAAGAACATTTAAGCTTAAAATGTAAAATATTTGTCTTTGATATGGTAAAAACTGTTAGTATGTTTATATAATTAAGTGTTTTCACCTAGAAAATACTGGCAAGTCTTGGTTAATTTTACCACACCCCACTGAGAATATCCTTTTTAAAAACAATCTTGCTATGCTACTAACATGTAATTGTTTGCCTATAAGGCAATTCTCAATGTATAAGGGGATGATAACTAATCTTTCATTTTACAATAAACTTCTTTCTTTTCGGTATGTCGTTTTACCAATAATACTTATGTGTTGTGTTTCTATGGCATTCTCTCAATTTGAGCCTGTTGTATTGGGCCAAGGAAATACACTAGGTGCTACCATCCAAAGAAGCAACCAGACAGCAGAAGGTCAAGCCATAAATACACTAACTCAATCAGGCTTCTTACCTAACCTCAATGCTTCTTCACGATTCTTATCACAAGCTACACTTGGACATAATTATGAAGACATTGAAGCTATTGCCGATATGGGGGTTGAAGATTGGATTGATAATCAGATAAGCACACCAATTTCTTTTAGTTTGCTTGACAAAGTATATGAATACCACAACTATAGAAGAGACTCTTTAAATGATCCAAATGCACCTCAATCCATATCTTTTTGGGATTTTGCTTGGTGGCAATATCATATGACATCTGATGATGTGCTAAGACAACGTGTTGCTTTTGCCTTGAGTGAACTAATAGTTATTTCTAGATTTTCTGGTTTTGGAAACAGGGCTTATGCCTTTTCAGATTTCTATGACATACTCATGAATAATGCATTTGGCAATTATAGAGATATACTTCAAGAAGTTACTTATCATCCAGCGATGGGACTGTATTTAACTTTTTTAAACAATCCAAAATCGGATACAACTGAAGGTATTTTCCCTGATGAAAATTATGCTCGAGAACTCATGCAACTTTTTACCATCGGTCTATTTGAACTCAATACTGATGGTAGTCGACAGCTAGATAGCAATGGTGACCCTATTCCTACTTATACGAATGTAGAAATAGCAGAATTCGCAAAGATATTCACTGGCCTAACATGGTGGGACAGAGATCAGTTTTTTAAGAGCGCTAGAAATGATTCCAGTTATATTTTTGACATGCAAATGTTTGATTTCTATCATGAACCAGGTGTAAAAAATCTCCTTAATGGATTTCAGGTTCCAGACAGAAATCCTGTCGATGGTCATGCAGATATTACTGATGCTTTGGATAATATATTTGCTCATCAGAATGTAGCTCCCCACGTTAGCAAACATTTAATTATGAGATTGGTAACATCGAATCCTAGTCCTCAATATATCCAGCGTATTGCAAATGTTTTTAACGATAATGGAAATGGTGTTAAGGGAGATCTTGAAGCGGTTGTTAAAGCAATTCTTTTGGACCCTGTTGCACGGGATTGTGAGTCAGGGGCCGATATCACTTTTGGTCACATGAGAGAACCCTTTATAAGGTATGTACAAATAAATAAGGCATTTGATGCTTTCACTACGAGTGGGAATTATAGAAATTCCATGTACTATGTTCAGCATTATACAGGGCAAAAGCCATTTACTTCTCCAAGCGTATTTAACTTTTTCCAACCGGACTATCAACCCATTGGTGTTATTGATTCTCTTGACTTGGTAGCTCCAGAATTCCAGATAATTAATGCACAGACATTAACTGGGTTTGTCAATGGTTTATACAGATGGGTATTATCTGATAATCCAGCGGATGAAGAAGATCTTTTCAGTGGTGAAGATAATGATGGTTATGCCGATGAGATTGCTACACTTGATGTATCGGATGAAACCTTGGTTGCTGATGATGGTCAGCTCCATATATTGTTGGATCGTCTTAATTTGATTTTAGCTCAAGGTAGAATCTCTACTGTGGCTGTCAATACAATTAAAGATGCCTTAAAGGAATTTGATGACGAAGGTGTTGAAGACCTTGAATTCAGAGCCAGATTAGCCATTTATTTTGTGATGTGCTCACCGGAATATTTAATCAACAGATAAAAGAAAACAATGTGTCATAAAAAAGGAAGAAGAAGTATTTCAAGACGAAAATTCCTAGGTGAAGCCAGTTGTGCAGCTTTAGGCTCCACAACTTTTTTATCTTCTGTACTCAATTTGGGAATGATAAACACAGCATCAGCACGGCCGCATATTATAGGTGATCCTAACAATTACAAAGCGATGGTATGTATACTTTTGGCTGGTGGTGCTGATACCTATAATGTCTTGGTACCTACTGAAACATCAGAATATCAGGACTATCAAACTACAAGATCGACACTTGCACTTGATATCAATGCAAATCCACCAGAGCTATTGCCTTTGAATTATAACAATGCGGGAAGAACTTTTGCAGTACATGCAGGAATGCCAAACTCTAAAACCATGTTTGATAATGGAGACCTTGCCTTCTTATCCAATATTGGTACGCTTATAGAACCTATTACGGATTCCGCAGAATTTTATAGCGGAACCAAGCAAATTCCATTGGGCCTATATTCACACAACGATCAAATCATGCAGTGGCAAACAAGCGTACCACAAAGCAGATCAGCAGTAGGTGTCGGTGGAAGAATGGCAGATATGATTCATTCTTTAAATAGCATTCCTGAAATTTCTATGAATATTTCACTTGCAGGAAAAAATAGATTTCAGGCTGGAAATACCATTACAGAATACAGTATTGATAATTCAACTACCGAAACAAACATAGGATTTGACAAATTTCCTTCTTGGTGGAGTAATAGTGGATTTTTAAATGCTACAAGAGACAGTGCAATAAATAGCATGCTTAATCAATCTTACGCTAACATTTTCCAGGAAACTTTCGGAAACGTAGGAAATCAAACCATGGAATCAAATGAAATATTCAAGGTTGCATTGGCTAACATTACACCATTATCTACAACTTTTAGCGCAACAAATCTTTCACAGGATCTTAAAAAGATGGCTGAGATTATGAGTGTTAGAAGTCATTTAGGAACATGTAGGCAAATATTCTTTACAACATTTGGAGGATGGGATCATCATGATAATGTCTTAGGAAATCAAGCAGTTATGTTACCTGTACTTGACAATGCGCTTTCAGAATTCAATGATGCCATGACGGAATTAGGATTACATGATGACGTGGTAACTTTTACGATATCTGACTTTGCAAGAACTTTAACGTCAAATGGAAATGGATCTGATCATGCTTATGGAGGGAATCAAATCATAATGGGAGGACCTATAAATGGAAACCAAATCTATGGAGACTATCCATCACTGGCACTTTCTGATCCTTTGAACTTGTCGAGCAGGGGCGCTATACTGCCTCAGTTATCGGTAGATGAATTCTATGCCGAAATTGCTCTATGGTTTGGTGTATCACCAAATGACCTAGACTATATACTTCCTAATTTATGCAACTTTTATTCAGCTAACTGTCCTGCTAGTCCGCCGGCGAATTATATGCCTATTGGAATGTTCAGTTAATTAAAATATGTCATGATGAAATTTCTATTTTTTATAATCTGTTTATTTGTTTGTTTTAATTGTACTTATGCTCAAATATGTGTAGGAGAAGCAGGACAAGTTAAATGGAAATGCTGGCAAAATCTTTTTGATCATGAATTAGGCGAATTGTATGCTGAAGAAAGTTATCCTCTAAATCCTGATTTCTCAATAACGCTGTACAAGTTACAATCTCCTATTAATTTTGATAATCTGATGGGTGCTAAAATTGCAGGATATATTTCTGTTCCTGCATCAGATACAGTAGTATTTAATGTGACCGGAGATGATGTTACCAGATTTTATCTCAGCTCAGATGATAGTCCTACTAACTTAAGTCTGGAGGCTTATACTGATAATTATACCAATTTGGAAGAACATGATAAATATCCAGAACAAACTTCTGATTCTATATACTTACTGTCTGGTCAGTATTATTATTTTGAAATGATCTATGTTGAAGGGGGAGGTGGAGACCACATGAGTCTGTGGTGGAAAACAGATAATGATAGTCCTACTGAATGGAGGCTTGTAAATAACAATTTTATCAATGGCGTAGATTGTCTACCTTCAAGTTGCCCCCAAAGAAATACACCTTGTGATGATGGTGACTCTACTACTTCTGATGACATGGAAGATGGCTTCTGTAATTGCGTCGGTAAAAAAGATACAAGCAATCCGTGTATTGGCGAAAGATTTAAAATAAAATCTTATGGTTATGATTCTATTCCTGGAGGAGCGTTGAATGACCTTTATACCAATCCAGATTTTCCTGCCATGCCAGACAGAGGAATAACATTACACTATCTAGCGGAAAAATATCAAAATACAATTGACAGTACTGGTTATTTAATACAGGCCTACTTAACGGTTCCTGTTACAGGAAACTACAAGTTTAATATAACTGGAAACAATGATTGTATATTTTTTATAAGTTCAGATGAAGACCCTGCCAACAAACAAGCACACCAAATACTTGTAACAGGCTCTACTGATCCTACTGAGCATGATAAATACATTTATCAGACTACAGGTCCGCTGATGCTTGAAAAAGATAAATATTATTATGTCGAATTAAATCATAAGGAAGGAAGTTATACTGAACATTATAGTGTCTTCTGGCAAACTCCATTTACACAAAGCAATACTTGGAAAAGAATTCCAGAATTTTATCTTTTTGATTATGCCTGTACTCTTGCTTGCATACCTCAAGGAGTACCATGTGATGATGGAGATGCATTTACCAATAATGATGCTTATGATGGCAATTGTGATTGTGTAGGTATCCCATGTTCAGGAACAGATTGTAATGATCCTCTTGCTAGCTATTCTGCATTTGCAAAATGTGATTTGACAGATCAAATAGACAATAGAGCCGATAATAATTGGCTTTCCTGCGGTACTACTACAAATCCCAACAATGCAAGACCAGTAAGTCATTGGATAAAATATAACTTCGGTCAAAAGTTTATAATGTATACATCACACATTTGGAATTATAATGAAAATGGTAATACTGATCAAGGTTTTGAAACGGTGGCTATAGATTATTCTCTTGATGGTGCTGCTTGGACAGAATTGGGTGTTTACAACTGGAATTTAGCCGATGGAAGCTCTGATTACTCTGGATTTGCGGGTCCTGATTTCGGTGGTATAGATGCAAGATATGTCTTGATAACCTGTCTAGATGATCCTGCTATTATTCCATGTCGAGGATTTGGCAAACTATTAATCAACGCAGAGTATTGCCCTAACTTAGGTCAGCCTTGTGATGATGGTAACCCATCAACTATATATGATGTCATAAATTCTGATTGTATTTGTGAGGGTGTCACTAATTTATTTAATGATTGTATAAGTGATACGTTAAATCTTGGTGACACCTTAATTGTAATGGATACATTCAGTGCTAGAGATTTGATTACTTCTTCCAATACTATTGGAGGAAACCAACTTGTTATGTTTGTCTCTGGTAAAGAGGTTGATCTTGAAGGTGGATTCGACACAAATATAGGATCAAACTTTGAGGCATTCATTGAACTTTGCAATAATTCATCATCCGATCAGGAGGAAGAAGAAAATGATTTCATTGCAAAAGCTAAGGAACCAGAAGACTTTCTCAGAGTCAGTGCTATTCCTGAAACGGATATTCAAATTATTGAATTTCATATTAGTTCTCCAGGAAGGGTAAAGCTCTATGTCAATGATAAATCTGGCAAGAATCTCTATACAATCATTGATGCAGATTATATCAATAAGGGAACTTATCAGAAAAGATTACGTACTAAGAAACTTGAAGAAGGAGTCTATCAAATATTATTAGATAAAGACTCAAAGCAAGATTTAGAAAAAATGACAGTTGTTAAATAATAATTAATATCTAAAAAATTTGATTCGTAAAATACTAATGATGAATATAAGCTTGTTATAGATTTAACTAAACACATAAGTATGATGATTGCTTTACATTTTATAAATCAAAATATTATAGTATGCGATCATCCTCATTCATCTTTATCATATTATTTTTATCATCCTGCCAAAAAGACTCTTTCATAGCTGAACCTTTTGATAATCGCTCAAATGATCTTGTTGATAATAGGCTACTGGCTTACTTTAACAAATTTGAAACTGAAGCCAATAAAAGAGGATTAGCATACGATTTAAGTGCTCTTGAAATTACTGGCGTAATTGAAAATATACCTGAAGACAATGTAGCTGGAACTTGTCAATATGGAAGACATTTGGCTCATGTAACCGTTGATATAAACTATTGGAATAATACTTCTGAACTTAATAGAGAGATGGTTGTCTTTCATGAACTTGGTCACTGTGTTCTGCTTAGGGATCACGAAGAATATTCATTTCAAAACGGCATTTGTGCCAGCATTATGAACAGCGGTACCACTAACTGTTCTCTGGCATATAATCTAAGCAACCGCGAATATTATCTTGATGAATTATTTGAGCTCTAGGAATAATTCAGTTTCTAGCTATTCAGCGATTAAAGACAATAAAATACTTCTACTATCAAGAATATATGCCAAAAACGTTTACATGTGCTAGAAATGCGTATCTTAAATTAAAATAAATAAAATGATTATCAATATTCTAATCTCTTCTGTTGCCTTTTTTCTAGGTGCATATTTATTGCCAGGTGTTCAAATTAAAAATTTCATACAAGCTCTAATCGTAGCTATCGTTGTTGCTGTCTTGAGTGTAACTGTAGGAAATTTTTTAAAGCTTGTAACCTTGGGCTTATTATCATACGGTATTTTTAATTGGTTGTTAAATGCAATTATCATACAGATTGCTGACTATTTTTTACCAGATTTTAAAGTTAAAAACTTTTGGTGGGCTCTTGCATTGGCAGCAATAGTAAGCATTACCAACTCAGTTATAAAAGGTATATTTTAATATTTAATTGACCAGAGCTATATTTGTTTATAAATTCTGATTAATGTTTTCTTCATATTTCAAATTAGGACTAGAGCATATTCTAGATCCTAAGGGTCTTGATCATGTCTTATTCATAGTTGTACTTACAGTTCCATTTTTACTAAAAGATTGGAAAAAAGTTATTATTCTAGCTACTGCTTTTACCATTGGACATTCTCTTACTCTTGCCCTTTCCTCTCTAGATATAATCTCAGTAAATAGCAGAATAATAGAAATTTGTATCGCGGTCACTATACTTTTTACAGCCGTATTTAATATCGTATTAAAATCATATCATAGACTATCAGAGCGATATCTTAGCGCTTTGATATTTGGATTGATCCATGGAATGGGGTTTTCGAATTTTTTTAAAGCCATTCTTGGAAATAACGAAATCCTATTGCCTCTTCTCGCTTTCAATCTAGGCGTAGAACTTGCGCAGTTAATCATCGTAGTCATGGTATTACTCTTAGGTCATTTAATTGTAAAATATTTGAAGTTGAAATTAAGCCTATGGAAAAATGCAATTTCATTTATAGTAATCATTTGGGCAACTAAACTTATTCTGGAGCGTCTGTAAATATTAAGCTAATTCTAAATGGTCGGTATACCGCTATCATTTCTAATATTCTTTCTTTTCATTTTCCACAAGAGTAATCATGATGGCTTTTGGTTAACCATTGGATTCAATTGATCTCTAAGGAGAAGTTCCTTTTCAATTCTCTGATAAATAAAAATGGTCTTGATCTGATCTTTTGCTAATGACTATTTTATAGGACCTTAAGCAATTTCACTAAGTAATCAAGCACAGAAAGTTTAGAAATTTGCTAAGCTATTCGAAAAGCTTACCAAACATAGGAAAATACCTACAATATTTGATTAATTTAGGTCCATGCTTTTATACCTCTATATTATATTGCTTTCATTAGGTATCCTGAAAATCATCGGAATGATCTATAGATTGTTCACTCTTAAATCTAAGTCAGATAAGTATCGTCGAAGACTACGTATATATGCTATAAGTGTATTGATTTATTTTATAATCTTAATGCTTTCTTCTATCCTTGAAATGACTGATGTTGTTAAATGGAACCAAAGTTTTATAATCATATTCATCTTTATTATTCCAAGTATTCTTGCTTTTTACTATTGGAATGCTGTTAGAGGAAGGTATGACCAGAGCTAAAATATTATATAAACTAATAATGATTTTATACTGTCAACTGAGACACTAATTCTTTTCAATCTTTCATAGTATTCTGTAATGGCTATTTGCTTAAATTTTTATTGATAGAAAAAAAGACGCCATACAATCCTTCAACTACTAATGATACGTATACATCATAAGCACTCTTATAGACTCTGAATGCAGTTTCTTGAGTAGTCCTCATCATAGAAAAGCTTACAATTGTAATATTGTACTCTAGTTTAATAAATTACTAATACTACTCTTCTACTGTAACAGTAACAACTGCTTCCATGTTTAAAATATTTTCAGAATTTGTTGGTGATAGGTCTATATATATATTCTTATCATCAAATGCAAAATTATATTCATTACCTGGAAAAGAATTATAATTATAAGAAGGTGGCCATCCATTTACCAATACAGTTACAGAAATTATTTTGGTCTGATCTAAAGTATGAGCCACTTGTGTTCTACCACCCTCCATGGCTGCTGTTTCAAGTCTAAATTTTTGAATTTGAATTGCGGGACTAGATGAACCTAATTTAGTATATCCATTTACGACTAATTGAGCGTCAGGTGTATTGGTTCCGATTCCTACATGATTCGAACCGTCATCATAAATTTGAGAAACACCACCTGTATTTGAGTCTGTAAATTTTATAAGATAATTTACAAGTCCATTTATATTGGCAGAGCCATCTTCACCATCTATACCTGGGATACCTTGATCCCCTTTATCTCCCTTTGGACCTTGGGATCCACCAGTACCATCAAAAGTCTGAGTAGACCCATCTTCTGAAGTATAAGTAAAAGTACCATCACCGTTATCGGCAAGGGTAGTAATCGTTTCTTCGATATTAGTTACGGTACCATCCCCCGAGGTGTGGGTAGCGATAATCTTCCCATCGTTGAAGTCTGCCATTGCAGAAACTAACTCTCCAATATCGACCGAGTTAGTAATACCATTTTCATCGATGTATTCGATGGCATTGGTAATTTTATTAAAAAAAAGTGAAGTTACCGTTTCGCAGTTATCGACTATTTGACATAGGTTCATGTTTGTAATCACACCATCTTCATCTAGGTAGTCGATAGATGAACCATCATTGCTAAGTCTGATCGTAGTAAGTGTTTCAGCAGCCCCAGCAGAACTTTCAAAAGTCTGAGTAGACCCATCTTCTGAAGTATAAGTGTAAGTACCATCACCGTTATCGGCAAGGGTAGTAATCGTTTCTTCGATATTAGTTACGGTACCATCCCCAGAGGTGTGGGTAGCGATGATCTTCCCATCGTTGAAGTCTGCCATTACAGAAATTAACTCACCAATATCGACCGAGTTAGTAATACCATTTTCATCGATGTATTCGATGGCATTGGTAATTTTATTAAAAGAAATCGAAGTTTCCGTTTCGCAGTTATCAACTATGTGACAGAGGTTCATGTTTGTAATCACACCATCTTCATCATGGTAGTCGATAGATGAACCATCATTGCTAAGCCTGATCGTAGTAAGTGTTTCAGCAGCCCCATCCATACCAGCAGGACCTTGCTCACCTTTTGGACCTTGTTCACCCTGTGGCCCAGGAATTGAACTTCCTGATGTTTCAGCATATAACGCATATGGAACGCTTAATAACTGACTTGTTCCTGATATGCTATAATTAGAACCTCCTTCAGGATCAGTTTCAGTTTTTACAAAATAAGGCCCCTGAGACCAGTCAATACTTTCAAAATTTCCTCCTGCCAATGTTCCTGCTCCAATCTGAAGACTGATAAGTCCATTAGAGTTAGTAGAAGTAGAATGTATTTCTGCATATACTACGTTTCCGTCAATAGAGCCTTGCAATATACTTATTTGCATACCAATTGAGGTATTGCTTAGCAATGCATCATCAACATTTCTAACAACGGCTTGGTAACTAATCTTGTTTGGGGTCTGAGCGAATATTGTTGTGACTGTCAAGAACAATACCAAGAGAGTAGATAATCGTTTCATTTATTTAGTTTTAATAATTATAAAAGATTTAAAAGAATTGTTTTGGTCCCTTACGCTTAGAATGTAGTGTGCAATTGGCAGGAATTCTAAATTTATCATAGTCATCTGTGAACTGATGGCCCGGCTACTTAGAAGATTACCCGCCATATCCCAAATTTGATAATTTAAAACTTCCTGTTTTAAGTCTTTTACTTCAAGCGTAATAAAATTTGTAGTAGGATTTGGGTAAAGCGTAATATCTATGTCATGCAATAAATTATCTTCAATTCCAGTAATCACAGAAATCTCAAATACTTGTTGAACCCCTTCTGTAACAGTGGCACTCCCACTTGTTTTTAAGGAATAAAAACTTTGACCAATAGAATATGCGCTTGACCCTTTGTTGCTTGTCGCATCAGACCCAGCACTTAATACATTTGATTGTGCATTTGAGGGTACTATCGAACATAGAAAGCACGTGACTAAAAAGCATAGTTGTTTTATCTTTTTCATATTTAATTACTATTCTGTGAAGGGGAAATAATTCTAAAACTTAAAGGATGATTTGAATACAGCAATTTTCTAACCAAAGGAAGGATAGACCATATTATTTATTAAGAAATCTCCCAAAGTCTGATAACTTTCACTAGAGTTTGTAAACTGCAAGACACAATTGGAAGTTCTATTATGCTTTTTACAGCTATTTCGCCATAATAAAAGTAACGATCTTATTGTGGTCGCCAAATTTGATATGACAGTTCTATAATAGGGTCAAATGTTGTAAGAAGCTGGTTTGTGTATGGTATGGTGATTGACGTTAGGAAGGCAAAGGCTGGAATATTCCAATTAGTAATATGTTTAGGCTTTGTCCAGAATTCCCAGACTTTATCCAAGTCCGCTTGAACAGAAGTTTTGACAGTTATTCTTTCCATTTACTTATCTGTTTAGTTTGGTCCAAATTCAGGCTAATATAGGATAAAACCCACTTTTCAAATTAATAACAATACTGATTTTCAGCTATTAACTGATCAGCAATTTCTCTTCTATGCATCATAGTATTTTGGATTGGATATTTGCTTAATTTCTTGATACCAGAAATAAATGCGCCATACATATTTTCATCCACTATCGAGCCGGTAACTTCAAAAGCATTCTTATATACTCTGAAAGCAGTATCTTGAAACAATACCTTCATCATAGAAATTTCGGTAGGGCTTGCCTCTGGTCTTTCAACACGAAGAAGCACCGATTCTGCAGTAAAAATATCTGTAACGATATCAGATAAATTCATTAGAGGTTCTTGCGCAGTCTTCAATTCAAGTGATTTGTTCAGCGCCTTTTGTCCTGCATATCCCAATAGCATAAACAAGATCTTTTTAAAACCAGAAAGTGTATTACGTTCTTCTGCAAATTTGTATTCAATTGAACCTTCCTGAGTTTGTTTGCCTTGCGTTAATTCAGATTGAACTTCAGATGCTTTGGAGACAATATCCAATTTACCTCGCATTGCTCTCTTAAATATCAAATTGAGTATCAACAACCTATTGATCTCGTTTGTTCCTTCAAAAATTCTGTTGATACGAGAATCTCTATATGCTCTGGAAATTAATCCTTCTTCGGAATAGCCCATTCCACCATAAATCTGAACGGCCTCATCAACCACATAATCAAGCACTTCAGAGCCCAGAATTTTTATTATTGAACATTCCAAAGCAAATTCATCGGCAGCAATACGCTTACTATCTCCATAGGATGCTCCTTCTTCAACAGATTTTTTAACATAATCATCCATCCATCCTGCAATCCGATATGAACTTGATTCCAAGGTATAAATTCTGATGGCTTGTTCTGCTAACTTATGCTTTATGGCTCCAAAATTAGATATTGGCTGATTGAATTGATTTCTTTCATTAGCATACTGAACCGATAGTGTTGATAAGTTTTTAGCACCACCAAGACAAGAAACACCTAATTTATATCTTCCGATATTTAAGACATTGAAAGCTATTAGATGACCCTTCCCTATCTCTCCTAAAATGTTTTCTATAGGTACTAAGGCATTCTCAAAAAATACTTGTCGTGTTGAAGATCCTTTGATACCGAGCTTATCTTCTTCTGCACCAAGACTTAATCCAGGCGTGTCCTTAGAAACAATAAATCCCGTGAATTTTTCGCCATCAATTTTTGCAAAAACAATAAATAAATCTGCAAAGCCAGCATTTGAAATCCACATTTTTTGACCATTCAAAATATAGTTTTTACCATCTTCCGAAAGGTCTGCTCTGGTTTTTGCGGCAAGCGCATCAGAACCGGAAGAAGGTTCTGTAAGACAATAGGACGCTTTAATCTTCCCAGTACACAAGTCAGGAAGGTAATTTGTTTTTTGCTCCTCCGTACCAAAATAAAGGATTGGAAGCATGCCTATTCCAGTATGAGCATTATAACTAACAGAAAAAGAACCTGCAGTTCCCATGCCTTCGGCTATCAAACTAGAACTGATAAAATCCATTTGCATTCCGCCATAAGCTTCGGGGATATGAGCAGAGAGAATTCCCAATGTTCCTATCTCTTCCATCAAAGAACTACTCAATCCTTGTTCTTGTTTTTCGATTCGGTCGGCGTTGGGGAAAATGCGCTCTGATACAAACTCGTCAACCGTTTGCTTTATCATCCTATGTTCTTCCGTAAATTGTGAAGGTGTATACGTTTGACCTTCCTTGGTTTCGTTAAGTAGAAAGTCACACCCTTTAACTGATTCTTGTTTTTTAATTGAAGTTTCCATAATTCTATTTTCTTTACTCGAAGTTAAGTTTTATTTCTAAATAAATCAATAGCCATCTTAGAGAATAGCATATGTATTTATACTTAGAGTATATAAAACATACATGCTTTATACGATTAAGTTCTATAAGCTACAAGAATAACGCATTATATTTTGGAATAGATTTCAGAATTGATAATTCCCCATTTATTCAATCGATGATTAATGGATACCAATAGTACTCCCAGTCCATACTTTGTACTTCTTTTGAGATTGATAGATGAAGCTTCATCAAAATACTTTGTTGGACAGGTTATTTCACCAATATCAAAACCATGATAAATGATTTGAGATAGCATTTGATTGTCAAATACAAAATCATCAGAATTGGCATTGAAGTTTATCGTTTGCAAAACCTCTCTACTAAAAGCTCTATATCCAGTATGATACTCCGACAATTTATACCGAATCATAAAATTCTGAAATAAAGTCAGGAATCGATTAGCGATATATTTATATAATGGCATGCCTCCTTTCAATGCACCCTTTCCCAATATTCTGGAACCCAATACCACAGGATAGAGCTCATCTCCGATAATATTAACCATCGATGGAATCAATTTTGGTGTATACTGATAGTCAGGATGTAACATAATAATTATATCAGCTCCAAGCTCCAATGCTTTATTGTAAAGTGACTTTTGATTGCCTCCATAACCCTTATTCCTGTCATGTTGGATGATGTGTACAATTCCTAGGTTTTTTGCCAATGCTACCGTACCATCTGTACTGGCATCGTCACACAAAATCACCTCATCTACCAAGTCCATCGGTACTTCATCAAGTGTTTTCTCTAATGTAGCTTCCGCATTATAGGCGGGTAGAACAACAAATACTTTCTTGGTCTGATACATTTTACTAAATTGCTACGAAAATAATATGCTTATACTGAAATATAACATCGATTATAAAACATTTCCTTATTAAGTCATATTTGAACAAAATCACCTCATTATTACTAGAGCTCTAATGACTAAGATTAATTATAAGATCATTTTATTCACTGCAATACTTTTATCTGTTTTGTTGAAGCTTCATGTACTTCCGCTTGAGATTCAAGGTAATCATGCTTGGCGACAAAGTAAAACAGCTCTTAATATAAGGAATTTTGTTCGTCATGATTCCAATATATTAAATCCTAGGGTTGCACATTTTAATTATAACGACAGCAACATCAGAAGAATGGAATTTCCATTGATGCAGTGGATTATTGCTATGGAACATAAGTTATTTGGAGAAAAAATCCTTTATACTAGAATCACCGTTTTAATCATAAGCTTGTTTTCACTCCTAGCGATGTTTCAGCTCTGTGCTTTGCTCATGAAGTCCAAGTTTTGGGCAGCTGTTGCAGTTTGGATCCTCAGCTTTTCTCCCGTGTTTTTTTATCAATCCGTAAATCCAATTCCTGATAATTTGGCACTGTGTTTTTCACTTTTCTTTCTTTACTATTATGATGGTCATAATAACCAAATCAACAATCACAACTACCGTGATCATGACATACATCGATTTGAGGTTTTAGATGACTGGGTGCAGATAAAAACCACTGTTGAAATTCCCTCAGAAACCCAAGAATTAAGTTGGAACATAATGGCTGAGAATCTGTTAATTGATCATGCTATCATTGCAGAGGATACCGCAACTTTTAATTTAGATTTAGATCCAGGCTATATGATTTCAAACCACTTCCTTGGACAAACACAATTTAGCACCAAATAACATGAAACAAAAGATATTACTTGAAGCCTTATGGATTGCAGTTACTCTTGTGGTATTGTCTTTAATCTTGCTTCCGATTTGGCTAGCTGTAGGAGACAAATATGCTTTTTACTTAGAAAATATTTTACTTGTTATAATCGCAATAACATTTGGAAGATATATTTTCTTTTTAAAATATCACTGGATAGTATATTCCAAGTGGTTTAAAATATTCTTTGTCTTTTTCCCAGTGGTTGTATTCTTTTACCTAATGGATAGTTTTTATGATTTTCAAAGATTTTTAGATGAAGAAGGCGTAAAATCTATTATGCAGCACCTTGGAAACAAAGATCAAAGTCAGATGGCTATTTATATAAAAACTGAAATGATATTATTTTGGTCTGCAGCGTTTTTGGGAAACCTTCTTTTACCTTTCAAAATGATAAGGTCCATATGGAGGAAAAGAAACAAAGGAATAGATTAATCGATTTATTTTACCACAACTATAAAGATATAACAACATGAATAAAGTAGATGAATTTAATGCCTACAGGCAAAAAATGAATGATCGAATCATGGCACAGGACAATAAGGTACTTAAACGATTCTTTAGTTTGGATAATCAAGCTTATCAAGAAGGCGCTTTGGATACAAAGACTAAAGAACTGCTGGGTCTTATTGCTTCTATGGTCCTTCGCTGTGACGATTGCATATCCTATCATTTAGGAACAGCCCATGAATTAGGCGTAAGTACAGACGAGGTCTACGAGGTTTTTTCAATTGCCAACTTGGTAGGAGGTTCTATATGCATTCCACACACAAGAAGAGCCGTAGAGTATTGGGATGCCCTAGATGAGAAAGCCAAGAATTAAACCTTAATTATAAGCCTAAAACTCTACCAGATAATAATCTACTTCATTATAATTAATAATAAATTCTGCTTGCCATTTTTCAATATAGCTTAATGCTTGTTGATTTAGTGTTCTAGCAGGTTCGTGCTCCGTATCATGAGCATGATACTTTTGGCTTACACATAAGAGGATATTTTTTCCTTCTAATTTATTAACAATTTCCTCGGATGGCTGATCTGTAAACAGTGAAAACAAATGTTTGGTATTTATCACAGAGGCTCGTGCAGATTTTTGAGACATCAAAGGAATTTGATATTTAATTGACATCATATAAGTCAAACGACTCCATGGATTCTGATCATCAATTGTATAATTCCAGTTTTCTGAACCTACATGATAGTATGGGATAGGCAGAATTGCATCAAAAGTATAATTGTCGAACTCAGGCAAACTTTCATCCAAGTATTTTTCAGAAAAAATATTATTATGATCAAATAAAGTAGACATATTTGTACTGGATTCAAAAACGTCAAATAGCATTATGATCATTGCACAATAAGCTAACCATGCGATAGGCTTTTGGATTGAAAACCTTTTAATAATTTCATTTAATCCATAGCATGTCACTATTGTGATTCCTGTAAATGCAATGTGACCAAACCGTGAGAGATAACGAAAATGCTCAAAACTCTCTGACAGCATTGCCAGAATGGACATAGGATTGAAGAAGTTATAAATCTTTACTGAATTTGTCAAATAGATTTTAAAACCTAAAGAAGTAAAAAAGCAAATCAACGTAGGCCATAAAATTAAATGAATAAGATACTTTGTTTTTCCAGAATGCAATATGAACCTCTCTCCCTTTTTGCCAAAAAAAGAAAAAATTACGATAGCGAGTATTGTCAAAGGAAAAGCTGAACCTAAAAATTTAGGACTTGATTCGTTCCAAGTCAAATTAAAAATTGACGGAAAACTCAAAAAAGAATAGGAATTTAAATAATCCCACCAGTCACAAGAGTTTCCGGGGTTATCAAATCCCATACCCTTAGGTGGCCGCTGAGAAATTAAGTCATCAGACAAATAAACAATAGCAAAAACAGTAACAGCCGCT
Source organism: Saprospiraceae bacterium (assembly GCA_029262995.1). Lineage (GTDB taxonomy): Bacteria > Bacteroidota > Bacteroidia > Chitinophagales > Saprospiraceae > RFSX01. The sequence continues at coordinate 115,755 of JAJCYH010000022.1, read as the reverse complement.
AATAGTAAATTGAGTAAAAACAGTAAAGATTGTTTTTTGTCAACAATGAAGAAACCAATTAAATAAGCAAATCCAAGAAATATCCCTAAAATAATTAAATAGTAAAGATGTATAAATGAAGAAATTACTATAAGAAAGAATAAAGATAAATGTATAATTGCCAATTGACTCTTACTGTTCTTATGTGCAAAACTCTTTATTAAAACTAAAACAGCCAACAAGTAAATTATACTCAATGAAAGGTTTGACCATTCCCCCCACCTTAATATCATAGGATGAACCCAAACAATAAATAAAGAGAAAGTAATATTAAGGAATAGTTTAAAGTTCAGATGTCTTCCAATATTAAATGCAACCAAAGGAGCCAAAAGAAAAGTCAACAAGAAAAATAGATTATATACCGCCAATGAATGTTCCTTAATTCCAAGAACCTTTACCAATAATGCCAAGACAGTAGTTGTATCAGCATATAATATATGATCATAAAAAGGATAGGACATGCCTTTGTATGCTAGTAAATTTTCTGAATTCTGACAAGTTGTATAAAATAGGTAATTGAAATAATTCTTTAAGCCATCATAATCGACGGTATACAAATAATCACTTGGGTTAAAGATTTTCTGCCCAAATATCACAAAGGCCATTACAAGCTGGATAGCCAGGATAATCCAAATAGGTGAATTCTTTAAATGCTTTCTTAACATTTATTGAGGCATATGCATTATGACAACATTATCTTCAGGTAATTGATCATCTCTTTTACCAAACTTAGATTAGAGATCTTTGACAGAACAACACCTTTACGAAGCTTTACCAACTGTATAGCAACATGGGCATTACTTCTTGATAGCAATTTTAAAAATTCTACATCAATCAAATACCTCTCGGTCTTGGTAGAAAGAAAAATTTCTTTTTTACTTGCTTTAAAAGCCTTTAGACCACATTGTGTGTCATCAGTAGGTAGTCTGAAAATAATTCTATTAACATTTTTTAAAAACTGAGAAATTCTTCTTCTTCTTGATGAAATATGATTGTAATAAGAATCATCCCTTTTCCCAACGACTGCATCGACTTCTGGCTTAAGAAGCTTTTCAACCATATCAACCATTGAACCATATGTATACGGAAAATCATAGTCGGTATACATTAACAATTCACCTGTTGATTTTCTTGCAGCTTGTCGAAGGGCATATCCCTTTCCCTTGTTTATATTGTAGCTGACCCATATAGCGGTTGGAACACTCTGTAGAATTGGTTTTACTTCCTCTTCAATATCCCTTAAGCTACCATCATTTACCATGATAAGATTGCTTTCTAAGCTTTCTGGTAGCCTGGATCGTAATTCCTGATATTGCTCTATAAGCTCAATCGCCCAGTTGGGATGAGGTTGAAATATGGGTATGAGAATATCAAGTTTCAAGGGTTTTGAGCAAAATTAAGACACAAATTAAGTGAATATTACTCAATTACAGGCAAATCGAGCTATGAGTTTCAAGACATGAAGTTCCTTTGCTTTTCATGGTAAACACCTAATTTGAATTCAAATAAATTCTTTAACTTAGAATTCTCGAATTACTTCTGAACGCACCCCAACTTAATTTTTGGCAATACTAAATAACGAATATGAATAAATTCTTGGTTGTTGTATTTAGCCTGCTATGCTTTATAGGCCTAAATGCACAATGCTTTGAAGATCGTCACAGCACTATCTTAGAAGACAGTTGGATCAGCTGCCAGCTAAAAGAAAGTCCGAATCCACAAAGAGGAATGTCCCATTGGATAATGTATGATCTCGGCGACAGACACCTTCTTGGACAATCTCATTTCTGGAATCTGAATGCGCCTGGATATGAGGAAATGGGCGCTCGCAAAATATTAATCGATTATTCGACTGCTGGAAGCATTTGGATTGAATGGGGACTAATTGAATTAGACAGAGCTGATGCCTCAGGTTTCTATGAGGGACAATCAGGACCTGATTTTCAAGGATTGGATGCGCAATTCGTTCTTATCACAATTACTGAATCATATGGCTCTGACTGTGCAGGATTGGCAGAAGTTAGATTTGAATCCTTAGGAATTTCAACAAGCACTGTAGATGAAAGTTTTGCGTCAAGCAAATTAATCACCAGTCCAAATCCCGCATATGATCACACTTATCTACAGTTGGATTCGCCACTTTCTTTTGAGGCAACAATTAGATTGTTAACAACTGAAGGAAAAGAAATATACAATCAGACGGCATACATTTCCAAAGGAGAAAACAGCATCAAAATTGAATTTGGCGTTCTCCCTCCTGGAAACTACATCATTGTATTAGAAGGAGAATCTCGCCGTCTGTCTTCTCAATTGTCAATAATAAATAAGTAAACATGAAAATAGTACTACAAAATATCTGTTGTTTTGCTATGATCATGTTTTGGCAAACAGCTAACGCTCAAAATTATCTCGGTGCTGGAAATTATGCTTCAATTACTGTTTCTTCAAGCTCAAGTTCTAACAATACAGATCCTGAAAATACCATCAATGGTAAAGGCATGGACGCAAAACTCATGGAAGCTTCAAGGTTCCTATCACAGACAACTTTTGGTTCTCGAATAAATGAAGTCGAAAGACTTGTTGAAATGGGTTATGAGGCTTGGATCGATGAGCAAATGAATATGCCTGCAAATTTTCTTACAGAAGAAATGTGGAATAATTGGGACAGAATATTAGCTGTGTATCCAGAAAAGTTCCACAAATATTTGGCAGAACTTTTATATTACAGACAGATGTCAGCTACTCAACTCAAACCTGATTCTATAGCTCCACCACTTAGTGCTGAAATGGTTCAGGAAGAGAGAGATGATTTTCTCGATGATACCTTCGGCCCTTCAGGTTTACATTTTAACAACATATGGTGGCATAACGTAATGACAAAAGAGGATCAATTGCGTCAAAGGGTTGCTTATGCCTTAAGTCAGATTTTTGTAGTTTCCTCAAATTCTGACTTAGGAGATGAAGCAGAATCGCTAACTGCCTACTATGATATATTACTATCGCATTCGTTCGGCAATTTCAGAGACCTATTAGAAGAAATTACTTTATCTCCAGCCATGGGATTTTATTTAAGTCACCTGAATAATTCTAAAGAAATTCCAGAAGAAAATATCCATCCTGACGAAAACTATGCTCGTGAGATAATGCAACTTTTCACAATTGGATTGTTTGAACTTAATTTGGATGGCACTAGAATAAAGGATTCTAATGGCAACGATATCCCAACATACAATAATGCAGATATTAAAGAATTAGCAAGAATATTTACAGGACTAGGGCCAGGAGAATTGGATCAAAGGATGTATGATGCTGGTGATATATATTGGACCGATGAAGCATACTTTGGTCTTGATTTATATGCTATGAGCAAAGAGGACCCTATGATCATGTATCAAGAATGGCACGATACCGGTTCGAAGGAGCTTCTAAATGGTCTGTCTGTTCCTGCCGGACAACTGGGATTAGATGATATTGCTATGACATTGGATTACCTATTTAATCATCCCAATATCGGTCCCTTTTTTAGCAGACGACTGATTCAGAGATTGGTTAAATCCAATCCATCTCCAGAGTATATAGAAAGAGTCTCTACAATTTTTAACAACAATGGAAATGGTGAAAGAGGAGATCTCGCTGCTGTCATAAAAGCCATATTGCTTGATCCTGAAGCTAGGGGATGTGAGTCATTATTGAGCTTTGAAAACGGAAAATTATCAGAGCCTTTGATCAGACATAGCTTTATAAGTAAAATGGCAGACTTAATGCCATATGTCTACTATGAAACCTATAGCTTCACCAGCTATGACAGTGCAGGAGTAGTATATGACCTAGTTGAAGAATATGTAGACCCTAGTACGACTACAATAGATTATTGGAACAATGGTTATGAGGATGCCCAATCCTTAAAGCAATATGCCTTGATGTCTCCAACCGTATTCAATTTCTATTTGCCAGATCATCAGCCTGTGGGCGAATTAACATCAAATGATCTATATGGTCCTGAATATAAAATTCTTGATAGCAGCACTGCTATAAATTATTTGAATAGCGTATATAATTATGTGGGTAATCCGTGGTGGAATAATCTATGGTGGAACTGGGAAGACTATTTTACACAGGTATATCCCAACTATGACCGATACACTAAATTGATGGAAGACGATTTAGAAAAATTAATTCAGCAATTAGATATTGAATTTACCAAAGGTCAAATGACTGATGACCTGAGAGATAATATCAGAAACTTTGTTGATGAGTCACCGGAATGGGTCGAAGATGAGTTTCTTGCTAAGTACATCATCTATCTGATAATGATATCTCCAGATTATACAATTGAAAAATAGAGTCATGAAAAAACAATATTTAAGCAGAAGACATTTTCTTGGACAGGCAAGCTGCATGGCTTTAGGTAGCACTACCCTTTTGTCTACTTTGACCAATCTTAAATTCGTGAATGCCGCTACTATGGCTAATTCAAGCATCGTAGGTGGCGATGACTATAAAGCAATGATATGTATACTCTTGTCTGGAGGCAGTGATTCACATAATATGCTCATTCCAAGGGAAACAAATAGATATAATGAATATGCGCAAACCAGAGGCGCAATTGCTATTCCAAGAAACCAGCTGGGCGTATTAAATGGTAGTGATTATGGTGTTCATCCTTCAATGTCTGGTATCAGAGATCTATTCAATGATGAAAAATTGTCTTTCATATCCAATATTGGAACACTAATTCAGCCATTGACAAAAGATCAGGTATGGCAGAATGAACAGCTATTGCCATTAGGGCTTTTTTCCCATTCAGATCAAATCCAGCAATGGCAAACCTCCTTACCAAATTCTCGATCAAGCATTGGTTGGGGCGGTAAGATTTCTGATCTTATGTCGTCTCTCAATACCAATGATAAAATTTCAATGAATATATCATTGTCGGGAAATAATATCTTCCAAACGGGCCAGAACACCGTTGAGTATACCATCAATGCAGAAACAGGAGGAATGCCAATATATGGTTATAAAGAAAACAACAATCCCGCAGCTTTCGATATCGCAAGAAATAATGCTGTTGATAATATTTTGGATGCACAATATGCTGATATCTATAAAAAGACGTATGTTGATGTCATTAAAACCTCACGGGATGCTAATAAGCAATTTAGTGAAGCTTTAGAAACAGCACCGTTTATTAGGGATCTTTTTCCAGATAATGAATTTTCAAATGCTCTGCATATGATTGCCAGAACCATTGCTGTGCGAGAAAGTCTGGGTTTAAGAAGACAAATTTTCTTTGTAGACTTTGGAGGTTGGGATCATCATGATGAATTGCTTAGCTCTCAGTCAGAAATGTTGCGTATATTAAGTGATGGAATGAGTGGTCTAAACTCCGCTTTAGAAAGAATCGGGGTGGCGGACTGTGTAACCACATTTACATGTTCTGAATTTGGTCGAACCTTAAGCTGGAATGGTAATGGTACAGATCATGCTTGGGGAGGCAATGTAATGGTTATGGGCTCTACAATCAATGGAGGACAGGTATTTGGCAACTACCCTTCTCTGGAGCTTGAAAGCGATCTAGAGCTAGGTGGAGGAGGAATTATGCTGCCTACACTATCTGTAGATGAATATTTTGCCGAATTGGCAATGTGGTTTGGTGTCAGTGCTGGAGAACTGGCAACATTGTTTCCTAATTTGGGTAATTTCTATAATTCAGGATCAGGAAATATGCCTATAGGGTTTATGTCCTAATTTGTTAATTCCATGTCAATCCCCATAATATTGGTTTAATTATTGGACCAATATGTTTCAAATTGTTGACTCAATTGTCATTCATCGACAATAACATGAGTTTAACAGAAATTTTTCATGGTTGCTATAATCTGGATAGTTACTTTTTTCGTTATATGTTTATAAAATCGATACCTATGACAATTACAATAAACTTTATTAATACTGAACACAATTCATCAATTGAGCAATTTATTAAGTCACTGGTTATGAAGACCTTTGATGATGCTCAAGACCTCGAATCTATCATTGTTAATATGCAGGTTCAAAATAACAATCAAGTACCATGGGTTTGCCATATATATTTAACCGACGATTCTGAAAACTTGCTAGAAGCTGAATCTCAAGCGGCAAATTACCTAACTGCCTTTTCGCAAGCTCTTTTAAGAATTAGCAGACAATGGGGAAAAAACAACAATATCATTCGTGCCTAATATACATTGGAAGGCAGTTTAGGCTGCTTTCTTTCCTTTATTCCAATCGGGATTAAATACACGAGTATCTTTTACTTGAGTTCTTCTTCTTAGTTTTTCAATCAGATCAGAGAAATATCTTCTTGGTCTGTTTCCACTTAGAAATGGGTTGTGGGATCTTCTTAAGCCAGTCATCGTAATTGTTTTTGTAATTAATTGAATATCAACTAATTGGTTATAAATAATTTTTAAATTTTGAAAGAATATTTTCATTAAACATTCTACAATTACTACGAAAATGTGACAGAAAGAGTTACGTCAAAACCAATATGCTCGCCCAGTTACTAGGAATACTCGATAAGTACAAGTAGGATTGCGATGAAAGTTTTTCCTGTTCTTTTGTCCAGCAACAAAAGAACCAAAAATGCCGTCTAAAATAAGGTGCTTAATCCTGCACTCAACTCTTCAGCTCAAGAATGCTGCTTTCAGATTACTTCGTAATCTAATCCGCGACGCACTCTTTCGCCCCGCACTAGATTTTAGACAATCTTTTCAGAATCGGCCTAGCCTTTTCCCGCCTGCCATAGAACTATGTCCGGCAGGCCAAAAGTGCTAGAATAATATGAGAAAAACTGATCACATTTTACAAGCCTTATTATTCAAGTTAGAGAGAAAAGCCAATTAATAATTATTATACGTATATTTATAATAAAACATACGTATGCCAAAAAAACTCACATTATCGATGGATGAAAAAGTGATAGAACAAGCAAAGCTTTTCGCTAAAAAGTCAAAAAGAAGCCTGTCAGAATTAATAGAATCGTATTTAAAAAAAATAATCGACGAGAAAATGGATGATGCCGATTTAGAATTATTGAACATCAAGGGATTGATCACTCTGGATAAAGACTTTGATGAGAAAAAAGAAATCAGGGAGATTGTTGCCAAAAAACATATGGGGTGAATCTATTCATTGATACCAATATCATTATAGATCTTGTCGCAGACAGGAAACCCTTTTCAAAATGGGCCTATGAAATATTCAAAGCCCAAAAAACAAGGGAACATATATTATTTACATCATCATCTTCAATATTGACAACGTATTACATACTTGAAAAACATCTAGGTCCATCCAAGGCAAGAAAAGCTGTAAAAACGATTTTGGACAGACTTAAAATTCAAAGCATCACTAGCCCAATGATGCAAACCGCCTTAACCAGCCGTTTTAAAGACTTTGAAGATGCTGTGCAACATGAATGTGCAAAAGCCATTCAAAATCTAGATTATATCGTCACCCGAAATACAAAGGATTTTAAATACAGCAGTATTAAAACAATCAGTCCAGAGGAGCTTATTGTAAAATAAAAGCCCCGGCATTACTGCCGAGACTTTGCTTAATCAGTTAGTAACCTACTACTTTAGAATTATCAGTTTTCTTGTTACGATTTCATCTTTTGTGAACAAAACAATCATATACACTCCATTTTGAATTCCATTTCCTTGGAAATCAATTTGCTTTCTGATTGATCCTTGTTCCACGGAAAAGTCGACAAGTACTTTTCCTCTGTAATCCTGGATAATCAACTGTGCATTTTCATGACTGGAATTCTTAATGTTTAATGTAACTGTACTTACCGCAGGATTGGGATATACGGATAATTCCATTTGATGCTCGTGAAAAGGATTGGCCACAGGTATCGATTCTGCTACAGAGGAATTTTGCCCGCAACTTGTGCAAGGCCCAACACTATCGTCATGATTAGTGACATGAGTACTTAGTGCATTGGCGTTAACGCAGATCGTCTGAGCATTTGAAGGATTACCTGGGGGTATGTGACAGAGATAGACTTTATTGTTTCCGCAAAGCCAGCTGTTAGCGTAATCACTTAGAGGTAATACCTGGCTGCAGTCAGGTATATTGTCGCTATTATTGTCTATGGTGTCGTCTCCATTGGGACATAGGTCACAGGCATCCCCTACGGTGTCACAATCCCCATCTTCCTGTCCGGGATTAAAGGAATTTACACAATTGTCGATAGTATCTTCAACCCCGTCACCGTCCGTATCCGGTTCGCAGTTAAGGTCTTCACCTGAATCTGTTATAGTCCAGCCATAGGTGTCCATAATACTCTGTCTCTCATTTTCACTGTAGCAGTAGTAAGACAGACCTCCCGAAAAACCAACATTATTCTGAAGATTCAATTGAGACCAGCCTTCAAGAAGCTCATCATAGTTTTCCGTAGATAATTGAACACCATTGAACATACCCGTCATATCTGTAACGTTTGAAACATCCCAACCCCCCAAATCCTGATCAAAATCACCGGCACCCAAAAACATGGTAGCCATATCTGTGACATTAGACACGTCCCATCCGCCTATGTCCTCGTTGAATACGCTTGCCCCTCTAAACATATAGTCCATTTCTGTGACACTTGAAACATCCCAGTCTCCGATATCCTTGTTAAAAGTGCTTGCTATGTAAAACATTGCTGTCATGTCACTTACATTAGACACATCCCATCCGCTTATATCTTGATTGAAGCTTTCTGCAAAAGAAAACATACCGCTCATATCCGTTACGTTGCCGGTATCCCAAGATTCAATATTCTGATTGAAGTTGGGTGCCAGAAAAAACATCCTTTGCATAAACATCACATTAGATGTATTCCAGGAAGAAATATCTCCATTGAAATGAGTAGAACTTCTAAACATTTCATTCATTTCCGTGACATTGGACACATCCCAGTTATTTAAATCCTGATTAAAATCAGAGGCTCCTGAAAACATACTCGCCATGCTTGTAACAGCTCCAGTATTCCAACTGCCAATGTCCTGATTAAAGCTTTCCGCGCCTCCAAACATCACAGCCATGTCTGTCACCTGGGACACATCCCATCCGCCAACATCCTGGTTGAAATTGACTGCACTGCTGAACATGCTGCCCATGGTCGTAACATTGCTTGTATTCCATCCACCAATATCCTGATTAAAGCTACTGGCATTATTAAACATGGATAACATGTTTGTAACATTGGATACATCCCACCCACCTATGTCCTGGTTGAAATCCTCAGCCAGGTAAAACATAACACTCATAGTAGTAACTTTCCCCGTGTTCCATCCACCTATGTCCTGGTTGAAGTTCTCTGCACCCCAAAACATATTATTCATATAAAGAACATTACTTGTGTTCCACGATGATATAATGCCATTGAATAGGCTTGCATTTTTAAATAGGTCAGTCATTTCTTCTACATTAGAGACATCCCAATGATCGAAATCAGAATTCACAGAACTGCACCCCAAAAACATACGAGACATATTGGTAACCTGTGATAGGTCAGGAGCGTCTATGGCATTGACTACCAGATTGCTACAACCACCGAATGCGCTGAACATATAACTCCACTGTATATCACCCCATTGTTCGACACTCAGGATTTTCTCACGGTTCTCTAAAGGACTACCAGCCATATAAATGGCATTAAAGTCTCCTGTAATTGCAACCGTATGAATTCCGGGAGTATCGTAGACATGCGAAGCGTCACCTGTATGGTTTGAAGTAGTGTTACCATCACCCCAATTAACTGTATAGTTGCAATTGCAATAAAAAGCGGTTGGAATTGTAATGGATTCATTTGGACTTGTGGTTTGCCAGGTGGTGATAAAAGCTTCTGTATCACATACATCACCTATGCCATCGCCGTCAGTATCGGTTTGTGATGGATTATATGCATTCACACAATTGTCATTATAATCGCATATGCCATCTCCGTCAGCATCAATTAAAGGACTCGTTACATTATTACAATCAGTGATTGCGTACTCCCCTACAATAACTTCAGCTCCTGTACCTATATTACCCCAATATACATCACCTACCGTTCCATCAGGCTTTACGACACCCCCACCTACAACCTCTATTTCGACAGACCCTGAGATTACACCATTGACAGGGAAAGAATTGCCAATTGAACTGAAATTAATACCCCCAGTAGAAAATATAATATACTGCCAAACAGGAATACCTGAAATTTCTAAAGTGTTATTTGTAACAATCAGCGTTCCACCTACGGCTGAAGTCATGTCCACAATAGTCTCAAGTTCCATTCGATAAGGATAGATACTCGGTGGAGAAGAATTAAGGGTCCCGGAAGCGGATATATGCATCTTCGAGTCTGTGGTTCTCGTTACTTGAAAATCAACCTGCGCTGATAAAGTTGAAAAGCTCAGAAATAAACACAGCCCTAGTACCCTTTTTAATGTGAAAAAATTTTTCATCGTATTATTTTTTTCGTTTTGAAATGATATAATGTCAGAATGCGAACCGAAGCCGGATTAAAGTTTTACAAGTCTATGAATCTCATACTGCCTGTCTGTCTGGACCACCACCTGGTACACCCCAGCAGGAAACTCGGAAATATCAATCAGTCCACTTTTCGGTAAATCTTTTTTATAGAGAACTTCGGCCGCCGTTGAAAAGATCAGGATCGACTGGACCTGCGAGGAACCAAAATCCACAGTCACCCAATCGCTTGAAGGATTAGGATATATGCTAATCATCTGGTCTGGACTTTGATCTTGTACAAATTGTTCATCTAGGAAACTGATGAACGGATTATTAGCAGGTGCTGCTGGTGTATCACAATTTACAGCAAAACATTCTCCCATGTAATCCCCATCATGATTTCCAATATGACTGTCAATAGCATTTTTACTTATACATAGCGTCTGTGCATTTTCAGGATTGCCTGGTGGCAAATGACATATATACACTTTATTGTTTCCGCACTTCCAGGCGTCAATAATGTCTTCGTAGATAGGCGGGTAAAAACAATCAGGCAGACCGTCTTCATCATTATCCACGGTATCGTCTCCACCATTGCACAGATCATGATAATCATGCACCGAATCACAGTCTTCGTCAGCGCCGTCAACAAAGACATTTGAAGTACAGCTTGACGTGTTCCCATATACATCTGTGACGGTCAATACCACAGTTCGGGCACCAATTGTACAGCAGAAATTATCTACATCGATAGCATAGGAAGCAATGCCGCATGCGTCATCACTGCTATTATCTATATCAATGGCTTCAATTGTAATTTCACCAAGCTCGTCCAGAGTTACAGTAATATCTTTGCACACTGCAATTGGTGCGACGTCATCAACAACAGTCAGATTGCTTATACACGTATCACTTGCACCATAATCATCCGTAACTGTAAGTTCCAAGGCATGTACACCTACGTCATATGGTCTAGCTGGACTTACATCAAACTCCAATGGATCATTGTCTGGGTCATAAGACCCCGATCCAATGAGTAAGGCTGTCTCACTGTTGTAATTGCATTGCTCTTGCACTGATACCGTAACATCCTCACATTGTGCCACTGGAGGCTGATTACACACCACCCTCTGTATCGTGATCTGTGCTTCATCAAAACCATTACACAATCCATCAACACCGTAACTGAATTCTATTAAATCAGTAGTGGCTTCAAAGAGATTAAACTCAGATGGATTTCCAACAATGGTTCCATTCAAACGCCACAAGCCATTTTCCTGGGCCTCTGCTGACAGGTAGTTGTTCAGGTCGATATATTCCTGGTCAACACACACTTCTGCATAAGTGTCCTCTCCGGCATTCGCATCCGAATAATTCGAGCCAATATAAAAATTCAGGGTCTCGTCAATGCATGAAGCAGCACCATCATAGGAGATGTCCAGAAGGTATTCGCCTTCATCGGCGAGACTTGAAAATGAAGTAAATTCTAATTGATGGCTAGTAGATAAAATGATGCCCGGATCATTTGCCTTATACCAGGCATATTGCAGGAATGGTAAATTGATGGTTTCCAGTACACCAGACTCTCCGTCACAAAGATCGTCTGGCGATATCCTTGGAAACTGTATATCTGACACCTGTACTTCCCTGATACGGGAATTGCCGCAGGGATCTTCAATCTCGATGGTATAAAGCCCTGCCATAAGGTCTGTAAAAACAGGATCTGTATTGTTGTCTATAAAGAAAGGCTGGTTGTCTTTTTCAATGACTTTGTATGTCAATGGTGCCACACCTGTAGCTTCGCATATCACATTATAACTGTTATTCTCACACAGAAAATTGTAGGCATTGGTAAATTGAAGTCCATCATCGAGATAGTCAAATTCCGCTAATACTCTTTCACAAGGCTCAAAGCTTATTTGGTTATCGTTATAGACTATTCTTAATATTCTAAAATGTCCACTTTGGTTGATGTTATATGCCGTTTCATGATTTATTAGTTCATATACTTGGCCATTTCTTACTTGCCAGTAACCTGCCTCCGTTGTATGTATACTGCCATCTAGATTATTCCATTCTTGTGTTATATCATTGAATATCTGAAGAACAAAGATAGGTTCAAAATAGAAGTCTCCATTATCAAAGTTGCTATTAACATCGAGGCTCAAATCAAAGGAGCCACATTTCTTATCTATCTGATAATCAAATCCATAAAACTCATATCCGGGTACATTTACAGTACTTGTATTCAAATTACCGCAGGCATCAAAGGCTTCGAAGGTGTATTCACCTTCAGGGAGTTCTGTTAATCTTACTTCGCTTTGGGTACCTTCGAATATATATTGAGATACATCCACGGGAAAGGATGATGAGTATGTGTCGGGTGCATTAGTAATCCATACTTCTTCAACTTCGCTAAAATATGCTAATCTAACCATCCCTTCTCCATCATTACAGTCGGTGGCAACAGGGGTAACACCCCATTTAATCAATTGCGGATTTTCTAAATCTCCTTCCCAAATAAATTCAGAACCGCAGTCTTCAGTGAATCTTATCTTATAGTGGCCCTCTGGCATAGATTCTGAAGCACTCCAAAATTCGAGGGGGTTCTGCCAATGATAAGATTCAGTAAATGGACCTGGATATATGTCATTGAAATTTTCTGGAATGAATGATAAAGGAGATTCAAGAAAATCGATAATAATTGGAGATACATATCTGAAGGCATTAATTCGTAATCCTGTGTTACAATCTTTTAAAAACTCATTAACGGGAACAATAAAATTATCGTTAATTCGTATATTGTCTATTGAAGATGAAAACCCACATGCATCCGTAACTTCAAGATCATAAAAGTATTCTATACCTTGGCCATAGGATGGAATAATATATTCTAAATGAACAATGCTAGTGGAGTTTCCAGAGCTGACAATCTGAATGAAACTTTCATCGGGAAGGGCTGATTCTGAAGGAGGGTGAACAGTATATGTAAAGGTGACAGGATAAGAAATTTGGGCATTGTCTATGGCTGTTATTCCACTTCTTACTTTTGACAAATCACATGATACCGGTCCATCGGAAACGGTCCAAGGTATAAATTCATTGCCAAAATATTCTAGCCTTAAATCTTCAACATATCCTTCTCCACAGATATCAGTGATCTGTATTCTGTAATCGCCAGCAATTAATCCTGAAAGTGTATTACTAGTTTCGATAGGTGCTGACATAGGTCCCGATATGATTTCTATAGTAGATAGTGTTCCAGAACTGACATCCACAGTTATCGTTGCATCGCTGTCGCAGATTTCATCTCCTGTTTCTATAGAATAATCAAACTCTTCAAAAGTATAATCAATAGTCACTTCAGCCGTTGCCGTGTGGCTGTTTCCAAAAAGTGTCTGACTGGCCACAACGGTATAATCACCTGCTACCAATCCGCCAAAATTATTATCCTGCGTAACGCCGACCGGTGTATTCAGGTCTGCTGAATTGTATATTGTGTATGTAATGACATTATCAGATGAGGGCGTTATCGTATTAAATCCGATCTGACCATTAGCCGCACAGCTTTCATGGCTAAGTACCTCTAGCTCCAGGTCAATACCGCATATGCTGTTGGCCTGGCCATCAGTACCATCATCAATAATACCATTGCAGTCGTTGTCCTTGCCGTCGCAGATTTCTAGGGCTCCCGGGTAAATACTAGAATCATCATCATCGCAATCCCCTTGACAAATTGAGAAACCATCGCTATCATAATCTGATGATTGAACATACTCAGCTGCACTGCATGCATTCAATATTGCATTTTCATCAATGCAGGCACCTAAGTTACCTGAGATAGTTCTGCTCTTTACTGACGGTAGATAGTCACAAAAAGCCTGTACAGCACAAATGCTAAGTACCGGATTATTAACTATTTCTAATTTCTCATGAATATAGCTCAGACTCGGTAATGCACTGATGTGCTCCAAATTGGAATTATTGAAATATTGCATTCCTTCATTGGGTAGTGATCCCACAGACTCCAACTTTGGAAAGTCAGGTAGTTCACAAGCAACAGTTCCAGCAATCAGAAAATTATTCTGTATGAGTTTCAAGTTATTGAATTCACAAATCTCTTCTAATAAGGGATTATCATATATTTCAAAATGCGATCTCAAACTTGACACTGTGGTTGAAAGTGTCTCCAAATCCGATGGCAGACATGCACTCTGCAATTCCGGATTCGATCTTACCACAACCGTTAAAAGGTTGGGCGCAGATACCCCTGACAAATCAAAACTTGGCAACTTGGAATTATTACCAACGTAAATAGGACCTCCTTTTATACTCGCTAAACTATTAAATGCCGGCAACTCGGTAATCTCTTCATTTTTTGTAATATGCAAGCCATTTCCGATTGTCGTCAAATTATTATAGTCTGGAAGATCCAACTCAATACTACTACTTATCATGAAAAAACCCTCTACCAAATTGAGATTCGGTAGCCCGCATAAATTTGACAACTTCGGGTTGTTATTTATCTCAAAGTTTTGACTCAATGTCTCAAGGTTTGTAGGTAAGCATACACTACCTAAAGAGTTATTTGACCTCACAACTATAGATTCAAGATTTGGTGATGTCACTCCTGATAAATCAAAACTTGGAAGAAAAGGATTACTTGATATATAAATTGATCCGCCTCCTATTGAGGTCAAATTATTGAATTGAGGAAATTGCATCATACTGCTATTATTATAAATATTCAGCCCTCCGTCCAACACAGTTATCTGATTTAATCCTGACAAATCAAACAGTACCGAATTTGATCTAACCATTAAGTACCCGATAGTTCTTTCTATTCCTGTCAATCCATCCAGATTTTCAATATCCCCAGAAGGCCCTATCGTCAGATTTCCATTTATCTCCGTACAATTCGGATAATCGATAGCAAACTGATCCACTTCAGCC
Organism: Saprospiraceae bacterium; assembly: GCA_029262995.1. Classification (GTDB taxonomy): domain Bacteria; phylum Bacteroidota; class Bacteroidia; order Chitinophagales; family Saprospiraceae; genus RFSX01. Next base: position 100,269 of record JAJCYH010000022.1, on the reverse strand, counting down.
TGGGTGGTCAAAGTGACACTGCCGGAAGGGCATTGGGCAGTTAAAGAAGATGAAAATAATTGTGCATAGCACAGACTAAGGAAAAATATTAGTTTTTTCATTTTGTAAGTGTTTATTGATTATAGTTAAGATCTCGTCGGTCTTTTAATTTCAATTTATAGATCAAACTCCTTTCTATTTTTAATTTTTGACCATCGGTAGCTATCAATGAACCAAAGGCAGCTTTCAGCCATCAAGTGTCAGTAATTCATTCCTTTGAAACAGTTCATCCAAAAAAGCTTCCCTCCTTCGTCTTGAAACGGGAACCGATGATCCATCCGCCATTTCCAATTCACCACTTTTAACGTAGCGGACAATGGCATTTTTATTTACCAGATGAGATTTATGTGGTGAACTGAAGTCGAATTCATCCAGCAATTTTCGATACCTTCCGATGTTAATAGAGCTAACCAGAGAGGCAGAATTTTTTGTAATTATCTTACAGTAATTTTGCAGTGCTTCGATTCGGATGATCTCACTCAACCCGATGAACTCAATGCTTCGGCTGCAGGGTATCGCTACTATTAATTCTATTTCCTTCATTTCTACTTTTGAAGCAATATCAATCAAAAAATGATGAACGGAAATTCAACTATTTGGCTTTTTCCTATAGTTTTTTTTCCTTCTGTTATCTTCATTATAGTCAATACTTAAGTTTTATTGCCTATCTTGACCATAGTTCGCTCAATCAATTCCTATAGTTTTGTATAATTCAAAGCTCATATCCATATGTAATAGTTTGACGAAAGATGAATGGTCGTCTTTCAGACGGTATCTTTTGTTTAAGACAAAAAGCGATTCAGACAATTTTGAATTCTTCACTTTTTTGCAAAAACGAAAAGGCCAACTGACTCTTTTGGACGACTCAGAATCTATTAGATTAAAGTATTTTCCCAAATTCAGTCAAAAGGCCTTCCTCAACCTCATGTCACGACTCACACTGTGGCTGGAAGAATGGATTTCTATTCAAGTGATGCAAGGCAAAAATTTCGCTCACGATCTATATCTCATTGAATACCTGAACAAAAAAGGCTTATATGACTTAGCAAACCAGCACTACCGCTCATTGGATAAAAAGCTATCCAAAACAAAAGGCCTTGATACTGAAACCCATGAAGCAAAATGGAAGCTACTGCATACTCAATACTACAGTGACAACCCATCCAAGAGGTCCGATAAGAAAGATTTCTTTAAGTCCATGATAACACAATTCATGCAATGTCAAAAAGAAAGAAGTATGCTTTACCTGACTGAGCTTATCAACAGATCGTCTATTCGTGGATTAAATTATGCTGAACTAAAGAATGCACTCGAGTCATCCATGTCTCATCTGCCTTCGTCAGAATTATATGGATTTTTGGAGTTGCTCTTCAAACTTGTAACAGAATATGATCTCGAGTCAGGAAATAAAATTTTCAGTTTGCTAAATAAGGGTTTCATCAAAAAACCGTCGGAATTGCATACCCTATTGACAATGTACCTTGTGTCTTACTCACTTAAAATATGGGAAAAAAATATTTTGAAGGATCCTAAGTTTATTATAGATGTATACGACTATGCATTAGAAGAAAAGGTTTTGATGCAAAGTGGAAAGATACCGGTCGTACGGTTTCATAACATCATCTCCACTGTGGGCGGTTTACAAGCCTATAATAAAACAAATGCATTTATTGAAAAGTGGTACAATAGTGTAGAGACCGATCATCCAGATTCAACTATGGCTCTAGCAAAAGCACAGAACGCCTTTTACCACGGAAAGTATGATCTTATTTTGGAAGAAATCAGGAATATAGACTTCGAAAATACTGTCCAAAAAGCACGTGCGCTTGGACTGGAAATAATAGCCATTTATAAGGACCCTATTCTAACTCATGAATTATTGCACAGCAAAGTCAATAATTTTCAAAGATTTTTGCAAAGGAACAATAAGAAACTGAGTAACCATTATTTGCAAAGTCATTTAAATTTAACATGCCTGATCCTGCAGCTTTACAAAAGAAAGCATAACAAATCCCTTGTGATTGATATAAGCCAATATTCACCGCTCATTTATAGAACCTGGATGGCAAAAGAAATATAAAAAGGCGGGTTAAAATATCCCGCCTTTCTTCGTTTTGTTTTGAAGACTATAAGCCTCCACCATCCTCTTCAATAATAAATCCAAGGATAAGTAGTAATAAATCCATGATAACAGCTTTTGAATTAATAAATTATTTGCTCAAGCTGAATCATGTCTGTGGCCACACGACATGAAGAATCCTGGAATCCCTCTTTACGGCCTCCAGCACTCCTATGAGCTTTTCATAGATACTGTCGGAAGAGGTCTCTTAATCTTACCCTCCTCACAATAAATATTTTATGTTATCTTGTATCGACCTTAATACTGTAGACATTTGGAGGATTACGAATTATTTAACGGACTGAAATCAGGTGACAGAGAAAGCATTAAAAAGATTTACATTAATGTGCTGCCTTCTGTTAAGACATGGATTGTCAGGAACAGCGGTTCTAATGAGGACGCAGAAGATGTGTTTCAGGAGTGTCTGGAAATCATTCTACTTAAGATTGACCATCTTCAAAGCAGTTTGTCTGGTTTAATTCTACAGTTAAGCAAACGACGCTGGATAGATCGGATTCGAAAAAACAAAACTAGGAAAGGGGTAAGTATAGTACTGGCACAACGACTATATACTGAGACAATAAATAATCCGTTAATTGAAGAGCAAGAGTCTGAATACCAAAGATACCAGATTATGGAATCGACATTTAAAAATTTAAGTGAGACATGTCAAAAACTTCTTACACTGACCAAAAAAAGTTTAAGCACAGAGGAAATAGTACATGCTATGGCTTTTAATTCTATAAACACACTCTATCGTCGTAAGGCAGCATGTATAAGCCGCTGGTCGCAACTTGTACAAGAAATTCAATCAGAACACAATTAAATTGATGAATGAAGAGAATCAAATAATATTTGAACGTTACCTCAATAACGCATTGACTGCTGAAGAGGAAACAACGTTTTTGGCTCGTTTAGAAGTAGATAAAACATTCAAACAAGACTTTGAATTATATAAAGAGATGAATGGCTTTCTTGAGGAGCAGGTGAGACACCACGATGCACTTGATGTTTTAAGGGATGTGCATAAAGAGGAAACATCAATTCCTGAGCTAGTCCCAAAAAGAAAAACTTATTGGGTATGGGCGTTAATTGTGGTAGCATTACTAATCCTAACGTTTTATGGCTATAGTGTTATCAAGCAGACTCAACGTGTAAATAAAATAATGGCGATGTATGAATTTCCACCCAACTCTGGTGTGCGATCAGCCGATATGGCACAAACAAAATTGGATAGTGCCATTTGGTACTTCGATTTGCGGGATTTTGATAAGAGTAAAAAACGATTTCTTGATATTTTAGAACAAGACTCTACCCACCAAGAAGCAAACAGATATATGGGGCATATAATGTTTTTGGAAAAAGAATTTGATACTAGCCTTGAATTCTTTAATAAGGTGAATGGAAAAAATAGATTTGATTCAATGACTATTTCGTTATTACTTGATCTTCAATAAGTATATAAATACCTTCTAGGAATCTATCTTGTTTTGAATTGAGAATTCTTATGCTTGGTTTAACCATATCAGTATTTTGTTTTAAATAATTACTAAAATCATTAATATTATTTTGAAGAAGTAGTGAGTTAGAGATATCTCCTGCTATTATTATCTGAGGATTAGGATTTATCTTCATCAATAGTTTTACCACATTTAATTCTTCCTTAGATAAATCATATATCCTCCTAAGAAAATTTTGTAATGAATAAGATTCAAATTTATAATACTTGCCTTTATATAATTTCTCACTGGATAACAATTGATTCAAATCACTTGACTCCTCATTATCGATGATTATGTTTTCATTCAAATTGTCTTTTATTACAACATTTCTTACTTCACTATTTTTTGTGGGCTCACTATTATTTAATTGGTTAGTTTCTAAACTATCAATAAAATTTGCATTCCCATTTTGTTCACTAAGAATCTTTTTATGAATTTTTATTTCTTTACTTTTTCTCTCCTCATATTCCAATGTCAAGTTATTTAATAAAAATTCTCTTCGTATCTTTTTAAATCGATTTGCAATCTCAATTGCAATTACAGTTTTTTCACTAGTTTTTGGTAGGAAAAATTTTGAATTTTTAATCAATGCTGAATTATAATAATACTTTATACTTTGACTTGTATCTTTTGGATTAAATATTTCATTTATTTTTTCAGCTTTAAGAATTGAATCAAGGTCCAGCTTTTGGTATCGTTTTGTAGAATCATTACTTAACCTTGCTACTAAATTCGTTACAGTATTATTAAAATCAATTGTGTTTGTTGATCCATATGAAAAATCGTATTCTGTTTGATCACCCGTTTCCCTAAGTTTAGTTTTTATTATATCTATGAAGTTCCTTTTACGCAGATCTTTATGATTTTGAATTTTCCTACTTAAGTAAGATTGATCGTCTATAAAGTAATTTATTTCATTTTCTAGAAGGCTATATTCCATTTTATAATTATTGGAAATTACATTGTAATACTCCAGAGTTAAACTATCATTGATAATAAATTCAAGATCATTTAATAATTGATCAAATGTTACTTCTAGTATCATGTTAGGGTCCATATCGTAATACCCAGCTATTCTTATATGAGGACTATTTATGGAAAGCTTAGGACAAGAGCATTTATATGTATCATTTGTAATTAACTGAGGAAAATAAATATTCTCTTGTTGGCTTACACTGAAAATGTCAGCAGGTTTCATAGACTTTTTAATCCTTACAAGATCATCCAAATACATAAAATATATACACCTATGATCGAAATTCCCAGCCAAGTGACAATTTTCAGACTTTGATTTGACATTGTGCTTTAAGCCAAGCATGTGTGTGATTTCATGAATCAACAAGTCTTCATCATATACAAGACTTATATCTGACCAGCCTAGCCCAGCAAAGCCTTTGTAAATTAGGTTTTTACGATAGGGTATCTCACTTCCTTGAGCTATATTATTATGATTGGCTGTAAAATCATTAAATAATACTAAATTAAATCTGTCCTGTGGTCTACCAATTAAATCATAAAGACTACTAGATTTAATTTCACTATTGTATTTAATTTGATGGGATTCTGAATGTATAAAATCTCCAATCCTTAACCCAAGACGATAATAATCCAATTTTAAATTACCAATCACCCTCATTTGTTCATATTTCTCTATATCAATAATTGTATCAAAGGGTAGATAAAGATTTAAAATTTCGTAATCAGACAACTTTAACTCGGTGTAAAAAATCCTATTTGAAACAATCTTCATGGATTTACCTACAAAAAAATGGTATAAATATTTGAAACGTATAAAAAAAGAATTACTTGGAAATGTATAATTCCGACTACTACTCATTTCAAGTTTCTCATGTCGACATGAAATTTTTACTTCTGGTTTAAATATTTGGGGATTGCATAGTACAACATATACGTCTTCACAATTTTCCTTATCACATTTGATCAAAACAGGAAGACTATATAAAACTAGAAAACTGAAGAATCCTATGAAAAACACTCTTTTCAGATACTTCATCCCATTACTAATGGACATGATTGACATCTAATCTATATAAATCTTCAATCACTCCATTAAGTAGAAAAGTGTCATTAAAATAAAAATAATATGAAGTATCAATACTATCCATATATTCTTGTGGCACATTAACACTATAAAATACGACCTCAGACGTGTCTTTTGAATTTGGATCTAGGTAATCGTACGTCCCTCTGTAGTACGGCAGTGATTCTCCTAACGGAGTTAGGTTTGTTATGATATGTCTTTTCTTGTGTGCTCCTCCATCATCAGAGTTCTGATATCGATTATGTAAATTAATTGGAACGTCTATCATTATAGATCGGAAAGCATCCTCCGTTCTATTGGCTTTATTACTTGTTGTTCTCTCAATTTTTTTAGCAAAGGTTAGCCCGTCCTTAGAATATATATCAAAAACCACGTGTGAATTATAGTTATAATATTTTCCATCATAACGGTATAGAATTATAGGTATATCCTCATCATCGTCATTTTCGTGAGGTACTTTAAGTCTAATTAAACCTATATCATCTGAACTTGATGCAGGAATATAAATTTGACCCAATACCTTTTCATTATTAATTTTTCTTTTATAAAAAACGCATACAATTAAAATTATCCACCCCAATAATCCCATTACCCATAATAATTTTTTCATAATCTTTCATTTTGTTTTATCTTCTGCTATGAAATTGATCTTTACACTGTTCTTTATCAGCATATTGTTCATCCACTGTGCACATTTCTCCCATGAAGAAGACCTAGAATTACAGCTGATCAACAATGAATCACAGGTTCTTGAAATCCATACCGATTATCCCAATTCTTACCTCGCAATGCTTGATCACGACCAACTAAGTAAAATAAAAAAAACACCCTCCTCATTAAATTTAAGAAAAATCAAGCTAATTAAGAAATTAAATTTTGAGATGCGGTATGACCAAACCGTAGATACGATTCAAAAAATATTCGCTGAAATTGAAATTCAGGACCAAATTTACAAAGCTGAATATCTGTTGGAATACCTTTTTGCATCACAGAACATCTTCTCTTACGAAAAGGACTACATTGATAAATTAAAACTCCTAAAAAACCTCCGTTTCAATAGTGAAGTTCTTGCACTTTACTATTATATTCTATACTTAATAGACTACCAGGATTACCTTAGATTCCACAACCAAAGTTTTCATGCACTTAGTTGTGTTGAATATGCTATGCATTGTTTGGAAACATCAGAATACAAAGACAAAATGCCCTTTGTAAAAGGACTGCTTTACCGAATTAAAGGATCTCTCCTAATAAATGAAGCACATCCAGGCGCTCAGGAAACTGCTATTAGAACTCTCAACCGTTCGTTAGTTATTTTTAGAAGCATAAAAAAACTTAACGACGAAGCAATAACATTAATAAACCTGGCAAACATCTACGAGAATGGGGAGAATGTAATCGGTCCCGATAGTCTGATTTCCTATTTGGAGCCAAAACTTGAAAGTCTATCGCCGAGAGTGCAAAGCTACTATTACTTAAACTTAGGATTTATACTTGAAGACAATGGTAAGCCTGAGGCATCTTTAAACTATTTACAGCAGGCCTATGCTAAATTATCCAATTATAGATGCACCCGAACGTATTTTGATATTTGTAATATACTGGCAGAAAGCTATGTTGGTTTAAAACAAATTAAAGAAGCAGAAAGGTTTTTAAAAGAAATGGGCAATTACAAGGATTGTAATTTCAAATTATTAGATTTCATCGAGTTTTATGAATCAGATGTGCTATATGGGTTAAACAAGCTCAAACTAGAGCTTGGCCAAGAATTAAAACTTGAAGAACTTATAAGTCCATTGATTAAAAGACGTGATATTGCAAAAAAAATATTTAAAAATCAAAGAGAATTCCATTTGGATGACTTCTACACTGAGAATTGCAGCTTTATACTCGAAGAATTAAATAGAAATTTCGACACTGTAATTCCTATGAGATATCATGCATTGGTTTTAAGCTTGCTTTCAGATACCAAGAAACGAGATTTAAGAATTAAAAAGCATAAATTATCCGATATAAGCATAGAGTCAATTGCTAAAGACACAGAAACAACAATAGAAAATTGTCTTTCAATTTTAGAAGACTTTAATGAGATTGATGATTATTCAAATGAGATATATTCTACTCTATTCCAAGCCTTTAATAATCGGCTGAACAATACTTCAAAAATCAGATTAGACGAAAGTTTCAACAACTCAGATTCAGTTGCTATTCTGGAGTACGTAAATTCAAAAAATTCGTCTATAGTTGATTTCCTTGTCTATGATGAAGACTTATTCGAAGTCACATACAGTGGTTCGACGATGCTCTTGAGTAAATATTATTGGCCAAAAATAAAAAATGCTTTAACTGAGCAGATGCAAATAATTACCAATAAAAAAATTGAAAATAACTTTGTTACGTCAAAGCTTTTAGACAAGCTAAATTTCAAATACTCAGATTCATCTGAGCTACTACTACTAAGTCCGGATAATTTACTGTCTGTCGCACCTCTAGAATATCTTTTATCAGCAGATAAAAAAATGATAGATAGTTCAAGATTTACAAACCTTAAACAGAAAGGAGTTATTGATACTACTTTTGTCTCAGGTGACAGTTTTTGCATTTTCAGTTATTCCGATTCCTCCACCTTAAATAGTTCGAATATCAAAAAACTGCCTGAACTATATTATGGACACAAAGAAGCCTTAGAAATACATGCCCTTTTTACTTATGCTACACTCTTCAGTGGGGAAGATTTAAACAAAGACAATTTTATCTCAAATGCAGGCAATGACATTCTCCATATAATAACACATGGTTATTCGTACAGCGATACAAGGCAGGACTGCTTTTTGGTAGGTCGATCTAAAAACGATACCTCAGCTATTCGCCTAGCTCATCTTAAATTAATAGAATCACCGCCAAAGTTTGTCTGCCTCAGTTCGTGTAACTCCGGTACTGGTTCTTATGTTATCGGAACAGGGGTGTTTTCACTTTCTCGTGGATTTCTCGAAATCGGAACCCAAACCGTCCTTAAAACACTCTGGAAAATTGATGATCAGGCTTCACAAGAATTTATGGTATCATTCTATACTAATTGGAAGTCAGGTATATCAGTAGCAGAAGCACTTCATATGACAAAACTTGAATGTAAAAATTCTAAAGGACCTTACACTCATCCATATTATTGGGCCGGATTTGTCCTAGAGGGAAACCCCAACATGTTTCTAACTCAATAAATTTAATGCAGTTCTGCCAGATCAAATATGCTGGTTTTTAATCCCAATTGAAATGCATTTTTAGCATCAAACTTATTAAGCAAATTGCTTCTGTGGGTTTTAATTGTTTCATATGAAAGGTATAACTTCCTTGCTGTTTGATGCGTTGTCATGCCTTCAGCCAAACACTTTAAAACTTCTTTTTCCCGACCCGATATTTTAATCTTCACTGGATCAATCATGATGCAAATTTTATGGACATGGAACTGAGGTTGTAACAAGGTTACCTGCATTATCAACTGTCAATCTATAACACCCCCCTGCAGCAGACTCAAGGATTATGCCATTAGCAGAACCCTCAATATACACATCTCCACTTTTGACGTGTACTTTGGATTGTGGATTGTCTTCTCCAATACCCAAGTTATCATGGAAATATCCTTTACCACGAAAATATCCTGCGTAGGAAACAGTATTATTTGTCACTTGGCTCCAACCAGGAAAACCGACTTGGTCATAGCCCAAGACAGCGGACCCAGTATTTGAACCCTGTAGAATTCCGTATACCCCGCGATTGGCCCCGTCAGTTGCATTGCCTCCTAGTCCTTGAACGCCGGTCGTTCTTCCATCTTGAATAGGTGTAGGACGAAGAGAAAGACCATAAATTCCAAGTGATCGATTTGCGTTTGAACCAACGTTTGCCTCCCCTATAATTCCATATGTGAAGTGACCAAATCCAGGTACGTCGTTGGCTTTAGCAACTATCCCGGCACTAGCACTGCTTGTTGCATCTGCTTCAACATATATTGAGTACAACGCATTTCCGGGTCCATTAATTGAAATTTCAGAAAGATGCCCTGTTGTTTTTATATCGATACCTGTTTGATCTATTTCGACTTGAGCCGTAAGTTCAAAGCATAAAATAAGAGTTATAAAGGCTGTTAAAAATAATTGTGTTTTCATGTCTTAAGGTTTAATTTATCAAATAATTAACTCAATAAAATTATCCTTAGACGTTAAGAATACCCACACAATATTTTACACATTTCCTACAGAATATTTTAATAAAAAAAGTCTTAATATCTGTTTATCAATATCTTATATCACTATTGTTCCAATATAAAACGAGATAAGGTAAAATAAATTCAAAACTTATTCTTCCACATCATACTCTCCACAGGCTTAGTCGTGCGGGAATTGTACTTAGCATTACTCTTCTTGTTGTAGTAATTCTCGATCCGACCATCTACCTTAAAGTAAATCAATTGTCCAACTGGCATGCCAGCATATATCCTAACGGGATGAACACAACTAATTTCAAGGGTCCAGGTGTTGCAAAAGCCTACATCTCCCTTTCCTGCAGTAGCATGAATATCTATACCCAAGCGGCCGACACTGGATTTGCCTTCCAGAAAAGGAACTGTGCTATGGGTTTCGGTATATTCTTCAGTCACCCCTAAATAAAGCGTCCCCGGTTGAATTACAAAACCCTCTTCTGGAATTTCAAATTCCCGAATCGGATTGTGCTTGCGCGCATCAAGCTCATCCCCAGTATAAACAGCCAAATATTTAGCCAAATGAACATCATAAGAGTTCGTTCCAAGACACATTCTTTTGAATGGCTCAATAACAATATCTCCTTTTTCTATGCTTTCAAGTATCTGTACGTCCGTTAGAATCATATCTTTACAATCTGACCGCAAATGTACAGAATTTTATGCCTTTGATTTTTCAAAAATATCTCGAACAACATGACTGCCATATTGCAGTTTGGCAAAAATCAGAAGAAGATTGCTTTTTTATGAATTCAATGGTATTGTCAGAATCTGAAAAAAAAGCGATTGAACTAATGAATCCTCATAGAAAACAGGAATGGTTATGCAGCAGATTTTTGCTTAAACACTTATTGTCAGGCAAAGAATTCAATTTGTATAAGGATGGGTTTGGCAAGCCTTTCCTTGAAAATAGCAACTACTTTATTTCACTTAGCCATTCCAATAACCGAGCAGCTGCCATAGTTTCTAAACATTTAGTGGGCATCGATATCCAAAAAGAAGAAAAGAAAATTTCTAAGCTATACCCTAAATTCATTTCACAAACAGAAATCCAAGCCATCGATGATAAGCACTATTTTGAATCCTACCATATTTTCTGGGGAGGCAAAGAAGCCATGTACAAGGCTTATGGTAAAAAATCCCTCGACTTTAAAAAGCATATGCACGTCTTTAGCTTTAAATATTATCAGGAGGAATTGGAGCTTTCAGGATTCGTAGATATAAATGAGCAACATCAATCCTACAACATATTCACACACAAATTGGATAATTATTTTCTCGTTTATGCCGTTATAAAGGATTAATCATAATTATTTGATTGAATTCCAAAACTTATGCACAAGTCCTAAATGTATCGTAAGTATTCCCCATAAAGTTTGAATTAGGATGAATAGGATTAAAGGATTATTATAAACCCATCCTAGTTAATCCTAGTTAATACCTCTACTCTAACTTGGTTAGTCATTTAAACTGTTTAGCTAAAAAGAATACATAAGAGTTTACTTATCCACAATAAACTCATGATAAAAATGAATACAATCATTATTAATTTTCTGTGGCTATGAAACTCAAAAAAAAGTCGAAGACGAACTGACTTACAAAATCATAGGATGTGCAATGAGAGTTCATTCATTTCTGGGTAATGGATTCCAGGAAGTAATATATCAACGTGCATTATCTATAGAAATGGAAGACTTAGGATTAAGTTTCGTGAGAGAATTGGAAATGGAGATTTTCTATCATCGAATTCAGGTAGGAACGCGCCGTGTGGATTTCTTAGTAGAAAGTAAAATTATCCTTGAACTCAAAGCTGTGATCAGACTAAATGAAGTTCATCTTGCACAAGCGATGAATTATTGCCAAGCCTATAATCTACCCTATGGACTCCTTATTAATTTTGGATCAAACAGCCTAGAATATAAAAGAGTCTATAACCTTAATCATCCAGATAATAAAAAACAATCCTAATTATCTATTAATCCTATTAATCCTAGTTCAACCACCTACTCGTTTCTTTCTTGACATATTCAATCGAAGAATATGAAATGAAGAAAACTAACTTTCAACTTTTTGTCTTCCTTTATATAAGTTTGTACATCTATTCAATATTTAAGAAATGAAATACTACTTACTTATCTTAACATTAATATTTATCTGTTCTTGTAATAATACATCTGCCCCAAATACTACTGAACAAGTAATCGAAATCCCTGAAGCCTTTGTTTCCTTCTATGAAAAATTTCACAGCGATTCCATTTATCAGTTGAATCATATCGTCTTTCCTTTAAAGAAAAAATCTGACTTATCGAGGTGGCTTAAATCTGAATGGAAATTACATCGGCCTTTCGATGATCAGAATGGTTCATACCTCCGTGAATTCGATAACTTTAATGGTATAATAATAGAAACTATCCGAGAGAAGAATAATATGTTTCTTATTCAAAGGAGATTTGCTCCATCAGAAGATTCTTACAATCTAATCTATTATACTTTGGACAACAAACTTGAAATGTGGGGAGTGAGGACTGAGGACTGAGGACTGAGGACTGGGGACTGAGGGCTGAGGACTGGAGACTGAGGGCTGTGGACTGAGGACTCGAGACTCAGGGCTGTGGATTGAGGGCTGTGGGCTGAGGACTGGAGACTGAGGGCTGAGGACTGGGGACTGGAGACTGAGGGCTGAGGAGTGAGGACTGGAGACTGGAGACTGGAGACTGAGGGCTGGAGGCTGAGGGCTGGGGACTGGAGACTGAAGACTGAGGACTGAAGACTGAGGACTGGGGACTGAGGACTGGGGACTGGGGACTGAGGACTGAGGACTGAGGACTGGGGACTGAGGACTGGGGACTGAGGACTGGGGACTGAGGACTGAGGACTGAGGACTGAGGACTGTGAGGACTGAGGGCTGAGGAGTGAGGACTGAGGACTGAGGATTATATTTCCCTTAAATTCTGCTTTGATGTTTTAATCGTCGATACCAATAGAGCGGTAATCGAATTGAGTTTCTCTTTTAATTCTTCAAACTCTATAGTCACTAGATCGGTATCATTTAGAAGTCTGATCCAATAATCTGTTTCTTTTGATTCCTTTAAACTAATAGACAATTTGTGAATAAAATCTTTCTTCGATTCTGCATCATAGGCTTCATGAATATTTGCTCCAATACTTGTTATAGATCGTAAAAGTTGTTTAGAAATTACATATTCATTTTGATTTTTCATTTGCCTGTAAATCTCTATACCTAGGATAGAAAGTTTGAATGAATAATCTTTAAGGATACTTTTCTTCATCTTTAAGTTCCATGAATAAGCTCCAAAAAGGTAAACAATTTTCACTCTTCAGTTTTCAGCTTTCACCATTCAATTTTCAATTTTACTTTTCAGATTTCAGCTTTTACCCTTCACCTTACTTGACCGACGAAGTATTGACCTTCAGGTCTGACGAAGGCCGTTCACCTTCCTTGACCGTCCGAAGCTTGCGCCACCGCTAAAGCTGAGGCGGCACGCGGTAAGCGAAGGCGGTTCACCTTTCAGTTTTCAGTTTTCACCTCTCACCCTATTTAGGCACCGTAGCAATTTTAATTGCGTAGGTGACTCAGCTTTTAGTTTTCAGCTTTTAGTTCTCAGCTTTCAGTTCTCAGCTTTCAGTTCTCAGTTCTCAGTTTCCGAGTAAGCACTCACCGGTGGACAAGTACATATCAAATTCCTATCTCCATAAGCATTGTCAACTCTTGCAACTGTAGCCCAAAACTTTGAACCCGAATTAAGGTAATTCAAAGGATAAGCAGCTTCAGATCTTGAATAGCAATGATTCCATTCATCAGCCGTTATCTCATGTAATGGATGTGGTGCATTGCGAAGAACATTATCTTCAGCATCCACTTTACCATCAATCACATTTTGAATTTCATTCCTGATACTTCGCATCGCCTCAATAAATCTATCAAGTTCTGCCTTGCTTTCACTTTCCGTAGGCTCAATCATAATTGTTCCAGGAACAGGAAAACTTAATGTAGGCGCATGAAAGCCATAATCAATTAAACGCTTTGCAACATCTTCAGCAGAAACACCATGTTCTTTAAAGTCTCGCAAGTCTACGATCAATTCATGAGCACAGTATCCCTTGATATTTGTATAAAGCACATCATAATTTCCTGACAGTTTAGCGCGTATATAGTTGGCATTCAAGATGGCAGATTCAGTTGATTTTCTTACTCCTTCTCTGCCTAGCATTCTTATATAAGCATATGATATCAATAATATACTTGCACTACCATATTCAGCAGCTGAAATGGCATGAATTGATGATGTGGCTTTTTCATTGTGTGCATGTCCTGGCAGATATGGTTTTAGTTTTTCATTGACACAAACCGGACCCATGCCAGGTCCACCACCACCATGTGGTATAGCAAATGTTTTATGCAGATTTAGATGACAACAATCCGCATGAATAGCTCCTGGGCTTGTCAACCCTACCTGAGCATTCATATTGGCCCCATCCATATATACCAATCCTCCTGCATCATGTATGCGATCACATATTTCAATTACATCTTCTTCAAATACGCCATGCGTCGAAGGATAAGTAATCATGATGCCAGCCAAATTATCTTTGTGAAGCTCGATTTTATCCTTTAAGTCATCAAGGGAAATATTCCCCAGTTCATCACAAGCTGTAACAACAACTTTCATCCCTGCCATAACTGCACTTGCTGGATTGGTTCCATGTGCTGATGAAGGAATCAAAACAATATTTCTATGATCATCCCCATTATCAAGATGATAAGCTCTAATCATCATAAGCCCAGCATATTCACCTTGAGCACCTGAATTAGGCTGCAGCGTACAGGCCGCAAATCCAGTTATCTCGGATAAATAGTCGTTTAACTCCTCAAAGATCTGATGATATCCCATCAATTGCTCTTTTGGGGCAAACGGGTGTATACTAGAAAATTCAGGCCACGAAACAGGTATCAATTCCGAAGCTGCATTCAGTTTCATAGTACAACTTCCTAAGGCAATCATCGAATGAACCAAAGACAAATCTTTGTTTTCCAATGACTTGAGATATCTCATCATTTCAGTCTCCGTATAGAAACTGTTAAAGATTTCATGTTGCAAATACTCTGAGGTCCTTGTTAAGTTTGATGGAATCCCTGTTTCTATTCCATTGCTATAAACTTCTCCCTCTTTAATATCGAAGCAATATTTAATGTCCTCCAAATCCGAAGGCAAGACAGTTTCGTCCAAACTGACAGAAATTATATTATTGTCATAATAAAAATTGATTCCCTTTTCTGCGGATCTGCTTTGTATCTGCGAAATTTCTTCGGCATTTGATTCAATACTCAATGTATCAAAGAAGAAATTATTAACAAGCTTGAAGTTTTTTCCTTTTAGAAAATGGAATAGCTCATTTGTTTTTTCATGAATCTGTGAAGCTATGCCCCTTATCCCATCAGGTCCATGATAACAGGCATACATTGAAGCCATGATTGCAAGCAATGCTTGTGCGGTGCAAATATTAGATGTAGCTTTCTCCCTTTTGATATGCTGTTCTCTTGTCTGCAAAGCCATACGTAAGGACTGGTTTCCTAGCCTATCCTTGGAGACACCAATAATCCTTCCTGGAATTTGTCTTTTATATTTTTCTGAAGTAGCAAAATACGCTGCATGAGGCCCTCCACATCCCATTGGGACTCCTAATCTTTGAGTTGACCCAACAACGATGTCTGCACCAAATTCACCTGGTGCTTTTAAGACGGCAAGACTAAGAATATCTGCAGCTACGATCAACATTTGGTTCTTTGACTTCAATTGTTCTGAAAGTCCAACATAATCATTAACTGATCCTAGTGCATCGGGATATTGTACCATAGCTGCAAAATAGGAATCATCCAACTCTGCATTGTTCCAATCCCCAACCACTACATTAATTCCTAATGGTTTAGCTCGTCCAATAACAACATCCAAAGTCTGTGGAAATACCTTTGCATCTACAAAAACATTAGGGGAATCGTTTGCTTTTTTATTCTTTACTCCATGAGCCAAAATCATCGCTTCAGAAGCAGCCGTTCCTTCATCCAATAATGAAGCATTGGCCAAATCCATTCCAGTCAGATCAGACACCATTGTCTGAAAATTCAATAGTGCTTCAAGCCTTCCTTGGGCAATTTCAGCCTGGTATGGCGTATATTGAGTATACCATCCTGGATTCTCAAAAACATTCCTGAGAATAACCGAAGGTGTTATGGTGCCATAATAACCTTGACCAATATAAGATCGAGAAAGTTTATTCTTAGATGCGATAGTCTTAAGTTCCCTTAAGTATTCATATTCTGTTAATGCCTCAGGAATATTAAGATCTTCTTTTAATCTGATTTTATCAGGAACCGTATTTTGGATAAGCTCATCGATAGATTTAATACCGATAGCATTTAACATCTCTTTTTCATCCTGAAGATCAGGACCAATATGCCTGTCTTTGAATTGGTCAACTTTCATTCTTAGGGTATATTTTGAACTATAAAATTAAGGTATTAATATTTGGCTCAAAGTTAATCCTAAGTTACAATTCTCATAGGCCAAATGCCTTCTTTATTTTATTGACATAATCCAGTTTTTCCCAGGTAAATGTCTCTACTTTCTTGCTGATAACTTTACCTGATCCATTGGTAAATGAAAAAGTCTTCATTTCTGGCTTTCTGCCCATGTGTCCATAAGCAGCTGTCTCTGAGTAAATTGGATTTCTCAGTTTCAATCGCTGTTCGATGGCATAAGGTCTCATATCAAAAACAGAATAAACAATATCTGCAATTTCAGCATCTGAATGATTTACTTTAGAACCGCCATAAGTATTCACATAAATATTGGTTGGTTTAGCAACACCAATTGCATAGGAAACCTGTACCAAGACTTCATTACATATTCCTGCAGCAATTAGATTTTTTGCAATATGGCGCGTTGCATATGCTGCAGACCTATCCACTTTAGAAGGATCCTTGCCGGAAAACGCACCACCACCATGTGCGCCTTTGCCACCATAGGTATCAACGATTATTTTTCGACCGGTCAAACCAGTATCTCCGTGAGGACCACCAATAACAAACTTCCCTGTTGGGTTTACGTGATAGGTGATTTTATTATTAAACAACTTTCGAATTGAAGCCTTACATTTTTTAATAACACGAGGAATAACAATCTCCTTTACATCCTTTTTAATCGCTGCAAGCATTTTTGCTTCCTTATCAAAATCATCATGCTGTGTACTTACAACTATAGAATCAATAGCAATCGGCTTATGATCATCAGAATACTTTATTGTCACCTGAGATTTTGAGTCAGGCCTAAGGTATTTCATCTTTTTACCTTCCTTTCGTATCGCCGCCAATTCAAAAAGGATCTTATGAGAAAGATCCAATGCTAACGGCATGTAATTATCTGTTTCATTGGTTGCATAACCAAACATCATTCCTTGGTCTCCTGCACCCTGATCTTCTTTTATCGTTCGCTCAACACCTTGATTTATATCAGGAGACTGCTCGTGAACCGCTGACAAAATTCCACAAGAATCAGCATCAAACATATACTCTGACTTTGTATAGCCAATTCTTCTAATTACATCTCTTGCAATTTGAGGAATATCAAGATATGTATTGGTTTTTACCTCACCAGCAATAATGACTTGCCCTGTTGTTACCAAAGTCTCACAGGCTACTTTGGAGTTTTTATCAAAAGCTATAAAATGATCAACCAAGGCATCAGAAATCTGATCAGATACTTTGTCTGGATGTCCTTCTGAAACCGATTCAGATGTAAATAAGTATGGCATGACAGTCTATTTATTTTTATATGCGTAAAAGTCTTAATTAATTATTACTTTATGAAGTAATTCCGATGCTAAATATCCCTCAAGAACATCACCTGACTTTACGGGTCCAACACCTGCTGGAGTACCAGTAAATAGGAGGTCTCCTGCTTCTAAGGTGAAATATTTTGAGCAATAGGATATAAGATAATCTATGCTGAATATCATCAATCCAGAATGTCCATCCTGTACTTTCTTCCCATTTAGTACCAAATTAAAAGGTATTGTGGAAGTCTTATAATCATCAAAAGCTCTGAATTCAGATAGAGTTGCCGAATTGTCAAATGCTTTAGCCTTTTCCCATGGATACCCTTTCTTTTTACAAGCATCTTGGATATCTCTTGCAGTAAAATCAATTCCCAAAGCAATAGAATCATAATGATTGTTTGCATTTTCAATGCCTACGTCTTTAGCTAGCTTAGAAATCTTAACCACCAACTCTAGCTCATAATGTAAGTCATTGGTAAAAGATGGAATAGAAATTCTATCTGATTTAGCCATAGCCGTTTCAGGTTTCATAAATACAAGAGGCTCTCCTGGCACTTCATTATTTAATTCCTCAGCATGAGCCACATAATTTCTTCCAATGCATATGATTTTCATGATATGACTATTTAATTAGTATTTAACATTGATCAATCCACATAAGTCTTTAACCTCAGAAACTGTAGTTTGAGCGAATTTCCTGATCGCTTCACTAGATGCCTTAATTTCATTTTTTACCTGCTTCCTATCTTCTAATATTTCGCTTTTCTTCATGTTAAAATGATTGCTCTGCTCAACCAAGGAATCTGCGACTGCCTGTTTTAAGTCAGAATACTTTAATTTACCATTTGTATAGTCTGTCATCAAAGCGTCATATTCAACATTATTATCTGATGCTTTAAGCAAAATGAATAAATTTTCCACGCCAGCACTCATTTCACCAGCTTTAGTTTCGCCGGTATCCGTAACCGCTGATCGAATTTTCTTTCGTATCACTTCTTCTTTTTCAAAAACGCTGATATTATGTTTTTCTCCTGCACTCTTACTCATTTTCTTTAACGGATCCGCAGTTGAGCATATCTTTGGCGTTTCTGTATACAGTATTTCTGGAAGGACAAAATATTCTTCCCCCACCTGATTGTTAAACCTTTGTGCAATTTCTCTGCTTAGTTCAAGGTGTTGCTTCTGGTCTGCACCAACGGGTACATAATCTGCCTTGTAAATTAATATGTCTGCCGCTTGTAATACGGGGTAATCAAATAATCCCACAGATATGAAACCATCAGCACCGGATTTGCTTTGCAGACTCTTATCCTTGAATTGCGTCATATTTTCTACTCTTCCCATCGCTGCAAAATTATTGAAAATCCAACACAGCTCAGTATGCTCAGGAACAAGGGATTGAATGAAAAGGCTTTCTTTATTCACGCCCAATGCCAAAAGATTATAAATCAATGCCCAGGTATTCTCTCTTAATTTTTTGGGATTATAGGGCATTGTCATAGCATGATAATCAACAACTCCATAAACACATTCATAAGTGTTTTGTAGTTTGACCCAATTTTTTACAGCACCAAAGTAGTTTCCATAATGTATGTCTCCCGTTGGCTGTATTGCTGATAATACTCTTTTCATAATCAAATTATTAACGTGTAGCTATCAATGAAATTTCAACATTTACAAATTTTGGCAAGTTCGCAACTTCAACCAACTCTCTTGCAGGTGCTGTATCGTCATTAAAGAATTCAGCATATACAGCATTGATTTTTGCATAATTATTCATATCCGTTACAAATACAGAAGTTTTAACCACATTCTCAAAATCCATCTCGGCAGCAATAAGAATTGACTTAAGGTTAATCATTACCTGTCTAGTTTCATTCTCGATAGAATCTTGAACCAAATTTCCATTTGATGGGTCAATTGCAATTTGACCAGAAATAAAAAGCATGTTTCCCGTAATAGTAGCCTGATTATATGGACCCACTGGAGTAGGTGCGTTGCTTGTATTTATTATCCTTTTTGACATGATTGATTGCTTTTATTACAAACTAAAAAAACCCTTTGTACCAAGATACAAAGGGTTCATATATTCTTTAAGTTAAGATATTAATCTTCGCTTTCTACAGACTCAATAACAACTTTCCCTTTGTAGTACATCTCACCTTCATGCCAGTATGCTCTGTGATACAAATGGGATTCTCCTGTTGTTTTACAAACAGCAATTTGAGGAATAATCGCCTTTTTATGCGTTCTTCTCTTTCTTTTTCGTTGCTTGGATATCCTACTCTTTGGATGTGCCATTTTACTTAGTTTTTGTAATTTTCAAATCTTTTAAAACCTCTCCAAAAGGATTGTTAACTTTTTCTTCTTCTATAGAATCTTTATACAAAATCGCCAATACCTTTTCGTTGCATGGCTTAGGTTCGTCATCTTCACAATTATATACTTTGATTATCGGCAATGCCAAAATGATTTGTTCATAAATCATTGAGGAGAGCTTTAAATCATGACTTTCTGGATGTATGTAGATAATTTCATCTTCTTCCCTTTCATCTTCATCAAACTTTATAATGTATTCGTATGAAAAATCTAGAGGAAGGTCAATTCCTGCAGTACATCTATCGCATTCCGTTTTCACTTTTCCTGAAGTATTAAATATCAGTACCAAATGATCTGATTTTCTTTCAAGCTCTAAAACCGTTTTTAACTGACCTTGCTTTATTAAAGAATCAGGAAATTCCTTGAAAAAGAAATCGGAAATATCAAACTCAAACTTGTGATTGCCAAATTTCAACCCTTTAAACTGGATTGAATATTGCCTAAGCACTTGCATTTTAAAGATCTTTTAAAAGTGTTTGCAAAAGTAGTTGTTTTTTGATTAATAATGCAAATCCAATTATGGATTTTTATCATTAAAGCGCTTCATTTAATTAATATTAGCCCATTATCTGCAAATATCAGGTTTTTCCTGCTGAATCAGTACATTAATTGACTCTCCCATCTGTATAGAACTACTATCTGTATAAGATGGCATTTGCTGAACAATGTAAGCCGAATCCAATGGGACAGTAATCAGTCCACGTTTCTCAATTCTACCTAGCTTCAATTTAGAAATCTGAAGTTTCCACTTAGCATTGCCAAGCCTTTCACAGGTTAAATCTGGTATTTTAATCTCTCCACCTTCCTTTTTACTCAAAACAAAGGACATGGTACCACCAGTTTCAATTTCAACATCATTTTTTCTGCCCGCTTTTCCATCAATTTGCTCTCCATTATACCAAACCTCCAAAATATGATCCGCTTCTCCTGCATCATATTTATAAGATTTTATTTCTGACTCAATTTCTAGATGACTTAGTGATCTTTTTACACCATTGAACTCACGACCATACATTACAGGCAAATCCTGCAAAGTATTTGTAGTAGCATTATATCGGCTGATATCGACATAAACTTTCCTCATTTCCTTGACCATTGATCCTGGATTAGGGTTCTGATTTAGAATGATTCCTCCCTCTACGCCAACTTTAAAAATAGAATCGTTTACTAAAATTTCGAAGGAATGCTTTTTGGCATCTATTTTCGCTTCATCAACATGCATTTCCCTATAATCAGGTAGTTCAAGCTTTTGGCCATGGTGTGTATATATCTTCAACCATAACAATACCACTAAGAGTAGAATAACAACAAATGCTACCATAGCTGATAAATGCAATAAAAAACGCTTCAATGTCATAACTTAATAATGGACTTATTTGCAAATATAACCTTTAACCGACTACTCTTAGTATTGTACTCTATAATTGAAATTGATGTGACTGTCATAATTTAATTAGTACAAAAGCTTCAATTGGCTTTCATAAAAAAACTATTTTTAGCAGCATAATAAAGAACTGCACGCTATGAAAATACTAATTACTGTATGCACTTTTTGTTTTTTGATTTGCTCAAATGGCATTGGACAAAAAAAACAAATGACCTTGGAGACTTATGACGAGTGGAAGAGCATATCAGATGTTAACCTGTCTTCAGATGGAAAGTGGATTAGCTACGATCTTTCTGTAGAAGATGCAGACAAACAATTGATGCTTTATAATACCTCAACAGGTAAAACAATTTCATTCAACAGAGCATCAAATGCTCAGTTTGACTATTCCAATAACTACTTCGTTTTCTATATTAAAGCGGCAAAAGATACCATAGATCATCTCAAAAGGAAAAAGACAAAAAGCAAGGACCTTCCAAAAGATACTTTAGGGATATTTAGTTTGAAAGAATACCGTTATGATAAATTTGCTCGCATCGAGTCTTACAAAATGCCAAAAGAAACCGGTGGGCTAATCGCTTTTAAATTTCACCCATCAGAAGAAAAAGATTCAACTTCCCTTAAAAAGGAAAGCAAAGACAATGGTAGTTCCTTGATGGTTTATAATATGAATAATGATGCAGTAAAAATGCATTCCTATGTTAAGAATTACGAATGGTCAGAAAGAAATGGCCAATTGATTCTCCATACTACCGGCAGAGATTCAATAAATTCTGATTCTATCATACTCATAGATACTCAAAAATATCTGGAAAAAACGATTCTTGCTAAATCTGCACATTTTCAAAAATTCAATTTCAATAAAAATGGCGATATGTTGTGCTTCCTTTCCAGTGAAGACAAAAGTGATGACAGAATAGATGAAATTTATCACTGGAATAATAACATGGATAGTGCTACTGTCCTTGCGGATTCTAGTGCCCAGTGGTTGGGAGATAAATTTGTCCTAAGCCCTTATTTTAGTCCCTTCTATTCAGAGAATGACAGTAGATTGTATTTTGGAATTTCAAAAAAACTAAATAAGCCAGATTCATTGCTTCTAGATTCAGAAAAGGTAGAATTGGAAATATGGAACTACCAAGATGACTATTTATATCCGCAACAAAACATAAATCTTAAAAGAGATAAAGAAAAGAGTTATCCTATTGCCTATTTGATCGAATCAGAAAAATTCATTGAACTTGCCAATGACGAAAGTCATAACTATTATCTTTCAGAAAAGTATAATTCAAATTATTTTCTTTCTACCCATAGCAAAAAATATGGCAAATTAACTTCTTGGGAAAACAACAATTATAAAGACATCTATCTAACCGATTTACAATCCGGAAAAAAAGAACTGATCGCCGAAAAAATAGAAGGGAATCCCAGAATGTCGCCTTCCGAGAAGTTTATATACTGGTATAGTAAAATTGATACAAGTTGGATAGCCTTCAATATAGAAAAAAGAAACAAAGTAGTTTTAAGCTCCGGTTCTTTTTATGATGAAATCAATGACAGACCAATGCATCCAAGTGCTTCTGGCTTGATGAGATGGACTATGAATGATGAATACGTACTTCTGTATGATCATTATGATATTTGGAAAATTAATTCTTCTACAGGAATCAAACTAAGACTTACTAAGGGGAGAGAAAAGCTAGAGCGCTATAGGTATATATCCCTTGACAATGAGATAGATAAATTGCCAACAGATACAACTGTCCTGGTCAGAATTTTTGACGAAAAAGATAAAACCTCTGGCTATGCATTCTTAAATATAGCTGACGGAAATGTAGAACTAATTGAAAAAGGTCCTTTCAACTATTCGTCAAAGGTTAGGAAAGCTGAAAAAAGCAATCTTCTTGTGTTCACCAAAGAATCTTTTACCCTATTTCCTGATTTAATAATTACAGATCTTAGTTTTTCAAATCAGAAAAAAATAACGAATGCCAATCCTCAACAAAAAGAATATTACTGGGGAAATATAGAACTATTTAAGTGGAAGGATAATAGCGGGAATTCTCTTGAGGGTCTTTTGGTAAAACCGGAAGGATTTGACCCCTCGAAAAAATATCCTTTGATTATTAATTTTTACGAGCGCAATTCTCACAATTTATTTAACCATAGAGAACCATATCCTCATCGCTCAACTATCAATTATAGCTATTGGGCCAATAAGGGTTATGTCATTTTCAATCCTGACATTCATTATTCAATAGGTTATCCTGGCCTAAGCTGTTATAATGCTGTTATGTCGGGAGTAGAAGCACTTCTGAAGGAAGGATTTATCGATTCAAGTAAAATGGGCTTACAAGGACACAGCTGGGGGGGCTATCAGATTGCAGATTTAATTACCAGAACAAATGCATTTGCTTGTGCTGAAGCTGGAGCCCCTGTGGTTAACATGACTTCGGCTTATGGTGGCATTCGTTGGGGGTCTGGCAGAAGCAGAATGTTCCAATACGAACAGACACAAAGCAGAATTGGTGCAACACTATGGGAGGATCATGATTTGTATATTGAAAATTCACCTCTATTTAATACACCTAATGTCAAAACACCCGTTTTAATTCTTCACAATGATCATGATGGTGCAGTTCCATGGTATCAGGGCATAGAATATTTTGTTGCCCTTAGAAGGTTGAGCAAACCGGCATGGATGCTGAACTATGTCGATGAACCACATTGGCCATTAAAAAGGCAAAATAGACTTGATTTTAACAAAAGGCTTGAACAATTTTTTGATCACTACCTTATGGGACAGGAGATGCCAGATTGGATGTCTAAGGGAGTTCCTGCCATTGAAAAAACTACAAATGACGGATTGGGGTTTTCAAAGTGATCACACCACATTTGATAAAATTTGCATCTTGTGAATATGCTTTTAGATGATAAATCCAATGGCATAAACTCAAATTATCATACATTTGAATAGATGAAAATGTCACAAAAAATAATTTTATATATCCTAATAATATGTGCTTGCCTAATATCTTGTAATAATGAGATCACGCAGCAACTAGAACCTAAAGGCGTAGCGCTTGGTAAAATGAATGAAATCGTTGTTGTTTGCGATGATGAAATTTGGGAAAGTATGGTCGGGGATACCTTTAGATATTATTTCCAATCTGCATATCCTATATTACCAATCCCAGAGCCATTGTTTGATCTAAGACATTTTACTGTCGAAGAACTAGAAGCACAACCTTTAAGGAAAGAACTGCGAACCTATACAATATTAGCAAATTTGGCTGATGAGAATTCACCTACAACAAAAATGATAATTAAAGACTTAGGTGATGAAAAATACTATAATGCCAAAACCAAAGGTAAAATCACCTCTTCTGTAGGAAAGGATAAATGGGCT
Source organism: Saprospiraceae bacterium (assembly GCA_029262995.1). Classification (GTDB taxonomy): domain Bacteria; phylum Bacteroidota; class Bacteroidia; order Chitinophagales; family Saprospiraceae; genus RFSX01. The sequence continues at coordinate 75,266 of JAJCYH010000022.1, read as the reverse complement.
AGAGGTCAGATAGTGTTTTATGTTTTTGGCAATAGCCATGATAAAATGGCAGAGTCCATCAAAAAACATTTCTCCGCCATTGCCAGAAGAGTCAATCAACATGATGAAAAGCAACTGAAATCAAATATCTATGTTGACCGTATCAATAAAGGGCTAAGCAGTAAAATCAAAGAGGAATATGGCCTTTCCATTGAGGTTCCTGGAGAATATCAGATCGCATCAGAAGATAAAACGAACAAACTATTATGGCTTAGAAAAGATACAAAAGAAGCTATTCTAAATATGGTTTTTCAAAGCTTGGATTACACCAATCAGAATCAGTTAACAAAAGAGTATATGATTCAGAGGCGTAATCTGTTCGGAAGTAAATATGTCAGTTCTGATGATGAAAATGATGTCATGGTAGTTAATAAAGATGACTTACCAATTTTTGATTACACCTTGGAACTAGACGGCAAGTATACCAAAGAATTCAGAGGTGTCTGGGAGATGACCAACAGTTTTGCGGGTGGCCCATTCAATACCTACCTCATTGTTGATGAAGACCAACAAAAGCTAATTTATATTGATGTTTTTGTATTGGCTCCAGGAAAGGACAAAAGAAATATGATGATGCAATTGGACTATATAATTAAATCAGGAAAATTGACTGGTAGTAGTTCTGAGCTGCAATAAATTGATCAGCCTTTTCATACCTTTGGTAATATACAATACCAAATCATGACATCCATTCTAAATAAGTATGCTTCACTTCTTGTCAATTATTGCCTTGAATTAAAAGCAGGAGAAAAACTATTCATTACGACTACTATTCTCGCTGAACCTTTGGTAAAGGAAGTTTTCAGAGAAGCAACACGAAATGGTGTGCGCGTTGAAATCGATTTCAGCTTTAGCGATCAATCCAAGATATTTAGCGACCTAGCTCCAGATGATTTATTAAAATCAGAACCCCTGTTTTACCGGCATGCCATGGAGAATTTCGACGCTTTCTTAAATATAAGAGCTCCTTACAATCTTAATGAAACCAATAATATTGACCCTGATAAAAGGAAAGTAAGATCAGCCGCAATGTCCAAGATTAACCAAATCTATTTTGACCGAACCTCAAGAAGAGGAGAAAAAGATGGTTTGAAAAGGTCATTATGCCAATTCCCCACACAGGCATCTGCACAAAAGGCCAATATGTCACTAGAAGAATATTCAGAATTTGTTTTTAATGCCTGCCACCTTTTTGCTGATGATCCCGCAGGAGAATGGGTGAAAATTCGCAATGATCAACAGAGAATTAAGGAATATTTGGACGATGTCAAAAATGTAAATTACAAAGCTGATCACACAGATATTTCTTTTTCTGTGGAAGGAAGGACTTGGATCAATTCTGACGGACAAACCAATATGCCATCTGGTGAAGTATTCTCAGCACCCGTAGAAAATAGTGTTGAAGGAAAAGTACATTTTACCTTCCCATCCATTTATATGGGTCAGGATGTCAGTGGAATCACCTTATGGGTAGAACAGGGAAAGATCATCAAATGGGAAGCTGAACAAGGACAAGACTTGTTGGATCAGGTGTTTTCAATTCCTGGTGCTAACTATTTCGGAGAAGTAGCCATTGGTACCAACTATAAAATACAACGCGCAACGAGAAATATATTATTTGATGAAAAAATTGGAGGCACAATACATATGGCTGTAGGTCAATCCTATAAGCAATGTGGTGGCTTAAATCAATCAAGCATTCATTGGGATATGATTACTGACATGACTACAAGTGGTGAAATATATGCTGACGGAAAGCTTATATATGAAAAAGGTAAATTTTTAATTTAAACAAATAATGACGTGAAATATATTTACATCATTCTTGTGCTATCCTATTACTCTTGTGCTGTACAAAATAATTCTGGTAATGGTAAGACCAACTTAGGAGAATTCGAAGATGCAAATGGTGAATTGGTATACTTCAATTTTGATAATTTCGATAAAGATCCTTGTCTTAATCAAATTGAAAATGATTCAATCATAAAGAATCAAATTCTTAATTTAAAATCAATATCGCAAATGCCTTTATTAAGAAGGGTTATTAAAAGAAACATTAAAGAAGTAATGAGAGTAGGTCTAGAAAATCAAAGCAATACTGAATTACACTTTAATGTATATGTGACTCCAAATGTACATATAATGGCTGCGAGATACCTGAAGAGTTCTACAGCACTTATACGTGAATACCAAAAAAGAAAGGTTCTAATTGCAATTTGCGGATATCAATATGAACCACTTGAAGATGTTCAGTGTATTCAAACCGAAACGCTCAAAATTGTTTTACAACACATTCGTGCCCTCAATAACAAATAATCCAACAGGCCTTATTGACCACTTTCATCCTGGAAAAAATCTCTATCTACACCAAAACCAATAGGACTTATGCCCATTTTCTCAGGTAAATCATCATCAAAATCTTCCCATTCAATTACTTCTTTTAAAAATTCCTCAACGTACCTTACAATAAACGCTTCATTCAACTCATGCGGACGAAGGATTTCAACTGTCTTGGGTGGTCTTGGCTGACCATAGCCTTCAATATGAGGATACATGATCATGATCATGATCTTACCGTTGAATAGCTGTTGGAATATTAATGAACCATTGGACTTGATAAATGGACGCTTGGTTTTTGTCCCAGGTAGCTTCTCAGCAATGCCGCTGATCTCCGTACCCAATGAAATGCCAATGACTTCTAGGTTTTCAATTTCATCTTTAAAATCTATATAAGCAGGAACTTTAGCAACTTTTACGATGTCTTCTAAAGTATCATTAATCATTTTCTTTAAGCCATCATTCCAGCTCTTCCTGTATTCTTTAGTATTGTTCAGAATGGTATTATAAGTCTCAACTTTAGCTACGATATTTGAATAGTCCATTTCTTTTATTGTAATATTTTTCTAATAATCCATTAACTTATTAATGCATTGATCCAATCTATTGTTGCCTAAAAATATATTTTCTAATTCTTTTGCAAAAGGAATAGGCATATCTAAACTCGCTACCCGCATTACTGGGGCATCAAGGTATTCAAATAGTTTTTCTGAAATATACGCTGAAATCTCACCTCCAATACCACCAAACATGGTATCCTCATGCAAGATAATTACCCGATTGGTTTTCTTCACACTTTGATTAATACTCTCGTAATCCATAGGTACTAATGTTCGTAAATCTATCACTTCAGCGTCAAGTCCTAGCCTTTCAGTAGCTTCTAAGGCCCAATGTACTCCATAACCATATGTTATTATCGTCATATCATTTCCTTCTCTTGCTACAGCAGCTTTACCAATCGGAACATTGTAATATCCTTCAGGAACTGGTCCCGATATGGATCTGTAAAGTGTTTTATGCTCGAAGAACATGACTGGATTGGGATCTTCAAATGAGGCTATCAATAGGCCTTTGGCATCATATGGATTAGAAGGGTAAACAACTTTTAAACCTGGTGTATGCGTAAACCATGCTTCATTGGATTGAGAATGAAATGGTCCTGCACCTACGCCTGCTCCTGTCGGCATCCGAATTACAACATCTGCATTATGCCCCCATCTGTAATATGTCTTCGCCAGATTATTTATAATTTGATTGAAGCCACAGCTGACAAAATCAGCAAATTGCATTTCAACCATTGGCTTGTAGCCTTTCATACTCATGCCTAATGCAATTCCAATAATCGCACTTTCACACAATGGTGTATTGCGAACACGTTCAGATCCATATCGATCAACAAATCCCTCCGTAATTTTAAATACGCCACCATAATCACCAATATCCTGACCCATTAATACCGCTTTATCCCAATTGTTCATGACCTCTTTCAATCCCTCTTGAATCGCATCAATGAACCTGATTTCTTTTTCTTTTGTGCTACTTGGACTTTTAGGCATATGCTTAAATGGCATATAGACATCTGCCAACTCATTCTCTTCAATTGCCCTTACTTTATCTGCTCGAGCAGCTACATCCAATTCTTCCTTTATCTCCGATTTAATAATTTTGACCGTAGAGTCAATAAAATTCTGATCAATGATTCCTTTATCAAGAAGGAATTTTTCATAATTGGCAATAGGATCTTTCTTCGCCCATTCATCCATTAATTCTTGAGGAACATATTTTGTCCCTGATGCTTCTTCATGACCACGCATCCTAAATGTTCTGCATTCTATCAATACAGGAGTTGGATTTTTACGGATTCTCTTAGCAAGCTTGTCAAGAAGCGTATAGAGTTCCAAAATATTATTCCCATCTACAGAATACGATTCCATACCGTAACCTATCCCCTTATCAGCAATAGATTTGCATTTAAACTGATCGTTAGTAGGTGTAGACAAACCATAGCCATTATTTTCAACAATAAATATTACAGGCAAATCCCACACTGCTGCAACATTCAAAGCTTCATGAAATTCTCCTTCACTTGTTCCTCCTTCACCAGTAAAAGCAATTGACAGTTTAGCTTCTCCTGATAATTTATGTGCCAATGCGATTCCAGAAGCTAAAGACAGTTGTGGACCCAGATGTGATATCATCCCCCATATATTATATTCTTTGGTCCCAAAATGAAAAGATCTATCTCTTCCATTCGTAAATCCAGAAGGTTTTCCTTGCCACTGGGCAAAGAGCCTATTCAATGGAACCTTGCGGGTTGTAAACACGCCAAGATTTCTGTGCATTGGAAATATCCACTCATCATCTTCTAATACCGAGGTGCAGGCTACAGAAATAGCCTCTTGTCCTATGCCTGAAAACCATTTTGATATTTTCCCTTGCCTTAATAAAGAAAGCATTTTTTCCTCAATAAGTCTTGGCATCATCAGCGAAATGTAAAGCTCTTTTAATTTGGCTTTCGAGAATGGTTTATAGTTGAATTTCATTGTATGCTCAATTTTTCTAATGCTTGAGAAGTCAATCAAAAGAATGCAAATATGACTAATAAATTTTTTAATTCTATATATTATGCTAAAACGGATCTTAGCACATTCAGACATTTTAATTCTTTAAAACCATCAAGATGTAAAGCATAATAGAGAACTATCTTATCCAATAGTTCCGTGCGCCTTGTTTTATTAATGTCATTATGTTCATCTTTATTGATGAGCCTTAACAAATCATAACTCAATTCTCTGTTCAGAATGTGATTATGTCTGACATCATTATCGATAAACTCTCCCTCTCTTAAGTCAAAATAGATATTGTCTTCGGTATAATTGGTAAAGGGTCCAAAGCCAAGATATTTAGTTAGATCTAATGCAAAAAAATGAGGCGCAAATTTTATTTCAATTAAATTCTGATCAAGCATTAACAATGAACTCTTAATAAAATGATAAAGCTCTGGATTGCTTTCATTCTCCTTTATTGCATTCCTTGCAAGATCAATAATAAACATCGCCACAGATGATGTGATTACTTTCTGATTGATAATTTGATATTGGTGAAGAAGTGTTGCCTCCTTGATTCTTGATAATTTTAATTCTGATTCAAAGGCTACAAAGTCAATAATATTTATAGCTTGAAAAACATTTGACTGCTTAGATTTGGCCTTACGTACACCACTAATAATACATGACAATAATCCTTTTTCGAGAGTGTAAAGATCTAAAATGATACTTGTCTCGGAATATTTGAGGGTTCTGAAAACAATTCCTTCGGATTTTATCGTCTTGGCCAGTTTGATTTATTTTTATTCTAATTTTAAAATTCCCATCCCTTTATTGGATCTTGTTTGAAAAGTTGCTTTGTTGCCAATCTTTGCTTTTGTCTTTCCCATATTAAATTAGCAAATGTGACATGGATGGGCATAATACTGGTATCCATTGCTTTTTGTATGTTTTTTTCTTCAACATCCAAGCGATACAAATAACTCATCAGCAAATCAGGGTCTCCTTTTAACATTTGCTCTACCCTATCTGCTATATGCAGGATCATTTCCTCATCAGTCAATTCATTTGGCAGTATTATGTCTAGATCCTGAGAAATTGTTTTTGATACTTCTAAATTTTCGTCGTCCATTTTTTAATCCTCTTGAGTACTATAAAGATACATCAATTGGTGTTCTGTAAAAATCTATACAATTCATCAATCAGACTACGATCATTTTTCAATCTTGGCACTTTAGTCTGACCTCCATAACGACCCTTTGACCTCATCCACCTTTCGAACGTTCCTTTGGGTAATTGGTTAATTATCAGTGGCTTTAATACAAGCCCTGCACTCCTCTTAGCCTCATAATCTGAATTCAGCTGACATAGTTTTTCATCTAGCTTGTGCGAAAATATCATGCTATCCTCTGGATCTATTTCAAATTCAATCATCCACTCATGACGGCCTGCTGTGGATTCATCTAAAAATACAGGACCAACTGTATATTCATTTATCGCGCAAGAATATTCATTGCATAGCTCAGCAATGGCCTGATCTGTATTAGATATTGATAATTCCTCACCAAACACATTTATCATAGCCTTGTCTCTGCCTATAACTTTAATCTTAACAGGACTTGTTGATACTATCTGTACTAAGTCTCCAATTTTATATCTGTATAATCCTGAAGTGTTTGTTATTACTAATGCATACGTTCGTCCTGATTCTACTTCATCCAAGGGTAAACACTCTCCCGACTCAGTTCCGTTTTCCCAAGGAATGAATTCATAATACAATTGGTGGTCACACAACAGCAACATGCCATCAATCTGATTTTCATTTTGTATTGCAAAATATCCTTCTGAGGCATTATAAACTTCTCGGTAGATAATTTGCTTAGACGGCATAAGGCTTTCAAACTGTTTCCGATAAGGTTCAAAGCTTACCCCTCCATGTAGAAACGATCTGATGTTTGGCCAAACTTCCGTGATAGTATTCTTGCCAGTTTGCTTAAGTACTTCTTTTATCAATACCAAAACCCAGGTAGGGACTCCCGCTATAAGTGTAAGATTTTCCTTGCTGGTTATGGCAGCCATTCTCTTTATTTTACTGTCCCAGTCATTCATTAACGCTGTCTCAAAATCAGGCGTATAAAATCGCTTACCTATGGGTGGAAAATGCTTGATTATAATTGCAGATATATCGCCTGCCATTAAACCAGAAGGCAGTTGCTCAATGCTACCTCCCATGATTAAACTTTTTTCAGAAAAAAGTTTTGCCTTAGGATCTTCATGATATATAAAACTTGCAGCATCCCAGGCGCACTTCAGATGTCCTTTTCTTAGATAATTATGACTGACAGGAATATATTTGCTTTTCCCAGAGCTTGTACCAGATGACTTAGCAAACCAATTTATCTCTTCATGACATAATATATTTTGTTCACCTTCTATCATACGACTTATCAGTGGAAATAAATCATCATAGCTTGAAACAGGAATTGCAGAATTAAACTCTTTATACGTTTTTATTTTCTCAAATAAATGATTCCTTCCAAAAGAAGTGTTTCTGTTGGCGTCAAGCAAGGTATTTAATAATTTATCCTGAAAAAAGCTAGGATTAGAAATTACCTTTTCAATGCTTTTCTGCCGCCATTTAAAATAATTTAAGAGTACCGTATCAGTTAATCTCATCGTTGAATTATCATTTCAAAATTAAAAGAGCACAAAGGATATCTAAGTTTTTGACAAAGCTTTACGATATTTGCGCTGCTAAAAATAAATGACATGTCTTCAAATATAAATATACTTGAACCAAAATCACTTTGGAAAAATTTTGCTGCAATTAATGCAATTCCCCGTGCTTCTAAAAAGGAAGAACGAATCATTGCCTATATGCTTGATTTTGGTAATAAGCTGAATCTTGAAACATTTAAAGATGAAATTGGCAATGTAATCATCAAAAAACCAGCCAGTCCTGGTATGGAAGACCGACAAACCATTGTACTTCAAAGCCACTTAGATATGGTTCATCAAAAAAATAACGATACCATTTTCGATTTCGAAACAGAGGGTATTAAAATGCTGATTGATGGCGATTGGGTGAAGGCCGATGGAACTACTTTGGGTGCCGATAATGGCATTGGCGTTGCTACAATTATGGCAGTTTTACAGTCTGAAAACCTAAATCATCCAGCTATTGAAGCCTTATTCACCATTGATGAAGAAACAGGAATGACTGGGGCACTGGGGTTAAAAGGTGGATTATTAGATGCATCTATATTACTCAATTTGGATACCGAGGATGATAATGAGTTAACAATTGGTTGCGCAGGAGGAATTGATGTTTCAGCTAATGGACAATATTCTAAAGAAAACATACCTGATGGTTATGTCGCATATAAACTAAAGCTTAAAGGTTGTACTGGCGGTCATTCAGGCATGGATATTCATTTAGGAAGAGCCAATGCAAATAAATTAATGAATAGAGTCCTAGTTGAATTGTCAAATGATTGTAAAATCAGAATTTCAGATGTTGATGGTGGTGGGTTAAGAAATGCCATTCCGAGAGAATCCGTTTCTAATATTCTAGTGGCATCTGAAGGAGAAACAACGTTTCTTGAAAAGATAGAAGCATTAAGATCAACTATAATTGCAGAATACAAAAGCACCGATTCTTTTATTACACTAGAATGTGAAACAACTGAAATGCCAACCAATTGCCTGAATGAAAAATTTCAAGATTCGGTTTTAAAGGCCATCTATGCTTGTCCAAATGGCATTTACAGAATGAGTCCCGAAATTGAGGGCTTGGTTCAGACCTCTAATAACCTCGCTAGAGTTCTTATAAAAAATGGTGCCTACGAAATTCTATGCCTCTCAAGAAGCTCTGTAGAAACAGAAAAGAAAGATATTGTAAATGCAATTTCCTCTAGTTTTCAACTTATAGGTGCTCATGCAAGTACAAGCGGTAATTATCCTGGTTGGCAACCAAATCCAGATGCAGATATTGTAAAAATCATGACTGAACTTTATATATCAGAGTTTAATGAATCGCCTCATGTCAATGCTTGCCATGCTGGCTTAGAATGTGGTATCTTAGGAACAAATTATCCTGAAATGGATATGATTTCATTTGGTCCCAATATACGAGGAGCTCATTCTCCAGATGAAAAGGTACAAATTAGTTCGGTTCAAAAATTCTGGAGATTCTTCCTTAAAACACTGCAAAACATTCCGGCCAAATAATCGTGAAGTCGAGCGATAGGGTAAAAAATAATTTATTACATAATTTTTAGGCCTTAAAAGCGTTATTGTTCATAGTAATATTCTCGGCACATCTGCACTTTATTTTTATAACATACTGATTTATAATATTTATTATATTATAAATTTATTTAATTTGATAAAATATGTAATTTTACCGTTTGAAGTAAATCGCATATCTATCAGCACCAAATGGCATGGATACCGAAAAATTAAAAAATCTATCTTTTCTGGATTCCGACAACTTAGCCAAATACATCAATTGGCTTTGGATATTGATTGTATCAGGTACTTTTCTAGCAGCTGCTACTTTTATCTATATTTCTTATACCAAAATGCCGGATACCAAAGAATTGGAAAATCCAGACCTTGAAGCTTCAACCATCATACTGTCTTGGGATAACAGAGAAATAACAAGATTATATTCCAAAAACAGAGAAATAATAAAATTTGAAGACTTAAATCCTCATCTTGTAAATGCTCTTATAGCCACAGAAGATGAACGCTTTTTAAATCACAGCGGAATAGACGCTCGCAGTACCCTTAGAGCTGTTATTAATTTAAGTATGAAAGGTGGTGGAAGCACTATAACCCAACAGTTGGCCAAACAGTTTTTTACTAAAGGATCAAAGTCATTTGTTAAAAGAGTATGGCAAAAGCTTCAAGAGTGGGTAATCGCAGTAAAGTTTGAAAAAAGATATACAAAGGAAGAAATCCTTGCAATGTATCTTAATAAATTTGATTTTATATATCAATCTTTTGGTATTGGAGCTGCCGCGAAAAATTATTTTGGAAAAGATCAAAGTGAACTGAATCTATGTGAGTCTGCCACATTGATTGGAATGCTCAAAAATCCTGATTACTACAATCCTAAAAAGAGCCCGGAAAACGCTCAGCGTAGAAGAAATGTAGTATTATCTCAAATGTTTAAAAATAATGTGATCACTAAAGAAGAATACATCAAACTAAAAGATGAACCTATTGACATGTCCAACTTTAAAAGACCTGTACATTATGAAGGACTAGCACCATATTTCAAATCCAGTTTGACTAAAAAACTAAAGACACTTCTTGATCAACAGAAATACAGAAAACCTGATGGTACCAAGTATGACGCCTATAATGATGGTTTAAAAATTTATACTACGCTTGATTATGATATTCAACGTCAAGCGGAACTTTCGATGAAAAAACATATGAAGATTATTCAAGAAAAATATGTCAGTCGATGGAAGAATCTAGATCCTTGGACCTATGCAGAAGCAGATGCCAATAAAAAAGAGCAAATAGAATATCGTAAAAATTTCTTGACAAGAGTGATGAAGGATTCAGAACGTTTCCAAAATTTAAGGAATTCTGTATTATCAAAAGTCATTTCCGAGATCTCAGACAAATACGATGAAGCAAGACTTTGGGATACAGATATTCATAGAATGCTTAACGAAGAATCAAAGCCTGGGTATCTTAATAAACTAATCAAACAAGGTTACATCAGTACAGATCAGTCAAAGGTTTATAATAAAATCATGGCCGACTCCCTTTGGGATCAGCTAAAAGAAAAACAAAAAGATTTGTTGATTGCCGCCAGAAAGGTTTTCAATACTCCAACGCAAATGAGAGTCTTTGCACACAATGAGTCTGGTGAAAAACAAGTAACCATGACACCTTTAGACTCCATTAAATATCACATGGAACATATGCACTTGGCTTCTGTTTCTATGGATCCAAAAACAGGATATATCAAATCATGGGTTGGAGGTATTGACAATAAATATTTTAAAATAGATCACGTACTCGTAGATAACCAAGTAGGTTCGACATTTAAACCATTCTTATATGCTACTGCAATATCTCAGCTAGCAATGTCGCCGTGTGTCCGCATTCCTGACATACAACACGAGATACCAGCTGGAGATGCCAATTTTAATTTGCAAAAAACATGGTCTCCTGACAATGCTGATGGCAAGCATTCCGGTGAAGAAATAACATTAAAGGATGGTCTTAAGTTATCCAAAAACTCTATTTCTGTTTGGCTGGTTAAACAATTGGGTTCTGTAGAGTTGATCAGAAATCTTGCTCAAAATATGGGCATTAATAAAGATAAAATTCCAAATGCACCTTCAATCATTCTGGGAACACCAGATCTTAATGTACTGGAGATGACTGGTGCTTATGCTACTTTTGCCAATAATGGTATATACAATGAACCTAGTTTCGTTTTGAAAATTGAAGACAGTAATGGAAAGCTCATTTATAGTCATGTGCCTAAACAACGCAGAGCTATGAGTGAGAAATATAATTATGCAATGGTGAATCTTTTAGAATATGCTAGCAGTGCACATTCCTATCAGCTGCAATCACAATTCGGAGGGAAGACTGGAACTACCAATGATTTTGTTGATGGATGGTTTATGGGTCTAAGCCCAAATCTTGTAGTAGGAACTTGGGTTGGTGGTGAAAATAGCTGGATAAGGTTCAGAACCCTAGGCAATGGTTCAGGCGGTGCTATGGCAAGACCCTATTATTTCGAATTTATGAAATCGCTTGAATCAGAAAGACTTCTAGATGTAAACGAAAGGTTCTACATCCCTAAAGGCGAATTGATTACCCTTGATTGCGAACTCTATGAAACAGACACCTTATTTTCAAAAGATGAAATGGATCGTGCAAAAAAAATCAAAGAATTCAATGATGATTTTTCCGCAGATGAATTTGGAGGATAAGGCGTAGTGTGAAAACTAAGATTAAAGCAAGCCTCCAACAATATTTTCTTCAGTAATACCCTCAGCTTCAGCTTTGTAATTTCTTACAATTCTATGCCTTAGTACATAATTAGCAATTGCTTTTACATCTTCAATATCTGGAGAATATTTCCCTTGAATTGCAGCATGCGTTTTTGCGCCAAGCACCAAGTATTGAGAAGCTCTTGGACCTGCCCCCCACGCAATATAATTGTTTACCTGATCTGTGGCCCTTTCCGTATTTGGTCTAGTCTTACTTGCAAGTGAGACCGCATATTCCAATACATTGTCAGCGATAGGTATTTTTCTAATCAATTGTTGGAAAAACATAATTTCCTCACCGTTCATGATATGCTCAAGCTTAGCCTGGCTGTAAGTTGTTGTTTCCTTTACTACCCTAATCTCCTCATCATAAGAAGGATAATCCAATGGGATATTAAACATAAATCTGTCAAGCTGAGCTTCAGGTAATGGGTATGTACCTTCTTGTTCAATAGGGTTTTGAGTTGCCAATACGAAAAATGGCTGCGGAAGTATATGTCGGATTCCCCCAAAAGTTACAGACTTTTCCTGCATAGCTTCAAGCAATGCCGCCTGAGTTTTAGGTGGTGTTCTGTTGATCTCATCTGCCAATACAATATTGGTAAACAAAGGACCTTTGTTAAATTTAAAACTTCTGTTCTCATCAAGAATTTCAGCACCTGTTATGTCTGAAGGCATAAGGTCCGGCGTAAATTGTATTCTGTTAAAATCCAAATCCAATACCTCAGAAATCGTACTTACCAATAAAGTTTTTGCTAAGCCAGGAACACCAACGAGCAAACTATGACCATTTGCAAATAAAGAAATGAGGACCGTTCTTACAACTTCATCTTGACCAACGATGACTTTTCCAATCTCATTTTTAAGCTTCCCATAAATCTGTGCCAGTCCATCCACAGCTTCTTTATCACTATTAAAATTCACACTCATTTCTTTATTTTATCCTCTAATTAAGCTTGCAAAAATACAAATACCGCTTTTAAACGCAACCAGCAATCGATTAAATATGTCAAATCAACGTTTTATAAACAATTTTATGATTTATATTAGGGTATAACAATCTTTTGAGACTTAACCATGAGGTTGTTGTTGTATAGGTTTACAACGTACATCCCAGAATTAAGTTGACTTATATCATAAAGACTATAGGAAGGTACAATGCTTGCTTCGGATTGCTTTCTACCATCCAAACTATGGATTTGCATCAACAAGTCCTTTGAATATTTACTTGAAGGTATATCGAAAATAATCTGACCCGCCCCAGAAATAATTCTAATTTCTTTGTCAAAAACTATTTCACTTATAGATGTACTAATTTCCTGATAGGCTCCAAAAAAGAAAATCACTGAAGTTACAACAGGCGAGATACATTGAGTGTGACTCAAAGGAAAAGTTGCATCCATTCTTAGTGCATTTACAAAGGGAGCACCGTTAGCTTTCATTACGCTTTCCGCCAAAATCGCATTTTCAAAAGTTACCTGCTCATCTCCTTCACAGTAGTAAAGGTTAGTTCTTGCTTGTGGTGTCCAATCGTAGACATCATTATCTGCCAAAGCCAAGGAGAATGGATGCAATGGATCCGTTAGAATAGAATTCAAAAGGCTGTCTTGTAACATTTCTCTTGGGAATACTCCACCAACGGAATCCAGCAAGGTCTGTGTTAAACGATTGTTCAATTCCCAAAGAGTAATTTGCTCATCCCTAAATAATAAGATATCCTCGATGTAAGCACTCTTGAAAAAATCACTTAATGCCTTTCCTTCAAATAATTCAGGGTATGCTCTCAAATAGGATATGCTCGCATTAGGGACATAGGATACAGTACCATATTCACTATCCCCTAAAGTAAACTCAATCATTTTTTCAGAAATACTATAAGGTCCAGACATATGAGCTGCCGCAACAACATCAAATATATCAGAGTATTCCTGCTCTGCGAGCCTATGCGCCGCCATCGAAGCATGACCACCTTGAGAGTATCCTCCTAAAAACAATTGATCATTTAAGTGAAACGGTGGGAAATTTTCGTTTACCGATAGCTCCCTAACTGCAAGAAGTAGATCAACTCCAGCTGAAGCTTCCGTTTCCGCATGTACATATAGGTGAGATCCAGGAGAATCACCAAGACCAACAAAATCTGCCGCACAGCTTACATACCCAAATGCAGATAAGGCAAGAGCAAGTTGATAACCACCTGATAACCTTGATGGTACTTCTTCTCTACTGCCTACAGTACCGTGCTGATAGCATACCAATGGAAACTTCATGGTTTCATTTTGTGGAATACATACAAGTCCAGAAGCGATATGATCTTGACCCTTTTCATCTGCTGTATAATATCTAACTTTATACATGTCAACACCATACACTACAGGAGTTCCCAATAGTCCAGTAATTTGTTGCGCACTTAGAGAACTTAAAAATTGAGCGTCTTCAAGTTTTTGCGCAAAGCTAAACTGAACAATAATTAATGCAAGAAGGGTAAAAATATGTTTCATTAAGTTATACTTTAGATGTTATACTATTATTTAATAATCGTAGGCCAAAATTAGTCTAATAAATTAAGGAGTTTATTCGTAATTAAAATACTTTTGATTTACAATAGATTCCCCCCATATATGAGATGTAAAATATACATAGTTATTTCAATATTTTTAGCAAGTTTTTGTTCATCGTGTGTTCCTGAATCAAAAAAAATTCTAACCACAGTTGAAATCAATTGCTCAGATCCTGTTTATCAACAAATCATGGATTTTGAATATGCCGAAAATGAAGATAGTTTAAATCAATATTTCTCCCATGACAATCCTACTTATCGATACCTTGTCGCTAAGAGTTTCGCCTCAATTAAAAAAGAATCTGCCCTGGATAGCTTGTATGGTCTACTTGATGATCCAGTCCTAAAAGTTAGGGCGATGGCAGCCTATTCTATAGGTCAAATTGCTTCCAAATCATCTGAAAACGCATTACTTCAAGCCTTTCGGCAAAAAGACACTGTATCTGTTGACAACATCGCTAATGCTGCTATTCTTGAAGCTTTAGGCAAACTTGGAAATAAAGCTTTGCCTAAGTTAATGATATCTGCTCAGGGTTACAGGGACTCCGACACCTTGTTATTGCGGGGAAAAATGAAAAGCCTCTTTTATTTTGCTTTAAGAGATATTCACAACGAAGAAATCAGCAGCTACCTAGTAGAATTTCTGAAAACGAAAAATGTAGATAGTGAAGCCAGAATATATGCAGCACATTGTTTAGCAAGATCAAAAAATCTCAATATTGAATCCCTCAAATTCCAAATCGCTGAGCTATTTTCAGAAGAGAAAGATAAAAACGTTAAAATGGCTTTAGCCTTAGCATTGAGACATACAAAGGATAAAGAAATTCAAACCATCCTTCTCAATGACCTAAAAACCGAAAAGGACAACAGGGTTAGAGTGAATACTATTAAGGCATTAATTAACTACAGTTATATAGAATCTGCCGAAATAATTACTGAATTTATCAAAAGTCCTGATACACATTTAGCACTGGCAGCCTGTGACTTTTTATACAATGTTGGAATAAAAGAAGATATAAACTATTACAGACAAATTTCTAGGGATAGTTTACCATGGCAAGTTCGTTCCCAATTGTTAAGAGCGATTAATAAAATATTACCCTATTACTATTCAAAAACAATTAACAGCGTAAGGTGGCAAACTCAGCAATTGATAAAAAATGAAAAAGATACTCTTGTTATCAGTCATTACTTGCAATCTTTAGGACATGACCCAGCATCTTATGAATGGATCATTGATTTTATTTCTGAAAATAAAAATGTTACCCTTCAGACAGCTGGCATTAAAACCTTGGGAGATATTTTAAGCGATATAAATTTTAATGGCACATTCAAATCCTATTCAGCTTTTCACAGACGTAAAATTCTGGACTTTCTTAAGACAATGCTTTTAACTGGTGATGAAGGAGCCATAGGGATGTCAGCCGATTTGATCGCCAATCCAGCTACTCAGCTATATGAGCTTGTCGATAGTACACAATTTCTGTTTGATGCCAAAGCAACTTTAATAAATCCAGATCATATTGAAAGCATCCACGCTATAGACAAAGCTGTGGCTCAAGTTAGAGGACTAAAAAAAGCAAACCTTACTGAAGTTGCCGCCTCCAAAAAAGTTGATTGGAGTCTTCTCAACGAAATTGATAATAATACAAAAGCAATAATTAAAACCAATAAAGGAAGTTTCACAATCGAATTATATCTTAAAAATTGCCCAGCTACAGTGATTAATTTTATTGAACTTTCCAATGAAGGGTTTTATAACAACAAGATTTTTCATCGGGTTGTACCTAACTTCGTCATACAAACTGGCAGCCCAAGAGATGATAATTACGGCGGCAAGGATTATGTCATTAATTCTGAACTAGCTACAGGATATTATAATTCGGGACCTTTTGTAGGAATGGCTTCTGCTGGCCAAAACACAGAATCAAGTCAATGGTTTGTCACTCATTCTCCTACGCCTCACCTAGATGGCAAATATACTATCTTTGGAAAGGTCACCGAAGGATTAGATGTGATTCAAAACATTCAAATTGGCGATAAAATACTTGATATTATTATTACAAACATCTGATTTATCTAAATGAAAGAAACACCACTAACTCAAGAACATATTAAGCTAGGTGCTAGAATGATGTCCTTTGCCGGATACAATATGCCAGTAAATTATTCTACTATAAATGAAGAACACTTAACAGTTAGAAATGATGTTGGCCTATTTGATGTCTCACATATGGGACAATTCTTTCTAAAAGGAGTACAAGCTCTTGAATTACTTCAAAAAATAAGTTCCAATGACGCTTCTAAACTAGTTGTTGGACAAGCACAATATGCATGTTTCCCAAATAAGAAAGGAGGCATAGTCGATGACTTTATTGCTTATAAATTATCCGATGATGAATATATGCTAGTTGTTAATGCATCTAACATTGAAAAAGACCTTAATTGGATTACTCAAGCCAATACATTTAAATGCACTATAGAGGATAAGTCAGACGATTACGCATTACTTGCTTTGCAAGGACCTAAAGCATTAGATGTTTTGGCAAAATTAACAGACGTTCAAGTAGATCAAATTCCATACTATTACTTTACCAACGGTACTGTATGTGGTAAAGACAATGTTATCATTTCTGCAACTGGTTATACAGGATCTGGCGGATTCGAACTATACCTAAATAATCAAGATGCCGTAGAAGTTTGGAATACCCTACTTGAAGTTGGTAAAGAAGATGGAATCGCACCTATTGGATTAGGTGCTAGAGACACTTTGAGATTAGAAATGGGCTTTTGTTTATACGGTAATGACATATCAGATGAAACCTCACCAATTGAAGCTGGTTTATCTTGGATTACTAAAACCAAGAAAGACGTTGATTTCTTTTCAAAAGACATCTTTATAAAGCAAAGAAAAGATGGTGTACCCAATAAGCTTGTCGCATTTAAAGTTGATGACAGAAGGGTGCCAAGACATGATTATGAAATTGTAAATCAAAACTCTGAAGTCATCGGTAAAGTAACTTCTGGAACAATGTCGCCTTGCCTTGAAATTCCTATTGGTCTAGGTTACGTTCCTATAGAATATTCCTCCGTTGACACTGAAATTGGTATTCAAATAAGAAATAAAGTTCTTAAAGCTACCATTGTAAAGCTGCCTTTTTATAAAAAAGAAGAGTAATTTCCATAAAATTCAATGGTTTTCTTGGAATTTAATCAACAAGTGAACTAATTATTAAACATTTGTTAGGTAAAATGCATTTTGTAAATGCATTTAAGTACATATGAAATACCCTGAAGCAAAACAACAATTTATATCTACATGGGGTGAACTAGGGATTAACTGGGGCATCAATAGAACTATGGGTCATATTCATGCCTTGCTACTCATAAGTCCTGACGCTTTAAACGCGGAAGAAATAATGGAAGATCTTCAAATTTCGAGAGGCAATGCCAATATGAATTTAAGAGCTCTTATGGATTGGGGGTTGGCATACAGAAGTTCGAAGCCAGGTGAAAGAAAAGACTTTTTTAGTGCCGAAAAAAACTTTTGGAATGTCTTCAGAAAAACTTTGGAAAAAAGAAAAATCAAAGAGCTAAATCCAATGCTCGAAATGATTCATGATATCTCAAAACTAGAGCTGACTGATAAAAAGTCCGAAGAGTTTAAAAATATTATTCATGAACTTGATATGATTTCCTCAGCAGCAGATAAGGCATTGGACAAATTGATCCAATCGGAATCCAATTTCTTTCTTAATACTTTCGTAAAAGTGATGCGCTAGGAACTTCTTGTCATAAGAAAAGCCCTAATATTCATAAGAGCTTTTCTTGTAAGTTATATTAAAAAAAACCTGTCTCCTTAAGACACGCCCATTTCCTTTCTAATTTTATTCAATGCCGATCCAGCACGCACCCAATCAATCTGAGCTTGATTAAATGTATGATTGACATCAAAACTTTCTTTACTTCCATCCTTGTGATGAAGTACAACCGTTAAAGGTTTATCTGGTGCCATCTTATCAAAGCCCTCAATGCTGATCAAATCATCTTGCCTTACTTTATCATAATCTTCAACATTGACAAACGTTAGGGCCAACATACCCTGCTTCTTCAAGTTGGTTTCATGAATTCTTGCAAATGATTTAACCACTACTGCTTTTACACCCAAGTATCTTGGTTCCATAGCTGCGTGCTCTCGAGAAGATCCTTCACCATAATTCTCCTCACCAAAAACTATCGTTCCAACGCCTGCAGCTTGATATTTTCTAGCAGAATCTGGAACAGGAAGATATTCTGCAGAATGCTTGTCATCAACAAAATTAGCAACCCTATTTGCCTTATCATTAAAGTAATTAATAGCACCAATAAAACAGTTATTTGATATGTTCTCTAGATGACCCCTGTAAGTTAGCCATGGCCCCGCCATTGATATATGATCTGTAGTGCATTTACCTTTTGCTTTAAGCAAAAGACGCATATCCTGTACTTGATCATTCGTAATAGGAACAAATGGTGTTAACAATTGCAATCTATCAGAATTAGGATTTACACTAACTTCAATAGATTCACCATTATCGGTAGGTGCATTATATCCTGAATCTTCAACATCAAAACCTCTTGGAGGCAACTCGAATCCAGTAGGTGGATCAAGTTTTACTTGTTCTCCCTTTTCATTGGTAAGCGTATCTGTCATTGGATTAAATCCTAATTTCCCAGACAATGCTATAGCAGTCACCATTTCAGGCGATGCTACAAACGCATGGGTATTAGGACTACCATCTGCTCTTTTGGAAAAATTCCTATTGAATGAATGCACAATACTGTTTTTTGGTGCTTTAAGTGGGTCGTTAAACCTTGCCCATTGTCCAATACATGGACCACAAGCATTGGCAAAGACCATTGCACCCATCCCTTCAAGGGTATTAATCAATCCATCTCTTTCAATCGTATATCTTACCAATTCTGAGCCTGGCGTTACTGTCAACTGCGATTTGGCTTTAATGCCCTTTTCTACAGCCTGCTTAGCGATCGAAGCAGCTCGGGAAATATCCTCATATGAGGAATTTGTGCAAGATCCAATTAGACAATAATCCAAATCAGTTGGCCATCCATTAGCTTCTGCGGCTTCCTTCATTTTTGAAATCGGAGTAGCTAAATCTGGTGTAAAAGGCCCATTTAGTAATGGCTCCAATGTATCCAAATTAATTTCTATAACTTGATCAAAGTATTTTTCTGGTTCTGCATAACATTCATCATCTCCAGTAAGATAAGGTTTAACCCCATTCGCCAAATCCGCAATATCTGCTCTCCCGGTAGCTCTTAAATATCTATCCATGGAATCGTCGTAACCAAAAGTTGAAGTCGTAGCTCCTATTTCAGCACCCATATTGCATATGGTACCTTTTCCAGTACAAGACATGGAAACTGCTCCTGAACCAAAGTATTCAACAATAGCTCCTGTACCACCTTTAACTGTTAAAATTCCCGCTACCTTCAAAATTACATCCTTTGGTGTAGCCCATCCTGATAGCTTTCCTGTTAATTTAATGCCTATAAGTTTAGGCATTTTCAGTTCCCAGGCCATTCCCGCCATTACGTCAACAGCATCTGCTCCCCCAACACCAATGGCAACCATTCCTAGTCCACCAGCATTTGGCGTATGGGAATCGGTTCCTATCATCATTCCTCCTGGAAATGCATAATTCTCTAAAACAACTTGATGAATAATTCCTGCACCTGGCTTCCAAAAGCCAATTCCATATTTGTCTGACACAGACTCCAGAAAACTAAATACTTCTGAATTTATATCGTTTGCTATTTTTAAATCTTGACCAGCACCAACTTTAGCTTGAATGAGATGATCGCAGTGAACAGTTGATGGAACGGCAACTTTCTTTTTCCCCGCCATCATAAACTGCAATAATGCCATTTGAGCCGTCGCATCTTGCATCGCAACCCTATCTGGAGCGAAAAAGACATAGTCTTTCCCTCTATTATAATTTTGCAGCGAAGAATCTTTATGCAGGTGTGAGTAAAGTATTTTCTCTGCTAAAGTAAGCGGTCTTCCAAGAGAATTCTTTGCATTATCTACTCTTGTTGCCAGAGTTTCGTAATACTTTTTAATCATATCTAAGTCAAATACCATAAGATGCTCATTTTATTTAGGCTGCAAAAATAAGGAATCCTCAAAAAATCTTTGAGTTTAATTTCAATATTAAAGAAACAGATGAATCAGCCAATAGTTTTTTAGGAAAAAAATAACAAATATTGTTTGAAATACCGCTATTAAAAGAATTGGACCTTAGACTGGACTAGATGCTCAGAAATCAAATTCACTACCCCAAAATGGTCCAAACGCTAAACCTATAGTGTTTTCTTCCTTGTTGCTTAACGCAAAATTCTTAAAATGGGTCCTTATTGGGGGTATAAATGGGGACACCATATCACTCAAATCGATAAAAAATAGCTTAGAAAATAGATCCAAGCCATCTTTAATACTCGATTTCATTAAACTATTTCTTTTCAGCGTCTTTTTCTTCTTCTGACTTTTCTTCGACATACTTTTTAACCAAAGCTTCAGGTAAGTTCATCCCACTTTGCTGAAGAAAATCATTTAGCTGAGGCATCATACTGTATAATCCCTGAACAAAATTACCTACACCTTTTCCACTTCCATTATCATAGACAACAATCTTATCAATGTCAAGATCTTTAATTGCACCGGTTTGTATTTCTGCCAGATCTGTAAGTTTATCTATCATCAAATAACCAATTGCGCTTTGAGGATCTCCTTTAGCAGCTTCTACCAGCCTTTGAAATCCTTCCGCTTGCTTGCTTAATAAAGCCTCTTGACCTTTTGCTTGTGCCATATATTTAGCCAGAATGGCATCTGCTTCCCCCTTTGCAATTTCCCTCTGACGCTCTGCTTCTGCTTGAGCCGCAATTACAGCAATTTGTTTTTCAATATCCGCACCTACAACTTCTTCTGCTTGTTTACGTGCCAATTCCTTTTTTGCTCTGGCATCTTCTGCAATTCTTTCAGCATTATAGGCTTCCTCCAAAGCTTTGGCAGCGGCAACTTTCCTTGCGGCTGTAGCTTTCCTATCTGCTTCTGCAATTTCTATGTCCCTTATTGCATTGGAATTGGCAATTTTTATACTTGCAGTATTTCTTCCTTCGTTAGACACAGCAGATGCATCGGCCTCACCAATTTCTGCTTTTGAGTTAGCCTCCGCAACGCTGATCCTCTTTTGTTGTAAAGCTTCAGCTTCTCCGACTTCAGCTTTTGAATTAGCACTTGCAACTTTTATTCTTTGACTTTGCATAGCTTCGGCTTCTCCAATTTCTGCTCGTGAATTTGCATCTGCAACTTTTACCCTTTGATCTTGCTGTGCTTCTGATTGACCAATTGCTCCAGTTCTCTCTTCGTTGGCTACTTTAACTTTTGCATCATTAATCGCTTTGGCAGCGGCCTCTTTTCCCAAGGCTTGAATATACCCTGACTCATCCTGAATGTCTGTTACGTTAACATTTATAAGTTCAAGTCCTATTTTGTGCAATTCGTTTCCAACATTTCTATAAACAGAATCTACAAATTTATCTCTGTCAGTATTCAGTTCTTCAATATCCATATTAGCGATAACCAATCTCATTTGCCCCATGATTATGTCATGTGCAAGAGAACGGATAGATGGCCTGTCAAGACCTAATAGTCTTTCAGCAGCAGCTATCATCAGATTTGGTTTATTACTAACGCCTACAGTAAACTGGGCAGGAACAGAAACCCTAATGTTCTGCTTTGACAATGCATCCTGAAGATTTACATCTATACTTATCGGTGTAAGGTCAAGAAACCGATAGTCTTGAAAAATTGGAAGAACAAAAGTTGCACCACCTGCATAACATTTGGCAGATTGCTCACCTCCTGTATTTCCGTAGACGACCAAAATTTTATCCGATGGACATCGCTTGTATCTACTCAGAAATACTATGACCATTAAAAATGTGACAAAAACTAAAAACCCAATGAGAATAATGAATCCTGTTGACATAATTATATTGATTTAGAGATTACTTTTTTCTGGCTGGACAACAACAATGTCACCCTCAAGATCGATCACTTGTATTGACATTCCAGTTGGTATTTCCTTTCCGTCAAAAGATTTAGCCTTTAGCTCGCGTGTTGCTCCATTTATATCTACCTGCACTATTCCTGTACCTTCTAAAGCAGGAATTTTTAAATATACCTCACCATAGGTAAACATTGCATCTTCCAACGACCAGTTTACATTTTTATCATTACGCAACAAAACACGTATAAGGTAACTTAGAAGCGCAAAGGCCAAAAGACCTATCAGAATGCCTATTGTAATAGCTATAGCAGGATGTTTGTCAGTGGCCAACAATACCTTTATCACCCATGAACTAACCGATACAAACGTCAACATTCCTTTCAGGAACCCTAGTCCACCAGCATCAGTATCTATATCTGCTGTATCTACATCTAGATCTAAATCTAACCCACCTATTAGAGATAACAATAAAAGAATGATTAACAATCCACCTGCAATTATCGATATCCATGTGAGAATTGTAATCATTTTGTTTCTTTTAATTAGTTAATTGTTCACTTTCACTGTACCCAACACTTAATATAAACATAAGATTTATGAATATTGGTTTCATTTATTTTAGATGTTCATCTGATTTTACCTATGCTTTATCTAAAAGTAAAATTTAATAACAAATTACTCAACCATACTCATTTTTAAAAACTGTTGAAAAGATATTTGATTGGTATGATTCTAAGTTTCTCGGGAATCACAGATTGTTTGCACAGACTAAGCAAACAAGAATTAGAAAGAAATGAATTGATCTAAAGACTACATTCGGTATAAAGCAGTCCAAAAATGGGTTTAGTATATATTTAAAAAAAGGTGGGCTGTCATTTCAGCCCACCTTACATCTATTTTACAAACTCCAAACTCGTTTTAATGAAAGTGCTTAGTTCTTCTCCCTTTAACATGTTTTGATTCAGTCTTGCCAAATCATAAAGGTATTTTGAAAAAAGCGACTTCTTATCCTGACTCTTCATAGCCAGTAATTTTTTTGCAATCAATTCATTGTTTGTATTTACAATGACATTGTGGCTATCTGGCATTTCGCCTAATTGAACGCCCTGCATCATTTGCATTTCCTTCATTCTGCGCATAAACTCAGGACGTGTAATGGTCACAGGACT
This sequence comes from Saprospiraceae bacterium, assembly GCA_029262995.1. Classification (GTDB taxonomy): domain Bacteria; phylum Bacteroidota; class Bacteroidia; order Chitinophagales; family Saprospiraceae; genus RFSX01. The sequence continues at coordinate 51,515 of JAJCYH010000022.1, read as the reverse complement.
ATCTTCAGGAGACAATGCTCTTAATTCAATTGTTCCTCCTTTCAACTCTCCAAGTGAATCTTCGAATAGCTTTTTCAGCTTTTCTTGCTCCTTTTCTGATAACACAGACTCTTTTATCTCGTCTTTTTGAACCAATTTATCAACAGTATCAGAGTCAACTCTCACAAAAGTTATCTTATCCTTTTTATGCTCTAATTGCTGCATGAAATGATTATCAATGATATTATTCATCATCAACACATCGTATCCAAAGCTTTTAGCTGAATTAATATAGCTATGCTGCTCTTTATCATGGTTCGCATATATTAAGACGGTCCTTTCATGCTTATCCGTTTGGTTTGCTTTCACTTTTTCTAAATATTCATCCAAAAGAGAAAACTCATTATCTGTGTTTTTTACCAAACAAAAATCCTTAGCTTTTTCATAAAACTTTTCATCGGATATCATACCATACTTAACAAATGTTCCTACATCATCCCATTTCTCTTCGAATTTTCCAGAATCTTTTTTATAAAGTTGTTTCAATTTATCTGCAACCTTTTTGGTAATGTATGAAGTTATTTTTCTTACATTACTATCACTCTGAAGGTAAGACCTTGATACATTCAAAGGAATATCAGGTGAATCAATAACACCATGTAGTAACAATAAAAATTCTGGTACAATTTCTTTTACATCATCAGTCACATATACCTGATTGCTATAAAGCTGAATCTTGTTCTTTTGCATTTCCAAACTATTATTAAGTTTAGGGAAATACATTATTCCAGTCAGGTTAAAAGGAAAATCTATATTAAGGTGAATCCAGAAAAGAGGGTCTTGACTCATTGGATATAGCTCCCTGTAAAAGTTGAGGTAATCCTCATCCTTTAAGGAACTAGGTTTTTTCTTCCAAAGCGGATCGGTATTATTGACAATGTTGTCTTCTTCAATTTCAATCGCTTTACGATCTTCGCCTTCTCCTTCATACTCCGTCCTTGTTGACTTACCAAATCGAATAGGGAAAGGTAAAAATCTTGCATACTTTTCCAATAAAGACTGGATTCGATTCTTCTCCAAAAACTCTATACTATCTTCGGTAATATGTAAAATTATATCTGTTCCTCTTTCTTTACGCTCTCCTTTAGATAACTTGTACTCGGGATTACCAGTGCATTCCCATTTAACAGCTTTAGCCGTTTTCTTGTATGATAAAGTATCTACTTCAACCCGATCAGCAACCATGAATGCAGAATAAAATCCTAATCCAAAATGTCCTATGATATTAGTGTCATCCTTATACTTTTTCAAGAATGTTTCTGCTGAAGAAAAGGCGACTTGATTTAAATACTTTTTAATCTCAGCTTCCGTCATTCCCAAGCCCCTGTCACTAATTGTAAGTGTCTTAGCTTCTTTATCAAGGATGATATCAATGGTTAAATCGCCAAGTTCACCCTCAACTTCTCCTCTGGAAGTGAGTGTTTTAATTTTACTTGTAGCATCAATTGCATTTGAAATGAGCTCTCTTAAAAATATCTCTTGATCAGAGTATAAAAATTTCTTGATGATCGGAAATATATTTTCCGCTTGTACTGAAATATGTCCTGTTTCCATTTTACTTGTATTTTTTCTACCGCAAACACATTATCAAATGAAATGCCATTAAGGTATTTGCGACATTATGTCTGAATTATAGACCATCGTACGTGTCAAGCTGACAGCAAAAAAAAACTGCTTGACAGGATATCTAAATTTCTTCAGCTATACTTTCGAAAGTTTTAAAGAAATGATCAACTTCAGCTTTTGAGTTATTTGAATTAACCATTATCAGTCTAATAAACTTATTTTCCTTAAAGCGACCATGACCTATCATCAACTTAGCCTTTGTATTAAGAAGGGTACATATTTTTTCTGGATCTACTTCTTTGTAATTAAAACAGATGTTTATAGAGTCATCGAAACTATAAAGCTGATAATCAGAATTCCTACGAATATAGGCTCGTGTATAATCAGCTAGGTCAAACTCATGATCAACCATCTGTTCAATTCCCTTTGTTCCTATTGATTTCCACAGTGCCCAAAACTTCAAGGCGTCATTTCTTCGTCCACATTGGAGTGAGATTTTGCCAGGATTTATTTCATCATGATCATCCTGATAAAGATATTCTGCATCATTAGAAAATGAATCGTACATACATTCTGGATGCACAGTTAGTATTATTGAACATGTTATTGGTGTCCCTAACATTTTATGGGCATTGATACTGAATGAATCAGCTTTGTTTGCTCCAGAAATAAGATGCTTGTACTTTGAAGAAAAGATAACAGCACCACCATAAGCTGCATCAATATGTAACCAAAGTTGATACCTGTCCCTAATTTCTGCAATAGCATTTAGATCATCAAAACTACCAAGTACGGTAGTTCCTGCCGTAGCATTTATGTAAAATGGCAAATACCCCTCTTCAAGATCTTTTTGTATTTCTTGCTCTAGAAGGTCTGTTCTCATTTTTCCTTTGTCATCAGATGCTATCACTCTAACATTATCTCTTCCAAAACCTGCAAATGCAGCATTCTTTTTAACGCTATAATGGGATTCTTCAGAAGTGTAGGCAATAAGCCTTTTTTGAAGACCTATAAATCTTGACTCTGGGTCAAATTTATCTCTAGCCATTAACATTGACATGTAGTTGGTCATAGATCCACCGGGAGCAATCGTGCCTTCTGTAAGCTTATCAAATCCTACCAATCTTGATATGTTTTTCAAAATCTGTTTTTCAACACCGATCATTGGACCACCTACCTTATATGTATACATACTGGTATTCAGCAACACAGCTAACAATTCTCCTAGGTAAGCTTTAGGCCTTCTACCTCCAAATAATTGATTGAAGAATGCGCTTGACTGTGTTTTAGGTGTTCTCAAAACAAGATCTGTTAAGGCCTTTTCAAAAGCCTCATCAGAGATAGCTTCATCATGCAATTCTAAATCTAGATAAGACAATAATTCATCGTAATCCGCGGGCTTTACAACTGGATGATTAGACTCATCTTCAATCAACTTTTCTGCTATCCTAATAAATCTATTTAATTCTTCTTTCATATAATAATTAGCTTTCAAACAGGAATTACGTAATATTGCTAGACGGTATTAAAAATTTATAAATTCTAAAAATAAAATGAACTCAAAGGTATAATAATTGAAGTTTCTTTTTGAAAGTCAAATAAAATGAAGCATTTACATCTAGCTCAATTGATCAGTTTTTTAAGGTGGATCTTCGCACCTTTGACTTTGGTGTACCTTACGGATTGGCCTTCAAAAAATCTTTTCCTATTGATAATTATCGTTTTATCAGGACTTACAGATTTCCTTGATGGTTATATTGCAAGAACATACAACAAGACAAGTTATCTGGGAGCTATCCATGATTTTACAGCCGATAAATTATTTATTCTCTCTGCCCTACTCGTTTTTTCAGTAGTTGGTTTAATTCCAACATGGGTAACCTTTATTTTTCTTTACAGAGAGATTGCAGTCATGGGTATGCGTATTTATACTTCTTTTCATAAGTATCAAATCAAGGCTAGTATTCTAGGTAAGGTTAAAACAGCCGCACTTTTCATTGGGCTTATCATAATGATGCTTGAAATTGATCTTTATATGCCAGTCATTTATTTTGCGCTTGCTGTCGCCGTATATTCCTTTGTAGATTATACCTTAAAATTCAGACAGATTGTTCTAAAGGATAAGTAATATTTGTCTTAATAAATAAACTTTGAATTATAAACCTTCATATAAAATTTAAAAATGAACGCTGGAAACGCTAACTTAATTAATGCTATTGTCCTAGTTGCAATGGGTGCATGGGGATATTTTGGATCTGACGATCCTTCTCCTACTGCTTTAATACCTGTTTTTATTGGAACTATACTTTTTGTTATGACAAATAGCATAAGAGCCCACAATAAAGTAATTGCTCATATTGCTGTGGTTTTAACACTTATGATTTTTGTAGCATTGATAAAACCATTTTCTGCTGCTATGGGAAGAAGTGATTCTATGGCAATGATGAGAGTTGGACTTATGTTATTAAGCTCCCTTGTTGCCTTCGTATACTTTATTAAAAGCTTTATCGACGCCAGAAAGGAAAAAGGTAATGCTTCCTAATTAAGAAATTAATTTTGGGGATTAGAGACTTTCCTAAAATTTACTTGCCAATAGTAAGTTTATGTCTTGATATTTGATATTGAACTTATGACTTAAGTATTCATTGGTTAATGCACCTTTATAGCAATAAACACCATGTCTTGTATTGATTGAAGCATAAAGTAGATTTTCTAAAATGCCATAATCCCCAACCTTAATCAATAATGGGGTTATTATATTGCTTACAGCCATACTCGCTGTTCTTGGAACTTTCGAGGCGATATTAGGAACACCGTAATGAATGATTTCATTTTTAATTACAAAAGGCTTGCTATGGCTTGTAACTTCTGAAGTTTCAATACAGCCACCTTGATCAATACTTACATCTATAATCACTGCGCCTGGCTTCATTTTTGAAACCATATCCTCGGTAACTAAAATTGGTGATCGACCTGTTTTAGAATGGACCGCTCCTATAACAACGTCTGCACTGATAAGCTGATAGCCCAGATATACAGGATTGAAAGTTGACGTATGTAAATGACGCCCAATAATGTTTTGGATCCTCATCAACTTAGCAATTTCATTGTCAAAAATTCTAACAGAAGCACCCATTCCCAATGCAGTTTTGGTAGCAAACTCACCAACCACTCCAGCACCTAGAATGACAACTTTTGCAGGAGGAACGCCCGATACACCTCCCAGCAAGACACCTCTTCCTCCTTTATTATGACTTAATAATTCAGCAGCAGTAAATATTGATGCCATTCCTGCAATCTCACTCATAATCCTTACCAAGGGAAGACTTCCATCGTCAGATTGAAGATATTCCATAGCTAGAGCTATAACTCTTTTCTTTTTTAATGCAAAAATGTACTCTTCTGTTAATTTAGGAAGCAATATTGGAGAAATTAGAATTTGATTGGGATGAAGAAGTTCAATCTCATCCAAAGTAGGTGGAGAAACTTTTACAAGAACATCAGACTGAAAAACTTCTTCTTTTGAATGTTCTATTATTGCTCCAGCCTCTGAATAATCATGATCGCTATATTTAGATTTTAATCCAGCACCCGATTCTACCTTCACCTTATGCCCATATCCAATTAATGTTCTAATCGAATTGGGAACCAAAGAAATTCTATTCTCATCAACAGAATCTTCTTTAGGTATGCCAATACAAATACTTTTAGACTTGTAACCAACTTCAAGTGTTTCAGCTTGAGTCTGGTATTGCCCCTCGGCAAAAAAATCTGAAAAACTAACTTTTTTACTATCGTCTGTCATAAAGAAAATCCCTAAATTGTTTAAAAGAATATTGATTCTGAGGTACTCTGATGTTCAAAGTATATAGAATTATTAGGTCAATGTAATTTTGCGACTATTATTTTCCAATATTTCAATACGTACAATATGATATGGCTCATCAATTGTATCCAGTATTATTTGAGGCCATTCTATAAAACATAAGTTCCCAGAATATAAATATTCCTCAATACCCAAATTCATAACTTCATCCTCATCATCTAACCTGTATAAATCTATGTGATATACGGGTTCATTATTAAAGTTGTTGTAATGATTGATAATCGAAAAACTTGGACTTGAAATACTATCATCTGATCCAATTTTACTTAAAAACGCCTTAACAAGTGTTGTTTTGCCAGCACCTAATTCTCCAAATAGCAAGATTACAGGATATTGTAATTTGGGATACAATACATCAACTAAGTCACTTAGTTCTGATTCCTTTTCAACAATATGGCTAAATTTTGGCATAGAATTTCAGCTTCTTTTAATTTGTAATATATAGTATTCTTATTCTGACGAACAAATTAGTTTGAAATTGGCTTTTCTCTACCATAAATTACATTTTTTTATCGTTGTTTGTGTTATCGATGGATTTTTATAAAAACAATTCTTCAGCAAAGCTTCTTTTAGCCCTTTTGGGATTGATAATAGTAATCACTACTATGGTATACTCCCAATACCTAGCTAAACAGCTTAAGGAGCGTGAGGAGGCCACAATGGAACTTATCACACAAGCCATTAGTATTGTTGCCAACACCAATGCTCCTCAGCAGGATAATATTATCATGGAAAATCTCATTTTGGATGAGTTTCATGGAATACTCCCAACCATCCTAGAGGATGAAACAGGAAGATTGGAAGGATTCAATTACTGGAGACCCGAGCTAAATGAAAATCAGGAATTTCTTAATAAAAGAAAATTGAAATTGCTAAAAGACGGATTTGAGCCAATTAAGGGCTTTGGCAATTCTAACTTTATCTATTATGAACATTCTAGATTGTACACGCTTATTTCCTTATTTCCAATTGCTCAAATTTTATTAATCAGCACATTCATTGTTCTTGGTTATGTAGTTTTTGCAGCATCCAAAAAGTCTGAACAAAATAGAATATGGGCAGGCATGGCTAAAGAGACGGCGCATCAATTGGGAACGCCAACTACTGCAATACTTGGATGGATTGAACATTTAAAAGATATCAGCAAAGGAAATGAAGAATACTACGAGGTTATTGCAGAATTAAAAAATGATGTTGACCGACTCGATCTCATAGCCGATCGTTTTTCTAAAATAGGATCAAAGCCAGATCTTACATCTAAAAACATTGTTCTTGAATTGCATGCCTGCAAAACTTATATGGAAAAACGTGCATCCAAAAGAGTAAACTTTAATTTTCCATCAACAGATCAAAATCCCGTGTTGTGCCAATTAAATTCTCATTTATTTAGTTGGGTAATTGAAAACTTATTGCGCAATGCTTTAGACGCTATGGATGGAAATGGTGAGATAAGGGTCACTCTTGAAATTACTGACAAAAAAGCTATTATCAACATATCTGATACCGGGAAAGGTATCTCTCATACCAATTATAAAAATGTATTCAAACCAGGCTTCACAACGAAAATAAGAGGATGGGGGCTTGGACTTTCTTTGGCTAAAAGGATTATTGAAAATTACCACAAGGGCAAAATATTTATTAAAAGCTCCAAACCGAATGAAGGAACAACGTTTGCAATTGAATTGCCATTGGCTTAAACTATTTTTGATTCTTTCATTGGCAAATGTTGGTTATTCTCAAACAACCATCAAAGTCATCGATGAAAATCAAAAAGCTCTAATTGGAGCTCATGTATTCTTTAGTGGTAAAACATCTACCACAAATGCAGAAGGATTTGTCAATTTGACTCTGCAATCACATAAAGAAAATACGATAAGGTTCGAGTATCTAGGATACAAAGATCTTAGTTTGTCTCTTAAACAGATTCAATCAAAGGACTATATCGTTACAATGATCCCTGATAAAAAATTATTGGATGAAATTGTAATTGTAGGCAGAACGGCCTCTTCCTCCTTAGATATGCCTAATCAGGTCAGTAGAATCAGCGCTACGCAGATTAACAGATCGGGTGCACAAAATGCGGCCGAGGCCTTGGAATACAATGCTGGTGCCTTCATTCAAAAAAGTCAAATGGGTGGAGGTAGCCCTGTCTTAAGGGGATTTGAAGCCAATAAAGTATTACTGGTTATTGATGGCATAAGAATGAATAATGCCATCTATCGTAATGGTCATCTTCAAAATGCAGTAACAATTGATCACTCCATGTTAGAGAATATTGATATTATTTTTGGAGCTGGTTCCTTACTATATGGAAGCGAAGCATTGGGGGGCGTTGTTCATTACAAAAGTAAATCTGCAGAATTAAATTATAATAATTACAAGAATAACACTCAAGAACTTATTTCTAGTATCCGATATAACTCCTCAAGCCAAGAAAAACGATTTCACATAAATCACAACTTTGGAAAAGAAAAATGGGCCGTAAGAACGAGCTTAAGCTTAGTTGATTTTGGAAATTTGAGATCTGGTTCCAATCATTCTGAAATTTATCCAGACTATGGTAAAAGAACAGAATATGTCCTTACAAATGAAAACGGTGAAGACCAAGTTATAATCAACAGTAACCCTAATATTCAAAAATTTACAGCTTATAGCCAGGTAGACTTTCTACAGAAATGGTTATTTAAATGGTCAAATAAATTAAGCTCGCAGTTTAATATTCAATATTCATCAAGTAGCAATATTCCTAGGTATGACGTCTTGACAGAAAGGCGTAATGGGGAATTACGTTATGCAGAATGGTATTACGGTCCTCAAAAAAGACACTTAATTTCTCACAGAATTGATTATAAAGATTTTAATAAATTCTTTGATACTGCGATCTTTATTTTATCCTATCAAAAAATTGATGAAGACAGAATAAACAGAAGACTTTTCTCCAATATTCAAGAAAATCAATTTGAAGATGTTAATGTTTATGGTGCCACATTTGATTTTAAAAAGAAATTTAATGCAACAAATAAATTATTATACGGCGCAGACATGCATTACAATCAGGTGTCGTCTGAAGCCTTCAGTCTCAAAGACCCTTATCAAACTAACCCTTTAAGACAAAATGATATGTTAAGTAGATACCCAAGCGGTGGAAGTAGTCTACTTAATATTGGCGGATTTTTTCAACACAATTGGCAAAGCCAAGACTCTACACTACAATGGACCAATGGCCTTAGATATTCATTTCAAAATGTTTCTTTTAAATATTCGCGTGATGATATTTTTCTATGGCCAGAATATTTTTATGAAGGCATCACAAACACTAGCAAAGCATTAGTAGGCGTTTCAGGATTTAATTATCGTAATGACCACTTGAAAGCAGGGATATCAACCGGGAGTTCATTTAGAGCACCGAATGTGGATGATCTTGCAAAAGTCAGAGTTAATAATGATGAAATCTCAATTCCAAACCCAAACCTAGCTCCCGAACGGGTGTGGAATAGTGAATTAAACTTGGCTTACCTAAGCAAGAAATTAAATTTGTCTCTTACTGCTTATTACAGTTACCTAAATGATGCAATCGTCAGAATCAATTCACAGATGCCTGATGGCTCTCCTTTTTTTATTGCTCATGGAGACACCCTTCTCGTAACTGCCAACGTTAATGCCCAATCCGCTATTATAAAAGGCATTTCAATTCATGTGGATATTAATTTTAATGAACATTGGAAATTTGATAGCCAAATCAATCTCCAAAAAGGTAGGATTAATTCTGGTGACAAAAGTAAACTTCCATTGGCCCATATTCCTCCAAGCTTTGGATTTATTAACTTAAGTTACCTAAGAAACAATTACACGTTGATATTTAACGCAAGATTCAATGGTTGGAAAAGAATTGAGGATTTTGGTGGTAGTGTTGATAACCCAGATTTGGCAACCCCTGAAGGCTCCCCTTCATTTGTAATTTACTCTCTCCTTGGAGAATTTAAAATCAATAACAATATGGATGCAAATATTGGCTTCAACAATATTTTGGACAATCATTACAGATCATTTGCATCAGGATTAAGCGGTGCAGGAAGACATGTTTTTGTCTCCTTATCATACAAATGGAAAAAGTAAAATCTACTATTCCTATTCAGATTTCATATTAAAAATTTAACAATTCGATATTTAAAGCTTTAATCTTAGGTTAAATAGCCATTAATTATGAATCAAAAAATTAGTTTTGCGGTAAATAGCATTAGTATGTCGAATTGACTTACTAATTTTAAATTACTATAAGATTATAAAACATGAAATTGAATTTAATCAAATCACTTTTTTTAGGATTAGGATTTCTGTGTTTGACAATAAATGTCAATGCTCAAAAATTTGGATACCTAAATTCTGCAGTATTACTTTCTGAACTTGCTGAAGTTAAGGCTGCTGACTCTGAACTAGAGACTTATCAGAAACAATTAATGTCTTCTGGAGAAGCTATGGTAAAAGCCTTTGAAACTAAGTATAATCAATATGCTAAAGAAGCTGGCGAGGGTTTACTTTCAAAAATTCAAATGCAAGAAAAAGAAGGAGAGCTTGGATTGGAACAGCAAAAAATTCAAGCATACGAGGTTGAAGTCCAGCAAAAAATTATCAAAAAAAGAGAATTATTGTATCAACCAATTCTTGATAAGGTAAAAATTGCTATTGAAGCTGTAGGCAAGGAAAATGGTTACACCATGATCTTCGATGCTTCAAACGGAACAATTCTTCATGCAAATGAGGGAGATGATGTTCTTGCCTTAGTAAAGGCTAAACTAAAATAAATGAGATATTGATTTACGGGATTTCATTCTGATTCCTGTAAATCAATTCTTTTTATGCTTTCCTCTTTGATCTTTATTAGACTTATACCGCTTTCCTCCTCCTTGGTTATATCTCTTCTTAGTTACATCATATTTAGGTGATTCTCCTAATTCCTTAGGCACTGGTAATTTCAGAATATCTTTTTCAATCAACTTTTCAATTCCAGCAAAATTGGCCATATCATCTGGATTAATAAGTGTTATCGCCACACCAGAAGCATCAGCTCTAGCTGTCCTACCGATTCTGTGAACATAATCTTCAGCATCCCTTGGCACATCATAATTAATAATAAGGCTAATATCTTTGATATCGATCCCTCTGCTGATAACATCAGTGGCCACCAGAATCCTGATCTTCCTTGAACGAAAATCATTAAGCTTAGATTCTCTATCCTTCTGTTCCAAATTAGATGAAATTGCTTCTGCAGCCATACCTTCAGATCTAAGAGCAGTAACAATTTTAGAAACGTTCTTTTTAGTAGAACTAAATATGATAATACTATTATACTTAGGCTTTTCTTTGATTAATTTCTTGAGCAGGTCTACCTTTTGTGTATCATAAACCAAATATGCTGCCTGCAATATTTTTTCATTAGGCTTTGAAATGGCAATTTTTATTTCAACTGGATCATTAAGTATTTTCTTGCTTAATTTGATGATCTTATCCGGCATTGTGGCACTAAACATTAATGTCTGCCTCTCCTTTGGCAGACTTTCAATGATTGATACGATATCATCGTAAAAGCCTATGTCAAGCATTCTATCTGCTTCATCTAAAATAAGATACTTGATTGACTTACAATCCATATAGTTATTCTGAATAAAGGATTTCAGTTTGCCCGGTGTAGCAACAACTATATGCACGCCGCTCTTTAAAGCTTTCTTCTGGGCTTCCCAATCCTGTCCATCTCCACCTCCATATAGTGGAATAGATGAAATGTTGGAAGTATAGGAGAATGCTGAAATCTCTTGGTCAATCTGCAAGGCAAGTTCTCTTGTAGGCACAACAATCAAGACTGTTGTAGATTCAGGAACATCCCTACTGATAATATCAATTATTGGAAGCATGAATGCAGCCGTCTTACCTGTTCCTGTCTGAGCAGATGCAAGAACATCTCTTCCCTTAAATATTTCAGGGATTGCCTGTTCTTGAATTGGTGTGGCTTCTACAAAGCCCATATAAGATAGAGCCTCTAAAACAGACTCAGAAAAACCTAGCGTATCAAACTTCATGCGGCTAAAATTATGAAAAATATATGGTGAGACTTATGCTTTACCAATCAATCTTAAAAACTCTTCTTCCGTTAATATAGTAATAGTCTCTAATAGTTGAGCTTTTTTAAGTTTGGACCCCGCCTTTTCACCTACGACAAGAATATCCAAATTTGAACTTACTGCAGAAATATTTCTTGCACCCTGTTGTTCTGCCAAGGTCTGAGCCTCCTTTCTGCTTAAATTCTGAAGTGCTCCAGTAAACAAGATTGTCTTTCCCTTAAAAATAGCATCATCAGCAATTTTTAAAGGCTTATCATCCTCTGTCTGACTAAGATTGACACCAAATGATTCCATTCTTTTGATCATCTCGATATTGGCTTGTATCGAAAAATACGAAATTACATTTTTTGCAACAACGGGACCAATGTCCTTTATTTCAGTATAGCTCTCTTCTGTCCAACGTGCTAAATCAAGTATATGTTCTATCTGTCTGGCGATTAGCTTGCTTGCCCTTTTACCAAGATGATGAATACTCAGACTGTTAAGAAGTCTTGTTATAGAATTAGATTTTGCATTATCAATTGCCGACTTTAGATTATTGGCTGATTTTTCACCAAAGCCCTCCAACACAGAAATTTTATCATAGTCTAAGTTATATATATCTCCAATGTCTTTGAGCCAACCCAACTGATAAAATTTTTCAACTATTGATTTACCAAAACCATCAATATTCATAGCTTCTTTTGAAACATGGTAAATCATCTTCTGTAAGTTTTGTTCCTCACAAGACGGATTTACACATCTCCATGCAGCTTGATCCTCGCTCTTTTCTAAAGGCACAGAACAAAATGGACAATCGGAAGGAAAGGCAATTTCAACTTCTTCACCCTTTCTTAATTCTGTCAATGGCTTTACGATATAAGGTATAACATCACCTGCACGTTCAATTAAAACAGTATCTCCAAGTCGAATGTCTTTTTGCTTGATAAAATCCTCATTATGTAATGAAATGGAAGACACCGTTACTCCAGCCAATTGAACAGGTTCAACTTTTGCAACTGGTGTGATAGCTCCCGTTTTACCTATTTGAAATTCAACAGATAATAACTTACTTGTCGCTTGTTTCGCTTTAAATTTAAAGGCAATCGCCCATCTGGGGTGATGTTGAGTGGACCCAGCTCTTTCCTGAAGTTCGAAATCATTTAATTTAACTACTGCACCATCAATTTCATAATCAAATGCATCTCTATCGGACTCCCATTGCCTACATGTTTCAAAGGCAATATCAATACTTCCAGCAAGAGGCATCTCTTTATATGGTAATTTAAACCCCAAATCTGCCAAAACTGACATTGCCTTGTCATGACTAACAAATTGCATTATTCTACTTTCTCCCTTTTCATCTGATGCGTATGCCATTTGAAAAATAAACACATCCAAGCCTCTTTCTTTAGCCTCCATCGGATCCTTCATTCTCAAGCCACCTGTAGCAGCATTTCTTGGATTAGCAAATAAATCAAGACCTATTTCTTGTCTGATCTGATTTTTTTTGGCAAAGTTATTCTTAGACATTACAGCCTCTCCTCTTAGTTCAACCCTATAGATTCCATATTCTGAAAATTTAGCCTTTAAAGGTAGACTAGAGATCGTTTTCGCATTTGCTGTTATATCATCTCCTTCAATACCGTTACCTCTGGTAGCGGCTCTTACCAACAAATCATTTTCATAAACTACTGCAATGCTGCCACCGTCAAATTTTGGCTCAACAAAATAATTTATCTTATCCTCCACACCTAAAAGTAATTTCCGAATTTGACTATCAAATTCTTGGAGATCCTCTAATGCATACGAGTTTGATAATGAAAGCATCGGGCTATAGTGCTTGACACTTTTAAATTGATCATTTAAATCTGATGAAACTCTTTGTGTGGGAGAATTGGCCTTGACTGCAAGCTCATATTTTTGTTCAAGTATTTCCAACTTTTGATATAAGTCATCGTATTCTTTATCTGAAAGCAAAGGATTGTTATCAACATAATACTTCCATTCATGAAAATTTAACGCTTCAACCAATAGATCATAGTCCGAAACCGTCAATTCAGAGTTTAAGAATGATTTTGATATTTCAAATAATTCTTGTTGCCGCTTTTTACTGTACATGGATAAGCCTTATAATTTTCTGCAAAATACATATCCCTTCACAAATTCCGTTGAAGATTAATTATAAATACTGAGCTTAAAGTATGGTAATTCAGGAATTAATAAATATAATTATCCTTTATACAAATTATAACAATTATTTACTAATCAAAATATTATACCATGTGGAAAGAGTTTAAAGACTTTATTATGACCGGCAATGTGATTGATTTTGCTGTGGCGGTTATTTTAGCAGGAGCGGTAGGTGCTGTTGTTAATAGCTTTGTCAGTGATATTATCATGCCTGTAGTTAGCCATTTTACCTCGGGTGTCAGTTTCGACAACTTGTTTTATGCTTTAGATGGTAACAATTATGAAACTTTAGCTGTTCCTGCTGGGAAAGGTGTAGCAGTTATTGCATATGGAAAATGGATTAATTCGATTATCAACTTAATCATCGTTGGATTCGTGCTTTATTTAATTGTTAAAGCCTACAATAAATCACGTAAAAAAGAAGAAGATGCGTCGGCTGCTCCTTCAGGACCCTCAGAAATAGATCTTTTGACTGAGATCAGAGATGCACTGAAAAAATAAATACTAAAGTCCCACTGTGGGACTTTTATTAATTTAGTGTCATCCTCATCATAATTCCTCCATTCATTACTGTAGAAGGGAAATTATTAGAAACATATGGTCTTGTTCCTGTATATTCAAAGAATGCTCTTAGCGTTAAATTCTCGTTTAATATGTAATCAACAGACGGACTAAATGAAATTGTCTTGGCTCCTCTTGTTCTTTCACTTGTTTCACCAAAATCTAATTCGTGAACTAGAGACACATCATCTATTAATGAAAATGAAAACATTATCGTCATATCAGATCCTCTCGAAGAATTGACATTTGATGACCTTCGTCCTCGAGAACGTGTATTGGTATTTGTATTATCTTTATCTTCTTCATCCGCATTTCGCGATGATCTGTTTCCTCTGCTTTTGTTTTTCTTCTTTAAGAAGTTGGAGTCTTTTATTGTGTATCCAAAACCAAATACATATTCAGATTTTTTATTTTCAAGCAACTCCGTAGATACATTAACAGATAGATCAAGGTTTCTTGATTTCTTATATTCAAAATCAATATTCAAATCATTTTTTGTCTTCAATTTCACACCAATTAGTGGACTAAATTGTTCAGTAATTTGAATAAATGGAATTTCTATTCTAGAGTAGTAATTTCCATTAGGCTTAATATCTTCATAAGGATTAATTGGATCATATTCAACGTCACTATAAAAGTTATTAACTCTTAACATAGATGAATAGCCATGTTCAAGTGTAAAACTTGAAAATTTATCTTTAAACCATGGTAACTTATTCAATCCATCATACCTGAAATTCCAGTTTGGTCGAGGAATAAACCCAAGTGACCTAACCTCTGATTCCAAATCAAGATCGACTTTGTTAGGATCTTGGTCCGTATAGGCTGCTAAAAAGGCTGGCACCAATACTGTGGAATTGGTCTTACCAAACCCTGCTGCATACGCACGGCCGTCAACTTCATGTGAACCATTACCTTCTAAATTGTCTAACCTGAATGAAACCACAGACCGATTAGTCTCAAACCTATTAAATAGTGCATCCACATCTCCCCCCAACAAAGTATTCATCGCCAGATAAGTCATCTCAAAAGATCCTACATTTCTAAAGGCCAATTGTGTGAAATCCTGAAAGCCATCTTTATCAATAAATTTAAAATCTTGTTGCTGTGTAGATCTATAACTCTTCTTAAAGTCCAGATTTATTCTGAAGTCCTTCCAAGGCTCAATTCTTATTTTCGCTTCTAGGTTTTGTGCTTCTGTCTGTACAACTTCCTGATTCAATGCTGTACTATTGGTTATCCATCCCTTGTCCGCAGCTGTATACAACCAGTTGTTTTGATCACCAAAATCTACATTTGGCTGTGCGCCAAAAATAAACCCATAGCCAGGAGCTTCAAATCCATCAGACAATCCAATAAATTTAGGATTAGGAAGAAAGCCTGGTACAACCGTTGTGAAATCTTCTTTATAATTCAACTGAACTGACCTTAACATAAACAAAGGTCTAAGCAATAACTTTTCCATAGCACCTGGATCTCTTTCTTTATCCTTCCTACTCTTTCTGTCTTTACTTTCCTTGGCATCTTCTTTGTCTTTGCCACTTTGTGTAGTCCTGGAACTCTGTCTCGACCTTGAAGGGATTTTACCTATTCTGTCAAGCTTTTTTAAATATTTTGATTTATCATATAGCTTGTCAAAATTTAAGTTTGCGGTTACACTTCTGTTTTGGGAATTTTGAATGATATTTCCTATGTTCTGACCATCTTGAATATCAATCAGAGGACCAGCAGCCCAACTGTAATTGGTTCTGTAGGATGCTTTAACATCCATCCAGTCCATATAAGGAATATATTTAAATGGCAATGTATAGTTTACCGATGCCTGATGATTATAGTTGGTATTTCGCCCTCCAGAACGCAAATTATCCTGCCAGTAATCTTTTACTTCTTGGGATGAACGCAAACCAATCGAATCACCTCTTTCATTATAAAAAGGTCTGTTTTCTGGTACTTCCGCAATTCCACGCTGCCTTAATTCATCAATATATGATTCATTCAAAGCAGAAAATGTAATCTTTATAGATTTGGTAAGATTCCAGTTCATGTCATAACGTCTCTCCCACTCAAACTTTCGATCATCAAATTCAAAGACAGGTGTTACAGGTATTCTAAATCGCCTAACGGATACAAAACGGTTTATATTTGAACTAAAGCTAAATGAGTTGGGAAGAGGATTTATATTAATTTCTTTTATCAAAGCCAGACTATTGCTTTTAATACTTTTGAATGGTTCAATATAACCTCCCCTTCTTGTATAGGTATAATCAATACCAAGTCTATAATCTTTAGAAACTTCCGAAGAAATAATTGGGTCCTTGTAAATCATTTCCGTATAAGCATAACTTGCACTTAGGTTTTCGATATCCCAAGGCATTGGCTTCTTTGGCTTTTTAGGTTTATTATCTTGTTCTGTGTTTTGGTCTTTGGCATTATTGTCATCCCTAGACTTTGAGTTAGAATTAGCATTGCTTTGATTTCTATTGTTACTGTTGCTATTTCCTCCTCTCTTCTTCTTTACATTTGTAAAATTAAATGTCTTAATGGTGTTGACAATTTGGTTTCGATCACTAATATCTTGTTTGATTTCTTCAGATCTGTTTTGCACCAAATCGAATTCATCCACTACAGTAATATCTGTATCGTAAGCATCGAATTCTGGTGAGGTAACGGATTTTGCATATTGCGCATAAAAAGGAATACTCAAATTCCACCCTGAAGGCAATAGCTGACCCAACTGAAGGTTGGTAGAAACATCATATTCAGTTACGGACTCCATGGCTCTTTCCATGACCCTTTCGTCCAAAGCCCCCCAGCCTATACTTGAATAATTCGCAGCAGCAGTGAAGTTACCCAAGTCTGCAATTTGAACGTCCAATCTGGCCTGACCTGCAACACCTCCTCTTTCCTCTAAGCCAGTCATTCTTAACTCATTCACCCACACCTCTCCAGCATATCCACTAGGAGGACCACCATCTTCTTTAATATTCCTTATCCCTATCTGCACACCCTTAATTTTCCCTATACTAGGGTTTCCAATAACAGATACCTTATGCCCCCTTGGAAGAAATAGAGTATCATTTGTCATAGTATCTACGATACCTTCAAATCCAATACTTTTATACTGACCTAAATTACCACTTGCAAAAAGTGCATTTAATGTATCCTGGTCAATTGTAAATACTTCTCCAAAATTCTGATCCAATACATTTCTTAGCTTTTTAGCTTGCACCAGCCAGTCTAATTTAAAGTCAAACATATTAGCTTCGGGCCAAACTGTTTCACTATCACCAGCGTTTCCTGAGAGGGTACTGTCGGATGATAAAGTCAAAGGAATCATATATTCATAATAATGAAGATCGAAATCTTTTCCAATCCTTAAGAAAACGCCTACATCACCAGATTCCTGAATACCATCTTTTTCTTCTGCATGAACAAACATTTGCATTTTATCATACAATCGTAAATCCAATTCGTTGAGCCTATAGATTGATAGTTCGCAATCCTTTTGCAAGTCTTCATATAAAATCGACAATGATTTTTCATCTTGCAGTACGTTAGAAAATGTGTTAAATATTCTCTCCTGCTTGATTCCCCTTGGCAATACATAGTTGTATGGTTCCTTTTTATCGTTCTCTTCTATACCAACTGCATCTACATTAAAACTACCTGTGAATGTACCGTCAGGTGTTAAACATTTAGAAGGAAGCTTTCTCCACTGATTTCTTACTAATTCAAACTCAGCCAAACGGAATGTCTTTTGAGTGCTGAACCCATCAATGATCATACGCATAAACTGTATGGATCGAAAACCTTCAATGCCATTTACTGCACGACCACCTGATCGAATTGGAATTCTGAATCTATACCATTTTTCAATAACGTTATTGCTTGGGTTTTCAATTTCCCTTATATCTCTGATAAACGGATTATTGGCAGTACTGATCTCACCATTGTTGTTTCTTATCTCTATCTTATACTCATAAAAACTTTCGCCTTGATCCAGTGACCTGTTATTGTTCAAATCTTCCTTGTCCGGTTTCGGATTACCTCGGACAAATCGCTGAGAACCACTAATGTCGGGAGAATTGCCCTGAGGATTATTAAACTTAGAATACCGCTTTAAAATATTATCTGACTCTTCAAACTTACTAAAGTCGTTGAAGTAAGCATAATCATCACCACTTGGGTCTTCAAATAATGCTACCGGCTGTGTATTAAACTCATTAAGATAATCTTGGAATCTTATTCTCTCGTTGTCGTTATCCAGTCCATCAAATCCTAAATCCTGAAGTGCCTGTCCTTCCGTGTCAAAACCATCATTCTTAGGGATGCCCAATGACACCCTTCCCCATTCTGTATCTCTAGTTGGAATATTGATATCATCTGTAGGAATAGTATTCTCAAAAAACTGAAGGTTATCCTTCATAATATCTTCCGATACATTGCCGAGGTGAAAAGTTAAAAAACCAGTTTCGTTAGGAAGGTGACCAGTACTATCTGGTTTTTCCAAGAAAGGATTTAACAGCCAAAATTCAATAAACTCATAGTTGTTTGCTTCAAAATCACTATTAGGCATATACCGCATGATACCTCCCCATCTTGACTCAGGATTGTCCAAGATTACCTCTCCCGTAATATCATCTACACTTACCCCAAAAGAAAATCCCGGGTATCCACCGTTAGGTCTGTCAAAGTTATAAGGCCCTCTTGCCGTTGGATCATATGTAAGATCAAATGTCAATAAATTACCTAATGTTCCTCTAGGAATGTCTCTGGTGAACAGCTCTTGCTGGTTTATATTTCTTGTATATGAGTTTCCTGGATTTGCCTGATTTCTATTATTACCAAACAAAAGCGTCTGATCAAATACATACCAACTCAATCGCGCTCTGTTTGCTCCAATTCTTAAGTCATTTGAGAGAAAAGCCTCTGGGTATTCTTCAGTTTCAGGAATACTAGCCAATATCCATAAATTTGCAGCTTGACTGCTTAGAGGTAATCCACTTACTGCTCCTTCAAAGTCATCTATGCTTACGACACCTGAATTTTCATTGTTAAGGTTAATCGCTTTAGAGTGTCCTGGTGACAAGGCAGCTACCTCAGCGGTAAAATTGATATTTGAAGGTGCGTTGGTTGAATAAAAAGGAAGCTTATCTACAAGTCTGGTTAAAAATGGTACTTCAGAACTGAAGTCCATATCCAAACCATAAACTCTGTTATTTATTGGGTCATCGCCCAAATTTACTTTTTCGGTAAAGGGTCTTTCAAACAAACGCATGTAAGTACCTCCTATATAAAAATTATCATTGATTTCATATTCGGCTCTTAATCCTAGCATTGTTTTTTGCTGCAAGCTAAAAACAGAATTATCCTCGTATGATATGTTAATAGGTGTTCCCTGCTGAAGATAAGATTCGTTGATTATTCTTACTCGACCAATTGCGTAATCCACCTCATAATCCTGTCCTTCAATTAAAGTTTGACTTCCTGCCGTAACTCTAACGGATCCCTGAGGTATGTTCCAAGAA
Source organism: Saprospiraceae bacterium (assembly GCA_029262995.1). GTDB lineage: Bacteria > Bacteroidota > Bacteroidia > Chitinophagales > Saprospiraceae > RFSX01. The sequence continues at coordinate 31,647 of JAJCYH010000022.1, read as the reverse complement.
CCCAATGAATATTCCGATGAAATATCTGATTTAAATCTACCAGCCATTACAAATTTATTCTTTACTAGAATTTCTCTTGCTCCTGTAACTGTCGTGTCATAAAGTTCAGGGAAGCTATATTTTGCAGCTACTACAGGATCTCCTAACAATTTTTCCAAAGATTCTCCAAATGGTTCCAAGACAGGAAAGACAATACTGCTTGACTGAGGAACAACTGTAACGCCAGGCACAAAATCAAAAACACCATCTGGCTGAGGGTCATTTCTAGAGTTCAATTGATCCAATCCAAATACATTTAACAATGGAATTGTACGAAATCCATCTTCAGGAAGAAACTTTTTCAATGTACCATCAGAATCATCTTCATAGAAAATATCAAACTGCAAGTCTGTTTGACTAAGATTATTACTCCTTAAAGGATAGACGTTTTTCATCATCAAATCCCAAGTAGGATGATTAACTCTTTGATCCAAACTCTTCAAAAGTTTAGTATAAATTACGCCTTGAGATTCAATCTCACCTTGACGATTGGTGTTAGGAACACTGCCCTCATCTGAGATCGTACCAACTTTATAAACATCGTCACAGGCAAGGGTATAAAAATATTCATATGAAATAGCCAAAACCTGATTTGGTCTCAATCGAATATTAAGTGAAATAAACCCTAACTGTTCATTAAAAGTAAATTCTGAAGCATTCAGTTTTCTACCTTGAAATATATTAAAGTCCCTAGGCTGTTTTAAATCATATAATTGTTCTAGTCTTGTATTGGTCCTTTCTACCCTCTTTGTTTCATCATCTTCAATCAATTGTTCAAACAATTCATTGGTATTATTATCAGGAAGTAAGTTTCCGTCTTTGTCCTTGTAAATTGATGGCAATAATGCGGGATCAATGCCATAGTCTGCATCCGGGTTGGAAAACAGGTTTTGATCTGGTTCTGCTAAATCCGCAATGGCGCAAATCATGGTTTGGTTTTGCTGATAATCTTGTCTATCATCAGAAATCCATACCTCGATATTTGTAACCCTTAAGTTGTTGTTGATATATGGAAGATTGGAAAGAGCATTTTCAAAAATATTCCGGTGGTAATGCGAGATAAAAAAGTGCCTGTTTTCATCGTAATCATCTGGTCTCAATTCAAATTCCTGCAAGGTTGCCCCATTCTGTATAGTCTGAGTTTCTTGCTGAGATCTTTGCTGAGAGGCAATGGCGGTTAGCCTAAGATTTCCAAACTGTAATTCGGTTTTCAATCCAAACAAACTTTGATTTCCCTTGATCAAGTTGGATCTTAAGGGCAAACTAACATTTCCAGCTTCTATTGTTTTTATGATATCATCTTCTGAAAACTGTTCAGAATCATATGCTAATTTGATTTTTCTATCAAAATCAAAACTAGCTTGGGTATCATAATTAAACCCAAGATTCATTTTATCACCAATCTTTCCTTCAACATTCATTTGAATATCCATGTCGAAATCAAGGAATGGTCCCTGCTTTTGTCTGTTCAAATCTATATTCGGATTCTGATCTTCACGATAATCAAATCCAAAAGTCATGTCAATATTACCCTGTGGTTCAATGGTAATTTCATTTCCTCCAAACAATCGATCTGCAAGGTTACGTTCTATATTAATCTTGGATAAAGGATCTATAAAGGCAGACCCATTTTTATTGTATTCATCCTTAAATCCTGCTAACTTGTCAAAATAGTCCCGCTGCTGTCTATCCCCTTTCCATTTAAGATATTCATCGAAGGTCATAGAAACTGGCATCCTAAAATACTCATCTCCAATTCTCTCGTAAACGATGTAACTATTGGTTTCAGGATCATATTCAACGGTCTGCTTTACATTATCTGGATAAATGTCAAATGGGTTGTACTGGTAATCCGTAATAAAATCACCATACCTGTCCCTTAAGGGGAAGGTATCCTTAACTGCTTCCTTGAAAGCAAAGGGTTCTGGAACAATTACTCCACTTGCGTAAGTATCAGAAATGTTCAACAACAATCCCACCAATACAATTAAACCTCTAGTCACCGTGCTGTTTATAGTCATTGCATTATCAATAAAACATTCAAAAGTTTGCCCTGCTTTTTTGATATTACTGTCTTTTAACGTAAAAAAAATGAATTTATGTTAAGACAATTGTCTTAAAACCGATTTAATTAAAGACTCTACACCCTCAATTTCATTATCACTACTCATAACTTTATCTACCTGTTTAACAATTGTCGATTTCTGAAAGCCTAATGCTACTAGCGCACTGATCGCCTCTTCCTTTATAGATGGCTTTAAATCCATCCTCGATTCTCCGGTTCTAAGCACCTCTAGTCCTAGTTTTAACAACTTGTCCTTTAAGTCTAGAATTATTCTTTGGGCAGTTTTAGGTCCCACACCTTTCACTTTTTTAAAAGCAGCAACATCATCGATAATAATGGCTTGCGCAGTTTCTTGCGCAGTCATGTATGATAATATTACCCTGGCAGTATTAGGACCAACTCCAGAAACGGAAATCAAATAATTAAATAACTCTTTTTCCTCTTCATACATAAAACCAAAAAGAGTGTGAGCATCATCTCTGACTATAAGTTGAGTGAATAACTTTGCCTCTTCCAAGGATTCCAACAGAGAATAACTGTTTAGGCTGATTTGGACTTCATATGCCAAACCACCTATGTCGATATGAACATGAGTTGGTGACTTGAATTTAAGTTTACCTTCAACGTAAGCTATCACTGTTTTTCCTTTTGATTCCTTAGTACTACTGTAAAAGATGATTAAACAACGATTTTCCTTCGATTATTGCCTTGAAATCAAAGAATCTTGATAGAAAATCGGCTGTGAAGATAGGAATAAAATATATATTGATATATGATTTTATTATAATATGTATTCGGCTCATTTCCATCAATATAATAATATTAATAAATCATCAATTAATTTCATCTTTTCTATTCCAAAATCGAGCATTCAAAAACTACATTTTTATTCTTCAGAATAAAAAATACTGCTACAATCAGGGGTAATGCCATTAATTCTATTTTTGTGCTTACAAAACTTTGTTGATGTACAATATATTAATACTTGGAGCAGGAGGAAGAGAACATTGTATAGCTTGGAAAATTAGTAAAAGCAAATTGTGCAGTGCCTTATATGTCGCCCCTGGAAACGCAGGGACCTTATCATGTGCAACAAACATTCAAATTGATATATTAGATTTTGATGCAATTAATGCTGTTGTAAATAAAAAGCAAATCGATTATATCATTGTTGGACCAGAAGAACCATTAGTTGAGGGGGTTTATGATTACTTCTCAGATAAAAACGTTAAAGTTTTAGGGCCTTCAAAAGAAGCTTCTCAACTTGAAGGCTCTAAGGCTTTCGCTAATATCTTTATGGATGAGTTTAACATCCCTACTGCTGGATATTTAACTGTAACCAAAGATACTATTGAAGAAGGCAAAAAATTTATTGCCAAACAAGCGTCTAAAATTGTCTTAAAAGCTGATGGTTTAGCAGCTGGAAAAGGGGTATTGATACTAGACGATAAGGAAACAGCAATCATCGAATTAGGAAAAATGCTTGATGGTAAATTTGGACAAGCCAGCCAAACAGTAGTAATTGAAGAATTCCTTGATGGAATTGAGTTTTCGGTATTTGTATTAACAGACGGAAAGCAATACAAAATCTTACCCGTTGCCAAAGATTACAAGAGAATTGGCGAGGGAAATACCGGTTTGAATACAGGCGGCATGGGAGCTGTTTCTCCAGTTCCTTTTGTAGATAGCTTAATGATGCAAAAGCTTGAAGAACAAATAGTTAAGCCTACGATGTTGGGCATTCAAAAAAGAGGGTTTGATTATAAAGGATTTATCTTTCTAGGTCTTATAAAAGTTGGCGATGAGCCTTTTGTTATTGAATATAATTGTAGGTTGGGTGATCCTGAAACCGAAGTAGTAATTCCAAGGATAAAAACCGACCTTGTATCTTTGGTTGAATCTGTATTTGGCGGAAATTTGGAAAATCATACCTTGGAAATTGAAGATAAAACAATGGCCACCGTTATGCTTGTTTCAGGAGGTTATCCTGAAAAGTATGAAAAATCGAAAGAAATTTACTTTGAAAAGGAGATTCAAAATTCTATTGTTTTTCATGCAGGCACGAAGATGGAAAATGACAAACTACTTACCAACGGAGGTCGTGTACTAGCTGTAAGTTCATTTGGCAATAATCATTTGACAGCAGTAAATCAGTCCTTAGAAAATATAGATTCCATAAGGTTTGAAAAAATGTATTATAGAAAAGATATCGGTTTTGATTTATAAAATAATATGAATTACAGTTTTGAAGAAATCCAATCAATGCTTAACTGCATTGTACTATCATCTGGTAATAGCGACCAGATTCAAAACGTAATTTATGATACGCGTAAAAGTTCTTATGCTTCGAAGAGCATTTTCTTTGCTTTCAAAGGAGCTGTCAACGATGGACATGAATATATTGCAGAGGCATACGCTCTTGGTGTCAGAAATTTTGTTGTTTCCAAAAAGATCAATGTCGAGCATTTAAAAGATGCAAATGTCCTAAAAGTAAACTCTTCCCTACTGGCACTTCAAAAAATTGCACGATTTCACCGTAGCAAACTCAATATTCCCATAATCGCTATTACCGGGAGCAATGGTAAAACGATTGTCAAGGAATGGCTGGGCAAAGCTTTGAGTAAAAAGTTCAAAATATCGAAAAGCCCTAAAAGTTATAATTCTCAAATTGGCGTAGCTCTTTCGCTTTTACAAATCAAAGATAAAGACCAAATTGCAATCATTGAGGCAGGAATTTCTCAAAAAAGAGAAATGAAATTTCTTGAAAAGATGATCCGCCCTAATATTGGAATATTTACAAATATTGGAGATGCCCATGCTTCTGGATTTGATTCTAAAGATCAAAAGCTAACTGAAAAATTATCCTTGTTTAAACATTCAGAGTTGCTTATTTACAATTCTGATCAACAATTCACAAATAACATCGTAAAAAAATGCTATTCCGGTAAATTGCAAGACTGGTCCAGTTCTTCTGAATCAAGCATTTCATACCGATTAAATCAGTTAGAAGATCAAACTGATATTTTTATTCAGTATCATGATAGTAACTATAAAGTCAATACAGAATTTAAAAGCAAGGAATTTATTGAAAATATGATGCACGTCATCTCTTGCCTTTTATACTTTGACTTTTCTGAAGAAGATATTCAATCGGTAGTTTCTGATTTTGATCAAATTCAAAATCGTCTTGAATTAAGAGAAGGCATAAACGGAAACTTACTGATCAATGATAGTTATAGTCTGGATATGGCTTCCTTACAATTGGCTCTAGAATTTCAGGACTTACATGCTAATGGGCTGGAAAAGATATTAATCCTCTCTGATTTTGACCATCAAGTCAACAAAAAAGATATCTATATTGAACTAAAGAACCTCATTTTTGAAAAAAACATTAAACAAACTTTTATTATAGGCATTGCAAATGCCCACAAGCGTATTTTGATTGACCCAAGTGTATCTTTTTATAATACTGTTGAAGAATTTACCTCTTCTTCACCCTATCTTGTTTTGAAAGATTCCTGCCTCCTCATTAAAGGAGCAAGAAAGTTTAGACTGGAAAGTATATTTCATAAACTATCCAAGCAAGTTCATCAAACTATTCTGGAAACTAACTTTTCGGCTCTCGATCACAATTTAAATTTCTATAAAAAGTACTTAGCCGATCAAACCAAAATGATGGCAGTCATTAAAGCTGATTCCTATGGGTCAGGAAGTGAACAAATAGCACACTACCTAGATCAAAAGAAAATTGACTATCTGGCTGTTGCTATTATTGATGAAGCCATTACAATAAGACTGGCCGATTGTAATTTGCCTATAATGGTATTTAATATTGATGAATCTCAAATTGAGTTGCTGTGGGAGCATAATTTAGAACCGGAAGTTTACTCAATTCATCTGTTGGAAAAATTAATTAACAAAGCCAATGAAAGAGAACAAGAGCTTAAAATTCACATAAAGCTTGATACCGGAATGAAAAGACTTGGCTTTGAACAAGATGAAATCAATGCACTATTGGAAAATCTGAAAAATCAAAAATGGCTACATGTACAATCTGTATTTTCACATCTTGCCGCTTCAGAAAGTAAAGTACATGATAGTTTTACCCTCCAACAAATAACACTTTTTAAAACACTTGTCAGTCAGATTCAAGAATCATTAAATTATCCATTTTTAAAACATATTCTAAACACTGGAGGTATTATTAGGCATTCTGACCACCAAATGGATATGGTAAGGATTGGTTTAGGCTTATATGGTGTTGATGAGACTGGACTGGTTTCAGATAATTTATTAAAAGTCCATAGCCTAAAAGCAAGGGTTTTGCAAATTAAATCCTTGAACAAAGGGGAAACTATAGGCTACTCGAGAGCTGGAATTGCAGATCAAAATAAAACCATTGCGATCGTCAGTATTGGCTATGCTGACGGATTGATGAGACATTCTGGGAATGGAAACTATAGTATGAAAATTCAAGATTTCCTATGTCCAACTATAGGGAATATCTGTATGGATGTCTGTATGCTTGATATCACTGGAATTCAAGATATTTCTGTAGGTGATGAGGTCGTTGTTTTTGATGAAGATCTACAATTAGAATCTCTAGCCAAAGTCTGTCATACAATTAGTTATGAAATAATCTCAAGAATTGCCCCTAGGGTTAAAAGAATCTATACATATCATTGAAAAAATAGGTGTTTACCGTTCCAATAAATTATACCTTTCATCGGTTATATGCTATCAATGGATGCATAATTGTAAATTGATCCCTGTAAAAAATAAAATTTTAATATTAAATAATATTATTTTGCTGATTATCAATCGTTTATAATATCCCAGCTTTTATGAAAATTAGCTTTTTTCATAATTGAATTATTATTTTTGCAAAAAAAATTGAATATGAAATTGCTCATCATAGCTTTTACTTTTTTTCTAGCAGGTTCTGCTATTTGTCAAAACAATGACCCTGTTTTATTTACAGTAGCAGATAACAAAGTTCACTTGTCTGAATTCAGGTACATCTATGAAAAAAATAATGCAGCGGATGCTGATTATTCTAAGGAAAGTTTAGAAGAATATTTAGAACTCTACAAAAAATTCAAACTTAAAGTAAAAAGAGCACGAGACATTGGTTTAGATACTGTCAGAGTATTACAAGAGGAACTTGAAGGCTATAGAAAACAACTGGCTAAATCATATTTAAAGGACAAAGAAATCTCTGAAAGACTCGTTTCTGAAGTTCTTCAAAGAATGAAAGAAGATATTGAGCTAAAACACATTTTTGTCGCTGCAGAGTTAAAGACATCAGAAGAAAAGAAAAGTAGAGCCAAACAGAAAATTTATACTATTTATGATAAGTTGGTAACAAACAATGGTGAAGGATTTGATGATATGGCAAAGACGCTTTCTGAAGATAAGTTGTCCGCTATCAAAGGTGGCAATTTAGGATATTATACCTCTCCTCTTCCGAGTGGGTTTTATGAGTTTGAAAACACCATGTACGACACTCCAATTGGTAGCTTCTCTAAGCCCATCAGATCAAAAATGGGTTACCATATTATCAAGGTTACAAACAGAAGACCTGCCAGAGGTGAAATGGAAATTGCACATATTTTAATCAGAAAGAAAAACAGAAGTGTCAACGATGCAAAAATTAGAATTGACTCGATTTATAAATTGCTGAATGACGGAAGAAATTTCGAAAACATGGCTGCTAAATTTTCTGAAGACATCAAATCAAAATCTAACGGTGGTTATATCGGGTTTTTTGCAATCAATCAATTTGAAGCTTCATTTGAAGATGCTGCTTTTGCATTAACAAAAAATAATGAATATTCTTCCCCTGTTGAAACCAACCTCGGGTATCATATAATCAAACGAATTTCTAAAAGAGACAATTCTGATGAAGATAGACTCAGAAAAAGAATACAAGCTAGGATCAATAACAATGAAAGATTCGAAATTGCAGAATTAAAAATGATTGAAAATGTAAAAACTAATGCTGGGTTTAAAGAAGACAGGCTTGTTTTAAAAAGAATGTCAACTGCTTTAGATGAAAGTTTTTACAGCTATAAATGGAGTCCTCCAGAATATGATCCTTCACTAATTCTTTTCGAATTAGATGGAGAATCCAGCTCTTTAAATGATTTTGCAATCTATTGCAAAGAAAATGTAAGGGAACGACTTAAGTTCAACAAATCCACAAATCTTGACGAAGCAGTTGATGAACTCTACAATGCCTTTGTCAAAGAAAAAGTTATGAAATATGAAGAAGAACACCTGGAAATGAAATATCCAGACTTCAGGTCTTTAATGAGAGAATATCGTGAAGGCATATTGCTTTTTGAAATTACAAAACAAGAAGTTTGGGATAAAGCTTCAACTGACACTGTTGGATTGAGGAAGTTTTTTAATGAGGGCTCTACGACATACGAATGGCCTGAACGTGTTGCTGTCATCCAATACAATATCGATTCAGACGACAATGGTGCCATTGCTGTTTATAGTTATGCTCAGAAAAAATCACATGATAAAGTAATTGAAAAATACAGCAAGAGTGATCAAGTTAAAATAAGTTTTGAAGAAATGATTGTTGACAAGAATTCAGATCTTATCAAGAATATGGAATTAAAGCCAAATGGTGTAACCTCGCTAACAACAAAACCTAAACCAGCCCATTTTTTAGCTTTTAAAGAACTGGTTCCTCCTAAAAAGAAGACACTTAAGGAGGCAAGAGGCTATGTAATTGCTGATTATCAAGACTATTTGGAAAAACAATGGATTGAATCCCTAAAAAATATTTATCCCGTTAAAGTAGACAAGAAGGTATTATCCTCGATTACAAAAAAATAAATATCACACGATTGAAATGGTTTTATATTCACCTCTCCTTCCTTTGCATAATATATCTATACAGTTGTGATAGTATAGCTAATAATGACGATAATGGTGAACTAATCGCAGAAGCTTATCAACAAAAATTACATAAACGTGATGTAGAACCCTATCTCGTAAACGCTTCAACAGCCTTGGATTCCCAATTTGTTATTTCAAGGTTTGTAGATGAATGGTTAATGGATATTATTCTAATTGAAGAGGCTAAGAAAAAAATTAAAAACAGAACAAAAATCCAGGAACTGGTAAAAAAGTATGAACAATCATTAATTATCAATGAACTGGAAAGTATGTATTTAAAAAATGAATTAGATACTGTAATTCAAACAGAAGAAATTGATTCGTTTTTCAATTTTCATAAAGAAGATTTCCTGCTTCAAGACCCAATAGTTAGGTTTTTGTTCATTAAACTACCCGAAAGCTCAATAAATGATACTTTTGCACAAATTTGGGAAACAGAAGACCTTCCTGCTTTAAGAGAATATGTAAAACTTAATAATGGTGTGTCTATCCTAGAAGCAGGTGAATGGCAGTTTCTCACTTCGTTAAAAAACATCACTCCGACAAGTTTATTTAATAAAATATCGTTAAATAAGCCTAATGTTTATTCATTTGAGGAAAATGATCAACACTTTTACCTTAAAATACTCGAAATTATAAATGAAAAAGATTCTCCTCCTGTAGAATTTGTTAAGGATAGAATTCAAATGAGAATTTTACAAAACAGAATAAAGGCACTTTTAAAAGCTAAGAGAAATCAATTATTCAGTGATAGAATTGCAAGCAAAGAGATAAAAATCTATGATAAAAAAAATAAATAGTTCGATACAGTCATCATTAATTGTAGGCAGTCTTTTAATGCTTACGCAAATGGTATATGGACAACAAGCTCTCCTTATTGACAAAGTAATTGCAAGAGTTGGAACGGAAACCATTTTAATGTCAGACGTTGAAAATCAATTTAGTTACCAAGCTAAGAGGGATCTTGATGCTGGTAATGATCTAAAATGTGAAATCCTTCAGTCTGTCGTTGCGCAGAAACTTATTGTACATCAAGCAAGGTTGGATAGTATTGAAGTATCTGATGAAATGCTAGAAGCAAACCTAGCGGCAAGAATTGAAAATGTTTTAAGACAAATGAATGGGGATGAATCATTCTTTGAAGAGTATTATGGAATGTCCATCAATGAGATGAGGGACAACCTCCGTTTAGATCTTGAACAACAAATGCTGGCAGAGCAAATGCAAAATAAAGTAATCAATGAGGTATATATCACACCTAAAGAAGTGAAAGAATTTTTTTATAGCATCCCAAAAGACAGCATTCCTTTTTTGAATGCTGAAGTAGAGTTGTCAGAAATAGTGATGGCACCAAAGGTAAATAGCGAAGAAAGATCTAAGGCACTACAGCAAATCATTGATATTCGTAAACGAATTGTTGAAGGTGGAGAAAGCTTTGAAGATTTAGCAAAAACCTATTCTGATGACCCAGGATCAGGGTCAAGAGGTGGAGACCTTGGATTAGCAGAAAGAGGCATCTATGTTCAGGAATTTGAATCCGCAGCATTTGGTTTGGATGAAGGTGAAATCTCTGATCCCGTTGAATCAGTACACGGCTTTCACATTATAAAGATGATCAAAAGAAAAGGAACTTCTATTCATGTAAAGCATATATTGGTAAAACCTAACATTACCGAAGCAGATAGAATAAAAGTTAAAAATGAGTTGGATAGCTTAAAGATTAAATTAGACTCTTCAGAAATCAGCTTTATCGTTGCTGTTAAAACTCACTCACTCGAAGATGTCCCTAGTTACCATAACAATGGAAGAATCCAAAATCCGAATACAGGCAAATCTATTTTTGAAACGGCCCAATTGCCATCTGATATTTATTTTGCCATTGAAGATCTTGAAGTAGGTGAGATAACAGATCCAATTGAATATCCTTTACCAACAGGTGAAACTTATTATAGATTGATCAAATTAGAATCTCGAACAAAACCACATAAAGCCAGTCTTGAACAAGATTATACTAAGATTTTAAATTTTTCAAAAGAAAGTAAGAAAAACGAATACTTTAGTCAATGGTTAGAAGACAAACTAAAAGAAACATTTGTAGAATTGGATAAGAGATACCTTGTTTGTCCTGAACTGGATAAATTATTGCAAACAGGTAATCTTAATGATTGATTAATTGTTCAAGTAATTTTGTTCAAAGAAAGCTCTGTAATTTGTAGTTCCCTTATCCTTTATCACTTCTCTGTAATTCTGTTGCGTTACTGGAAATATATCATAGCCAACTTCCTGGTCTTTTATAAATAAGTCCTTGTTCTTTTTGACGCCGTCATAATATTTCATCGCCTTTTCTTGATTGTCAAAAGAACGAATCAAGATGATTCTTGCTTGATTTTGCTGATTCAAAAAGATGTTGCTGATCTTTAGATTGTCAAACCTGTGGAACTTCTTGTTGTAGTTCAATATCTCAATCTTGGTGTTGTCAAAGGTTTTTTGGTCCATTCCATAGGTAACCACAAATATGTAATGTAACTTTTCAGGCGCAATTTTAAAATCTTCTAGGTCCTCATCAAAGAGGATATCATTAAAGGCATCTTGATCTCCTTTTAAAAATCTTAGGATTTCCCTTGCTCTGGCTTCTTCTGGTGTCTTAGGATAGCTTCTTATCAGTTGCTGAAGAGCTTCTATATAATCGTTTTTGCCTTTGATGCTTCCAAGACTAATCGCATTAAGCAAAGCAAATTTCGCTGCATAGGTTTTCGATTTATTAAATAGCTCGTTTTTCTCCCCAACTCGATCAATAACCGATTGATATTCTTCCATCTCAAAGAGTTCAAAGGTCTTGTCATAATACTTTTCAATGGAATTTTCATTATCCTTCAGACTTTGAGCATAGCCTGGATCTGTAGCAAGTTTGGTAAATTTGGAGTCAGGATAAATTCTTCTTAATTCCGCCAATACAGCATTGGCTTTAGATTCTTGTTCTAACTCTAAATAAGATAAATACAAATAAAACAAAGCCTCATCCCTTCTTTCATAATCTGGAAACTCCTCTGTTAACCTTGTAAGAACCTGTACTGACTTATTATAATTTCTAATTCTTTCTCTGAATAAGACGCCAAGTTGAAATAAAGCGTTTTGGATTCTCTTCTCTGAAGAAGCAATTTGCGTAGGATTTCTTGGTACATCTCTAAGTATTTCTCTAATCTCTTCTTCACTTACTTCCTCTTCTGCTTCTTCGATCTCGCCAACAATATCTTCAGCAGTCAAACCAGCATTGGACCTTAAAGATCTTCTCCAATCATCCTCCCAAACGCGCTCTCCCCAAGTTCTGACAAATTCAACTTTCCCCTGATTAAGTGCCACTGGATTATAAGCAAAAAAGTTACTTCGACCCGCCCCTAGTTGACTGTTTGATGATATAATATTTGTCTGTCTGGTATTTTTATCCTGCTGAACACCTTTTTGACCTTCAGCTGCAATTCTCTCTTCAACCATTCTTGTTGCAATTTCTCTGAGTTCAGAATCTGACTTATTGCTTAAAGCCAATAGACTGTCCTGAAGTTGAATGGTCTCAATATTAATTGCAATATCTGTAAGGTTTTTTGATAACCGCTCCGTTGATTTATATCTATCATCGGTCTTGCTCATCAACTTCAAAACTTCATCATAATTTTTCTTAGATTCTGTATACAAACCACTTTCGAAAAGTAGATCTGCCAATCTGAGGTAAGCTTCAAGCTTTACATTCTTATTGCCTGTCGATGCGTTAATTGCAGACTCAAATGAAGCGATGGAACCTTCCGTATCACCATAATCCAATTTGATTTGTGCAATTGTAAAATGAATTTGATCGCTGAATGGATCGTTCTTCCTCTCAGATAACATTTTGTCCAACTTGTTGAATGCTTTGTCTTTTGAAACAGACCCTTCACGATACCCAAGCTTTAATTCATTCAAACCTGCATTAAAATCTAACTCATACTTTGTGCTAAACTTCTTTGCCCTTCGATATTCTTCATAGGCTAAGGGATTGGCATTCAAGCTTTCATAAATCTGAGCTTTGATAAAAGCATATCGAGCTCTCTTGTTTCTATTCTTCTCTTTTTCTATCGCTTCATCTAAAGCATCCAAAGCCTGCTTATATTCTTTGGTTCTCAAGAACAAATGAGCCCTCGCTGCAGGAATCATACTTGCAATATCTTCCTTAAGTCCTGGTGTGTCTTCCAATTGCTTGAAAACATATTCTGCTGATGTAAATCTCTCAGTTTCAATGTAGGTTCTTCCAAGCCAGTAAAGCCCAAGTGTATAAGATGACCTATTTTTAAAGATGGCACCTTCGCCTTGATTCTTATATTTCTCCTCTTCTTTTTTCTTTTGCCTTTCTTTCTCCTCTTCTAATTTCCTTTTCCGCTTTTCTTCATCTGCATTCTTTTCTTCTAAAGCCTCCTTTGCTTCATCAAGTGCTTTTTGCTCTTTACGAGAAATGCTTGGCGTTACATTACTCTCGCCAGCCTTAGGCGGTTCTTCTTTAGCTGTTACTTTATTTTTATCTCTTTCACTTCTCGACCTTTTTCCTTTTGAGGATTTTGAAGATTTTCGACTTGATCTAGATTCTTTTTGTCTAGCTTTCTTCTCATCTTCTCTTGCTTTACGCAAATCTTCTCTTTCTTTTTTCTCCTGCTTCTTCTCCTCTTCTCTCAACTTTTCTTCCTCTTTTCGTTCTCTTTCCTTTTCTTTCTTCAGCTGTTTTAGCTCCTTTTTTGAAGTTCGTCCAGATCTTGAGTTTCTTGATTTACTATCATAAGCACGTCCATAAGGATTCTTTGGATCAAATACGTCTTCAAAATACTGGAATGTCTCTTCGGCTGCGATATAGTCCTGTTTTAAATACTGAGCTTTGCCTATGATTAAATAACAATCATCAACATAATTACTTACTTCATGCACCGTAGCGACTGTTGAGACTTTTTCAATGGCCTTATCCATATCCTCTTTTACCACTTGAGGATTCTCAATTTCTATATAATCATAAACAGGTAGCAGCTTGTTGTAATTATCTACATGCATTTCCTGAAGAGAAAACAAACTCTCATCCATAAGCTCTTCAGCATTAAAGTAACCGTTAAACTTTGCAGTAGTATTGTGGAATAATTTCTTAAAGCCCTTTACATCTTCTTTTTTCTTTGTCGTCGAACAAGAAAAAAAGATTGCCGTAAGCCCTATAATGAATGTCAGAAAAATTATTTTCTTCAAAGTATGATTCTTATGTAATTGTTATATTCTACGTGCCTGATAAGTTGAAATCCAAAGATACATATTAAGCACGTTAAAATTATTTAGCTTTGTAGTTTAAACACAGAGCTTTCCCAGAGTATAAAACTGATCTGCTCTTAATTTATTATAAAAACAAAGGCAAAACTATATAAAGATTTTGTCAAAAAGAATGCTTGAATTTTAATCTTAGAACCTGAGACTTAAGCAATGTCTATAAAAAAGAACAACAAAAGACAACTCAAAACCAAATTGAGTGACCATTTTAGAATGGTTATCATCGATGATGATACTTTAAAAGAAGTAAAAACTATGCGTTTTACACTATTAAAGCTATCAATCGGGTTGATTACGATCGTGTTGTCAATTATGGGGCTAACTTATTGCTTAATCGCCTTCACACCAATTAAATATCTTGTACCTGGTTATGCTGACATAAATAATAATGCAGTCTATATAGAATTAAGTCAAAAAATAGAAGAACTAGAAAAAGATATTACTGCGCAAAGAACCTATACCGAGGGCTTTAAAAATTTTCTTAATCCTACCGGTGTAAAAATCAATGATATTAACAACGCCGAGGGCTCTTTAGCTTCCCGATTTATTGAAAATGATTTTTTCAAACAGAGTAACTCTTCATTACCATTAGAACACTATTACTTCTATCCCCCTATCTCTGGTGAAATCAGTTCTGAATTTAATATTGACAAATCTCATTATGGTTTAGATATTGTCGCGCCAAAAAATACACCTATTATGAATATCCTTGATGGTATGGTCATTAATTCAGATTGGTCAGATAAAACAGGCTATACCATAAGCATACAACACAATGGAAATCTTGTATCAATATTTAAACACAATTCTGTTTTGCTTAAAAAAATTGGTGAAAGAGTAAAAAAAGGAGAGGCTATCGCTATAATCGGTAACACAGGCGAATTAACCAGCGGACCACACGTTCATTTTGAGCTATGGAATAACGGAATTCCATTAAACCCACAAGATTATATTCAATTTAACTATTAGTAAAAATGGATAATAAATTAAAAGAACTCAAAGACAAAGACGGTAATTTATTAAGCCCACAACTGCCTGAGGAAGTCAAAAACTATCTTATTGACATCGATGGGACCATTTGCGATGATATTCCAAATGAAGAACCTAGGCGAATGGTAACTGCAGAATTATATCCTGATGCCTTGGAAGTATTGAACAAATGGTTTGAAGAAGGTCATATCATCACGTTTTTTACTTCAAGAACTGAAGATCACAGAGAAATTACAGAAACTTGGCTCAATAAAAATGGCTTTAAATACCATGGACTATTGATGGGCAAACCTAGAGGAGGAAACTATCATTGGATTGACAATCATCTTGTAAAAGCGACCAGATTTAAAGGAAAATTTACAGAATTAATACAAAAAAAGAAAAATATTCAAGTGTTCGAAGACTAATTCTTTTTCTCCAATAAATCTCTTATCGCCTCTACTGGATCTGTAAACCTAAATTCAAAATCTGTATCTAATAGCTTTTTCGGTATTACTCTCATACTTGTCACCAACATCTGAGCCATTTCTCCTAGCATGAGCCTTAGTGAGAAAACGGGCACAGGAACAACAATACCAAACGATGCTTTAGCCTTTTTAACAGCAGTTACCAACCTCTTAATTGTAACAGGTACAGGTACAGTAGCATTAAAGACTCCATTTGTACTCTGATTTTCTAATAAATAAATTATGATTCTACATAAGTCATCAATGTGAATCCAAGAGTAAAATGTTGAGCCATCACCAAAATACCCATAAATACCTGCAGCACTTGTTTTTAGTATTTCCTTTAAAGCTCCTCCCTGTGTACTCAACACAATTCCTATCCTAAGAATCGCAAGTCTTTTGAAATTATCCTCAAGCCTAAAATGCTCAGCCTCCCATTTTTCACAAACTTCTGAAAGAAACCCTTGACCCGAATTCGTACTTTCATCAATTTTCTCATCACCATTTTCTCCATAATATCCAATTGCTGATGCACCAATATAAACTTCAGGTTTTTCTTTCAACTCTTTAATCGCAACATTCAAAGTCTCTGTAGATTTAATCCTGCTATTGATAATGGTTTCCTTCCTTTGTTCCGTCCATCTTTCATCAGCTATACCTGCTCCTGCAAGGTTAATGACGGCATAAGTACCATTTAAGGCATGGATAGGCAAATGTTTGGAATTTACATCCCATTGGACATAGTTGACGCCTTTGCTCGAATTTCTGTTACTCCGTGTTAGAACATATATATTATAATGATCCTTATCTAATAGTTCAATGAGCCTTGTACCGATCAAACCAGTTCCTCCTGCAATGATTATTTTTTTCTTCATAGTAAGTCCGAATTGTATTAAATATCATTGACTCAACAACAAGTTCGGTATATTGTTTGGAACCATTTTATTCTGTAATCTAACCAATCCAAAGCTTGATTAAATTTAGGCAACGATATATCTGTGTAACCCAATGAAGGTTATTTTTTACTCTTTTTTAAATCTTTCAAAATTTTATTTTCCTCACCATCTAACCGTCTTTGAATTTTTTTTAACATCTTCAGATGGTGGTAGGTTTTCTGGAATGACCCCTCTCTTCCTTAACATATTTCTTATTTCCAAATTGTTTTGAACATGCTCTCTTGTAATGCTTCCATCGCCAGACAAATTTTTATCAACTACATTATGACTTGTTAATTCTGTTGCAAAGTCTTTAGTTTTTATCATTAACGTAGAGAGAAAATCTGCTAAAGGTCTACTGCTTGGAACTCCAAGTCTGTTTTTCATAAATTGAGTTGTTTTCCCTCCAAATAATGCCCTATCTCCTTATGATCTAATTTTTGCAAAACTTCTATTATCTACACCTCTTTCTTATATGATTCCAGATAATTTTTTTTCTGATTTAGAAAGTTTCTCTCTTGCATTAACTCTAACTACTTCTAGCAGTCTTTTTTCTATTAACTCTTGTTTTCGAGTTTGTACCGCAAAGTAAGTTTGTGCAAATGCAACCTCTGGCTTTGATGTGTCTCCGTTTTGCACAACCAAATAACAAGCATATCTTGTAAGCAATACATCTTGTATTTCTCTTTGCCCTCCTTTTCCTAATTCGATCATTTTGGTGACTCCAACGAAATGATCAGATATATTCTCTCCAGAGCTTTTAGAAGCAATAGAAGCCTTTAAAATAATGTTGGTGAAATTTTAGCAATCTTTATATCCTAAAATCTCTTGTAATTCTCTTGCGCTCCAACATTCTAACCCTTCTACATCATTACAAGCATCTTCAAATTTTTCAAATAATGCTGTAATTAATTCCTTTTTTATATTCTATTCTTTTTTATTGTATAATTATAAATCCCCTCAATTCCTGACTCAATATGAGGTCTTCTTTCTTGCACATGACAATAAAATTTATATAACTTATTTTGTGTAAAAGCCCCGACCTAATCTTAAAATATTCTTTTAACTTTTTAACCGCAGAATTAACAAATTAAAGTTACATATTTATCAATACACCATCTTCTTAAGGTAATCATAACTCATCTCCAAACTCTCAAGCGGCTTGTATCTGTTGAATTGATCTTGCTCTACATAAAAATATCTCATTCCGGATTGCTCGGCTTTTTTAAATATTGAAATATAATCAATGATTCCTGTTCCTATTTCAGTAAAAAATTTCTTTTCTGTATCATCCATATCCTTAACATGCCAATAATGAAACCTACCGGGATACTTGTCAAAATACTCCAAGCTGCTTCTCCCTGCTTTTGCAATCCAATAATTATCAAGCTCAAAATTTACATACTGAGGATCTGTCCCCTCTAGAAGCAGATCATAAGGTATTTTCCCCTCCAATGGTAAAAATTCAAAATCATGGTTATGATGTGCAAAATCTAAATCATATTCCCTTGCAAGCTCTCCACATTTATTGAAAAGTTCTGCATGCTTTTTGTAATCATCAAGTGTCTTACGCTCCTTTTCATCAAAATAACCGCAGACCATAGATTTCACACCAATCGAAGCATTGGCTTCACAAGCTGACTCCCATCCGTTAGTCATCGTATGTGTCAGGTCAGGCCTCATCAAGCCAGTCCTTGTGTGGCAGCTCCTCATAATCAAACCTGTCCCATCCAATACTCGTTTAAAATCTTTAGGTGTCATTCCATAAAAAGTACCACCATTATATCCTGCACTCTCAACATCCTTAAAGCCTATAGCTGCAATTTGCTCCAAAGTGGATACTGGATTCTCAGCCATTAAATCTCTGACCGACCAAAGTTGTAATCCAAAATCACCAACCGATCGACCAGTAATTTCCTCTAATTTTGCTTTTGTGTTTTCAGCCTTACATCTCAACATTAATAATGATGTCGTAGCTAAAGCAGTTTTGGAAATAAAATTTCTTCTTTTCATTATTAATTAACTTTTAGGTTCAGCTCTGAATTTAATCAATATTTACAAAAATCTCTTATAACTCAAAATAGGAATTAGTCCCAATTGATCCTGTTGCACTTCCTCTTTCAAAAACACATCATAATAACTGTACGCCGGATTGATTCTATTGGTAAGGTTTTGAATATCTAAAACCCACATATGCTTTCCTGACTTCCATAGTAAACGTAAATCCATTCGTTCATAACCCGACACTTGCACTGAACTAAATAATTCATCAACTGGATCAAAGCGATAATCTAAACTACCTCCTCGTTTATGATAAGTAAGATTTATATTTAATTGTCTGTTGTCTTTTAGTTCAAATTCCTTGGAAACAACAAAGTTGTAGACCTGAGAATAATTATCTTCTGCATCCTGATTTGTATCAGGATATCTTGCTTTAAAAAAACTAACATTAATATTGGTATACCACGAAGATCCCCAAGTCTTGTCCAAAATAAATTCTAGCCCCTTAGAATGTAATTTTGACTCATAGTCAAAATCTGACACTGTAGTAAATAATGATTCAAAGTCCTCATATACGTACATATAATTTTGAATTAATAGACTAGGTACTTGTAAGTTCATTTCATATGCTCTAGCAATAAACTTTAAGCCTATACTCTCTGAATACCATTTGTAAGCGATAGAGTATGATTCATTAGAGTTAATCTGACCCAAATAATTGTCTCCAATGTGGGTCAACCTATCTTTACGATGCTTCAAGGAATAATTTAAATCTAAAGATGCCTTTCCATGATTAACTCCTATAAAAATAGCTGGTTCCATTCTGAAGTCAGAAGCATCAGAAAACATATAATTCAGACCTAATTCTGATTGCACTCTGAATTTCCATTCTCTAAAACTAAACCGTCTGTCTAGTTTTGTGCTCATCCGAGAATAATGATCTCTTCCTTTTAGTTTAATTGCTTGACGCAAAATTTCACTATCAGAAAACCCTAGATTCCAATATATAGAAAATATAGAGCTTGACCCAACCCATTTTTGTTTGCCTCCATATGAAATAATCTGTTCGTCTCGATTAAAAAAACTAGAACGGCCCAGACTATCCATGCCTGATAAAATATACTTAAATTCTGAAGTTCTTTGACTACTGGACTTTGAATAATTGAATGTATGGCTTGTGTTTTTATAGTGGTATTGAAGACTCGAAATTAAATGTTCCGAATCAAACTTGATTTCTTGTAAATCCTTGATCGTCTTTAGTCCAAGACTGTCCTCAGCAGCGGTTTTGACATTCGTACTTCTCCCTAAAGAAAGTAAAAGTGACCATTTATTGCTGAATTGATTCTTTACAAAAGCATCGTAAAATTTTATTTTCTCATCTCCGAAATCAACACCTAAATCCGATAACAGTCCAACTGTTGAGTATCGCACATGAGCATAAAGTGGTCGCTTGCTTTTTGATTGATAGCTTCCTTCAAAGCCGAGTAGCCCAAGTTTGACAAAACTTTTTGTCTCATCAGAAAATGATAAATCTGATACTGCTGACATTGAACTAATGGCTTCCGAAGAGTATGGGGTTCCATAAAAGTCAAACTGTTCAATTACGTCAAATGGAATAGCCAAAACGCCTCCAGCAGATGGATTACTTTGATCAGAAATTCTACCCGCATTATTCAAATGATTGGGGCCAACGATTTCAGCTTCAGAAATACTCCATCGATTATACTCAGAAGGAATTCCTCTATATATATAACTGTTGTTCTGATCGTTGCTCAAAGAAATACCTGCATGCCTGTAAAGCACTCGAGAAGGGTCATCAAAGCTTGCAGCCAGTTCTCTACTATCCTGGCTAATTATCAACTTGTTTTGAAGATAATGAAAATGGTTATTGAGAGGATGATGTGTTAGTTGTATTGTATCAATAAGATTAAAAATCTTAATTTCTGTAGTATCTGTTTGACCTGGTAATAAGTTTTGCGTAAAGCAAAAAAGGAATATGCAAATACAAGGTCTAAAATAAATCATGTTATCTTAATTTGTCTATTATATTCGCGGAACAAACCCTCTACAATAAGGAACTGGGCTAGCAAATAAGTAGCCATGATATAAGATGAAGAATATTCAATCGGAAAGGCAAATTTATTCAATGCCAAAATCATATCGGAGATCATAAAAAGAATTGCCCCCATCATTACCAATAAAAAGCTTTCTCGACCACTAATGGCCTTACGCGATAATGCCGCTAAAGCCATTATTCCAATAACGATCATATAAATTAACACAGGAAATCCTAGCTCACCTAAATAGCTATCTATATAAAAATAGAAAGAAAGTATCCAGGTCAACAACATGACGGTTGGTAAGATATTCTTAATTTTAAATACCGATAAAAAGCTTTTATAATCCTTACTAAAAATAGAAATGTAAAAACCATGCGTTATTAAAAAACATGTTAATCCTGCAAGGAAAAAATAATCTTGCTCGAAAATATTTAACAGAAAAATATCGCCTAGGAATGAAAAGCAAACAGCAATTATCACTTTTGTCCAATTCGCTTTATTTTGACTTTCCTTTCTATAAAAATAAATTAATATCAATAGCAAAGGCATCAATACAGATTTGGTCAAAGCTAATGCGAGTGAATCACCACTAACAAAATAAAAGAGAACGATATGCAAACATGCAATAAGTAAATAAATCAATTTAATTGCTGATGCCATATGTTTATCTATAAGCCTAGTATCTTCTTAATCATATCATTGTCAACACCAGAATCTGCAAAATCATCAAAGGCCTTTTCAGTTACATTAATAATATGCTCAGAAATAAATGGTGCACCTTCTTCTGCTCCTTGAGTTGGAGATTTAATACAACATTCCCATTCCATTACAGCCCAACCGTCATAACCATATTGAGACAATTTACTAAATATAGATTGAAAATCTACTTGACCGTCTCCTAAAGATCTAAACCGTCCAGCTCTTTGAACCCAATTCTGATATCCGCCATATACTCCTTGTCGTCCAGTAGGGTTAAATTCTGCATCTTTAACATGGAACATCTTAATACGTTCATGATAGAAGTCAATAAATTGAAGGTAATCCAAATGTTGTAAAACAAAGTGGCTTGGATCATATAAAAGGCAAGCTCTTTTGTGGTGGTCTATCTTATCAAGAAACATTTCATAACTTACGCCATCATGCAAGTCCTCACCTGGATGTATTTCATAACATAGATCCACACCTTGATCATCAAAGCTATTAAGAATTGGTTTCCACCGATTCGCTAATTCTTCAAATGCAGTATCTACAAGACCATCTGGTCGTTGTGGCCATGGGTACACATATGGCCAGGCCAGTGCTCCAGAAAAAGTAGCATGTGCCGTTAAGCCCAAATTAGTTGAGGCCTTTGCTGCCCATTCCAGTTGTTGTACTGCCCACATCTGTCTTTCTTTTGGCTTACCGTGACAGGCTTTAGGCGCAAATGCATCAAACAATATATCATAAGCAGGATGAACGGCAACAAGCTGGCCTTGTAAGTGAGTAGATAATTCGGTTACTTCTATCCCATAAGACTGAATTTTCCCCTTAAGTTCATCACAGTAAGTCATGCTTTCAGACGCCTTTTCTAAATCAATTAATCTGCTATCCCAGGTAGGAATTTGAATCCCCTTATACCCAAGATCGGCAACCCATTTGCATATACCATCCAAAGAATTAAAAGGATGTTCATCACCCATAAATTGTGCAAGAAATATTGCAGGTCCCAATATTGTCTTCATAATATTATTGATTTAGATATTAAGGAACAAATCAATGTTGAATCTAGGAAAAAATAATCTCCTTAAAGTTTAGGTCAATATAGCAACTACTACCTATCATCTCTTTTTCAATTCCGTCTGCTATAACTTTCTTACACACAAACGGAAGTCCGATAATATTTAATTTATACTCTTTAATCTTAGGTGTAAAACTTCCTTCGACGGTTTGGTTTATTACCAGTTTGTCTAGTTTACCTTCTTGCGCAAATTTTGCCAATCTATAAACACCTTGTTCATATGCGTAATCATCATGAGCATCTTCATACCACTCACTTGTATGCCTGCCTCGATAATAATAGACATTCAAGTCCATGGTCTCAAACTCTAGTTGATCTGTATATTGCTGGACTGGATATAAAGGTAAAATAGTACCTGCCTTAATGAAAAAAGGAAAGGTGTCCAGTTTAACATTTACATTCAATTCACGTTTGCCTTCAATCTTATCATTATTCCAATAGTTATACCAGCTGCCTTTAGGCAAATACATAGGTCTACTCTGCGCTCTGTCATTCACTACAGGTACAACTAATAATTCAGGGCCACATAGGAATTCATGATCTCTGTTAAAGTTATTTGAATCTTCCTGATCATAAAAAACGATAGGCCTTAACATAGGTACTCCATGCTTATGATAATTATAAAAGTTGGTATATATATAAGGAAGAAGTTGGTATCTCAGTTCGACAAACTTTTTAAACAACAAGGTATATTTTTCTCCAAAGGACCATGGTTCCTGATCCCCGTGATCACCAGAGGAATGTACTCTGCAAAAAGGATGAAATATTCCTAGTTGTATCCACCTGACAAACAACTCACCACTAGGCTGCTGGATAAAGCCTCCAATATCAGAACCACAAAAGCTGATACCAGAAATACTTAAACGCTGTGCTTGGACATCTGCAAGCCAAAGATGCTCCCACGAGGCGATATTGTCACCTGTCCATACGGAACTATATCTTTGCAATCCAGAATACCCTGATCGTGTAATAATCAGTGGTCTCTTCCCTCCTGCAAATCTTTTAACACCCTCAGCTGTTGCTCGTGCCATTTGCATTCCATATACATTATGACCTTTACGGTGAGAGCACAAGTTGCCATCGTAATCATGCATAACATCATCGGGGAAGGTCTTACTTTCAACTTCAAATAAAGCTGGTTCGTTCATGTCATTCCAGACCCCATCAACACCTATATCTTCAATAAGTTCTTTATACAATCCAGCCCACCATTCTCTTACTTCTGGGTTGGTAAAATCTGGAAAATAACAATCACCGGGCCATACTTTACCTATCACAAAATGTCCATCTGGTCTCTTGCAGTAATAGCCCTTTTCAAGACCTTCATTAAAGACCGGATAATTTTTATCAACCTTAATCCCAGGATCAATGATTACCATCGTTCTGAAACCCATATTTCTGAGATTATCAACCATTTTTTTAGGATTGGGGAATTTTTCCTTATCCCAAGTAAAACACCTAAAGCCGTCCATATAGTCTATATCTAAATAGATAGCATCACACGGGATCCCCCATTTGCGCATAGTTTGTGCTACGTCCATTACATTTTCTTCAGGGTAGTAACTCCACTTGCATTGCTGAAAACCCAATGACCACATAGGTGGCATTTCTGGTGTGCCAGTCAGTTTGGTATATCTTGTTGAAGCATCAATCAATGCAGGACCTGCAATAAAATAGTAGTTCATTTCTCCGCCTTGGGCCCAAAAACTTGTCGCCCCATTTCTCTCGCTTCCAAAGTCAAAATATGATTTGAAACTATTGTCAAAAAATATTCCGTATGCCAAACCTTTATGTAAACCATAATAAATAGGAATGTTTTTGTATAGTGGATCTGAGTTTTTGGAATACCCATAATGATCAGTACCCCAGTTCATAAACCGTCTTCCTTTTAAATTTAAATCTGTCGGTTTATCTCCTAGTCCATAAAAAGCTTCCTTTTCCTGAATTTTCTTGGTCATTTGAACGATGTATCCTCCATATTTTTGATTGCGCTCCCAATGAAATCCTTTTTCATCTTCGTTCAAAACATTACCCTTAGTATCCAGAACAGAAACCGACATATTCTGCTTTGATATTCTACATTCCAAAGCAGAAGTTTTGATGCTGTAATAATCTCCAGCATCATGCATTTCGAAATTTGTGTCGGTTCTTTCGAAATCCGGATCTATCCCATAAGAAAAGTCATTGTCAAAATAACCATCCGGAGAATATCTGAACCTAAATATATGATCAGTTATGACGTATACTATTAAGGTTACATCATTATCTGCATTTATACAAACAGATTGATTTGCTTCATCCAATTGGACATCTTTAACATGTCCTGGATAAAATTCTGTTTCAGTGAAATATTGCTTTATATCCAATGCCATAATTATATATAGAGGGCGAAGCTAATAATCTTTTAATTAATAAAAAGTGCCAAAACTAACTTAAAAGTCCAATTTTTGAACCATCAGGTATGAATGCACCTTTTTTAACTATTACTATACCATCACTTATACAATATTGATCTGTTTCTAAATTCTCTAGACTTGGATCTCCCTGTATATGTACATTATGTCCAATTCTAACATTTTTATCAAGAATCGCGTTTTGAATAAAACAACCATTTCCAATACCATGCAATTGATTGGTTGGCAGCTGATCAATATCATCAATAGTCTGGTAAAAATCCATCCCCATTACATAACTATCTCTAATTATGGTATCCTTACCAATCCTAGAACGAATACCTATCACCGAATGGGAAATTTCTTTAGCATGACAAATACAACCTTCTGATATCAAGCCAAAATTAATCTGGGTATTAAAAAACTTCGAGGGTGCTAAAATTCGGGCATGGGTATATAGCTTTGATGCGTTGTCATATAAATGATATTTAGGCAGAAATTTAGTTAAATTTAAATTAGCTTCAAAAAAGGAAGAAATGTTTCCTATATCAGTCCAATAGCCATCAAAAGCATACGAACTTACCTTCCTGTTTTCATCCTTGACTGCAGCAGGAATAATTTCCTTTCCAAAATCATTGGCATCTGGAAATTCATTAAAAAGGTTGTCTAATACCTTTTTGTTAAATACATAAATACCCATAGAAGCAAGATATTCCTTTCCCTCTGCCTCTAACTTTTCAGTCACAGGTGATTTCCATTCTTCAACAATATCAATTCCTGGCTTTTCATAAAAATTATTAATTACACCATTTTCATCAACCTTTAATATGCCAAAAGAAGTAGCCTCTTTCTTTATAACTGGGATTGTTGCAACGGTCAAATCTGACTCGGATTGAATATGAAAATTTATAAGTTCTCTAAAATCCATCTGATACAATTGATCGCCAGATAAGATTAGAACATATTCATAATTTATTTTCTTAAGCTCTTGCCTTGTTTGCCTTACCGCATCTGCAGTCCCTTTAAACCACTCCTGATTGTCTGGCGTCTGCTCAGCGGCATGTATGTTTACAAAAGCATCTGAGAACATATCAAAGTTATATGTGTTCTTTATATGCCTGTTAAGAGAAGCGGAATTAAACATGGTCAAAACGTACATCCGCTTAATGTTTGAATTAATACAATTACTTATGGGAATATCAATCAGCCGATATTTACCAGCAATAGGTACAGCAGGCTTTGACCTTAAAGCTGTCAAAGGATACAATCGACTTCCCACCCCTCCTCCTAAAATAATAGCTACTGTTTGATCAGTTATCATTGTCGTTTTACTGTTTTAATATAATGATCTTTATATTCTTTTGCTGATGCTACCCATGAAAAATCCAGATTCATAATTTTATTGATCAGCATTCTTAAATTTAATGAATCTTTATATAAACTTACTGCCCGTTTTAAAGAATATATTATATCCTCCTTATTAGCTTGTAGAAAACTTATACCATTCCCATCATCCCCAATATCGGGAACAGTATCCTTTAATCCTCCTGTAAATCTAGTTATAGGAACAGTTCCATAACGCATAGCATACATTTGATTTAAGCCACACGGTTCAAATCTTGAAGGCATAAGGATGAAATCTGAGGCAGAATAAATCTGGTGAGCCAACTTTTCGTTATAGGCAATGACGGCAGTAATATTATCCGGGTATTTTTTTTGCAATTTAATCATATCACCCTCAATACTCTTATCGCCCGAACCTAAAATAAAAAAGTGGATACTCTTATTTCCCTTAAGCCATTCTTCAAATGTTGGTACTAGTAAATCAGCAGATTTTTCATAGGCAAATCTTCCGATAAAACTTACCAATATTTTATTTGATTTAAATTCATATTGATTGGCAAGAGCTTTCTTATTTGACTGCTTGAAAACATTTACACTTCGCTTCAATCTGTACTCAAGTAAAGGATCGATAACAGGATCCCATACCTGATCATCTATACCGTTAAGAATACCAACAGACTTATAATTTTCAAAACGCATTAAAGATGTAAGTGTATCAAAATCACTATTCAATTCCTTGAGATAAGAAGGAGAAACTGTACTTATCATCCACGAGCATTTGATTGCCGATGCCAAAGAATGTATCATATCATCCCATTCAAGTAAACCTCCCTTCCGAACATCAAATTTTGGCAACAGCTTAACATATTTCCAATCAAAAGCACCTCTATATTGACCATTATGGATTGTAAAAAACATAGGCATTGAACTCAATGATTCATACACAGTACAATATTGAACCATAAATGCCATTAATCCTGTCATATGGTCGTGGCAATGCAATAGGTCAAAGACATCCGGTGAATTTTTTATCCAATCCAATACGCCACGTTGAAATGAAATATTTCTTTCTATTTCATCTGGAAATGCTTCACCATCCTCATCAAGGTAAATGTTTGCTCTGTCAAATTTATTTGGAATGTCAATGACATAAAATGGAAATCCAAGATCCGTATTCTTAAGTTTTAAAATAGAAAATTCAACCGTATCCTTTCCTAATTGCAGTGAAGATTCATAAACCATTTCAAAATTCCTCTCTTCAATCCACTTGGTTTTATATTTAGGTATGATCACAGAAGCTTCTACCCCATGAATAGGCAAATATATAGGCAAAGAACCCACAACATCGCCCATACCACCAGCTTTAGCCGCTGGATAACACTCTGTAGATATATGGAGTACCTTCATTTAATTTTTTAATTTTAAAATAATACACGCCATTGGAGGAATCAAAACGTTAATGCTATATGGTCTTCCATGTGATGCTTCTTTCTTCGCAACAATTTTCTTGTTTCGATTATTTGATCCACCAAATTCTCTTAGATCAGAGTTAAAGATCTCAACATATTCTCCCAATTCATTTACACCGAAATTGTAATCCTTAAGCAGATCTGCTTTAAAGTTACATACTACAATTACAGACTCTACTTTTGCTTTACGCATATAGGTGAGTACAGAGTTTCTGCTATCCGAATAATCAATCCACTCAAAACCACCACTTTTATAATTGCGTTCAAAAAGTGCTTTCTCATTTCGGTATACTCTATTGAGTTCTCTGATTGTATTTTGGATGCCTTTATGAAATTTAAACGCCAACAAATGCCATTCAATGCTGTTGTCTACATTCCATTCAGAAGTCTGACCAATATCGTCTCCCATAAACAAAAGCTTCTGACCAGGGTGAGTAAACATATAGGCGTAAAGTAATCGTACATTTGCAAAACGTTGCCATTCATCTCCTGGCATCTTATAAACTATAGATTTCTTTCCATGCACTACTTCATCATGAGACAATGGTAAAACATAGTTTTCTGAAAACGCATATGTCAAACTCCTACTTATATCATTATGGTGATACTCTCTATGAATTGGGTCTCTGCTAAAAAATTCTAATGTGTCATTCATCCAACCCATCATCCACTTAAGCCCAAATCCCAGTCCATTGCTTGATACAGGTCTTGTTACACCATCAAAAGCTGTCGACTCCTCAGCAATCATTTGAATGCCTTTGAATGATCCGTAAACAGATTGATTCAAATCCTTAAGAAATTCTATGGCAGCCAAATATTCGTTACCTCCAAATTCATTTGGTGACCATTCACTCTCCGTTCGTGAATAATCCAAGTAAAGCATTGAAGCAACGGCATCAACGCGCAAAGCATCAACTTTGTATTCATCAAACCAGAAATGAGCACTTGATATTAAAAAAGATTTTATTTGTGGTCGCTCAAAGTTGAATATCAAACTATTCCAGTCCGGGTGAAATCCTTTAGCTTTCTCCGGGTGCTCAAACAATGCCGAGCCATCAAAATCAGCAAGCGCATATTCATCAGATGGAAAATGGGCAGGCACCCAGTCCAGTATCACACCAATTCTCTTTTTATGGAGTTCATTCACAAGATGCTTGAATTCATCAGGATCTCCATATCTACTGCTTGGTGCAAAATAGCCAGTACTCAGATAACCCCATGAAGGATAAAACGGGTGTTCCATAACAGGAAGAAATTCGACATGGGTATAGTTCATGTCAAGCAAATAATTAACCAACTCAGAAGCCAGTTCTTTATAATGTAATGACCTTGAACCATCCATTGATTTTTTCCAAGAACCAATATGGCACTCATATATACTCATGGGTTGATCAAGAGAATTTATTTCAGGTCTTTTTGTCATCCATTCTT
The DNA here is from genome assembly GCA_029262995.1 of Saprospiraceae bacterium. GTDB lineage: Bacteria > Bacteroidota > Bacteroidia > Chitinophagales > Saprospiraceae > RFSX01. The sequence continues at coordinate 2,457 of JAJCYH010000022.1, read as the reverse complement.
CATCGTTCCAGAGATAGTCATCTTGCCAGATAATACTAGCTGTCTGAGGAGGCATTTCCGATTTTCGAGCATAAGGATCTGCTTTCTCTCTTAATTTGTCATCATGATTAGAATATATCTGATACTTGTAAATATCTCCTTTCTTCAGACTGGGGATAAAGCCTTCCCAAATTCCGCTGCCATCCCACCTAACATTTAAGCAGTGTTCCTCTCCATTCCAATAATTGAAATCACCTATAACTCTAACAGATCTGGCAGCAGGGGCATATACTGCAAAATAAACACCCAACTCTCCATTCAGTTCAATGATGTGAGAGCCAAATTTATCGTAAAGATTGTAATGCTTTCCAACCGCAAAGAGCTCCAAATCAAATTCTGTAAATAGCGAAAATGGCTTTATTTTATTCATTGCCTTAATGTAATATATTTCGTAGAAAATACTTGATCATATAGAATAAGAATTTGAAAAGAAAATACCCCTAAAATTATTAGACATGCATCACTAACCAACAAATAGGTATCTAACTAATGAAACCAATAATACATTATATGCTTTTTAGTCCATTATTATTACAATATATATTAACCGGTATAATTAGCTTTTCCTCGGGCGATATTGCATACAGAGATTTGCCAAAAAGCAATATCAATGATCAACAATCTCATTATTATACAATATCAGGCTGCGAGAACAGTTGCGACGCTTACCCCAATTGTCATTATTGCGATCCTCAAGAATTAAAGGAAGGCATACAAATATCTTTAGAAAATGCTAATGGTATAATCCAATCGTGGCCCGAAAGTTTATGTAATGGCACAGGATCTCCATATAATATTAAATGGATTTCCTTTGTTGCCAATTCGATGGAACTAGAAGTAACAGTACAAAAAATAACAAACTCCAATGAATCTGATGACATTATGATTCATTCAGGCGTTTATGATTTTTGTGAAAATGGCGATGGAGAATGTATTGGTGGTGACAGCTTTTGTGATCCAGGTAGTATCACCATTGAATATAATCTGAGTGATCTGCTTTTAGGCAACATATATTACCTTTTTGTAGGAAGCTGTGATGGAAGTGCTACAGAAGTTATTGTAAGCATTGATTTGGATGAATCAATGAATCAGGATAGTAGTATATTTTGCAATGGACCATTAATTAAGTTCAATTACTACTTAGATGAGAATTTCGATGGACGTCAAAATTTCAATGAACCGTCTCTTAAAATCAAGCAAAAATATACTTCGATTACACCAAACTACAATAGTTATAGAATTATTGATGGAATTTATGAGTATTACTTTGTTGATACAGGCACATATACCACAGAATTTTTAATCGATGAATTTTTACCCGTAGGACTACTAGATCAAATTACAATTGATTATAACAATGGATTCTACCATTGTTTTGAAATTGGGCTTCAGTCAACAGAACCCAGAATATCGGGGTCTATAAAATTATTCAATACTTCACAGTTGAGGTGCAATCAGATTACAAAATTTAAAATCAAAACGACAAATTCAGGAAATACACCTATAGAGGAAACCATACAATTAAGATATGATACCCTTATGGAATTTGTAAATAGTTCTCCTCCATTTACAATCATTTCTAAAGGCATATTAAGCAAGCAAGTCCAATTAACAGACTATGGTGAAAAGGATTTTGTAGATGTTTATTTCAAGCTTCCAGATGCATCCAATGTAGGTGAATTGATTTGCTTAAAGGCTATTATGAGTGGAAGTGTCATCGATAGTTCAGAATATTGCTTTGAATTAAGATGTTCCTACGATCCAAATAACAAATATGGTACGCCTTTTCGAGGAGGAAATAATTTTGTAGCATTTAATGAAGAATTAAACTATACCATAAGGTTTGAAAATCTTGGTAATGATTATGCTTATAATATTAGGATTGAAGATCAATTAAGTCCTTTCCTAAATTTTAATTCAGTAAAAATTGTCCAATCTTCACATCAATTAAGCGAACTTAAAATTAACTACAATGGTTTACTTGAATTTTTCTTTAATGATATAAACCTTCCTTCCAAAGTTCAGGACTCTATCCTAAATAAAGGGTTTGTACAATACGCAATACTACCAAATGACAATTTAGCTCAAAAGACTATAGTAAATAATTCAGCAAGAATTTATTTTGATCAAAATGAATATGTTGAAACCAATAGTACAAGTCATATTCTAATTGATGACTTAGATGCAGACAATGATGGTTTTAATCTTTATACCGATTGTAATGATAATAACGCTTTAATCAACCCTAACCAGCCAGAAGTTGAATACAATGGATTAGATGATGATTGTAATCCACAAACCCTAGATGATGACCTCGATCAAGATGGCTTCATACTAGAATTTGATTGCAATGACAATGATCCACTTATAAATCCTGGTGCCATTGAAAATCCATACAACAATATCGATGATGATTGT
>JAJCYH010000021.1 GCA_029262995.1 Saprospiraceae bacterium | reverse complement strand
ATTTCCGCTAATTACTAAAATAAACAAATTGATAATAAAATACTTCATATTTAAAAGTTTAAGGTAAGAGGTCCCCCGCCCCTTACCTAAATACATAATTTAATCACATCTTGATGTAATACATGGATTATACCCTATCGGTGTAGGCGTTTGATAACAAGTTCCTGTAAAGAATCCCTCACATTCTCCTATTTGCTCATTTGAAGGAGGTCCACTTACAACATTTCCTTCTCCATCTAAACACCATTCACGCGTTACTATACAACAGGATTGAACTTCTGCACATGGAGTCCAATAATAACTAGTTACACCAACAGGACTAGGTCCTATGCAATACTTTTGACATTCAACGTTAATTTGTTTTGAAGTCAGAAGTGTTGAATTAGATCCACAATTTGGTGCCCTATCGATTTGACTTTGCATGTAATCTTCAATTGCTTGATTATAAACTCCTTCAATAAAGCTTTCATCTACGGTACATGAACCAAACAATATATCTACAATTTCTTCAGTCTCCTCAAAATAAATGACTGTACCGTTATCGCACATAGTAACATCAAAAGAAACCTCTACGGCACAACCTTGATAATTAAATTGTCTAATGTTTGTAATAGGTTCTTCACAAACTCCTTCTGGTCCACAAGTCAGATGACTGGCTCTTGAATCAATCTTTGTCTCAACAGCGAGCTGGTCTTTTAACATGCTTTCACTATCACAAGAAATATAATTTTTTCTCCAGTTACTAAAATCAGAGTTATAAAGTAAACACAATTTTCTGATATTTAATTCATGGTTTCCTATAATTGGCTATAACGTTCTTACATATGCGATGCAGTGTTAGTGATGAAAGCAAAATGCGACATTACTTATTCTGCTTGGCTTTCTCTAGTAGTCTTTTCATGAAACTATTCTTATGTTTTGAATAAGTAAGGAGCGTATTATATCCTGCCTGAATAGCCTGTATTTTTAATTCAGAATACTTTTTTCTATATAATTCATTTTTTTGTAGAAAATCTCGTATTAAAATATTGTTTATCCACAGATCACCGCCATATTTTACTAACGCCAAGTTGAAATTCTGCTTACCTCGTTTTCGAAAGGCAATGCGTCCAGCAATTCCAGCTTCTCCTAGATACTCATAATCGAGTGCCTTTAGCGCATTACGAATAGTTTTATCTAACTCCAGATTGTTTGCGCCAATCAAAATATCAACGATAGGTTTTGCTGACATACCTTGTGTTGCAGTACTTCCGAAATGTTCGATTTTTTGTGAAACAGGTCCAAAGATTTTTTGTAATTTTAGTTTTTCTGCATTGAAAAAAGCAGGCCATTTAGGGTTGTAATCTACCACAGTAATCTTTTCATCTACTACTTGGTTCATATTTGGATGAGCTTTGGTTTTATTTCACTTAACGGTTTTGTGTATGATTTCGTTGTGTGCTTAAACACGTGTTTTAAAATATAAAAACCGAATAGATAATCCGCAAGGATTTTCGTAAGTTAACAAAAACCAATCAATTAATTATACAGACTTTTGCCAGTAGTGCTTATACTACTACAAAATTAAATTTATTAATCTCAACACTAAATTTCATTTTCGTCTTTAATGCTTTAAATACTTTTAAAATCGTTTCGATAGTTAAAATTTTGTATTTCGTTCCAATTTAGAGATTTGTGAATTTTGAACTCCAATTAATTTTCCGAGGTGCTCTTGCGTTATGTTCCGTTCTTTTCGGAAAGACTTTATCATATCGCCAAGCACTTCCATTCGCAAGTCAAATTCATATTTGTCTCGTTCTGGTGTTCCAACTATTCCAATGTCCTTGTCGTCCATTTGGTCAAGTGTCATCATTTTCGTTTTTTTTTATTTTTTGTTATCATCATTTTAAGTTAATTCTTCAAAATATTCAACTCTATTTTTCACTGCTTTCTAAATTTCTGATTTTGGGACTTTGCACACTTTTTTTAACCCTTCCGTATGTTGATAAAACTAACGTTTCGGATTTGTTCGTTTTGTCCTATAAAGCAAAGAGTCTATATCGAATTTACTCATTCCATTTCAGACATTGATGAGCAACCCATTGCCTCCCTATTGGCTGAGGCAGTGCAAATTGATTTATCTTCAAAGTATAATTGGTATATCTTAGTAACCTTGGTTTTACCTTATTGTAAATTTGAAATATGACACTTCTCGATGCAATTGGATTTTTTGGTGTATTTATGCTTTTAATGGCTTATTTTTTTAATGTAAAAGGCATCTTAGGTGTCGATAATATAACTTATATACTTTTAAACCTTATTGGAGCGACCATAGCTTGTTTGGTTTCTTTCAAAATGGAATATTATCCTTTTGTATTGCTTGAAGGAACTTGGACAATCATCTCAATAAATGCATTAATAAAGTATTATAAGAATAATGGTAAGACTCTACTCTAATCTCCAAATTATTAGAGTCTATTGATTTAGCCCAACCATCTTTCTCTGGATTGTAGTCTTAAGTAAGTATGAGTCCAATTGTAATGTTTATTTCCAGATTTTAGGACTCAAGTAGAAATTGTAATATGAATCTTGCAATGTTAATCTTTTGTTTTTTTATTATAGATTCTTGCCAGAATATTCAGTCTACCAATACGAATGTTCGGTCTCCTCTTGTTAATTGTTGGCGTCATTCTCATGAAGAAGATATCGATGAAAAAACTATGATTTACAGACCCTGTAATTTTAAAGATTTTGCGCCAAGCAGATATCGTGCTATTATAGATATAAAGGAAGATTATACTTGCCAATATTCACAATTATCTCCCGTTGACGCACATTCATTAAAGCATGGTGTTTGGAAATTTGACAAAGAAGAATCTGTACTCCAAGTCATCGATACAGAAGGAAATTTAGTATTTAAGTATCTTCTAGGTAGTTTAAATAGAGATAGGATGGTCCTACAAAATATTGAGTAAAAGCAAAACAAATATTTATGAAGTATTTTCTTTCTTTAATTATCGGGATAGGATTTCAATTCGCATTTGCACAAGACTTTGATGTTTATGTCAGTGATGCTGGAAACTTTAACAATCCTCCTTGGCAGATTGTAAAATTTAATATGAATGGTGATAATCCTGAAGCCTTTATTAATAGTGAGCTAAATTGGCCTCAGGATATTTTGTTTCTGGAGGATGATGGTGTTGTATTAATTTCTAATTTAGGGAGTGGACGTATTACAAAACACGATACTAATACCGGAGTGTATATTTCCAATTTTGCAGCTGGCATTGCAGGACCAACCAGAATAAAAATTGGACCAGATGGCTTGCTTTATGTACTACAATGGCAAGGAAATGGTAAAGTAAGACGGTATAATCTTGATGGGAGTTATTTGGGAGAATTTACATCTGTTGGTGTAAGTCAGAGTATAGGGATAGATTGGGACAAACAAGGGAATCTATATGTTTCTTCCTATACGGGTGATAGCGTTCGCAAATTTGATAAGGAGGGCGATGATATGGGTTTATTTATCAATTCCTCTCTCCAAGGACCCACCAATATATGGTTTGAAGAGAATGGTGATTTGTTGGTGTCTGATTACGATGGGAATGCTGCAAAAAGATTTGATAACCAAGGAAATTTCAAATCAAACTTTTTATTGGGCCTTAGCAATAGTGAGGGAGTAGCATTTCTTCCAAACGGTAATATTCTTATTGGTAATGGAGGATCAAGCTCTGTAAAGCAATATCGTCCAAATGGTTCTTATGTAAATGAATTTATTTCTTCAGGTGTAGGAAATTTAATAAACCCCAATGCCGTTGTTGTCAGAAATCGTATTTTGAGTTCTGTAGAGGATAAAATAAGTTTAACGCAATCAATTATCCATCCAACAGTGGGAACTATTTTTTATGTAGATTGTAATTATATAGATAAAATTGAATCAATATCTATATTCTCCATGGATGGTCAGAAAGTTTATCAGTCTTCAGATTTATCAGATATATTATGGAATGGTGTAGACTCCACTGAAGGAAGTTATATTATCAAGGTGAGAATGAATGACAGTAAAGTATTAACCCAAAGAGTTCAGTTGATTAAATAATATTTATTATTGCTTATAATCCTATCTAAACTATAATTGTGCTGAGCATTTTTTTATTCTTGAACGAAAGAAAGTTACAGCTTTAGGCTTAGGAGCTATTTGTAGTGTCATATCAAAAGAGTTATTGGTCAATACATATCTTCAAATTCATTTCTACTCTAGAAGTACATAGTCTAATATTCCTGTTTGCAAAGTCGATGAAATTTTATAATACGAAATCATTTGTGATGATTCACCTCAGTTGATTCAAACTTATGACTGGGTGATTATTTGTTTAACGCAACTATTTTTTAAATGATGATGTGTTTTTCAAAGTTTTAATTTCTTCTAAGGTAAAGCTTGCAGTTATACGAAACGGAATAAGCCTTAAGCATGGATTGCGGGGATATGCTAGAGATGATAATATACTTGAATGAATTATTGATTGTTCGGTTTCCGAATACAATCATTGATTCCGTCAATTTTATAGTTCGATTATTACCTGTCAGGGTTCGGGTTTAGCACTTGAATTTATGGGTGTGACTAAATCTACTCAGATAACACTAGTATTGACGAATAACTTTAAAGAGCTACCGTTATGGAACAAATTGATTATCAGTTCTTCCCTTGGCGTAGTAATGATAATAAGAGGTGGACCCACATATATTTTCAAAGATCTTAAAACAATGGATTTATTGAATTGCGCATTTACCTTTCACTGTAAAACTCATATATGATTGAATCAAATCATATAATTATGAATAAATTGTTCAAAGGACTAAGCATTTATGACTTCCAAAAGCAATTTGGAGATGACAAATCTTGTGTGGATAC
>JAJCYH010000020.1 GCA_029262995.1 Saprospiraceae bacterium | reverse complement strand
TAATTAGGCTTTTGCCTAGAGTAAATGCGTCTTGTGTAATCATTTTCTGAACCTTAGTGATTACAGGTTGGATTTAAATCCCAACTTACGCATTTATTTTTTTTATAATATGTTATCTCCTTTTTTTACCGAACTATTGTTCAATTAACAACACTTTTATTGACTTCGCATACAAGAAGTCAGGAACTCCCCAGGCTTCATTAATTAAATCTAGAATATCCCGAGTTTATTAATTTTTGCGTCAAGCGCAAAAATCCTAATTCTTCCTTATCAAATCAAATGGCAACTTTGCGGCACCAAGAAATAGAAGAGCTGAAAAGATTACTATTATCAAATAATAATATGGTATAAATCCCATTCCAAGCCAGAGAAGCAAACCCTGTCCAAACAATAAAGCTTCAGTAAGAAATACACCAGTAATAAAAATAATTATTCCGGCATATGACTTAAACAAGTTTTTGTATTCCAGCAGTCCAAAAATAAATGTACACAATACCCCTAGCATTAATAGATGCACAAAGCCTATAACAAAATTATGAATAGTATAAGAAACTTTTGCTAAATAAGGAATGCTGACAAAGGTTTGAATAAGTACCTTAAATGAAAATAGGAAAAAAGTAATGCCCCATAAACGGAAATGTACCTTGCTAAACATCTTCTGAGCATCGGTTCTAATTTCATTAATCATTCGTAAAAAATAAATCAAAGCAATACCCTGCATTATCACACCAGCACTGTTCAACCAAAAAATAGCATTTAGTGGGGTTGACCAGGTAACAGATAAGGCGTAAGTTAGAAAACAAGAAATGAACATCAAGCGATAAAACAATGATGACTTTTTAATATCTAACCGTATGCTGTTGTCTTCAAATACTTTTACAACCAATGCCAACATCACAAAAATAAACCATCCATTAAATTGAAAATGTAGATAAAACTGCACCATCGAATAGTAGATTGCACTTCCTTTTAAGGACATTACCATTATTGGACCCATTGCCCATATTCCCAAACTTGAAAACCCAAGAAAAAATAATGATGCCTTTAAAAGTTTTGCAGATAATGGCATTACACCATGATACTTTGCTTTAATGTCATTCAGGCACTTATAAATGAACAGGTAATTAACGATGATAAAAAATACAGAAAATAATATTGAAATAAATTTATACCCTTGGATAATAAAACTGAAGAGAAGAGCAAGAACAATAAATTGTGATATCCAGAACAGTCGAGAATATGATTTATTATTAAATTCAAAACACATACAAATAAACATATACAAACATGCCGTTAACCAACCCATCATTGCTATATGGCTATGAGCGTGTTGAATGTTTTTATACTTAAACCAAATTGGCAATTCAATCAAGAATGCAACCCTCAATAAAAAACCAAGAAAGGCTGCAACAATTAAAAACATCATGGCGGATAACAACCATTTCCTATAGACAGTTGGAAATTTACTCATCACAATTATGGCAATTTTGCAATAACAAGTATAAAAAAACCGCCGGAATCTTAAAAAAGAAATCCGGCAGCATTCAAAGCTTTAATCGACTAATATCTACTTAGATTTTTGGTCAATATCATTTTGGTAAATGAATTCCAATATATCTCGTGCATCTCCAATTGATACATTTTGGTTTGGCATTCTAGTCAGACATTCTTCCAATAGTTTTTGAGCAGTAGGATCTTCCTCCAACATTACATTGACATTGGTAATCATATTCATTATCCACTCTGGCTTTCGTTTATCTGTTAATCCAGCCCATCCTGGTCCAACGACACGTTGAGCTGTTAATTTATGACATGCTGAACATTTCATATCATAAATAGATTCACCTCGCTTGACCATATCCTGATCTAATGGGTTATTCAATTTAACTTCTTTAATCTCCCCTACTCCCTTACCATCATCCACTTTGGTTTCAATCATACTCTTAGGAGGCTCAGAAGTTGTTTTCGTTGCATCTGATCCACCGCATGCTACAAGTAGTCCAAGTATGCTGAAAAGTCCAATTAATTTTTTCATTGTTTTAATTTTATATTTTGATATGTTTCAAATCTATTCTTTTAGCTATCTGCTGAATATCCTGGTCTTCAAGAATTTTTAACATAGCACTTCGCTGTTTGAGGGCTTCTTGATGCAAAGAACATGGGTTTTGGGATGAACATTCGGGTAAACCCAAAATACATAATGAAAAAACATCGCTCCCGTCAATAGCATGAATCACTTTGAGAAGGCTAGAATTCTTATTCTCAGTATTCAGATAAAACCCACCATTACGTCCCTTAGACGAAGAAGCAAGATGATGTTTTGTTAATTGCTGTAATATTTTTGCCAAAAAATGTTTGGGTATATCTAAACCATTAGAAATCTGTTCTACACCTAGCTTTTTATCCTCGCTTGTATGCACTGCAAGGTACAAAATAGCTCTAATCCCGTATTGACAAGTTTTACTAAACACTTCATATTTTTTCAACAACAAATATACCTAAAAGACTTCTCAATTCTCAGGAGGTAATAATACCTGATCTATGACGTGAACATATCCATTTGACGCTTTTACAGTTCCTAATACTTTTGCATTGTTTACATAAGTTACGCCATCTTTCACTACGACTTTGACTTTATCACCTGTAGCTTGCCCTATGCCCATAACACCTTTAATATTGTTACCTGTATAAGAACCTGGTGCGGCATGAAATGTTATGATGTTTGCCAAAATTTCTTTGTTCTCTGGTTTAAGCAGATTTTCTACGGTACCCTCTGGAAGCTTCTCAAAAGCCTCATTATTAGGCGCAAAGACGGTAAGCGGGCCAGCATTGGTCAATACATCTTCAAGGCCAGCAGCAAGAACGGCCGCTACCAAGGTCGTATGATCAGGAGAGCCAATTGCAATATTTAATATATGCGGTTCGGATTCTGTGTCAACAACTCCTGATTGTCCTTTTAAATCAGATGTAGTTGTAACACTCTGATCAGAGTTAGAATTTGTCTTCTGATCACAACTTGTGCTTAATAGAAACATCAAACACATGGTCATAAATAATAAGTAAGTTTTCATAATTTAATAATTTATAGCTCAAATATAAATAAATTATTTAAATAAGATATAAAACTCTTTTTATCTTAATAAAATATATTACCTTTGATAAAGAGACAAGAACGTCTTATTTAAATAATATGAAATTATGTAATCATGAAACTAATGTTTAAAAATTCAAAATCATTCTTAAGCATCTTTGCAACCGTAATTATTGCAAGTTTGCTCAGTTGCAACACCACAGAAAACCAAGCTAGCGGGCTTCTAAATAATGATGTTGCAAGTAAAGTTTATGTTAAACCAGGAGATTATGATGAGTTCTACGGATTTATGTCTGGTGGCTTTAGCGGACAACTAAGCGTTTATGGTTTGCCGAGCGGAAGATTGTTAAAAGTTATTCCTGTATTCTCTCAGGATGCAGAAAAAGCTTATGGATACAACGAAGAAACCAAACCTATGCTTAACACTTCCTATGGGTTTGTACCTTGGGACGATGCACATCACCCGGAGTTATCACAAACCAATGGTGAAACCGATGGTCGGTGGATCTTTATTAATGGAAACAATACGCCTCGTGTTGCAAGAATAGATCTTACAACATTTGAAACTGTAGAAATCATTGAACTGCCCAACAGTTCTGGAAATCACAGTTCCCCTTTTACAACTGAAAACACTGAATATGTTGTTGCAGGTACTAGATTTAGTGTTCCTATTCCTCAGAAAGATGTAGCCATTGACAGCTATAAGGAAAACTTCAAAGGCGCACTTTCTTTTATCAAAGTAGATGATGAAGGCCATATGAATATTGCATTCCAGGTACTACTACCCGCCTTCGATTATGATCTTGCACATTCAGGCAAAGGAAAGTCTCATGGCTGGACATTTTTTACAACTTATAATACAGAAGAAAGTCACACGCTTAAAGAAGTTACGGCTTCTCAAAATGATAAAGACTTTATTGCCGCTATCAACTGGAAATTAGCAGAAAAATATATCGCTGAAGGCAAAGGCGTTGACTTTCCTGCTGAACATTATGTCAACAGATACGACGACAAAACCCACATGGCAACTTCCACTAAAGTATCCACTGTAAAGGTATTACGCCCTGAGGATTGCCCAGGTTTAGTCTATTTCTTACCTACACCAAAGTCACCTCATGGTATTGATGTTGATCCTACTGGGGAATACATTATTGGATCAGGAAAATTATCAGCAGACCTTACGGCTCACTCCTTTACAAACATGCTTGCAGCTATTGAAGCAAAAGAATTTGAAACGACTATTGCGAGTATTCCAGTACTGAAATATGACAAAGTCATTGGTGGAGTTGTTAAGAAGCCTGGACTAGGACCATTGCATACAGAATTTGACGATAAAGGCAATGCCTATACAACATTCTTCATCTCCTCTGAAGTTGTTAAATGGAAAGTCGGTACTTGGGAAGTATTGGATAGGGTCCCTACTTATTACTCAGTAGGTCACCTGATGATTCCTGGTGGAGATTCCAAAAAACCACAGGGTAAATATATGGTAGCTCTTAATAAAATTACCAAGGATAGATATTTACCTACAGGTCCTGAAATGAATCATTCCGCTCAACTGTACGATATCTCTGGTGACAAAATGCAACTCCTTTTAGATTTCCCTACTATCGGAGAACCTCATTATGCACAAGCTATATCAGCGGACAGAATTCAATCTAAAAGCAAGAAGTTCTACCCTATTGAAGAAAACGAACACCCACACCGTGCTCTTGGTGAAAAGCAAACCAAAGTAGAAAGAAATGGAAACGAAGTGCACATTTATATGACAAGTATCCGAAGCCACTTTGCCCCTGATAATATTGAAGGCATCAAAGTCGGTGATAAAGTATATGTACATCTAACCAATCTTGAACAAGATTTTGATGTACCTCATGGACTTGCTATACAAGGTGCCAATACATCAGAAATACTTGTTATGCCTGGTCAAACAGAAACCATGGTCTGGAGACCAAAAAGAGAAGGCGTATTCGCATTTTACTGTACAGATTTTTGTTCTGCACTTCATCAAGAAATGCAAGGCTATATCCGAGTATCAGCTAAAAACTCAAATACACCACTCAAGTGGAGTCTAGGACTAGACGAAGAGTTATAATAAATCAACTTTACTATCACATAGGACCAATGTCCTATGTGATAGTTTTAAAATTATCCTACTAATAATAATGAAAAATGTGTTATTCAATGCACTAGGTATTCTTTGTCTTTAACTAAGTCAATACACTAAAAATTACTTATAATTATTCAAAGCACTTCAAGTGATAAATCCTGGATACAATGTTAAAAAATAGATTTCCTCAGATAGTATTCCTTTTTGCAGTCTTGCTACTCACCAGTCTTTTCTTTTTTCCCCTTTGGAAAATCACACTTTTAGCGCCTCAATATCCAGAAGGCGTTGAAATGCACATATATATCAACAAAATTGGAGGAACATCACCTGCCACCTTACAAAACATAAACATTCTAAATCATTATATCGGTATGAAACCGATTGAACCTGAATCAATACCAGAATTAAAAATTCTACCTATTATAATTATAGCTTTTATAATATCAGGTATAGTCATTGCATTAATCAATAATAAATATCTATTTGCCTTATGGGTAATACTCCTCATTATTGCTGGTAGTATAGGTATGTATGATTTCTATCTCTGGGAATATAATTATGGTCATAATCTTGACCCAAAAGCGCCAATGAGTTTTGAAGGTGAGTCCTTCCAACCTCCTTTAATCGGTAAAAAGAATATCATTAATTTTACTGCAATTTCCTTACCACATATTGGTGGTTGGCTGACCTTGATTTCTATTACTTTTACTACAATAGCTAGTTATCTAAAATTTAAATCTAAACCATGAGAGTAAGTTACTTCACTAACATTCTATTTCTCATTATCATAATTTCTGCTTGTAACATTTCTCCTGTTGAAATAGCCTATGACTATGATCAATGCGCTTATTGCAAAATGATAATATCAGATTCAAGATTTGGTTGCGAATTGGTTTCGACCAAAGGGAGGATCTATAAATATGATGCCATAGAATGCATGTTAGCTGAATTAAATGCAAATGGTAAATCACATTATAAGCATATACTTGTAACAGATTTTTATAATCCTAAAATATTAATAGATGGTACTATTGCGACTTATGTAATTAGTACCGATCGCCCAAGCCCAATGGGTGCAAATATTAGCGCTTATAAGAATGAATCGTCATTCTTCAAAGATCAAAATTTAAAGGAAAGAAAAGTATTCAGTCTTCAGGAGTTATTAGATTATAAATTATCTAGGCAATGATAAAATCGAGTGAAATATTTGCTCTAGGACTACTGATGATACTACTTTCCATCAGTAAATCTTATTCCAATGTATCTACTATAATTGTTTGCCCCAACTGTGAAATAAAAACAATCCAAGAAGCAATCGATGATGCTCAAGATGGTGACAGTATTATAGTACATGCAGGAAGCTATTATACTGAAAATATAATTATTACTAAATCAATAAGATTAAAAGGATTAAATAACCCAGTTATAATTTCAAAAGACGGAGATGAAATTATAACGGTCATTTCAGATAATGTAAGTATTGAAGGGTTAACCCTAAAGAACGTTACCTTAAATTATTTGAAAGAAAGGTCTGCCATAAGGGTTAAAAAGAAGAAAAACTTTAAAATAAATAATAACATCATCATCGACTGTTTTTTCGGAATCTATCTTGAACATGCAAATAATGGCACTATTAGTAATAATAAAATTTATGGCAATGCCACCACTGAAGCTGAATCTGGCAATGCAATCCATGCATGGTATTGTGAAAACATTACGATTCACAATAATATTTTAGAAGGGCATCGCGATGGAATATACTTTGAATTCGTAAATAATAGCAACATATTCGATAATCTAAGTGAGAAAAACAAAAGATATGGTTTACATTTTATGTTTTCCAATGACGATAAATATGTAAACAATACTTTTATTGACAATGGGGTTGGTGTAGCTGTAATGTTCTCCAGAAGAATAGAAATGCGGAACAATAGTTTTATTCACAACTGGGGACAAGCATCTTATGGACTCTTACTTAAAGAAATTTATGACGCCGAAATAATCAACAACATATTCAAAGATAATACCACTGGCATCTTTGTTGAAGGCTCCAATAGAATCAACTACCATTATAATAATTTTGAACGTAATGGGTGGGCCATTAAATTTTCCGGCGGTTGTGAAACAAATGCAATTACATCAAATAACTTTATTAATAACACTCTTGATCTTGTTGTAAGCACAAGAATGAATGACAATATTTTCCAGTCTAACTATTGGAGCAATTACACTGGATACGATTTAGATAAAGATGGAATTGGAGATATCCCCCACTATCCTGTAAAATTATTTTCATATATCATCAATGAAGTACCGGAAGCAATTTTGCTTATGAGAAGTCTATTTGTGGATATCATAAATTATACAGAAAAAGTAAGTCCCGTTTTTACACCAAAAGAAGTACAGGATTCTAAACCAGTTATTCAGCTAATCAAAAGACCGAAATAAAAAGTACAGGATGATAGAGTTCACCAATTTAAATAAGAGTTTTGGCAAAAACCATGTGCTTAACAATCTTGACCTTGAGATACGTGGGAATAGCATTACAGCTGTGATAGGACCAAATGGTTCTGGCAAAACAACCTTAATCAAATCTCTTTTAGGCCTTGTAATACCAGATTCTGGTGAAATCAAACTGGATGGGATCAATATCCTAGGTAAAAGCAAATTCAGAAATCAGATTGCCTACCTTCCGCAGATTGCTAGATTTCCTGAAAATCTAAACGGAATGGAATTAATTGATATGATTAAAAATCTGAGAAATAGCCCTGCCAATGCAAACGAATTGATTCAATTATTCGATTTTGAAAAAGAACTATACAAGAAAGTAGGCACTCTTTCTGGAGGCAACAAACAAAAACTAAACCTCCTTCTGTGCCTTATGTTTGATAACCCCCTAATAATTCTTGATGAGCCTAGCAATGGTTTGGACCCAATAGCATTGATCAACCTAAAAACCTACCTTAAAAACCTAAAATTGAAAGGCAAAACAATTGTTCTGACAACACATATCATGAGTTTCATTGAAGAACTTGTAGACAATATCATCTTCCTCCTTAATGGAAAAATATACTACAATGGTTCTTTAGAAAAGCTATTGCAAATGGAAAATACGAATCGTCTTGAATTAGCTATTGCCAATATTCTATTAAAATCACAAAACAAATAATGCAATGTTCAAGATATTCAAATACTCCCTTTATGATATGATTAGGAATAGATGGCTCTTCTATTATATGGGCTTTTTTTTGATCCTTACATCTGCCTTGCTAATTCTGAGCAATGACTTTACACAGGTTTTAATAACTTTAACAAACATCATACTTGCACTTACACCCTTGATCGGCATTATTTTCGGGGTTATATACTATTATAATACCAAAGAATTCATTGAACTTTTACTGACACAGCCTGTAGATAGAAAGGCTGTATTTTCAGGTGTGTACTTTGGACTTGCTGTCTCTCTTTCATTGAGCCTAGCTTCAGGAGTTGGAATCCCACTGATTCTATTTGGCGTTCTTAACTCTTCCGTACTCGTTAATTATATTGTATTGATTGTGTTATCCATCGTATTGTCCATAGTGTTTTCTCTATTTTCATTTATTATATCCATAAAATTTGATAATAAAGTTAAAGGTTTTGGTATTGCCATCTGTCTATGGCTTTTCTTTGCCTTACTTTACGATGGCATCTTTCTGATTATATTAATGCTATTCAAGGCTTATCCTCTAGATAATTTAAGCATAGTTTTAAGCATGTTGAATCCCATTGGATTGGCTCGTGTTTTAATCATAATTCAGCTCGACATTTCTGCAATGATGGGGTATTCTGGCGCAGTTATTAAAAACTTCTTTGGAAGCTCACTTGGTTCGATGCTAATTACCTTAGTTCTTGTGTTATGGATAACTATTCCTTATTATTACATGATTCGTTTGAGCAAAGCAAAGGACTTTTAATAAATTGGCTCCAGTCAATTTCTTAACTGGAGCCAATGCTTAACCAATCAAACCATATCTCAAATATGTATTAAAATACATTTCACTTTCAAATTCATGGTTTGTCATTTTCATAACATCAAAAACACCTTTAACCATAACTAAATCCTATCCTCTTGCTTAAAAAGCAGCAATTATAATTTTGCTATTACATTTAAGTAATAAGCTGTTACAACAAAATTAAACCAAGTGAATATTATAGAAAATGACATAGCTTACCCATAAAGATGACTTTCATCCCTCGATAATTATTTTTTATTACTTAAACAATTCTGTAGAATATAATTGTACCTTAAAGTTATAAGAAAGTCTTGTTTTGGAAAAATCAGATCAATTTTGGAAAGATGAAATTAGACCTCGCTTTCAGCTTGTTAGTAGGTTTAGCTTGAATGAACTCATTCAGAAAATTACTTTAGCAATACACGAAGATAATGCACCTTGTAAGGCAAGAATTGTTCATGATCATATCGTATTCTTTTTCCCTACTGAACAACAACATTATTGGTCACCCCAGTTAAGCCTATCAATCGAAGAAAATGATCATGAAAAAGGATCTATAATCAGAGGTCTTTATGGCCCAAGACCTGCTGTATGGACTATGTTTGTTTTCTTCTATTCTTCAATCGCACTTGCAATTCTATTTATTTCCATTTTCGGATTATCTTATATTTCCTTAGGAAAAACGCCACATGTTTTTTGGCTTTTACCTGTCCTGCTTATTATCTTACTTTCACTTTTCAGAGTTTCTAGCCTTGGGAAAAAAATGGGGGAAGCCGAAATCATAACATTGCATAAATTTTTAGAATCCTGTATACGACACTGACCACTATCATTTAGAGGGATGATCGTAATTCTTTGACTCATTAATAATAAGACATTCTTTTGTGTTTTATAAAACACAAACATATGCTTAAGACCGATATAATAATTATTGGCGCAGGTCCAGTAGGACTTTTTACTGTTTTCGAGGCTGGTCTATTAAACTTAAAATGTCATATTATTGATTCTCTGGACAAACCTGGTGGACAATTATATGAAATCTATCCCCAAAAGCCAATTTATGATATCCCTGGCTTCCCTTCTATTATTGCATGTGAATTGATAGATAATTTATTAAAGCAAATAGAGCCTTTCAAACCAAGTTTTACTTTTAATGAGCAAGCGATCGATATTGACAAACTAGAAAACGGTCATTATATAATTACAACGAATAAGGGCACAGTGCATTCGGCTCCAGTTGTATGCATTGCCGGGGGTCTTGGCAGTTTTGAACCAAGAAAACCACCTATACCAAATATTAAGCAATTTGAAAACAAAGGAGTAGAATATAGCATTAAGGATCCTAATATTTACAAGGATAAAAAAATATTGATCGCCGGTGGTGGGGATTCGGCTTTGGATTGGAGCATAATCATGGCAGATATCGCTAAAGAGTTAACTTTGGTGCATAGAAGAAGCTCCTTTAGAGGTACGCTTGATTCCATTGAAAAGGTAAATGCACTTAGTAAAAAAAGAAAAATAAATTTAATCACTGAAGCGCAAGTTGTTGGATTGTCTGGAAATGGAAACCTCAATCAAGTGGTTATCAAATCAAATTCTGACAAGAAATTTAATCTAAATATAGATCATTTCATCCCTCTCTTTGGTTTAGTTCCCAAACTAGATCCAATCGCCGAATGGGGGTTAGATATAATAAAAAACTCAATTGTAGTCGATACTCTTGATTATTCAACAAATATACGTGGCATCTTTGCTATTGGAGATATCAGTACTTATCCAGGAAAATTAAAGCTTATTCTTTGCGGTTTTCATGAGGCTACACTAATGGTACAATCTGCTTTTGGTATAATTCATCCAGATAAAAAGATGAGTTTCAAATACACTACGGTAACAGGGTTACCAAGTTCGGCACAACTAAATTAATCCTATCCGATCTAGAATGATTGGTTATTTTGGTTCAATTTGAAAAGGTCAAAACATTAATTTGTATTGATCTTTTCTTCTTTGGTATCGTACTTGAAAAGATGATAGATTGGGCTATATGCAAATATTATAGTGATAACTAAGTATATACTTACAATAAAACTTAGGTTGGAAATCCATAAAGGAACATTTATTCCCAACAAACACATGCCCAATAATAAATCCATGAAAACAAATCTTATAATCCTATCTGTTACCCCTATATTTTTCTTCATTGAAAAGTAATTTAAGTACAAAATAAGCATAAGCATTCCTCTAGCTTAATGATAACTGTCATTATACAAACTGATTCCCATCAAAAGCAGATCTAGGAATTATATAGATTTTCGTATTGTGTTAGAAACAAACATAAATCAAAAGAAGAAAATAGAATCAAAGCCTAGCTGTACACATTGCGGAGACATTTGCAAGGATAGCACTATTCTGTTGGGAGAAAGTATATTCTGTTGTCAAGGTTGCCAAATGGTATATACCATACTTTCAGAAAATGGTCTGGAAAACTTTTATAGGCTTAATGAGAAAGCAGGAATCTCCCAAAAAGCAATAAGAAAACAAAAATATGATTTCTTAGATGATGAATTAACCATATCTAGGTTAATCGATTTTAAGGATGACAATATCATGAAAATTGCATTCTATATACCTGCAATTCACTGTTCATCCTGTCTTTGGTTGCTCGAAAACCTACAGAGAATTAATAATAATGTATTATCGGTAAGAGTAGATTTTCTTCAAAAGAGTGTGGCTATTGGTTTTAATTACAATGAATTAACCCTAAAGTCACTTGTTGAACTATTGGCTTCAATCGGTTATCCACCACATATCATTCTTAATGACTTAGAGAAAAAACATCAAAAACCAGAGCTTGACAAGTCACTCTATTACAAGCTCGGTTTAGCAGGATTTGCTTTTGGAAATATTATGTTATTTAGCTTTCCTGAATATTTAGGGCTTAGTAGCGATCATGATCAGGGATTGACTAGAGTCTTTTCATATTTGAATTTAGCTCTTATAATACCCGTACTTGCTTATAGCGGTAAAGACTATTTTCATTCAGCATGGCAAGGACTAAAGCAAAAACATTTAAATATTGATGTTCCTGTCTCTCTGGGTATATTGGCTTTGTTTTTAAGAAGTGTTTACGAAATTTTGACACATATAGGTCCTGGGTATTTAGATTCTTTATCGGGTCTAATCTTCTTTCTCCTTATCGGAAAATGGTTTCAACAAAAGACATTTGCACAAATCAGTTTTGATAGAGATTTTAAATCATACTTCCCTATTGCTTGCACGGTTCTAAAAGAAGAGTCAGAGCTGCAATTGACATTGGACAAACTCCAAGTAGGTGATATAGTTATGATACGCCATGGAGAACTTGTTCCCGCTGATGCAGTCTTGATAGAAGGAGAAGCTAAGATGGACTATAGTTTTGTTACTGGAGAATCCACTTTATCAGACAAACATCAAAACGATCTGATATATGCCGGAGGAAGACAGATGGGAGGAATCATCTGCTTAAGAATAATCAAGACTGTAAGCAATAGCTACCTCACACAATTATGGAATGATCAAGCATTCAAAAAGGAGAATCAAAATGGAAGGACTTCAATAATTGCTGATCGCATAGCCAAGCTATTCACTATAATTATTTTGTTAGTATCATTTGCGTCATTATTTTATTGGTTGCCAAAAGACATTCCAACTGCTATTAATGCTTTTACCGCAGTGCTAATAATTGCATGTCCCTGTGCTGTCGCCTTATCGATTCCATTTACTTTTGGAAATGTCTTAAGAATTCTAGCAATGAAAGGTATTTACCTTAGAAATACTGATGTCATAGAAAGAATATCAAATATCAAACATATTGTATTTGACAAGACTGGAACAATAACAAATATTAGATCAAGTCAACTGATTTATTCTGGATATAGTTTAACAACAAAAGAAGAGCAACTTATTTATTCACTTAGTAGACATTCCACCCATCCTTTAAGTAGGCAAATTGAAAAGAAATACAAGCACTTTCAAGCTTTAGATATTAGTGAATTTATAGAAGAAAAAGGGAAAGGAATCTCAGGTTTTATTGATGGTCACCTGGTCAGAATTGGCTCACAAGAATTCATCGGTGATGTAGGAGACGAAGATTCATTGTCTAACAAAGGCATCAATATTGAGGTTGATGGTAAACTAAAAGGATTTTACTTGCAAAAGAATGCCTACAGAAAAGGCTTAAATTCATTAATTAAAAATCTTTCAAAAAAATATAGATTATCACTTATTACTGGAGATAATAATCAGGAACACGAAACACTAAAATCATACTTTGTCAATACGACAGAAATCCTGTTTGATCAAAAACCAATGGACAAATTATCATATATCAGAAACCTTCAAGCCGAGAACATTAATGTAGCTATGATTGGTGATGGTCTAAACGATTCAGGTGCACTTAAACAAAGTAATGTGGGCATCGTGATAAGTGAAAATACGTCAAATTTTACGCCATCCTGTGATGTCATAATGGATGCTAGACAATTTAGCAAACTTATGAATCTAATGGACTATTCTAAGGACAGTGTTCGCATTGTAATTTCAGCATACTTTATTGCTTTACTATATAATATTGTCGGTTTGAGCTTTGCTGTACAAGGATTACTTTCTCCTGTTATAGCAGCTATTCTTATGCCCCTAAGTTCAGTAACCATAGTATTAATAGGAATTACAGCTAGTACCTATATGGCAAAAAAACATCATTTTTTATAATGGTTATAATGAAATATTTGTGATTCATGCTTTCCATAAAATATCGAATGACCAAGATCATTTATGCCATTGACTTAGGTTATACGTCATGTTCTGTGTGCATTATACCTTACACTAAATTTTATAAATGTCCATCATTCTTCTCTTGATATCGATCAGTTTAATTGTAGCTATAGGCTTTTTAATAGCCTTTATTTGGGCTGTAAAATCTGGTCAATATGAGGATGATTACACCCCCTCAATCAGAGTTCTTTTTGATGATGACCCTCTTGACAAAGATTGATAAAACGAAAATTATTACTGAAAATTAAATACAGTTATCAATGTCTAATATTGAACATTTTAAGTACGACAACGGAATAGTAAGAAATTTTGCTCTTGCCTCCATAATATTTGGTGTTATTGGCATGCTTGTGGGCTTATTACTTGCTCTACAACTTGTCTTTCCAGTTCTTAACTTTGATTTGCCCTATACCACATTCGGGAGACTAAGACCATTGCATACAAATGCAGTGATTTTCGCATTTGTAGGTAACGGTATTTTTATGGGTGTATACTATTCATTACAGAGGTTATGTAAGGCACCAATGTATAGTAAACTGTTAAGCAACATTCATTTCTGGGGTTGGCAGGCAATTATTCTAGCTGCTGCTATAACACTGCCTTTAGGCATGACAAGTAGTCACGAATATGCTGAATTGGAATGGCCAATTGATATTGCTATTGCTGTAATATGGATCATATTTGGAATCAACATGTTTGGAACCATTTTGAAAAGAAGAGAAAAACATTTGTATGTTGCCATTTGGTTTTATATAGCTACCTGGGTTACAGTGACCATACTTCATGTTTTTAACAACTTGGAGATTCCTGTAAGTATGATGAAAAGTATTCCTGTATTTGCTGGTGTACAAGATGCCTTGGTGCAGTGGTGGTATGGTCATAATGCAGTAGCATTTTTCCTTACAACACCATATCTCGGGTTGATGTATTACTTTTTGCCAAAAGCAGCAAACAGACCTGTATATTCTTATAAGCTATCGATAATACATTTTTGGGCTTTAATTTTCATTTACATTTGGGCTGGACCCCATCACCTACTTTATACTTCATTACCCGATTGGGCTCAATCACTAGGAATGGTGTTTTCATTGATGTTGATTGCCCCATCCTGGGGAGGCATGTTGAACGGACTTTTGACATTAAGGGGAGCTTGGGATAGAGTCAGAACTGATCCCGTACTAAAATTCATGGTTGTTGCTGTTACCGCATATGGAATGTCAACTTTTGAAGGTCCTATGATGTCGATTAAATCATTTAATGCAATAACACATTATACTGACTGGACCATTGCCCACGTTCATGTTGGAGCATTAGGATGGAATGGGATGCTTACTTTTGGTGTACTCTATTGGTTGATCCCTAAAATCTACAACACCAAACTCTACTCTAAAAGCTTAGCAAACATTCATTTCTGGATGGGAACTCTAGGTATCATGTTTTATGCGATTCCATTGTATTGGGGTGGGGTCACACAACAATTAATGTGGAAACAATTTACACCTGATGGCTATCTTCAGTATACAAACTTTCTTGAAACAGTTACACAAATAATTCCTATGTACGCATTGCGTTCTGTCGGTGGATTGATATTCTTCCTTGGTTTGTTTGTGATGATATACAATTTATTTAAAACGATGAAGGCTGGAAATTTTGTTTCAGATGAAGAAAGTTCTGCGCCAGCTTTAGAAGTTTATGTGCCTCATCCAAAAGAACATTGGCATAGGTGGATAGAAAGAAAATCATTGACACTTACAGGATTTGCACTTATTGCTGTGATCATTGGAGGACTAATTGAAATAATTCCAATGATGATGGTCGAAAGTAATGTTCCCAAGATAGCAACAGTACAACCTTATACACCATTGGAACTTGAAGGAAGAGATTTATACATCAGAGAAGGTTGCGTAGGTTGTCACTCACAAATGATCAGACCATTTAGATCAGAAACAGAAAGATATGGCGAGTTTTCTAAATCTGGTGAATTTATTTATGACAGACCATTCCTATGGGGTTCTAAAAGAACTGGTCCAGATTTACACAGAATTGGATCTAAGTATTCAGACATTTGGCACTATAACCATATGCTAGATCCACAAAGCATGTCTCCAGGGTCAATTATGCCAGCTTACCCTTGGTTAATTACTGATGATCTGGATGTAACAAGTATTGTAAAGAAAATTAGAGTTCTTCAAACACTCAATACTCCATATCCTCCAGGTTATGAAACAATTGCAGAAGATGATCTAAGAAAACAAGCAAGCATGATAGCAGATAATCTTAAAAAAGACGGTATAGATCAGGAAGGATTGGAAAATAAAGAAATCGTTGCTCTAATTGCATATTTACAAAGGTTGGGAACAGATATTAAAAAAATGAAAAAAGACGATCAGATCGTTGAAAACAAATAAACAGATTATGTATAAATATATTTTAGAAACAGCAGGTCAAATAGATTGGATGGCCATTTTGCCACTCTTAATTTTCTTTAGTTTTTTCATGATAACCTTAATTATAACAATGAAAAAGAAGAAAAGCTTTATTGACAAAATGAAACATTTACCATTCGAAACCGATTAAAAACTGTTCGAATAAATATCCAATGAATCATAGTCTTTTGATTTATTATCAAATGGCTTTTAATATAAAATCATGAAAAGAGAAATTCTAAACAAAACACTGATAACATCAGTTCTATTTTTTCCTCTTGCATTAATTGGGCAGGACGAAATCCTTGTAGAAACACAAGCTCCCCTATTTTCTGACATCATGTCTCTTGTACTTATGGGATGTGTGTTTATCATAGGCATTACAGCTATTTTTGCTATTTATAAGACTCTTGATTTAATCGTTCGGGTAAGAGAAATAAAGATTTATGAAGAGCATGGTTTAACAGATTATATCAATGAAAAAAATACCAATGATGGAAGTTGGTGGCATAGATTTAGTAGAAGTATGACAGCTGCTGTCCCTTTGGAAAATGAAGAAGATATCCTTTTCGACCACGATTATGATGGTATTAGAGAATTAGATAACAGTCTTCCTCCTTGGTGGTTGTATGGCTTTTACCTTACGATAGTGATCGCCATCGCCTACATGGGTTATTACCACATTTCTTCCTACGGCATGAGTTCCCAAGAAGAGTATGTTCATCAAATGGAACAGGCGCAAAAAGAAATTGACGCTTACCTATCCAAACAAGCCAATCTTGTAGATGAATCTAATGTTACACTTTTGGATGATGAAGCTTCACTTGTTAAAGGAAAAGAAATTTTCGTATCTCTTTGTGCCGCATGCCATCTTGAATCCGGCGGTGGAAACGCTACGAGTGTCGGACCAAACCTAACGGACAAATACTGGCTACATGGTGGATCAATTAAAGATGTATTTACAACAATAAAATATGGCGTTCCTGAAAAAGGGATGATCTCTTGGAGTTCACAGATCAGACCTGAAGATATGCATAAAGTTGCCAGCTATATACTATCCCTTCAAGGGACGAATCCTCCAGATGCCAAAGCACCTCAAGGAGAATTATATGAACCGGAAAATATTGTAGAAACAGAAGTTGAAGAAACTAGTCCAACAGAAACAGATCTGTAAAAATTGAAATGACCAATTTACCTATTATAGATCAAGAAGATTTTAGAGATTCAATCTCAACCGTAGATGAGAAGGGAGGAAGAATATGGATATACCCAAAGAAACCATCAGGAAAATACTATAATTTAAGAACGATTACCGCCTGGATTCTTCTTGCATTATTATTCGGTATCCCCTTTATAAAAGTAAATGGGGATCCTCTGCTTTTATTCAATGTAATTGAAAGAAAGTTTATTCTATTTAGTGTTGTCTTCACTCCACAGGATATGCATTTGTTTGCTTTAGCAATGTTAACACTAATGGTATTTATAGTCTTGTTTACAGTTGTATTTGGTAGATTATTTTGCGGTTGGGTCTGCCCGCAAACCATATTTATGGAATTGGTTTTCAGAAAAATAGAGTATTGGATTGAAGGGGATTATAATCAGCAAAAAAAACTAAACAACGAACCCTGGAGCGGTGCAAAGCTTAGCAAAAAGTTCTTAAAACACAGCATATTTTTTACCATCGCTGTATTGATTGCCAATACATTTCTAGCTTATATAATCGGTATTGATCAAGTTAAAACCATCATTTTAGAACCTATAAATTTACATCTTGCTGGATTTGCATCAATGTTAATATTTAGCCTCATATTTTATGGAGTGTTTGCATTTTTCAGAGAACAGGTTTGTGTTGCCGTTTGTCCATATGGCAGGTTACAAGGCGTATTGCTCATTCCAAATTCTATAGTTGTTATTTATGACTGGATACGAGGTGAACCTCGTGGAAAAATAAGAAAGAGCAAAAACCCTGAAAGCACAAGCGCCCCAATTGGTGATTGTATAGATTGTAATCTATGTGTAAAGGTCTGTCCTACCGGTATTGACATAAGAAATGGCACTCAAATGGAATGTGTAAATTGTACAGCCTGTATTGATGCTTGTGATGATGTCATGGAGAAAATAGGAAGACCAAAAGGATTGATTCGGTATGATTCACATCACAATATTGAAAAAGGAGAAAGCAAATTATTCAATGCAAGAGTATGGGCCTATTCTGCAGTACTGTTAATTCTAGTAATTTTTCAGTCTTTTCTTTTTAATACACGATCAGAAGTCGAAAGCCTTTTGCTGCGGACTCCAGGCATGTTGTTTCAGAAAGTAGATGATAATCATGTCAGCAATTTGTATAATTATCAATTGATTAACAAAACAAATAAAGAGATTACCAATCTAGAATTTAGGCTATTAAATGATGGTGGTATCATAAAAGTAGTTGGTGAGATTCCGAATGTTCCAAAGATGGAAATGATAAAAGGGGCGTTATTTATTGAAATGGAATTAGCAGAACTGAAAGGTCGAAAAAACAAAATATATATTGAAATATACTCGAACGGCAAATTAATAGATAAAATAAACACAAATTTTCTTGGACCCGTAAAATAAAAATTATGAAAATAAATTGGGGAAGTGGTATCGCAATATTTTATACACTATTTGTTATTGCAATGGTTACAATGGTAATTAAATCGAGCCAGAATAAAACGCACATGGTTCAAGAAAATTATTACGAGAAAGACATCAACTATGAAGATTTTAGGCAAAAAAGAGAAAATGGAAATCTCCTGAATGATTTGGTAAAAATAAATTATATAAACAGTAATAGAAATCTCACTATAAGCTTGCCTTCTAATCCAAATGACATTAAAGGTGACGTAACATTATACAGGCCTTCAAATCAATATTTGGATAAAAAATATCAGTTAAAACTAGATGATCAAGGAGTAATGACTATTCCATTAGAGCGTACTATGGCCAATGGAAGATGGAAAGTACAAGTAAGTTGGAAAAACAAGGACTCAGAATTCTTTAACGAGAAAGAAATTTTCATTTAAACCTATGCTTTGGTCAGCATTTACATTAGGCTTATTTGGAAGTTTGCACTGTTTGGGAATGTGTGGCCCTATAGCACTTGCCCTACCCTTAACTAAGAAAGAACGCCTATCGGTTTTTTATCAATCATTTCTTTATAATATAGGAAGAGTGTTCTGCTATACCCTTTTGGGATTTATTTTAGGTATGTTAGGATGGGGGGTTGCAATAGCAGGCTATCAAAAAAGCTTATCCATTGCATTGGGTATCCTGTTAATCCTGTCAGCATTTTTTTCTATTTCTATTGAAAACAAATTGCTTCGGTTTGGCCCTTTTCAAAAGGCATATTCGAAAGTCAAGTCAAAGTTGAGCAGCTTGATAAGGAAAAACAGTTATAGCAACACATTCAAATTAGGTTTTGTTAATGGTCTACTTCCTTGCGGTATGGTATATGTTGCACTGGCTGGAGCACTTGCCAGTGGTAGCACTGGACAAGGCGCATTCTATATGACTTTATTTGGCTTAGGAACATTGCCAATGATGATGGGCGTTATGCTTATTGGAAATTTCAATAAGAACATATTTTTAAAATTAAGAAAATGGATTCCATTAATTCTTCTTGCATTTGGAATAATGCTTATCAGAAGAGGATTAGCTCTTGAGGTGCCTTTGGACATGAAATTTTGGGAAGCGAATAATTTTCCAGTGATGTGTCACTAAAAATGATAAATCATAAATTCTATTAAATTTCCTTTATCCTTGTGTAGCCTTGTGTAGCCTTGTGTAAAAATGAGACGGTTTATAATTTAACAAACCTTATAAATTAAAAATGAATGAAGCAATCAAAATTTACAGAAAGTAATAAGTAATCTGATCAGTACACTCCCAACTTTTTCCAACCCTTCAATCCACTTTAAATCTAGAGAAAGTCAATTTGGTCTTTTCTTCTCCTGGCTACCATACAATTCAACAAAAGATTAACGTTCGACCGTTCCAACCACTTGAATGCATAATTCTTGTGGGCGGTGTTTTATTCAAGGTAGGCGATTTTTTCTCCAATAGTATATGTCAAAATTTTCTTTTCTGCTTTGTCTTTTATTTGAATTGCTCCGTCTATCGTAAAGTCCTTTAATCCAGTTACAGTGAGTTCCTTTGTAATTTGATTGAAAACAATTTTGTCAGCATTTTCGATTTCAATGATGTCCGTTTTAAAACTCACTTTACCATTAAATTCGAACATATTTTTGTCTGAACTGTATATAACTACATCGCACTCAAATTTAAGATCATTCTTTTCTCCTTTTATATCAGTTTCCTGAGCAAATGAACTGAAACTCAACAAAAGTCCGAGTATAAATATCAAATTTTTCATAATATCTTATTTTAAATTCTAATTGTTATCAATATAACATATTCTGAAGTGATTTAATGATTAAATGTTAAATCGTCAAACTTTCTGATGAATATGATTGCGAATGCCAGACTATGAAGAGCCATCCGATTTGAAGATCTTGTTTCCTAGCCGAATCTTAGTGTTTTGTAATAAGAATGAAGGTCATCTTGATCTTTGAGAACATATTCGGTTTGCACAGTTGATTGACAGGATAATCCATAGCCTAGATCGAGCGTGAAATGAACAACTCTATAGAAGCCAAAATCAATGGTTCGGCAAGGAGTGTTATGATATAAGACAGTTTTTCAATCTTATTGTAACATAAGCTATCCTTTTGTTGTGCTTTTAATTCCATTTCTATAGTTTTTATATTTAGACACATATTATTTGTAGCTATAATTGCGTTCATCTATATCTCGATATGATACTGTTTGAATGAATCAAGAATAAATCATATGAAAGTATTTTTCTTCAGTCTACTAATGCTGGTCTCCTTATCACTCTGTGGCCAACATAAGCAAGTTTACAAGTGGGACAGGAAATCAGACGGCATTGTTATGGGTGGAGCAATAATAACTTGGGGTGCAAGCCAATTTTTTATGAAAAAGGCAGATAAAATTACAATTGATGATTTGCCCTTTCGTAATCCTGATAACCTATGGTTTATTGATAAAGGAGCTACTGAAAACTATAGTAAAGATGCAGACAAGTGGAGTGATATAATTCTATACACGTCCTTTGCACTTCCATTTTCACATTACTCAACAAAATTTTGTCGGGACGAAGGTTTTATGATTGCTACTATGGCATTACAGACCTTCTTTATTACTGATGGTATAACCAATATGACCAAGGCGTTTGCAAAACGATTCCGTCCATTTACATACAATCCTGAAGTACCTCTCGAAGATAAACTTTCTAAAGGAGCAAGATTTTCATTTATATCAGGGCATGCCTCTAATACTGCAGCTCTTGGGTGGTTTTCGGCAAAAGTATACAGTGACCTTTACCCAAATAGCAAATGGAAACCTGTAATTTGGGCATTGGGAATTACATTACCAGCAACTGCATCCTATTTAAGATACAGAGCTGGAAAACACTTTCCAACAGATGTAATAACAGGTTATATTGTAGGTGCATCTGTTGGTTATCTCGTTCCTCATTTTCATAAAATAGATAATGATGATCTATCATTACATATTATCCCCGGTTACAGCGGTGCAATGATTATGTTTACCAAGAGATTATATTAATCTATTATTGTATTAATTTTTTACAATTTAAATTTGAAAATTGAAAAAAAGAATAACGCAAATATCAACTGTATTTATATTGATTCTCGCAAGCCTAATCATTTTCAACTATTCAAAAATCAAAAGATTAATACATACGATTAGCCTGTTTGATGAAAATGTAATTGCTCAGAATTTTCAGAATATGGCAGACCACTACCCGGTTATGTCACTTAAAAAATCAAACAGACCCTTAATTCTTCCAGAGCGGAAATATTACCAACCAAAAGGGCAATTCAGTTTTGAGGGCAATCAATATGATATAAAACAATATCTCACTGATACCAGAACAGAAGGCCTTATTATCCTTCATCACGATACAATTATCTATGAGGAATATTATGAAGATTTAGAAAAAAATGAACAGCATATTTCTTGGTCTATGGCAAAGTCCTTTACTTCTGCACTCATAGGGATTTACTATGAAAAACAATTGTTTCAGCTTGATGATCCAGTAACTAAATATCTGCCAGATTTTAAAGGAACTGGATATGATGGAGTAAGCATAAGGAATCTATTGAACATGAGTTCAGGTGTTGGATTTAATGAAGACTATGGCGATTTCTATTCAGACATCAACAGATTTGGCCGAGCCTTTGCCGTCGGGTCTCCAATAAGAGAATTCGCCAAATCCCTAGAAAATGCCAGACCACAAGGAACATTCAATCATTATGTAAGTATCGATACTCAAGTATTGGCTTTTCTTCTTATGGAAATTACCGGAAAGTCTATAACTGAATTAACACAAATCCATTTATGGGATCCTCTAGGAATGGAGTATGACGGTTCATGGATAGTAGATGAAGACAATATTGAAATAGCCCTAGGTGGCTTAAATGCAAGTTTGAGAGATTATACGAAACTAGGCATATGTTACAAAAATAATGGCTTTTTGAACGGCAATCAGATCATACCTTCTGAATGGATAAAATCTTCATTATTAATGGACCAAGATCATTTAGTTCCTGGCAAACACAATTTATCTAGTAATATACATGGGTATGGCTTCCAATGGTGGATACCTGTTAACAATCAGAATGCTTATGCTATGGGGGGCATTTATAATCAATATGTATATATCGATCCAGTAAATGATATTGTTATTGCAAAGCTTTCCGCAAATCATCATTATAAAAAGCAAGGTCACATTACAAAGACCATGCATTTTGTAATGTTTGAGGAAATAATTAAAGATATCATTAAATCAGAATCTAGGCTTTAGCTGAAGCCCCATATCTTCTTGGATCTCCTAATGCGTCAGATGATTTACCATCAACAGATATACAGTGCACGCCACCAAAAAATAGTGATTTATCTTTCCATTCTTGGGTAGGCAAACCACAATTTATATTAGAGGAATATCCAGTTTCATAATGTACGGTTCCATGATGTATATATACCCTCGAATGTCTCATAGCTTCAGCCAAATTAAGCTTATGAACACAGACAGAATCAATCATTTGAGCGATCATATAGGGAATGCGTCCTGCACCTCCTGAACCACAGATAAGTGACAATTGATTCTCTTTATTTAAAACCATAGTAGGAGTCATCATTGAATTAAGTCTGACGTCCTCTGTCCAATTATGAAATCCTTCTGGCAATAAAAAAGCCTCTCCCAGCATATTATTCAATTGCATGTGCGTTCCAGGTATAAAATATCCACAGCCTTCTCCAATGGTGCACGTGAATGCTATAGCATTTCCATGACCATCCAAAATATTAAAATGAGAAGTGCCTTTGTTTGCTGAATGTTGACTATTTAACGAGTAATTGGCATTTACATATTCGTTGTTGACCGCCTTTTCTATCTCTAAAAGAGATAAAGATTTATCCTTAAATGCTTTTATTGACCGCAGCCAATCCCCTTTATTCAATAGTTGCTGATGAAACAAAAGCGCCATTATACCTCCACCTAAGCTTGGTCCGTTTGGCAAGACAATATTATGTTCTCTATAATTAATAAATAAGGGATCACGCCAGATTGCCTTATAATTTTCCAGATCCTCTTTTCTAATATATCCTCCCCTTTCAATAGAATGCCTATTTATGGTATCCGCAATTTCGCCTTTATAAAACCCATTCCTACCATCGTCTTTAATCAAATCGATGAAATCCATCAAATAAGGCATCTTTAAGATATCACCTTCTTGTATTAATTTATCATTATTGAAGAATACAGAACGTACTGATTCATCTCTTCGTAAAATAGACTCAAGAAGTGCCATATCTATACTTTGAAACGTATTTAATATTACTCCACTTCTAATAAGGTCCTTAGCTGGTTCTACTAAGACTCTAAACGGCATACTCGCATATCGTTCATACAGCTCGAAGATTCCAGCCACAGAGCCAGGAGTTGCAATAGAAGCCATGCCTACATGAAATTCCTCAACTTCATTTCCAAAGTTTACTCTTATAGATTCAAAATCTCTTTTTACCAATATTGGTTTATGCCTAGGAGTCTGGGTAAAAAAATCAAGCATTTTTATTGACTCCCCTTGCTTGTAACATAACGCAAATCCCCCAGCACCAGCAGATGCCATACACGGTTCTGTAATATACATCGCCAAATGAGCGGCAATAGCAGCATCAAAGGCATTACCTCCATCTTTCAATATGAGTTCAGCCACTTCAACTGTTTTTTCATGACCACCAGAAATGGCATATGACTTAACCACTATATACTTTTTTTTCTAATATAGTCATTTCATTCAGCTCCATTCATTCCATTTCTGTTTAAATTTTTAAAAACTAGTACTTTATTCTTTAATTTTATATTATGAAATTGAAAATAAAACCTGAAGATAAAAGCGATATTGAATCTGTCTATCATATTGTTAAGAAGGCATTTGAAGGAAAGGAGTATAGCGATCAAACGGAACACCTCTTGGTTGATAAACTAAGAGCTTCCACAAGCTTTATAAAAGAACTTTCTTTAGTTGCCGAATATGATGGAAAATTGATAGGCCATATCCTACTAACCAAATTGCATCTTAAACATAATAGCAAGATACTTACTGGTCTAGCTTTGGCACCTGTCAGTGTTTTGCCTAAGCATCAGAATAAAGGAGTAGGATCTCAATTAATCAATAATGCGCACAAAGTTGCAGAACAAATGGGCTTTCCATTTATCGTTCTAATTGGACATCCTGAATATTATAGGAAGTTTGGTTATACCAATCTTAATGCACAAAAAATAAAACTTCCTTTTGACGTGCCTAATGCGTATTGTTTTATTCTAAAATTAAGCAATGCTGCAGATCTTTATTTTGAAGGAGAAATGATTTACGACTCTTGTTTTTTTGACTAAGACTTCAATCGTTTTATTTTAATTTAGCACTATGGATCATAATAAAATTTTAAGCGATCTTAAATCGGGTAATTTCGCACCAATCTATTTTCTCCATGGTGAAGAAGATTATTTTATTGATTTGGTTAGCGACTATATTGAAGATAATATTCTTAATGAAGGAGAGAAGTCCTTTAACCAAGTTGTTTTGTATGGCAAAGAAGTAGACTTCAAACAGGTTACCGACCAGGTAATGCAATACCCTATGATGGCATCACATCGAGTCGTTTTGGTAAAGGAGGCCCAGTCTATGAGTTCTTTAGCTGAATTAGCGCCATACTTTAGCAATCCTTCTGAATCAAGCATTTTAGTAATCTCACACAAGCACAAGTCGTTTGATAAAAGAAAGAAAAAAGCTTGGGACGCTCTCAAAAAAAACGCTGTCATTTTAGAATCAAAAAAACTCTATGACAATCAGATTCCTGCCTATATAACAGGAATTGCCAATGAGCATCAACTCAAAATAAGTAACAAAACGGCTTTCATCATTTCTGAACATCTAGGAAATGATCTGAATAAAATTTCCAATGAAATCGAAAAGTTAAGACTTAACTTAAATGAAGGAACAGAGATAACAGCAGACCACGTACAGGAGTTTATTGGCATCAGCAAGGACTACAATATATTTGAATTGCAAAAAGCTATTGGTTCAAAGAATAAAATGAAGGCTTACTCCATAGTTAAGTATTTTTCAGAAAATAAAAAGACCCACCCTATTCAACTTAATATTGGAAGTCTATATAATTATTTTTCTACTCTGCTTATCGCAAAAAAATATGAACATAAAGATGACAGGGTCTTCGCTCAAAAGGCTAAAATTAACCCCTATTTTGCTAGAGATTATAAATCTGCTGCTAAATATTATAGTTACCCACAAATAAGAAAAAGTTTTGAACTCCTTCATCAAATGGACAAAGCCTCAAAAGGCGTCGAATCACGCAGATTTAATGAACTAGGTCTCTATCAAGAGTTCTTGTATAAATTATTTGCGGTCTGAAATTGAGTTAGGGTGCCAATTTACCGCCCAGATAAACAAAAACAGAGGTCAAAATAAAATCCAACACAATAATATAAGACGGTGCCAGACTTACTAAGTTATAGCTTACAGTTGCAATTACAATTATAATTCCTACCAGTATTGCTAGAATCATTTTGTTAGAATCTGCAATCCAAGCCGTAATAAAAGCAGCAGTAAATCCTCCAATAACATGAGCAGCCATTATAATGTATCTAGCTGTCATAGGCAAAGTCTTAAAGTACTGTGCTAGAGCCTCTGTATCTTGTGGAAGCATTTCTGGTTCAGGAGGATACATATTGGAACTGATCATTTGTATGATAACAACAACGATAAATCCAATTACAAAGCCAACAATGAGAGCAATTATGCGTCTAAACATCCCTTAAGTTTTATTCGAATATAAAAAATAGTGTCATCTATCTCGCAAACTCATAAAAAATACAACACAAAATAACTCAATTCATATGGTTTGGAATCTTTATTGCTAGTACATTTGTTTAACACCCTTGATAAATAAGTAATAATACATTATAGAAATATATAATATGTCTTGGATATTAACATTTTTGAATTTCAAAAGTTTGACTTTTCTTTCTTTACTTCTGTCATTGGCATTCAACACCACTGCACAGACAGATGTAAAGTTTGTCAATGAATTCCTCAATATAGGTGTCGGTGCTCGATCTCATGGCATGTTTGGAAGTGTCGGTGCCTCTGTAGATGATTTATCCGCATCTTATTGGAATCCAGCCGGATTATCTCAGATTAAATCTTCATCTCAATTATCTGCCATGCACGCCTCGTGGTTTGGCGGAATAGCAAATTATGATTATTTGTCCTATGGCAAATTGTTTACTGAATACAATCGAGGATTTGGCAGTATCAGTTTAATCAGAATGGGTATAGACAATATTCCAAACACTCTAAATTTAATCGGTCCAGATGGTACTGTTAATTATGATAATATCACTGAATTCTCAGCAGCAGATTATGCCCTGTTTCTCTCCTACGGACAAAAAATAAAGGGAACAAATTTATCTTTTGGTGTTTCTTCAAAAGTAATTTTCCGGACAATTGGTAGTTTCGGTAGTGCAAAAGGTTTTGGCTTTGATTTTGGATTGATGTATAAGAAAGGAAGGTTTCAATTTGGATTAATGGGACGTGATATTACCACTACATTAAATAATTGGAGTTTTACGTTTACAAGAGAAGAACAGTTGGTTTTCGAAAGGACAGGAAATACTATCCCTGTTTCATCGACAGAACTTGCATTACCTAAAGTCATTTTGTCAAGTGCAATAACATTAGGTGATGTAAAAGGTGTAAGCTATCTCATTGCTGCAGATTTAAGATTCAGTTCAGATGGTACATCATCGGGAATATTTAGTGGAGATAATATTGCTATTGACCCTAGCTTTGGCTTCGAATTGTCTTATTTGAGGCAAGTATTTTTTAGAGCTGGAATTGGCAATATTCAAAGGTCACTTAACGAAACAAGTTCTTTTGACAGAAGTATTGATTTTCAACCTAACATTGGTATAGGCATTTCGCTTGGAAGAGCTAAGTTAGATTATGCATTGACTAATATTGGTAGTGTTTCAGGGGTATTAATATCTCATATTTTTTCCTTAAACATCGATCTTTTAAAATAGATTTTCATCTATATTTCAAAGTCTGGTGGCAAAACATCTTTAAAATGCCCGTTCATCTGTACTTTATGTCTCAATTCTTCCATTTGTGTTACCACAGGTATTAGCTTATGCAAGTGATCGAGAACATAAGTTAACCTTGCTTTCTCAGAGCGAATTTGCAGTAATTCAATTTCCTGGTCTGTATTCAATCCAAGTTTATGCGCAATATCATAGATTAAAAAATCATCATGAGGAGTAGGCATATCAATAGGCATATTCATAGAAGTATACAACGTGCTTACAAGCTTGAATAATTCCACCTGCAATTTCAACTGTGTATCCTTCTCTTCTTCTAGAACCTCAACTTCTCCTCCTGGATATAGTTTGTCCTCAATTTTCTCTTGAAATGCAATCAATCTAAATGTATTAAGCCCCTTGCATCGAATATCCATTTTCCCATCGGGATAGACATGAACAACTTCAGTAATTTGCATTTCAGTCCCAATGACGGCTAGTCTTTTTTCATTGACAGGGATTATTCCAAAACTCAAGTTATTATCCAGGCAATCTTTGACCAGTTGCTTGTATCTTGTTTCAAAAATATGTAAGTTCAATATCTCACCTGGAAAGGCAACAAGGCCCAGTGGAAAAAATGGTATCTTTTTAGTCATTGATATAAATTTATAAAATATATACACATCTATCCGAATCATCCTGAAATATCACTAAATTGGTTGGTGAGCATTCTTGAAAAATTCCTACTGAAAATTGTGAAATAATCATGTTAAATATTCCAGACAGCCCGCACCCAAGAATAGTAATCATTGGTGCTGGATTTGCAGGATTTAAAATTGCCAAAAAGCTTAGCAGAAAGAAATTCCAAATTGTTCTTATTGATAAGAATAATTATCATCAGTTCCAACCTCTATTTTATCAAGTAGCTATGGCGGGATTGGAACCGAGTTCAATCCTCTATCCTTTGCGCAAAGCATTTCAAAAAAACAAAAACGTACATATTAGGGTAGCTGAAGTACAAGCAATAAATCCATTAAAAAAACGTATTCTTTCAAGCCTAGGAGAAATTTACTATGACAAGTGTATTATTGCAACTGGTGTAGTAACCAATTTTTTTGGTAATGAATCAATAGAAAAATTTGCATCCCCATTGAAATCAATAACAGACGCTTTACAACTTAGAAATTCAATTTTATCAGATCTCGAGAATGCGCTTATGACCACTTCATACGAAGAGCGACAAGGATATATTGATATTGTAATTGTGGGGGGGGGTCCAACTGGAGTGGAGCTTGCTGGAGCTCTTGCCGAAATGAAAAAATATATTCTTCCAAAAGACTACCCAGAACTGAATGAAAAAGAAGTAGATATCTATCTCATACAAAGTGGCAAGTGCCTACTACCCGGAATGTCAGAAATGGCTTCAGGTAAAGCCTTAGAGTTTCTTGAGAAATTAAATGTAAATGTAATCCTAGATAAAAGGGTAACTGATTTCAATGGACGATATGTTAAAATTAATGATGGTACGGAAATTAAAGCGCACAAAGTCATCTGGGCAGCTGGCGTAAGAGGTGAGTCCTTAGAAGGAATAGAATCAAATGCAATAACAAAGTCATACAGGTACTTAGTTGATCCCACTAATAAAATTATTGGATATGAACATATTTACGCTATTGGAGATATCGCATATATGCAAACCGTAGAATTCCCTGAAGGTCACCCTCAGGTTGCGCAAGTCGCCATTCAACAAGCTGTAAATCTTGCGAATAATTTTATTAAAAATCAAAGCAAGCCATTTAAGTACAAAGATTTAGGAACCTTGGCAACAATTGGTCGAAATAAAGCTGTCGCAGACTTACCAAAGCTCAAATTTTATGGCTTTACAGCTTGGGTTCTGTGGTTGATTGTCCATCTTAGATCACTGATAGGCTTCAAGAATAAATTCTTTGTTATGCTGAATTGGGTATGGAACTATATTACCTATGATCAATCATTAAGATTAATCATAACTACCGCAAAAAAAAATAAAGAGCCCGTTGATTAACTATTCAACAATAAACGGTAATCTTGCCATCGGTTCTCTATATTTCACGAGATTGCGAACATGTCCAAATTTCTTCATTATTTCAGTTTCGATCCTTGGCATTCTTGTTTGCGCCTTATCAACATTAGCAAGATCTTCTAAAATTTGTTCCCACGGCTCTCTTTTGATATAAGGATAGGATACTATTTTATAGTCATCCGAAATTCCAGCAGTATTAGCTGCAATGTTGATAGCATCATCCAGATCTCCAAGAACATCAACCAGGCCTTTCTCTTTTGCCCTTTTGCCAGTCCAAATTCTACCTTGTGCTACTTCATGGATATCATCAATACTCATTCCCCTTCCGTCAGCAACTATAGATAAAAAATTCTGATACAATTTGTCTGTCCAATTCTGTAGGCTGATGCCTTCTTCTTCACTTAACTCATAAAATGCTGATATAGCCAAAGAATGTGGGCTTGTTTTCACTGTATCAAATTGAATTCCTAATTTTTCTGTGAATAGCTCAGATACATTTGGTATCATGGAAAAAACACCAATTGAACCTGTTAGTGTTTTGGGATGAGAAACTATAGTATCTGCACAAGCCGCTATGTAGTAACCACCTGATGCTGCATAATCACCAAAAGAAGCTATAATTGGAATGCCTCTTGATTTTAATTCTTTCAATTCTCTCAAGATCACATCAGAAGAGAAAGCAGATCCTCCCGGAGAGTTTACTCTTAAAACAATTGCTTTGATGTCTCCATCTTTTCTGATTTTATCAAATATCTTATGGTACTTCACCTCACTTATCTTTCCGCGCTCCTCAGTATCATACATTACCTCTCCCTCTGCATATATTACTGCCAACTTATTCTTGGACGTCCCGCTCCCAAAATAACTTTTGGAGGCATATTCTTTCAAACTTAGATATTTGATCGCCTTGCCTTCTGATAATCCAAGCTTCTCTCTTAACATGTTTTCAAATTCGTACCAATAGATTTTACCGTCTATAAGCCCATTTTTCAAAGCCACATCCAGATTTGAAAATTCAAGTGTATTGATAATTTCTTGAATTTTACTTTTCTCAATTTGTCTTGAGCTAGTAACTTCTTCAAGGTATAGGTCAAAGTTGTCTTGCAAGTATTCTCTGGTTTGCTCTTTATTTTCAGGACTCATTTCCCTTCTTCTAAATGGTTCGGTTGCACTTTTATAGTTACCAGCATAGAATACATTCATTTTGACACCGATATTATCAAGCATATCCTTGAAAAAAGGGATCATTGCACCATAACCATTAATCTCAAGCATTCCATTTGGATTGACAAAAATGGAGTCACAAGCTGTAGCAATGAGGTAGGAGTTGTTGGTGTAGTAATCTCCATAACTATACACAAACTTATCTGTAGAGTCTTTAAATTCTTCTAATGCCTTCCTGATAAGAGAATGTGTTACCATACCCCCAGAAGTTGAATAGCTTGTCTTATAAACTATTCCTTGTACATTCTTATCGGTTTTAGCCTTATTGATTAAGTCTTTGATATGGTGGACACCAATAGCTCTTACGCCATCAAAATTAAATGGGTCTTGCTCTCTATTATCCGTTTTTTCAGGAATGGGGGCATCTAATTCAAGTAGTAAAACTGAATTTTTACTTACAGATGCTTCTTTGCTTGAAAATGCTGTGCCTATTGAAAATAGTATAAAAAAAATAGCACCAAATGCCAAAATTGTACCCAAACAAGAAGCAAATAAAAATTTGAAAAACTGTCTCATATTAATTTGATTAAACCGGTTATCTCTATTGTTAAAGCATGCTAAATGGAAATGTGCTCTAATAAAGCAAAGTTATAACCAATTCACTGGAATTGAATACAACTTCGATAAAAACAATTGAGTTAACGACATAAAGGTTGAAATTTACATGCAAAACAGCACATTTAAACTTGAGTTTAAGTTATATGGAATTTATCATTACTTTTTCAATTGTAAACCTGCATTAGAAAATTGTTTAATTTTCGGTTCTTAAATTTATAAATGAGAAATCCTTTAAGAATTTTATTGGCTACTGTGAGGATAGTACTTCTAATCCTCCCCATGGCCTTTATTATATTGTCCTATCAATTACTCGTGAAGTTTAACTTCAAAAATACGCCTCAAAGAGCCTACCGTATCAGAAGAAACTTTCTTAAATATGCAAATTTCATATTAGGAATAAAGGCAGAGTGTGAAGGTCAGATGCATAATGATACCGCTTTGTATGTTTCAAATCACAGATCGCTTTCGGACCCGCTAATATTATGTAAATTTCTTGATGCTTTTATTATTGCAAAAGCAGAAGTAGCGAAATATCCTCTCATTTCAACTGGTGCCCAACTAACTGGAATTATTTACGTTCAGAGGGAAAATAAGGAAAGTAGAAATGCAGTAAGAATAAAAATGACTGAAACTTTAGCCAGTGGTGAAAATGTTCTCGTATATCCTGAAGGAACTGTAAATTGCCATAAAAGAACATTGCCTTATCGTATGGGGACCTTTCAAGAACTTGTCAAACTAGGAATACCTGTTGTTCCAGTTTGTTTAGAATATAAAAAGCATAAAGATGTCTGGTGTAATAGATCTATGTTAAAACATTTTTTATTACAGTTTGGATATTTTCGAACCGAGAGCAAAATCGTCATTGGTCCTGCCATGAATGATAAAGAGGGTAATGTGCTTAAAGACAAAGTAGAAAGCTGGACAAACGAATGCATCGAAAAAATTCATTCCAATTGGGATTCTCACTTTAACCGCTTTGATTCTACTCAGAAATAAATTTCAGAGAAATTGAGTTGACACAATGTCTAGTGTTTTTATCCGTAAGTTGTTCTCCCACAAATACATGTCCCAAATGACCGTCACAATTATTGCATACAATTTCAGTACGCCTTCCATCTACATCAGGTACCTTTTTTACTGCGCCTTTAATTTCATCATCAAATGATGGCCAACCACATCCTGATTTGAATTTGTTTTTTGACGTATACAAAGGCGTTTCACATCGCCGGCATGTATAAGTTCCTAAAATATAGTGGTCATTATACTCTCCTGAAAAAGGCATTTCCGTTCCTTTATGTTCAATCACTCTTTCTTCCTCTGGTGTCAATTTATTGATTTTCTTATCTCTCATCTTTAAGTAGTTCTTTATACTTTGATCTCAATTTACTCAACTTTGGATTAATAATCACCTGACAATAAGCTTGATGACTATTTTCATTATAATAGTCCCGATGATATTCTTCTGCAGGATAAAATTCTTCGGCAGCTTTAACTTCAGTTACAATAGGATCATTCCACAATTGTTTAGCTTCACTATCGATATACTCTTTAATTACTTTATTTTGATCTTCTTCAAAATAATAAATTCCTGAGCGGTATTGTGTTCCTACATCATTACCTTGCCTGTTTAAGGTCGTTGGATCATGGCTTGTAAAAAAAACACCTAGCAATTGTTCCAAAGTAATAATAGCAGAGTTATAATCAACTAAAATTACTTCATTATGACCTGTCAATCCTGAACATACTTCTCGATAAGATGGGTTTTTAATTTTTCCAGCCGAATAACCCGACTCAACTTTGACTACCCCATTTAACCTTTGAAATACTGCTTCGGTACACCAGAAACATCCCCCTCCAAACATAATTTTCGAAATACTTCTATCCATTTCGTTTTTTACTAAGATAATAGTTTCTATTACAGAATTGTTCATCGGATCTAAAGCAACAATTATATTCAATACATTTATTCTTAAATTATACGTTTACTTAAATCCTTAGATAGCATTAATGAATATGTCTTATTCATTATGAAATCAATTTCTGGAGCGATTAAGTTGTTGTTATTTGTGATAATGGGAATATTGATAAATAATTACATCAATAAATATTCTATTTCCTCCTCCACTCTAATTGTAACCCAGATTTGCTTCCTTATTCTATTAGGGTTTTGCTACAAAAAATCATTCTTAGCCAGCCTAATATCATATACTCTCTTTTTTATAATAGCATTTAATTGTTCTAATATGAATTATTGGAACAAGATCAACAAACAAAGGGTAATAGAAAGTTATAAGGGCAATAAAATCAATATTGAAGCAAGAATTAATACGGTTAAAACAACTTCACAAGGAAGCTTTTTAGAGTCTGTCCTATTGAATATAGGTGATTATGATATCAGCTCATTTAGGGTTCAATCGCTTATAAAAACTAAAGGAGATTGCAAATATTTAAATGATGGTAATATTATTAGCTTCAATGGTAAAATTAGCAGAATAAAGCCTCCAAGGAATCCAGCAAGCTTTAATGCAAAATTATTCTACTCAAGAAAAGGAATCTATCATGAATCCTACTTGAATTCAAAGGATATCAAAGTATTGAATAATCAATCAGAAAAAAGTAATATTCTTCAGCAAATAAGATCATATTTTGATAAAAGCATCAAGTCATGCTTTGAGGACTTACAGCATGCCTCAATTGTTTCCGCCCTTTGTCTTGGTGATAAATCTGAAATGTCTAAAGCAACTAAGAATAGCTTTATAAGTACAGGATCAATTCATGTACTTGCTGTTTCGGGTCTTCACGTTGGCATAATATATACTTTGGCACTAGCTCTAATAAAATGCATACCATTTTCAAATCGACTAACAACTATTCAACCAATATTTTTGATTGGTATTTTAATATTGTACGCTTTGCTAACAAACCACCCAAATTCAGTGGTAAGAGCTTCTATGATGCTTTCAATTTTTTTAATCGGAAAAGCATTCAGCAAATTTACATCGCCATATCATATTGTTTGTCTATCCGCAATAACAATACTTCTCATTAACCCAGATGCATTATTTCAAATTAGCTTTCAATTTTCATATCTAGCTTTGCTTGGCATAATGTTTTTCTACAAAAGGCTTTCAACAAATAAGATAACCAATAATAATATACTTAATTATTCAATTCAAATTATTTTGGTTTCAGTATCTGCACAAATATTAATTACGCCATTAAGCATCTATCACTTCAATCAGTTCCCTGCCTATTTTTGGTTAAGCAGTTTGATTGCTATACCACTTGCATTTGTAACGATACTTTTGTCTATCATTTTTCTGGTCCTAAACCTCTTCTCAATTCCAATTCTAATTAAACTAAGCTCTATAATTGCCAATATCTTGGAGAGCGTAGTTTATTTTTTCGCAAAGGCAATAACAATTATCGAAAGAATTCCTTATGGACTTATTACAGAATTATACCTACACCCCATAAGCACGTTTATCCTTTATCTAATTATTTGTTCAATCATCTTGTATATTATTAATCAAAGGAAAATATTTATTACAACTACCCTACTTCTTATAATTCTTCAATATTCATTTCAAATTTTCATAAGAAATAAATGCTGGAACACAGAGTTGATTGAAATATATCACAAACATAAATGCTCAATTCTTACAATGTCGTATCAGGGAAAAACAATCGTCAACAAATCTAGTAATGCGTCTTTTGAAATAGATCATTTAATATCAATACGTAAGATTCAACAATTCGTTTTTTATCCTGAAAGCCGTTTTAAAAAAAGTGCATTTGGCTTATATGAATTCAATAGTAAACATTTTTTTATACATCCTAAGAATATCCCTAATACGAACCCAACAAATTTAAAGATTGAATTTGCATTGATCAATAATATGGATACTGTTAAACTAGATAGGCTAAATAAATTATATAAACCCAAAGCAATTATTACAGATGGGTTAACGCATTGGAAGTCTAGAAATGAAATATCCATGTGGGCAAAGAGAAGAGAAGTAAGATATCATGACACATATGTAGATGGCTATTATAAAATATTACTAAACTAAAATTTCTTTTAAGAGATGACATTGACAAAAAGTGAAAGGCGGATTGTTTTATTACTAGGAATAATCATAACAACTTTGCAAATAATTATCGTCTATCAAAGACCCAGACCTTCAACAATGCCAATACCAGTAGAAATTGACCAAGGCGAAGAACAGAAATATCAAAACACGTCAATAGAAAAAGATAGTCTTCCATTTACCCCCGGTTCTATAAATAACAGGCCAATCTCAGTAGTTGAAATATCAGATAATTATGAGAAGGTTACAGATAAAATTTATTACCCTAATCAAATGGATAGTATTGAATGGCGTTCCTTGGGTCTTAAACCTTACGTCTGTAGAAATATTCTTAGATACAGAAAGGCAGGAGGTATATTTAATAATCCTGGAGATTTGAAAAAGATATATTACATCGACACAAATATTATCAATAAATATATAAATCAATTTGACTTTGAAAAACATAATCCAACAATAAAAGAACAGAGCTCTCAAGCAATTCAAAAAGTAGATATCAATAATGCCGATACGAGTGAATTGAAGCAACTTAAAGGTATAGGATCGGTTCTATCTAGGAGAATCATTAAATACCGCAAATTGCTCGGTGGATTTACACATACACAGCAATTACTAGAAGTATATGGCATAGATAAAGAAATATTGATTAAGAATGACAGTAATCTAATTTGTTCTGGACATTTAAAAAAAGTCAATCTTAATAACGCAACTAAAGACTCTTTACAATATCATCCTTATTTCAGAGGAAAAGTTGCTTCCTGGATTATTAATTATAGAGAACAGCACGGAAGTTTTACAGATCTCGAAGAAATAAAAAATATAAGTCAGATTTCGGATTCGATCTATTCTCTCATTAAACCATATTGTACAGTTGAATGATAACTTTTGGTATA
Source organism: Saprospiraceae bacterium (assembly GCA_029262995.1). Lineage (GTDB taxonomy): Bacteria > Bacteroidota > Bacteroidia > Chitinophagales > Saprospiraceae > RFSX01. The sequence continues at coordinate 127,267 of JAJCYH010000020.1, read as the reverse complement.
AATATGTGTTATGTTTAATTACTAATTTGAGTCATCCTGACCAATGTTAAAATTTGTCAGGAAGCGATTAACATAAGTTGCTGAATTTGAAAAATTTAAGATATCTAAATAAATACCTACTTAAGTATAAATGGCGTCTGATGCTAGGCACCCTTTTTGTCGGATTATCAAATTTATTCCTCGTAATGGTGCCAAGGCAAATCAGAAAAGCCTTGGATTTCATCTTGGATAAAACTGCAAATGCTGAAGCAAATGAGCTAATTGATAATTATAATGGTGCAATATTAAAATTTGCAGCAGTCGTAATAGGACTTTCTTTACTAATGGGTCTTTTTCTTTACCTAATGAGAAAAACTTTAATCGTAATGTCAAGACTGATAGAATACGATATGCGTAAAGAGTTATATGACCATTACCAAAAATTTGATTTTGCTTTTTTCAAAATCAATAAGACTGGAGATTTGATGGCACGAATCTCTGAAGATGTGTCTAAGGTTAGAATGTATTTAGGGCCAGCTCTAATGTATGGATTAACTGTTTTAATGCTATTTACTTTTGTAATCTTCTCAATGTTTCAAGTAAATTCGAAATTGGCTTTATACTCATTATTGCCACTGCCCTTTTTATCATTATCTATTTATTATGTGAGCAGCATCATTCACAAACGCAGTGATTTAATTCAAAAACAGATAGCTAAGCTAAGCAGCATTTCTCAGGAGGTATATTCAGGTATCCGCGTCGTTAAGTCCTATGTCAAAGAAAATCAGTTCTTAGATTACTTTGATAAACAAAGTGAAGATTACAGACTCAAATCCTTGGATTTAGCTAAGGTAAATGCATTATTTTTTCCTCTTATGATTCTTCTAGTGAGTCTAAGTACTTTATTAACGATCTACATTGGCGGTCTTCTTGTTGCTAAAGATGAAATATCAGCAGGGAATATCGCTGAGTTTGTTATTTATATTAATTATCTGACCTGGCCAATTACATCAATAGGTTGGATTGCCTCTATTATACAACAAGCTGAGGCGTCTCAAAAAAGGATAAATGAAATGTTGCAGATTAAACCAGGCATTACCAACCCAGTTAGCGACCCAATTAAATTTGATGGCACCATAGAATTTAAAAATGTAAGCTTCAGATACCCAGATACTGGAGTGTTGGCATTAAACAATGTCTCTTTTAAATTAGAAAGTGGGAAAAAATTGGCTGTATTGGGAAGAACAGCATCTGGGAAAAGTACCATTGCCGATCTTTTGCTAAGGTTTTATGATGTATCGGAAGGAAATATCTTGGTAGATGGTAAAGATATTAGTAGCTTGGACATTAATAATCTGAGAGAGCGAATAGCTTACGTACCCCAAAATGTTTTTTTATTCTCAGACACTATTGGCAAGAATATCAAATTTGGAAAACAGAATGCTTCTGAAAGTGAAATCACCAAATACGCCCAAAAAGCAGCTATCGAACAAGATATAATCGAACTACCTGAACAGTTCAATACCGTAATAGGTGAAAGAGGTGTTACTTTATCAGGTGGTCAAAAACAGAGACTATCAATTGCACGGGCACTGATCAAAAATCCAGATATTGTTATATTGGATGATTGCCTTTCCGCTTTGGACGCTAATACAGAGCATAAAATTCTAAGTTATCTAGAAGATGAACTTGGTGATAAAACTAGCATTATTATAACCCACAGAATTTCGAATCTTATTGATTTTGACAAAATTATTGTACTTGATCATGGTAAGGTTGCACAAGAAGGAACACATGAGGAATTGATAGAAATTGAAGGATATTACAAGCAATTATTAAAGTCTCAATATGAATCAAATAATTAGCCGTTATATCTTGATTTATATTAACTCCATGAAATAACACTATAATAATCAAAGAATATTCATGGCTTAGTCAACAGATTACTTTGATTTTTAAGGAAAAAAACTATTTTTACTTACAAATAAGTGCATTGTGGAAAACGATAAAAAGTTCGAGAGCGTATATTCTACCAAAGTAAGAGCAGGAAAAAGAAGAACTTACTTTTTTGATGTTAGGCAAACCAAAGGTGAAGATTACTACATTACCATCACTGAGAGTACCAAAAGATTCGACGGTAACGGTTATGAAAGACACAAAATTTTCTTGTATAAGGAAGATTTTAACCGATTCCTAAACAGCTTAAATGAGACTGTAAATCATGTTAAGAAGGAATTAATGCCAGACTTTGACTATGAGCTTTATGAAAGAAGGCAAAAGGAGTGGGAAGAAAAATTGGCATCCGGTGAAGTTGATGGTGAATTTACAGGTGACCAATCTAACAATAATTCTTCATCAGATAATTCTTCATCAGGTGATGATGACATGAGTTGGTAGCTTCTTTATTTTAAACTGTTCTCATTAGATAAATTATTTATCTCTTTAGGGCTTCCCATTTATATACTACTAGATAAATTTCTATCCAAAATTATATCTTTTAACTCTTTGAGTGCCTTATACTCTTCAGGCAGCACCTTTTTAAAAGCTTCCTTTATCGTAAAATAAGTGCCTTTTTCTAGTTGAGGGAATAAGGATTTTATCTTTGATTTTACAAGATATACATCTTGCTTAATGATTCCTCTTATGGAAGGAATATCATGCCAATCACCTTCTATGGCTACTGCTTTTACACTCTTACCTTTTGGATCTAAGGTTTCTTCTAACCATATCATCTTTTCTATTTGACCCTGAATACCATATTGAGGAATTCCCCATTCATCAGAATTTCTCAAATCTTCATTATTCAATAACAGAATTTCAAGACCTTTTGCATTTACACGATATACGATTACACGAACAGTATCAAGAACAGTCATAAAAGATATTTGTATCGAAAATAGGAATTAATTTATAAGATCATACTAAATCCTTCTCAACTTCTTTTTTTGAGGTTCCGTCTTTTGTATATTTTGCAAACTATCAAAATAGTTATCAGGAATCTGAAGTTCAAATCCTTTTAGTATTTCATCAAGAGCGTTCATATCGAATCCATGCATCATTTTATCCATTTGCGAAAAATCGAAGGAATTTAACAAATCTTCCATTTGCTTTTCATCCATTGATTGAAACATTTGCAAGCCTTGCTCAAAAATTTTATTAAAAGCCTCCGTGTTTATAGAATCAGTAAACATGTCACTCATCATATCCTCAAAGTCATTATTAAAAAACCCAAAAACCTGATTGGAATCAGAAAGGAAGAAACTGTTTTGATTTTTAGGGTCAAATAGTTTATTTAAAGCCATACTATCCATTGGAATATTAAATTCACGCATCATTTCCTCTATAGCCTTATTCATTTCTTCTAGTCCTGAGTCTTTAATAACTGGACTGCTTTGCCCCCAGGATATAGTTGCAATAAACAAAAGGATTAGTGTTGAAAATATTTTAGTTTTCATAATAAAGATTTTGTACTGAATTAAATGAATAATAAAACGTTTTGGTTCACTATCAATTTAAAAATTACAAGTGATTGCTTTTATAGACAAATAAATAGTAAAGTGATATAATTAGCAACTCCTCTGTGTCATCTGCTTTAAAATCATGAAACAAAGAAAACAAACGATCACTTTCAGAGCTTTTTGAATCAGGTTCTAAAGCATTAATATGAGCGACATCATGACCTCCAATTTCTATAGTATGGTAGGCTTCATTATAGTTTATAATCAATTTGCCTACAAGTGTCCCTTCATTATCTATCAAATTAAACTCTGAATCTATTTTGCCATAAACATCACCATTTAGGTATACTACTGTCTCATTATTTTGGTATTGAAATAAGTAATCATGCGTACTTGACTCTACAAGGACTAATATATTACTTGAGTATTTCCTTTCTTTAGAAGCAAAAGACAAAATGGGTTCTTGGAAAATCGTAGATAGAAAACCTTTGTGAAAAATTGTTCTTCCTCTAGATTTCTTTTTAATAACTGGTTTATAGGAAAGAATTTTATATTCTTCCAACTCGAATGGAATTATCGACTCCTTAAAGCATTCCATTTGTTTTTTTAAGCTTTTAATATCTCTTTGCAACTGTCTTTTATAAGATCTTGTTCCTACAAGAAAAGAAAACAGATGATAAGAAATAAAAACTGTAACCGCTATCAGGATAATTGTCATCATATATAATCCAATACTTAATTTTCTATATCAACAGGTTTATTAAGAAAATAGCCCGAAAAGGAATTTTCCTTACAGGCTATAATAAATACTTTTCTTTGAATTGTGGGACTTATTATACGAACCTTAACCAAGGTAAGACTTAAGCGCATTTTTATTTACAGATTTTCTTAATCGCCGCAATGCTCTTTCTTTGATCTGTCTGACCCTTTCTCTTGTCAATCCGTATAACTCTCCAATTTCTTCTAGTGTCAGTGATTTATGTCCATTTAAACCATAATAGGCTGATAATACTTCAATCTCTCTTGATGAAAGCAGAGATAATCCATATTGTACTTCTTCTTTTAAAGACTCTTCCATCAATCCTAAGTCAGGAGAGATTTGGTCTTCGGAAGCAAATAAATCAAGCATCGTCGCCTCACCTTCCTCACCTCCAACTGGAGCGTCCATTGATAAATGTCTGCCACCACCTTGTAATACATTACTGATATCTGCTATTTTCATACTCAATAGCTCAGCCAACTCTTCGTAGGTAGGGTTTCTTTCAAATTCTTGAACAAAAGAAACAAAGGCTTCATTAACTTTTGAGTAAGAACTTACCTTATTTAAAGGGAGTCTTACCATTCTTGAATTTTCAACTATCGCCTGTAAAATAGATTGTCTGATCCACCAGACGGCATAGGAGATAAACTTAAAACCTCGTGTTTCATCAAATCTTTTAGCGGCTTTCATCAAACCCATATTACCCTCATTGATCAAATCGCTTAATGCCAGTCCTTGGTTTTGATATTGCTTGGAAACTGAAACTACAAATCTAAGATTAGCCTGTGTTAATCTTTCTAATGCTTTTTTATCACCCTCTCTTATTCTTCTTGCTAGTTCAGCCTCTTCCTCTGGTACCAACATATCTATTTTAGATATGTCATTGAGATATTTATCTAAGGCTAAACTCTCTCGACTCGTTATTTTATTTGTAATTTTTAATTGTCTCATCTAAAAAATTTGAATATAAATTTAAGTGGCTATTGACTTTTTGATAAAAAAGTAGTAAACCAGTAATTATATTTACAGTTAAGTCAGTAAATAAGTTCAAGAATTGATAAAAATATTTATCAGATTCTATCCAAAAAATGAGGATTGATTATCTATCAGGAGGGTTAAGGTAAAAATAGGGATAAAATAGTTAAAGAAAAAACTATTTTATCCCTAGTGCATTGAAATTAATTATCTGATTCCTGCTCTTTAGGATTTGGCAATAATACTTTTCTAGAAAGTCTCATTTTACCAGATTTGGGATCTACGCCAACCAATTTTACCTTGACTGGATCACCTACTTTAAAATATTCTGATACATCATTGATTCGTGTGTGAGAAATTTCGGATACATGAAGTAATCCACTCTTACCTCTAAAGTCAACAAATACACCATAGGTTTGTACCGATGCAACAACGGCATCATATACATCACCAACTTGAGGTTCAAAAGCTATTGATTCAATAGCTTCTCTAGCCATTTTAAGTGATTCCGCATTGCTAGATGCAATTGAGACTATACCTTTATCTCCTACTTCTTCAATATTAATAATAGTATTTGTTCTTGCCTGTAAGTCCTGAATTACTTTACCGCCAGGTCCGATTACTGCTCCTATATAACTCTTATCAATTTTAATCTCTTCAATACGAGGGGCATGTGGTTTCAGATCATCATTGGCTTGACTTAGTGATTTAGCCATTTCATTCAGAATGTGAATTCTACCAGCTTTAGCCTGAATTAATGCCTTTTCTAAAGTTTCATATGGTAAGCCGTCTATCTTAATATCCATTTGACAAGCAGTAATACCTTTTTCAGTTCCCGTAACCTTGAAGTCCATATCTCCCAATGCGTCTTCATCACCTAAGATATCAGAAAGCACAGCTACATCATTTCCTTCGGCAATCATTCCCATTGCAATCCCTGAAACGGGAGCTTTAATTTTGATACCTGCATCCATTAATGATAATGAACCTGCACAAACAGTTGCCATCGATGAGGAACCATTTGATTCGAGAATATCTGAAACCAAACGAATTGTATAAGGAATTTCTGCTGGCAATACTTTTTTCAAAGCTCTACTCGCAAGATTGGCATGTCCAACTTCTCTCCTTCCTGGTCCTCTCATCGGTTTGATCTCTCCAACTGATAATGCAGGAAAATTATAATGAAGGATAAATCTTGAATAATAATTTTCAAGTGCATTATCAATCATTTGCTGATCTAACTTAGTCCCTAGTGTCAACGAAGTCAAAGCCTGAGTCTCTCCCCTGTTAAAAATGGCAGAGCCGTGTGCAGATGGCAAGTAATTGACTTCGGTCCAGATTGGTCTAACTTCATCAAACTTTCTACCATCGAGTCTTTTCCCTTCTTTTAAAACCATCATTCTGATGGTCTCTTTCTTTATTTTGTCAAAATAGGAGGATACTTTACCATCATTTTCTGCTATATACTCTTCACCTTTGTCAGCTGTAAGCTTTTCTTTTAAATCAACACTGATCGCCTTAAAACCATCTTTTCTAGAAAATTTGTCCAAGGAAGCCCCTGAAATTTCAAGTATTCTTTCTTTTGAGAAATCTTTTATAAAGTTATATAGCTCTTCGTCAGTCTCCTCTGTTTCAATCTCTCTTTTTACTGTGGCTTTCTCTCCAACCATCTCAGCTAATTTTAACTGAGCATCACATTGAGTTTTAATCGCTTCGTGCCCAATTCTAATCGCTTCAATTAATTCTGCCTCTTGACACTCATCAGCTTCTCCTTCTACCATCATAACATCGCTAATCGTAGCTGCTACAATTACTTCAAGACTTGCATTTTCCAAAGCTGACTTTGACGGATTGATAACATATTCGCCATCAATTTTTGCAACTCTTATCTCAGAGATAGGACCTGCCCATGGAATATTTGAAACTGAAAGCGCCGTAGATGCTGCTAATGCAGCGTAGGCGTCAGGTAGTCTATCCAGTTCTCCAGAAATCAAGTTGATTATAACCTGTGTTTCGTTCATATATCCATCAGGGAAAAGAGGACGAATCGCCCTGTCAACCAATCTTGAAGTTAATACTTCGTAATCCGATAATCTTGTCTCTCTTTTAAAGAAGTTACCAGGAATTCTGCCTGCTGAAGCAAATTTTTCTTGGTAATCAACTGATAATGGAAAAAAACTTTGTCCTTCTTTTGCTTCTGAAGCTGAAACTACAGAACAAAATAACATTGTATCTCCAATTTTAACAACGCAAGATCCGTGTGCCTGTGTAGCTAACTTGCCTGTTTCCAAAGTTACCACCTCTCCATTTGGTAAATTAAATGAGGTGCTAATAGGTGTTTGTAAACCCATTGTAATATAATATTTTAATGTGTCAGAGATGCAAAAGGCACCCCCATATAAGATCTACTAATACTGCCCGGAGCCAGAAACAGATGACTTTCTGATCTGTAATTTCTCTATAATCTCCCTATATCTGTTGATATCCTTCTTATATAAGTAGGTTAAAAGTCTCTTTCTTTTACCAACAAGGGTTAATAGTGCTCTTCTAGAAGAGTGATCTTTTTTGTTTTCTTTGAGATGATCTGTCAAACCGCCTATCCTGAAGGTAAATAGTGCAATTTGTCCCTCAATCGAACCGGAATTACTAGAATTACCTCCGTATTCGTTAAAAATTTCTTCTCTCTTTTCTTTTGTTATGTATGTTGCCATTTTAATTTAATTTTACCAAAAAGGATTACTGAGATCGTATTTTAGCAGGCGCAAAGATAGTATTAATTCATTAAGAAAACACTAAAATTTTTGAAATGTATTTAAAGAATTTAAAACGTCTTATTTGCTTCTGTATTGTTTCTGTAATTCTAACAAGTACAGTATGCTTTGCACAGGAGAAGCAATATGACGATGAAGGCTTCGAGATATTCTCATACCAAGACAAAGATACTGTTTATGTCATGAAAAAATACTTTATGGCCTTTCTTAAGTCAGGGACCAAAATAAGTGACCCTGAGGAAGCCACGGCCGTTCAACAAGCACATTTGAATCATATGTCTATGTTAGCAGAAAAAAACAAAATCTGTATCGCTGGACCATTTGGTGACGATACAGAATTTAGAGGAGTTGTCATTTACAATGTAAAAGATGAAATAGAAGCGAGATCATACATTGAAAGCGATCCAGCAGTTGTTGCTGGCGTATTGGCATTTGAAATACATCCTTGGTGGGCCGCAAAAGGAAGTCGATTGCCTTAAAGTCTACCGATCAAACCGTCAACATTGTTTTGTCCATAATTATATTTTAAAAAACTCAACGCATTGGATCTGACCCCAATTGAAAAGGTGTAAGTATCCCTGTTTGGATACCAAGAAAAATTCATATCCCAACAATGAAGTTTTCTAGAAAAGGATACAGCAGGATAAGTCAATCCTTTGTTTACAAAATCATACCCAAGATTTCCAATATTGATTGTCCAGTTGTCCGTTAGTGGAATGCTTCCAGTTACACCCAAAGCATGGGTCTGCATTCTAGAATTTATTACCCCATCGTCAGATGTGAAAACATAAAGGATATTATGGTCAATACTTATTCTATCTAGTAAATCAATAAGAGATACCTCCTTAATAGATTCATTTTCTTTTTTTTCTGGTTTAGTTGTTTCGGGTAGACCAGCATTCCTGCTTTGAGAACTGTTCAGACTTGTATTTACTGAAGATGAAGTTTCGGAAGTAGACTTTTTAGAAAAGACTTCTTTTATCTTTTTAAAAGTCAATCTATTTGACAATCTGATCTGTCCTGATTCTAGTCTAACGGGTTTTTTACTCTCGGTCCAGACAAAAGTGTTTACCGGTCTATCATCTTTTTCGACATAAGGATCAAAGGACCAACGCGTAATAACAGTCGTTATGCCTTTAAAGAATCTTGATGTAGAATTCACTTCGATCCTACTCCACGAAATGGTGTCCTTTGCAAAGTTATAATTGCCTGAAAGTGTAAGGTTATCAAAAATCTTAGCCTTTTTTATAGTAGAATCTCTTTTGGCAAAATGTTTAATTTCAAAAATATTATTGATTCTAAATTGTAATTGTGATTGTAGGTCTGTAAAACTTGGCGTATTAAATGGTCCATTATCGAAGCGTGTAAATATCGCTGGAAGACGTTCATCGTCAGCGTAATATACTGTATCCCTATAAATGCTTCTTGTATCTGGAGCATAATTGTATCCAATTTCTGGTTTCATTGTATGCCTGATCCCTCTCAACCAGCCTTTGTTAAACTCCATTGTACCGAAGATTTGAGTATTCAAACTCAAGCCTGCGCTGTAAGTCCGATAACTATCAAATCCATTAACAACATTGGTAACAAGTGTATCTTCTTGACTGAATTCACTAAGGGCTATACTTTTTTCAATAGAGTTTAGAACCCAGGTTTCATCATATTGGGCTCTCGGCACCAAATTAAAATGTTTTAATACTCTAGTGGAAAATCCAGTTGTCACCCTATGTGTCATTCCGGTTTTGATATCATCATACATTTCTCTGGTAAAAAGGGTTGTGTCCGTTGCCTGAACAAAACTTTTCAGTTTTACATCATAATCAAAAGATATCTTCTCGTACCACATTTCTTTGTTAGATCCTCTGTTTTTCCTTTCAAAAGGATAGATTGTATTCATATTTAATTGTACATCTGGGAAAGTTATATTAACGGTCCGTGTTCTTGTATTTTGATTATGATTTAATCCCATGTTAAATGAAAACGGAGTTCCAGGCATACTATGTCTATAATAAAAATTTGAGCTATAAGTATTTGTTAAAACCGAACCAGCGTCATTATAATTTCTCTGTTGATTATTGTTACCAACAACATTAATCGTTCCTCCAACATTGACAAAGGGATGCGCTTTACTGTCTTGTTTATGATCAACCCTAATTGAATAGCCCTTTTGTGATATGACAGTGGCTTGACTTACTGGTTCTCCATTTACATCGATTGTTGTTTTTACACCATCAGTACGTCGGTCATTGAATGATAATCTTATTGATCCTTGATATTTGTACTTCTTCTTATAAGTTGTATTGGAATATAAGCCCCAAGTTCCTCTTGTATATAAGTCTGCAGTTACTTGCGTATGTACATAATCATTAATAGGAAAATACCAACCAAAACCAAGTAATCCAAAGCCGAGAGACCTAGAATTAAATTCATAATTTCTTGGAAAAATAAATCCAGAAGTATTGGCTTGAGTTAAAGGATAAAATCCAAATGGAATAATTATCGGTGTCGGTACACCTCCAAGTTCAAGGTTAGATGGACCAAAAACTGCAAGCTTCTCGGATATTATTTTCATCTTTTTGGCTCTAATACCAAAATGGGGATGTTCATGATCCTGACATGTAGTAATTAAAGAGTTGGCATTATAGATGATTTTTGATTTTGTATTTTCTTCGTTTACATATTTAGTCCGTGCACCATGGATATAAAACTCCCCTTCTTGAGTAACAGCATCAATGACTATTCCTTTTTCAGTTTCAAAATTGTATTTGAGTCGATTGTATTCAAACACTTTATCACCGTCTTTAAATTTAGGTCTTGTAATACTTTTTTTAACAGGAGAAATTTTGGCTTCAGCAATATTCTTACCCATTTGTAAAATAATATAATCTGCATAAAGCTCTTTATCTAGATATTTTACATAGGCATTACCGTAAAGGTGTACTGTTGAAAATTTGTGATCATAGATCTGGGAGTCTATCGCTCCAAATTTTAACTCTGATTCAAGACCAGCATCAGATATTATAATAACTTCTTTAGCATTTTTATTTGATTCAATAATTGATTCAGGAATGCTGTCTCTTTGGGCAGAGATACTCCCCGCTATAATCAGGGAAAGAAATGTTATTATAAAGAGTCTTGACAAAAAGATAGAATTAGTATAATGAAACGTAAAAATGACTAATCTATGCTGTAATTACAATGTTAAAAATGTCAAAGAGCTCTTAAAAACCAAACTGTTCTTGGATTTGGGCACATAAAACCTCAATTTATTGTTAAAATCACATCAAAAAATAGTTTTATTGAGCTAAAATAAAATCATTTAATTCAATAAATAGATATTATTAGCAATAAAATATAGCTTTGCATACCTATGAAAAAAGAAGTACAAATAGCCCTGTTTGCAGGCATTACACTAGCCCTTTCCATATGGGGATACAAATTTATTTCTGGCAAAAATCTTTTTAGTGCCAATTATACCTACCATGCATTTTATACCGACGTCCATGATGTAAATACTGCAACACCGGTACAAATCAATGGCTATGAAGTAGGAACTGTAATATCAATAAGTCCTGATCCTCAGGATGTTCAAAGAATAAGAATTGATTTTACTGTTAAAAATGAAATTAAACTCCCCAATTATACAATTGCACTGTTAAAACCTTCAAGTGCCTTAGGTGGTAAGGTCATTGAACTGGATTTTGATAAAATGTGTGTGGAAAATAACTGTGCAGAAGATAAATCAGAGCTAAAAGGAGTAACTGTAGGCATCATCGGTAGTTTGATAAACCAGAAAGAATTACAAGGATCAATGGAAGTCATTACATCCGTAATTGACTCTACCCTTAGAGGATTAGGTAATCCAGATTCCCAAGATGCTGTTGATGTAGGCATCAGAAATCTTGCAACAACACTAGAGAACCTAGCAACTATTACACAACAATTTAATTCTCTAATGGCGAATTCTTCGAGAAATATGGAGAAAACGCTTGATAATATTTCTGTTTTAACAGGAACATTGGTAAAAAGCAACACCAAGGTAAATAAGATGCTTGAAGATCTCTCTAAGGTTACTTCAGATTTAAAAGAAGTGAAATTATCAGAAACCATAAAAGGGGCCAATGGAACTTTAGATCAAGCTGAAACAACATTAAAAACTGCTGAAAGCACTATGACAGCAGCTAATACTACGCTTAGCGAACTCAATGAAATTCTAGCGAAAATCTCTGAAGGTGAAGGTACTGTTGGAAAACTAATGCATGACGATCAACTGTATAACAACATTGAAGCAACTACTAAAAATCTTGATTTACTCATTCAGGATATTCGATTGAATCCAAGAAGATATTTCCGATTGTTTGGTAAAAAGTCAAGAGAGTATGAATATCCAGAAGTCGATCCTGCACTTATCGAGGAAGACAAATAAAAAAGACCAGTTATACAATGTTAACCGATCTCTAAATTTATTTCGTTTAGCCTAAGTTATATAGCGTTGACAAATTTAGTCAACTTACTCTTAAGGTTAGATGCCTTATTCTTATGCCAATTATTAGTTTTTGCCAATTTGTCAATTTGAGATATTACACCAGGTAGAAAGCCTTCTGCGTCCTTCTTTTCAGTCATTTCTCTCAATTTAGCAATTGCAGTACGCGTAGACTTTTTGTAATATCGATTACGTAGTCTAATTCTAGCGTCTTGTCTTATTCTTTTCTTGGACGATGCGTGATGTGCCATTTCCTTTTCTTAATTTTTTGGAGTGCAAAAATAACGTAAATTTTTAAAACAAACCTGAAAAAGTAATAATTTCACGTTTAATTTTATACTTACTAGATATTATATAAATAGACCTCAAACATCTTCTTTTTTAAGCAAACCCAAGAGTTTTTACGAAAAAAAATAAATAATCATAATACAGTATAATTTTTTCAACAAAAGACCGTACTAATTCCTTAATAAGTAGAAACAGAATAAAAAAGGCAAGAATGAAGGATTATTCCTATGTATTTAATGCACATCCTAGTTTTATCGAAGATATGTACAAAAAGTATATCAAAGATGAAAATTCGGTTGATGATGGATGGCGCGTATTTTTTGAGGGATTTGAGTTTGGTGAAAGTAAGTCCGATAATAGCTCCGCACCTTCATTAGATAATAATGCTATTCCTTTTTCCGAAAGTGAGTTTGGTGTATTCTCTATCATTCATGGCTTTCGTTCTAGGGGTCACCTCCTTTCTACTACAAATCCCATCCGAGAAAGAAGAGATAGAAAACCTCATCTAAAGCTTGCTGATTACGGTTTGGCCGATCAAGATCTTGAAAAAAAGTTTATTGCCGGGAATGAATTAGGCCTTTCAAATGCGACACTTCATGAAATCATTGACAGATGCAGAAAAATATATGCTGGCAACATCGGTTTTGAGTTTTTGCAAATTGAAAACCGTGAAAAGAGGATGTGGCTTAAGAATAAAATTGAAAGTAGAGATTTGTCTGGCAGTTTTGGTTTGGCCCTAGACAAGAAAAAAAGAATTCTTGACAAACTTAATGGTGCAGTAATCTTTGAAAAGTTTCTTCACACAAAATATGTAGGTCAAAAAAGATTTTCACTCGAGGGAGGAGAATCAACTATTGTTGCCTTAGATGCTATTATTAACAAAGCAGCAGAAAGCAACGTAGAAGAGGTTGTGCTAGGAATGGCCCACAGAGGAAGACTTAATGTTCTAGCAAATATACTGGGTAAGACCTACGAGAATATCTTCAATGAATTTGAAGGCAACTCTATCCCTGATCAAAGTTTCGGAGATGGGGATGTTAAGTATCACCTCGGCTTTTCATCTCAATATCAATCACCTACAGGAAAAAAAATACATATTAAGTTAGCGCCCAATCCATCACATTTGGAAGCTGTAAACCCAGTTGTCGAAGGTTTTGCTAGAGCAAAAGCAGATATATTATATCAATCAGATTATGATAAAATACTTCCTATTCTGATTCATGGTGATGCAGCGGTAGCAGGACAAGGCGTCGTTTATGAAACTGTTCAGATGAGTCAACTGGATGGCTATTATACCGGCGGTACCATTCATTTTATAATTAACAACCAAATCGGATTTACAACGGATTTTGATGATGCCAGATCTTCCACTTATTCTTCTGCAGCGGCCTCTTTGGTGCAGGCACCAGTATTCCATGTAAATGGTGATGATCCAGAAGCTGTGTTATATGCCTGTGAACTGGCAACTGAATACCGTCAGAAATTCAATAATGACGTTTTCATAGACATGGTTTGCTATAGAAGACATGGTCACAATGAAGGTGATGATCCTAAATTTACTCAACCAGAAATGTATGAGTTGATCAACAAACACCCCAACCCTAGAGAGATTTATTTGAAAAAATTAATGAATCTCGGTGAGGTTGAAAGTCAACTTGCTAACAAACTGGAAGAAGAGTTTTGGAATTTACTACAAGACAGATTGAATCAAATTAAACAAAATAGCCTTCCTTATGAATATCAATCACCTGAAGAAGCATGGAGGAAACTCACCAGAAGATTCGATGAATCTGATTTCCAATATTCACCTAAAACTGGAATTTCCAAAACTAAGGTCAATAAAATATTGAAACATATCTCAGAAGTTCCTCAGGACATGATTCCACTTTCTAAGGTTAAAAGACTTCTGAAAAACACAAATGCCCTTCTTGAAAAAAACAAATTGGATTGGGCCTTGGCAGAATTATTAGCTTATGGTTCCATCTTGCTAGATCAAAAAGACATTCGAATGAGTGGTCAAGATGTAAAAAGAGGAACTTTTTCTCATCGTCATATGATATTTAGCGATTCCAATTCATTTACGAAACACAATAGACTTGACAATTTAGATCCTAAACAAGGAAAGATGAGAATTTTTAACAGTTTGTTGTCTGAATTTGCTGTTTTGGGATTTGAATATGGTTATTCATTGGCAACACCTGAGACTTTGGTTTTATGGGAAGCACAATTTGGTGATTTTGCTAATGGTGCTCAGACAATAGTGGATCAATTTATCAGTGCAGCTGAAAGTAAGTGGCAAAGAATGAGTGGATTAGTTATGCTTCTTCCTCACGGATATGAAGGGCAAGGTCCAGAACACTCCAGTGCTCGTCTTGAGAGATATTTACAGATGACAGCTGAAGCTAATATGACGATCGTAAATATGACAACACCTGCCAACTTGTTTCATTCATTTAGAAGACAGCTTGATCGTGATACACGAAAGCCTTTAATTGTGATGTCTCCAAAATCTTTATTAAGGCACCCAATGGCTGTATCTGATATTTCAGACTTTACAACCAACAATGCTTTTAAAGAAGTCATAGACGATTCGGATGCAAAAGCATCAATGATAAACAGGTTGCTTTTGTGCTCTGGAAAAGTTTATTATGATTTGCTTAACGCAAAACTTGAGCATAAAAAAGACAATGTAGCGATAGTAAGAATCGAACAGTTATATCCGTTTCCTCAAAAACAATTGGATGATATCTTTAATAAATATAATTCAGCTGTTAAGTTTTGGGTTCAAGAAGAATCAAATAATATGGGAGCTTGGAGCTTTTTACTTAGGTATTGGAGAAAAACGGATATTGAAGTAATTTCAAGATCTGCCTCTGCAAGTCCTGCCACTGGATTCAAAAAAATCCACGACGCCCAACAAGAAGATTTGGTAAATAAAGCCCTAGGAATCTAAAACTTACTTTTCTCCATTATAAAAAATGAATCTAATGCCAAAGTTTGAAAACGAAGCTTTGGCATTTTCATTTGAAACCAATTCCAATTCATTAGATAATCCATTTAGCGAAATATCATCCATAGCTAAGTGATAATATGGTTGAATTGAAAAACCTACATTCGAGTCTCCAGGAAAATAATAAGCCAAATTAAATCGAAGTATATATTGATGTTCATCAACCAGAGTCTTCTTGATATCAGATGTTGCTATATTATCCTTGATTTTAAAAGTACTACTGCCTATACCAATTCCCATCCCCACAGAATTGAAAATCATCTGATAAGACAAATAAACTTGATTGGAAGAAAAAAACAGTTTTTGTTGGTAAAAAGATTGATCCAAATTTTCGCCTAAGGCCTCTTTGCTTTGACTTTGGTTATCCAAACCCAATTCAAATGTATGGTGTCTGTTTAATTGATATCTTAATCCCAACTGAATTCCATGCATCGCCTTTAATTCCGATAGCGGTTGTTCCAGTCCACCAGATAGCTCCACATCCTTAGCACTATTAAAATCAGTGAATAGCTTATCCATCTGACCTGTTTGATAAAAACCAAGTCCATATCCCACCTTCACATTGAGTTGAGCGTTCATTGGATTGGATAGGAATATTATTAATGCCAGAAAAAGTTTATTCACTTGCTTATATTACTTATTGATTGACTAAAGATAAAAGCTTTGAATGACGATTGGAATTATTATGCAAATATCATAGAACTATCTTATATATTGTAAGATTATCAATCATTTATATATTATTTTATTTTAATTTGTGTCAGCTTTTGAAATAAAATTATGGCAAGGAAGAAACACAAAAAGGAAAAAGTATCACAAGCAATTCAATCCGTAGCAAAGAAAAAACAGCTTGTCGTAATCGAGCCCTTAACTATCAACCTGTCCATAATCATCTTGGGCGTATTCCTTTCGGCTTCATTTCTATTGTATTTTTTATCACTGAACTTTGGATTTGTTCTTGACGATAAGATTGTACTTTCTGAAAACAACTTTACCAAGAAAGGCTTAGAAGGCATAGGCCAGCTGCTTTCTACAGATAGTTTTCAAGGTTATTTTGGTGAACAAAAAGAAATTCTTCAAGGAGGCAGATACCGTCCATTATCTTTGATCAGCTTTGCCATTGAACATCAAATCTTTGGTTTAAATGCTTTCGTCTATCATCTCAATAACATAATTCTTTATGGATTATCAGTTTTTATTGCCTTTATCAGTCTAAGGTTATTATTTCAAGAGAAAAGTAAAACGCTTAAACAGATTTTTGTTTCTATGAGTTTCTTGGCTTGTGCGTTGTTTATTATTCATCCAATACATACAGAAGCTGTAGCCAATATTAAAGGGCGTGATGAAATCCTAGCTTTTATTTTCAGTATGCTGAGCTTGTACTATTCCTTAAAGTATTTTGACAAGCAAAGAATAACTTCGCTTGTTATCATGGTTGCAGTATTTTTCCTAGGCTTATTAGCTAAAGAGAATACAATTACTTTTTTAGCTGTTATTCCATTTTCATTACTGCTATTCAGATCTTGGAATACAAATAAATCCATTAAAATAATCGGCAGTCTATTAGCCACTACACTTATCTATTTCTTTATTCGTATACAAGCATTGGGATATTTTTGGATTGACAATCCATCGACAGATATAATGAACAATCCTTTCATTGGGTTGAATACTATTGAGCGATTATCGACTATTATGTTTACCTTATTAACCTACCTAAAACTCAATTTTATACCGATAGCACTAACGCATGACTATTATCCTTACCATATTCCAATTATGGATCTCTCTGATTGGCAAGTGTGGCTATCTCTGATTATACATTTGGGAATGGTAGGAGCCATTGTTTATTTCTTCAAGAAAAATAAACTTATCAGTTATGGTTTGGGGTTTTATCTGATTACTCTTTCAATCGTATCCAACATTGTTGTTAATGTCGGCACCTTCATGAATGAAAGGTTCGTTTTTATGGCCTCTCTTGGTTTATGTCTGGTCATCGTACAGCTGTTGAAAAATATTACTTCAAAAATCAAAATCAAGCAGAACAACATCATTTTTCTCGTCCTATTCATCACTTTATTTACAGCTTATGGGTTTAAAACCATTGACCGTGTTCCAGTATGGGAAAGTGAATTAACATTAAATCAAGCTGCTATAAAAGTCTCCAAAAATAGTGCACGAGCCAATTCATTTATGGCGACTGCCTATTTTAACAGATACAAAGAAATTACAGACTCAGAAGAAAAGAAAAAATTATTAGAGCTTGCTAGACCCTATGCTGAGAAGGCTATAGAAATTTATCCATTATATTATAATGCACATCTAATGCTATCAGGAATTTCTGCTGAAGAATATAAATATGATAGAGATATAAATAAGTTATTAGAGAATTTTAAACTTTCTATACAGAAAAGACCAGATGTGGATT
Source organism: Saprospiraceae bacterium (assembly GCA_029262995.1). Lineage (GTDB taxonomy): Bacteria > Bacteroidota > Bacteroidia > Chitinophagales > Saprospiraceae > RFSX01. The sequence continues at coordinate 109,115 of JAJCYH010000020.1, read as the reverse complement.
ATCTCACTACTTATCTAAAATACCTTAATGATCGTGGGAATAATATTGAAGAATTAACAGCATTTTATCTGGATGTAGGAACCAGAATCCTTTATCAAGAAGAAAAAAAGTATACCTGGGCAATCCATTATCTTCTGCTAGCGGATAAATTGAGACCCAATAACCCTAAGGTAAGATCTGCATTAGTGCAAGCTTATATTGCCATAGGAAGAAACGACTTAGCAAATATGTACCGTTAGCAAAGAATAGTTTTACCATCCGTAGGCACTGCGCATGAAGTTATAGATTTCTGTATTTTCATATAATCCTGAAAATAATGTTGACGAAGGACCAAATGCAAAAACAGGAACAAAATCACCAGAGTGCCTCGTTGTAGTAAAAGCAGTATTCAGTTTTTCCATAGTAGACCCAGGCTGTATGGTAAAGCCGCCGGTCTCATGATCGCCAGTTACGACAACCAAGGTCTCACCATCTTTTTGTGCCCAATCCAATACTTCTTTTAAAAGCATATTAAACTCTTTAAATTCCGAAAGGATATACTCGGCATTATTGGAATGACCTCCCCAATCAATTTGTGAGCTTTCAATCATTATAAAAAATCCCTTATCGTTAGACTTGTTCTTTAAGTAATTAATACCAGTCATTGCAGCATCTATAAGATAATCTCTTCCCTGATCGAAAGGCAAAGGATCAAGATCAGATGTTAGGTACGCAATATTTTTATCATAGCCAATTGACTGCTTAAACTCTGAAAATTCCTCTAGATAATTTCCAACGTAATAGTTCTTAGCCTCCAATTCTTTTAAAAGATTTCTATCATCATTTGCTCTCCTATCAAAGTATTTTTTTCCTCCTCCAACGAAATAATCTATATCTGTCTTTAAAAAATCTTCCGCTATTTCCTCATAGTTTCTTCTATACTCATTGTGTGCAATAAAGCAGGCCGGTGTAGCATGTACGATCGAAGAGGTTGCTACTAAGCCCGTTGCTAATCCTTTCTTCTCCGCTTCTTCTAAAATAGTTTCCAAAGGCAAAGTATCCTTGTCAACCCCGATTGCATGATAATACGTTTTTTGCCCACAGGCAAAAGCAGTAGCTGCTGCTGCAGAATCTGTAATCAAACTATCATAACAAGTGGGTTTATGCAAACCAGTGACTGGAAATCTCTCAAGGAAACTGAAATTATTATTGACATAAGTGCCTGCAGATATCTGCCCAATTCCTAAACCATCTCCAATAATGAAAATAATATTCTTAGCCTGCGTCTTTTCACTTCCCCTATCAACATATACCGTTTTGGTAGTTTGACAAGTTGTCAAAAAGAAGCTTAGACCTACAATTGCAATAAAACTTTTTATCATCTTAAGAAATTTAAAATATGCTTGCCAAGATATACTTTTTACCAGGCAATGAATTAATGAGACCATTAAATTCTAAATTTAATAATACTGAAGAAATATCGGACAAACTTTGATTTGTCCTGACTATGATATGGTCCAAGCCAATAGATTTATGATCGGTGATAATTTGATATATTTCTTTTTCACTTTCTGTAAGTGTCGCAGTAAATGGCATTTTTGCCTGTCTGCTTTTAAATTCCCATTGCGCTATATATGAGATGTCCTTTACTTCACTTATCAAGTGTGCTTTATGTGTTTTTATCAGATGGTTACATCCTTCAGACATCTCTTCTCCTAATTTGCCTGGAATAGCAAAGACATCTTTACTCATTTCATTAGCAAATTCAGCAGTAATCATAGACCCTCCTTTTTTAGCAGACTCTACCACTATTAATACATCAGATAAAGCCGCGATGATCCGATTTCTTCTTGGAAAATTTTCTCTATCTGGTTTAGTGCTTAACGCAAATTCAGAAATGATTCCGCCTTTTTGCATCATTTTCAAAGCTAGATTTTGATTGCATGCAGGATAAATATTATCAATTCCTGAGCCTAATATAGCAACTGTGCTGATGTCATTTTCAACAGCCGCTCTATGTGCAATTGTATCTATTCCATATGCCAATCCGCTAATAATATTTACATCAAATGGCTTGAGTTGCTTTATCAAAAACTTGCATTGCTCTATCCCATAGGGCGTAGGCCTCCTTGTCCCGATTATACCCACTGTACGATTTGCATTTAGCTTAGTATTTCCCTTTTTGTAAATGAGTAATGGACTGTTTGGAAAATGCTTTAATCTTTGAGGGTAATTTGTATCCATATAGAAAAGGATATCAATAGCATTTCGTCTGATGTTTATACATTCCTTTTCTGCTCTTTTTAAGTTTTCAACATCCAATATAGCCTTACATCGCTGCGCCCCAATTCCTGGAACTGCTAAAATCTTCTTTTTGGATGACTTAAAAATTTCGGACACACCACCTAAATAGCTGATCAGGCTTTTTGCATGAACAGCACCAATTCCAGGTATAAAGTGAAGGGCCAATTTGTATATCAACTCTTCATCCTCTATTGACATAAGACAGCTTTTAGTGTCTCTATGTTTCAGAAGGAATTAAGTAAACATCTTAATCATCAATTTTGCGATAAGCACAATCTAAAATATGATCATTAACAAGACCTACCGCTTGCATAAAAGCATAGGTGATTGTGGGGCCGACAAATTTAAATCCTCTTGATTTAAGATCTTTACTCATCTTTTGAGAGATAGAGGTCCATGCTGGTATTTCATTCATAGAACGGAAGTTGTTCACTATAGGAGTCCCATCAACAAAGGACCATATATAATGACTAAAGTCTAAACCAGAAGCTCTCATTTCTAAGAATGACCTAGCATTGCCAATAGCAGCTTTAATCTTTAATTTATTTCTTATAATACCTGGATTACTTTCTAGAGCTATTAGTTTCTTGTCAGAAAATCGAACCATTTTTTCTGGATCCCAACCATCGAATGCCTGATGATAGGTTTCCATTTTCTTTAATATCGTATGCCAAGACAATCCGGCTTGGGCACCTTCCAAGTTAAGGTATTCGAATAATTTTATATCCTTGTACTCCGGTTTGCCCCAAACGTTATCATGATAATCCATATATAAGTTATCCTTCAAACACCAAGAACAACGCTTAATTTCACTCATAAATTATAGTTTTTTAAATTAACATATGGAATAAATTTGTAATATGTTAATAGATTTATATTTTTGTTGAATATCGGTTAAACGACAGTTTATTCTTACGATTTAAAAAAAGATTAACACATTTAACCAAAGGAAAATAATACTTTTGAACATAAATAATCTCTTATGAAATATTTATTAAGTCTAAGTTTGGTTTTGATCATTGGATCTTCATTTATTTTGAATGATTCAGTTAAAGATGATAATCAAACAAAAAAAATCAATTGGATGACGTGGGAACAAGCCATAGCTGCCAATGAAAAATCGCCTAAGAAAATCTTTATTGATGTATATACAGATTGGTGTGGATGGTGCAAAAAAATGGACAAATCAACATTTATGGACAACTCCATCATATCAGAACTCAATGACAATTTTTATGCAGTAAAGTTTGATGCAGAACAAAAAGCTGCTATCAATTTTGACGGTAAAGATTTTGTTTTTGTGAATTCTGGAAGAAAAGGATATCACCAATTGGCTTATGCCTTGTTGGATGGAAGAATGGGATATCCTGCTTTTGTGCTATTAAATGAATCCTATGAAAGGATTATGTTATCACCTGGATACAAGCAAGCGGATCAATTGATCAAAGAATTAAATTTTGCAAGCTCCGAAGCTTATAAACAACAAAGCTGGGACGAATTTGCTAAATCCGAATAAAATCTTTTAGAATAAATAAGAGAAGCCTTCTTCTAATGAAGAGGGCTTTTTTTATTTCAACTTAAAGTCAATAATGATGTCTCCACACTGCTCAGAAATTTTACTTTGACTGAACTTATATTTCCTCACACTTGATTCTGCCAATTGCACTAGATGAGCATCGGTAGTCGTAGATCCTTTTTGTCTGAATTTAGTATTGATAACTTTCCCAGATTGATCAACACAGATGTTTATAATTACCCTTCCTGTTTTTTGAGTATTGTCACTAATGATAGGAGCATAAAGAAGTTCTCTTGAGCCTAAGCCAGTACCAACTTTACCACTACCACTTGTAAGATCATTTAGTGCCTCCGCATTAGGTTTTCCATTTTCACTTCCTTTAGATGCATCTGCTGCATTATCATCTGATTTGAACATATTTGAAAACAAGGATTTAGCTTTAGATTTTTCTTCTTGTTTCTTACGCTCTTCCTCTGCCATTCTATCCTTCTCTTTCTCCAATTCCATTCTTCTACGTTCATCCTCTTTTGCCTTTATATTTGCTTCGGCTTTGGCTTTTTTTGATGCTAACAATTCTGCTTTATCTACGGTAGTTGCACTCTCAGTTTTTGTTGGAGACGCATTTTTCTTTGCTTCTGTCGATAATTGTTTTGATGTGGCTTTTGTGGCTTTTTTTTGATTTTCAGCTTCGTCACTAATACTGGCTTTTACCGTCTTTGTAACGGATTCATTTTCTGGATTCCCCAAAGCAATTATAACACCTTGAAACCGATCAGGGTCTTGATTGTTAAAATGTTTGAAGCACGGTATCAGAAACAAAAAGAGTAGGAATAAATGAAGAAGGAGACTGATCCAAAAACCAGTTCTTCTGTTGTCGTTCTCTTCTAGATAAGTATATCGGTTCATCTCAGGCATTTTAAAATGATGATGTAAACAGTTAACATCATTCAATTAAGGTTTAGTATCATTCATACGGTCTTAAGATAAGTTTATGAATCAAAGGACTGATTGTCAGTCTTTTATAATCCCATAGATATTATATCTAAAACCTTGATTATCAGATAGCAATAATCAATCCAAAAAGCTAATATGTTATAATTATTTAGGGTCAGTCATGATGGCATCAATCTGATACCTATAGGCGATATCCAGGATGGCTACCACTTTTTCATTGGCAACATTATCATCAGGAATAATGATCATTGAAAATTTTGATCTTTCCGATTTAAGTTTGCGCATTTCCTTTTCAATACCTATTCTTGATGCTTTAGAACCATTGAGGTAATAATCACCATTTGAGGTAATTTTAACTTCTGTTGGAGGATACTTGGGTTGGTTTGCTGTGCTTCTGGTTTTGCCTGGCATCTTAAGATTCAATGCATTAGGAACGACCATAGAAGAAGTTAGCATAAAGAAAATAAGCAAAAGGAAGATAATGTCTGTCAAAGATGACATACTAAATTCTGCACTGACTTTTGTTCTTTTCTTTAATCCCATTTTATAATATTTATTTTCTTGGTTGCGTAGCGATATGCGCTTTAACGCCTAAGTTTCTTGCGATCACAATAACCTCATTTATTCTCTTCCAAGGGACTACATTTTCTGCAACAATAGATATTGATGCATTTTCTTTATTACTCATCTTCGACAATTCAGATTTAATTCTTGCCTGAAGTGCTGAGTGACGAATTTTCTTACCGTTAAATGTTAAATCACCATCGGCCCTCATCATTACAATTAAGTCACTTGGTGCAACAGTTTTGCTGTTTGATTCAGGTAATGGCATGTTTATTTGAACCATAGATGAAGTCAACATAAAGAAAATCAGCAACAGAAAAATGATATCTGTTAAGGAAGACATGCTGAATTCAGCGCTGACTTTTGATCTTTTCTTCATCTCTAGTTATGCTGTCGGCTCTTGTAATAAATCCATAAATTCCATTGCGGTGGCCTCCATCTTGTTAATTACTTTATCGACGAGAGATACAAGATAATTATAACCAACAAACGAAAGTATACCAATAAACAACCCTAAGGCTGTCGTAATCAAAGCTGTATATATACCACCTGCAAGAACATCAGGCGTAACATTCTGCTCACTCGCCATTTTATAAAAAGCTATGATCATACCTACAACGGTACCAAAGAAACCGATCATTGGTGCAGCACCTGAAATACTAGCTAAAGAAGACAAGTTTTTTTCAAGTTTGAAAATTTCAAGGTTTCCTACATTCTCTATTGCAGCATCGATATCTCTTAGAGGCTTGCCTATTCTGGCAATTCCCTTCTCAACCATTCTTGCATAAGGTGAATTTACATTAGTAAGCATGGCTTTTGCACCAGCTATATTTCCTGAAGTTACAGCTGCTCTAATATTATTCATGAAACTATCATCAATTTTTGCAGCCTTAGATATTGTCATATACCTTTCAAAAAATATTAAAAAAGCTAAAAACGATAAAACAAGAAGTATAACATTGATGGCTATACCTAATGGTCCGCCTTGAGTAATAATATCTAGTATGTTTTGAGATATATCTCCTTCAGGATCTGCTTGTAAAAATATGCTTTGAAAGTACATGCTGTCTTTTTAATATTTGTTAACGATAGTAAACTTAAAGAAAGTATTGAAGGCAAAGTTAGTTTTTAATCAACATATTACAAATATTTAATATTTGATTGAATTTTCATAAGCTACAATGATGTTTATTATGAAATAATTACATTAGAATTGTCTATCATATATAATATCCTTTCCTTTGCATTCACAAAATAGATTATGCCTAGAGTACTAGTAAACGATGGAATGCCTGCATTAGGTATTCAAATGTTAAAAGATCATGGTTTTGATGTATCTACAGTTAAGATTTCACAGCAAGATCTTAATGAAAAGTTACAAGAATACGATGCAATCTGCGTTCGTTCAGCTACCAAAGTCAGAAAAGAATTAATAGATCTTTGTCCAAATCTTAAATTGATTGGTAGAGGTGGCGTTGGAATGGATAATATTGATGTTGATTATGCCAAGTCTAAAGGCATTCATGTTGTTAATACACCTGCAGCTTCTTCACGGTCAGTTGCAGAACTTGCCTTTTCACATCTATTCTCCATTGCAAGGTTTTTATACATATCAAATAAAACGATGCCTGAAAGAGGTCATCAGGATTTTACTGCACTAAAAAAATCATTTTCTAAAGGATTTGAATTGGAAGGAAAAACCATCGGTATTATTGGAATGGGAAGAATTGGTCAGGAGACTACAAAAATTGCACTAGGGCTTGGCATGAATGTTTTGGCTAGTGATCCTTTTGTGGAGTCTGTAATTTTGAATTGCAAATTTGCAGGGCAAAATCTAAATTATCTTTTAAAGTCAACGCCTTTAAATGAGATGCTGCCCAAGCTTGATGTATTAAGCCTTCATATTCCTTTTACAGGAGCTCCGGTATTGTCTTCAAATGAATTTGCAATGATGAAAGACGGTGCAATATTAATCAATGTCTCAAGAGGTGGAACCGTAGATGAAACTGCAATGTTGGAAGCTTTAAATTCTGGAAAGTTAGGAGCTGCTGGTGTTGATGTTTTTGAAAATGAACCTACACCTTTGGAAGCAATCCTTAAACACCCAAGAGTTTCTTCAACGCCGCATATCGGTGCTTCAACTGTAGAAGCACAAAACAAAATAGGACAGGAATTGGCTCAGCAAATAATTAAGCTAATTGGATAGATAAGTTGAAAGATCAAGGTTTGGTTGCTATATCAAATGCAATGACAGTATTTGGCGGTACATAACCGGGGAAACCTCGTTCTCCATATGCTAATCTACTCGGACATATCAATTTGTACTCGGTGCCAGGATTTACTTTCATTAATGAGATATTCCAGGCTTCATTCATCTGTCCGATTTTAAACTTTAAGGCTTGATTTCTTTCATAACTGGAATCAAAAACTTTACCATCTAGAAAATACCCTTTATAATCAGCGGTACAGTCTTGCCCATAGACATAATTATTGCCACTACCCTCTTTTGTTATTAATATATACATACCTTCTGCTGTTCTGACATATTCTTGCTCTGTAGAAACTATATAGTCTATTATTACGTTTTCTTCTTTTTGGTCAGCAGACTGTGGGTTTTCATGATAGTATTTGTATAGATTTGAAACACCACTTGTGGATATGTTAGTTTTAATTTCTCTATTCTCTGTTGTGATCGCGTTTTTTGGGGAATCTTGCTTGCATCCAAGAAATATTAATATTGTTAATAAAGCAATAGATCCTGTTGTCATTAATTTCATATGAAGTCTTATATCTAGTCTTAAAATTATATTAAAATAATCATTATATTTCGATCGATGAATGGACAAGGTCAAACAAGAAACAACGGGATTTTTCTAGGTATAATACTAATACTTTTTTCTATAGTGCTTAGTTACATTAACCCTAGGATGTTTCTTCAGCTGAAATCCTCCCTGTTGATTGTACCTTTTATGATTGTTTTGATCAAAAATGCATTTGATTTAAGAAAACTTAATGATAATGTTAGCTCTATTAGCTTTTTATTCTGGCAGGGCTTTATATGTTCATCCATTGCAATTCTTATGTGTACAACATTTGAATACATTTTATTCAATTACCTTTACCCCGAATTGATCGAACTGTACAGATCAATCAGTTTGGAATCATTGGAAGTTTCAAGAGATATTTACAGTGATGAATTGTATGAATTAAGTAGGAAGGAGATTGCTGATAATCCTAATCTTTATGGAATAACTCAGATATTTGTTTTCTTTTTGATTCGATTGGCGGTCCCTGGAGCATTGTTATCCATGATTATCGCACTACTTTTTAGAAAGAATAAATCAACATTAACGCATAAAAAAACTAATGATGGAAAGTCCAAGTAAATTAAATATTGCCCTTAAATGGGGAGCAATAATGGGAGCAACTCTTATAATTATATCCCTTCTTTTTTACCTAACCGGCATGGTAGACATGGAAACAGGAAAGTCAGGATGGCTTTCAAATGTTCTCAATTATATCATATCGATCGGTGCAATTGTCATGGCAATTAGGGAATTTAAATCATTGAACAATAATAATTTATCCATAGGAAATGCTACGGTTATTGGTATTTTGACCGGTATTGTCGGTGGTATAATAATGGCCATCTGGACCTATATTTTTATGACTATGATTTCTCCTGATATTTTGGAAAATATTAAAGAACAAGCTTTGGCGAATTCTGGAGGTGGAGGACAAGAGCAAGAAGAAATGGTTGGCAAAATGATGGAAGCCATTTTTTCTCCAGGATTTATGGGTCTAATGGTTGTGATAATGAAATTCTTCTTAGGATTATTTGTCGGACTAGTTGCAGGATTGATCATGAAGGAAGAAAGAGCATCTCATTTATTTGAGGAAGAATAGTAACAAAGAATGGATTTATCACTGGTTATTCCTTTATTTAATGAAGAAGAATCCCTATCTGAATTAACGGATTGGATACATAGGGTATGTTCAGAGATGAACATCGACTATGAAATCATATATATCGATGATGGAAGTACTGATAACAGCTGGAATATGCTTTCTGAGCTTAAGCAAAAATACCATGCCATCAAGGGAATAAAATTCAAAAGAAATTATGGGAAATCTGCTGCCTTGGATACAGGGTTTAAGGCAGCACAAGGAAATGTCATTATAACTATGGATGCAGACCTTCAGGATAGTCCAGATGAAATTCCTGATTTTTATGCAATGATTAAGTCAAATAATTTTGATTTGGTATCAGGATGGAAGCAAAAACGTCAAGATCCATTGTCCAAAAGAATTCCTTCAAAATTTTTTAATTGGGTAACAAGAAAATTAAGCGGAATTCCGCTTAATGATTTTAATTGTGGTCTTAAAGCCTATAGCAAAGAGCTAACTAAAAACATTGAAGTTTATGGCGAAATGCATCGCTATATTCCTGTCATAGCAAAAAAGGAAGGATTTGATAAAATTGGTGAAAAAGTTGTTAATCATCAGGCTAGAAAATATGGGACGTCCAAATTTGGATTCGAACGTGTAATGAGAGGTTATCTTGATCTTTTATCTATCACTTTTATAAGTAAATTCAGTTCTAGGCCAATGCATTTTTTTGGTAGCCTAGGGACTTTCTTAAGTATATTGGGAATTGCTATTTTAATATATCTGTCTTTGCTTAAACTCTTTAGCAATATTCCAGGAATATCTTCAAGACCATTATTCTACTTAGGTATGCTATCTGTTATTGTAGGTGTTCAACTTTTTATTGCAGGATTCCTGGCTGAAATGATCTCTAGAAACAATCCTAGTAGAAATGATTACACCATAGAAAGAAAACTATAATATTTAATGAAATCAAAAAAAGCCATTTTCATTGGACCTGCCTACCCGTACCGAGGAGGCATTGCAGCTTTTAATGAAAACCTGGCTTCAATCTTCCAAAATAATGGTTGGGAATGTATGATGTTTACTTTTACTCAACAATATCCCAACTTTCTATTCCCAGGCAAAAATCAGCTTACTACAGACGATAGTGCGCCTAACCTAAATATCAAAAGAGGGATTTATAGTACCAACCCCCTTAGTTGGTTGAAGATAACCAAGGAAATTGTAGCACTTGAACCTGATCTTTTGATAACACAATATTGGATGCCCTTTATGGCTCCTGCATTTGGGACAATCCTTAGAGGGGTGAAAAAATCTTTACCCGATGTTTACAATATTACCATTGTACATAACTTCAAACCACATGAGAGTCTGATTGGAGAAGAACATTTAGGACGATTCCTAGCGAACCGAACGGACCTCATGATTAGCCTTTCCAAAAATGTAACTAAAGACATTCAAAATTCAGCACCTCATAAAGCCGTTAGTGAACTTTTTCATCCCATCTATCATCATTACGGCGAAAAAATAAATAAATTAGACGCAAGAAAAAAACTAGACCTTGAAGAAGATTGTATATACTTTTTATTCTTTGGCTTGATTAGAACATACAAAGGATTGGATTTGCTATTAGAAGCGATGTCTTTGGTTGAAACTCAGAAGAAATACAAACTTATCATTGCAGGTGAGTTCTATGAAAACGAAAAAAAATATCAAAAGATTATTGAAGAACTAAATTTAACGGATAAGGTCATTATCAATAATGAATATATTCCCAATGAAGAAGTACCCTACTATTTCTGTGCTGCTGATGCTGTTGTACTACCCTATCGACAAGCAACTCAAAGTGGAATCATTCCTATTGCTATACATTTTGAAATTCCTATCATTGTAACCGAAGTTGGCGGTCTAAGTGAAATGCTTATGGAAAATGGAATAGGTCTTACTTCTGATTCAGATGCTAAAGCTATTAGTGAAAATCTAAATAGATTTTTGAATGACGATAAAATTAAAGTTTATGATTTTGAAAATATAAAAAATCAACTTTCATGGCAGAACTTCTACGATACACTATTGACGGAAATCAAAGATCATGGATTCAATAAATAAATTAATTTTTGAAAACCATATCAGCCTAATTGATGCCATTTCTCGAGATGATAAGATCATGGACGCCCTTAATCAATCTGTTGATATGATCGTTTCTTGCTTTCAAAATGGGCAAAAAGTGTTAATTGCAGGTAATGGTGGAAGTGCAGCTGATGCAGAACATATAGCTGCAGAATTAAGTGGCAAATTTAAACTAAACAGAAAGGCACTCTATGCTGAAGCTCTACATGTAAACAGTGCCGCATTAACAGCCATTTCTAACGACTATTCCTTTGAAAAAGTCTTTACTCGAATGATTGAAGCCAAAGCCCAAAAAGAAGATGTAATTATTTTCTTTTCAACTTCAGGCAAATCAGCAAACATTATCGACGCTATGAAATATGCTACAAGCATAAATTGTAATACGATTTCATTTTCCGGAGAAGACAATAGCCAAATGCTGCCATATAGCCATCTTAACTTCTGTATACCTAGTTCTGAAACTGCAAGAATTCAGGAATGCTATATGCTCATTTGTCATATCATCTGTGAGCGGGTAGAAAAAACATTATTTTCAAATCAATAACAATGAAAGAGTATTGGCTAAAAGTTGATGACAAGACAAGACTCAAAACAAGGGCATTCTTTGTATCCGACGCCATTGCAGATATCGTTTTTTGCCACGGCTTTTTAGAACATTCAGGAAGATATGAACAAGAAGCTAAGTTTTTTAATGACCAAGGCTTCAATTTCCTTAGTTATGACCAAAGGAACCATGGACAATCAGATGGAAAAAACAAAGCTTTAATCAGCAATTTTAAACTATTGATAAGCGACTTTGAAAAGATACTATCCTTTTTTGAAATTGGTACCAATAGACCTTTCTTCCTTATGGGACATAGCATGGGAGGACTTGTCGTTAGTTCTTATGTCTTAGAAAGCAATAAAGCCAAACACGTCCCTAACGGCTTATTGTTATCTGCCCCACTTTTTCTTCCAAAAGCAGATATGGCACCAATACTGCAAAAGCTATCTGGCTTCATCGCTTTTCTTACTCCAAAATTAAAAACCATAAAGCTCGATCCTAATGAAGTTTCTTCTGATAAAGAGCAAGTAAAAAAATATATTGAAGATGATTTGATATACAAAGAAGGCGTACCGGCTAAATCCGGCGCTGAACTATTAAAACAAATGAAAATGATTGGCTCGAAATTGAACAAAGTAAATTTACCCTTCATTATTCAGCACAGTCAAATCGATCAACTGACAGAATTCTTGGGCAGTCAAAAGTTTTATGATGAAGCAAGCTCAAATGATAAAGAACTTGTCAAACTAAAAACATCAAAACACGAGATCCTGAAAGACATCGAACATAAAGATGTATTATCAAAATTTTCTGACTGGATGATCAAACATCTTTAGCGTTTAATATATTTCCAATTTTATCCAAAGTTTTATAAACTCTGTTTTTAAAACCCGCAGACCCTTCCCCTTCGTATAATAATAATGTTTCCCTGAGTTCTGGTAACATCTCTTTGTATTTCTTTGCTATTTTAAATAAAACAGTAATTGAAAAACATCGTACAGCAATTGGCTGCTCTGGATGATTTAAAAAATAAAAACACTTGTCATATAACTCTCCTTCAATACCTTTTGGGATACTAATTTTCTCAAATATTCTTACTATATTTCGATTTACTGCATCATGTTTCGCATTTCCAAGGCGCTTTACCATCTCTTTGAGGTATGGATCAATTAAATCTGGAAATTTCCTACCAATGATACCAATCGGCCATGCAGCTCTTTGATTAAATCTCCAGTGTAATTCTTCATCAAGAAAAAAATACATTAACTCCTTCATTTTCAATGAACTCGAGCCAATAAAATCGATAATTTTATCGCGCTGCTCTTTGTTATGTGCTTCTTCTAGTAATGCTTTGATTTCTTTTCGGTAGCCATTCATGAACAAACATTAATTTTCCTATCATAAATATTCAAATTAACTTAATTAATTTCCTTTTAAACAATATCTTCGTCCCCATTCCCAATTCCTTTTAACTTAATTTTCTAAACGCAAATTTTTGTAAAAGACATTGCCTAAGTTGTTTGTTAATGAAGGAATTTAAAAGGTATTTGATTACAGCTGCTCTACCCTATGCAAATGGACCATTACATATTGGTCATTTAGCGGGTGCTTATTTATCCTCAGATATATATAGCAGATATCTAAGATTATACGGAAAAGAGGTTGTCTTTGTTTGTGGTTCAGACGAACATGGTGCTGCAATTACCATTAAAGCTTTAAAGGAGAAAAAAGAGCCTCAGGAAATCGTAGACCGGTACCATGAGCTTTTCAAGGACACTTTTTTAAAGATGGGTGTTTCCTTTGATTACTATGATCGAACAACTTCAAAGGAACATCATGAGACATCACAGGACTTTTTTAGGACACTGTATGAGAAAGGTGAATTCATTGAAGAAGTTTCAGATCAATACTATGATATAGAAGCCAATCAATTTCTTGCGGACAGATATATCAAAGGAACCTGTCCAAAATGTAGCTATGATGGAGCATATGGCGATCAATGTGAAAATTGTGGCAGTTCATTAAGCCCTACAGAACTAATAAATCCTATTAGCACTCTAACCGGAACTACGCCTTCATTAAAGCAAACTTCTCATTGGTATTTACCGCTGGACAAATATGAAGCCTGGTTAACAGAATGGATTAACTATGGAGAAGTAGAAGGAGAAAAACTACACTATCCTGAGGATTGGAAGAATCATGTACTAGGTCAATGTAAGTCATGGCTTGAAACCGGACTTAAACCACGTTCTATGACAAGGGATCTAAACTGGGGGGTAAATGTTCCTAAAGAGATTCCTGGTTCTGCAGGTAAGAAACTGTACGTATGGTTAGATGCACCTATTGGCTATATTTCATCTACAAAGAAATGGGCAAAACAAAACAATAAAGATTGGAAATTGTATTGGCAGGATGAAGAAACTGCCTTAATCCATTTTATAGGAAAAGATAACATTGTATTTCACTGCATTATCTTTCCAGCAATTCTTAAAGCACATGGCGACTACATTCTACCTCTTAATGTTCCAGCCAATCAATTTATGAATCTGGAAGGAGATAAAATTTCAACTTCTAGAAACTGGGCCGTTTGGGTGCATGAATATTTGGAAGATTTTCCACAAGGCGCAGATAGCTTAAGATATTCCATGATCAAGAATATGCCTGAACAAAAAGACAGCGAATTCACATGGAAAACATTTCAAGATGCCAATAACAACGAGCTGGTAAATAATCTTGCAAATTTTGTCAACCGCGTTATCGTTCTTTCCAATAAATATTATGATGGGCTTGTTCCTGAATTTGATGAAGATTTAGATATCATTGGGTGTAGCGAAGAAGATGAAATCAGTTACCATGATTCTGAAATTCTAAGACTTTTTGATAGCCTTGATGAATTGTGTCATCACATTAGAAAATTTGATTTCAGATCTGCACTTTCTATGGTCATGGAAATGAGTTCTCAAGGAAATCAACTGCTTCAGTTTAACGAGCCTTGGAAAAACGTTAAAGAAGATCCTGAAAATGTAAAAGTTGTGATGAACTTAATGCTGCAATATGTTTACGCTATTGGCATTTCTGTTAGACCTTTCCTCCCTTTTACTTCTGATAAAATAATGAAACTTCTAAATCTTTCACCATTGAAAGAATCTGGTGAATTGCTTGAGCTATGCAATATGCTCTCAGAGGGAGATGTGCCGTTGAAAACAGGTCACAAAGTTGCCGAACCTGATCATTTATTTTCTAGGATCCCTGATGAAGTAATTCAAGTTCAAATTGACAAATTGATGAAAACGAAAGAAGGAAATGAAGTTCAACTTGAAAGCACACCTGTAAAAGAAACCATAGCTTTTGAAGATTTTTTAAAGGTTGATCTACGATCGGCAACCATAATTGAAGCAGAAAAAGTTGCTAAAACAGACAAATTACTACAACTTACTTTGGATTTAGGTTTTGAAAAGAGAACTGTAGTTTCAGGTATCGCCAAGGATTTTAAAGCTGAAGATATCATAGGACAGCGGGTAACATTACTTGCCAACCTAGCCCCAAGAAAAATTAAAGGCATAGAATCCAATGGAATGATACTAATGGCAGAAAATTCTGATGGTTCTCTAAAGTTTGTACAACCAGATAGCAAAGCAGAAAATGGTTCATCTATAGCTTAAAATAGAACCTGAAAGCTTTATTGATAAGAATTATTATAACTCCAAAGGCTTAGTTTTGGCATTTGTAAGAAAAAATATATTGTTTAGGTGTTTAGCCCTTTTATTGATTTGCTTTGCGCAAAACAGTAATGCCCAATTAAGTGAAGATTCGAGTATATCATTAATTACATGTCGTCCAGGTGAAGAGATATACAATGCCTTCGGTCATACAGCGATCAGAATATTTGATCCCATTAATGAATTGGACATATTGTACAATTATGGTATGTTTTCATTTGATGAACCAAATTTTATTTTAAAATTTTTAAGAGGCAAATTACTCTATTGGTTAGGAATTGAAAAGTATAATACTTTTCTTAATAATTATACCAAACAAAAACGTTCAGTGATTGAGCAAAAGCTAAATCTCTCCCTCGAACAAAAGAATCAAATATTTCTAGCATTAAGACATAATTTAAAACCTGATAATAGAAATTATCTTTACGATTTCTTCTTTGATAACTGTTCAACCAGACCTCGAGACATCATAACTGACAATATCATCAACCTGAATTTTTACAATACCAATGACAACAAAAGTTTCAGAGAATTGATTGACGAATACACTGTTAGTAAACCGTGGACGGATTTTGGGATTGATTTGATCATAGGAAGTATTGCCGATAGAAAAGCTTCAACAGAAGACCAGATGTTTCTTCCAGAATACCTAATGTTTCATATTGATATTGCTACTATAAAAAATCAAAAGTTAGTGGATGAAAATAAATTAGTCCTCGATTATGAAAATGAAGCAAAAATCCGATCTACTAAATCTTTTCCATGGCCAATGTTACTCTTTGGAATGTTCCTATTTATTGAATTGCTTCTCTATTTAAAACCTAAATTGCTAAACTCCAAACTTATTAGCTATTATGACAATGCTTGGTTTTGCGTATTAGGGATATCTGGTGTTCTGATCCTTTTTATGTGGTTTGGTACAGACCATATCGCTACTAAAAGCAATCTGAATCTTTTATGGTTAAACCCATTATATCTTTTCAAACTAAAAAAACATAAATCGCCTTTGCTTGATTATTCAATATTCGGCTTACTTCTACTTACCATACTCCAAAACAACACAATCCAAAGTTTGCATGCCGCTTCAATTATTATCATTGCAATTATAGCGTTTAAAGTACTTCGGGGGTTTAAATTAAACTGAAAAGTGAAAACTGAAAACTGATGACTGATAACTGATAACTGATAACTGATAACTGATGACTGATGACTGATAACTGAAAACTGATAACTGATAACTGATGACTGATGACTGATGACTGAAAAGTGAAAAGTGAAAAGTGATAACTGATAACTGATGACTGAAAACTGATGACTGAAAAGTGAAAACTGATAACTGATGACTGATGACTGAAAACTGAAGGGTGAAGAGTGAAAACTGAAAACTGATAACTGAAAACTGAAGGGTGAAAACTGATAACTGATAACTGATAACTGATGACTGAAAAGTGAAAAGTGATAACTGATGACTGAAAAGTGAAAAGTGAAGAGTGAAAACTGAAAGTTCTGCCGTTTTGTCCTGTTTTTAAAACAAATAGTCCGTTTTGTCAGTTATAACCACCTAATAATGCCTTGGTATATATATTGAGGAGTATAGATTTCAAATAGCAAAGATGTTTAAAGATTTAGCGTATAAAGAAATTCTCTCTACAACTAACGAGAATGAGGTGATTCCCATCTTTTCAATATCCGAAGACGAAGATGATCAGAAAGTAAAACAAGATATACCTGGAACATTACCAGTATTGGCCCTTAAAAACACCGTATTATTTCCAGGAATTGTTATTCCAATTACTGTAGGTAGATCAAGATCTGTAGAAGCTGTAAAAGCAGCTTTTGAATCGAATAAACTCATAGCAGTGTTTTCACAAAAGGATGTGCAAACCGAAGACCCTTCTGAAATTGACTTATTCAAAATGGGTTCCGTAGCAAGGATTATCAAAATATTGAAAATGCCAGACGGTAGCACAACCGCCATTTTGCAAGGAAGACAACGATGCGAATTGATCCAACTGATTCAAGAAGATCCTTTCCTTATCGCTGAAATTTCTCAAATTCCAATGAATGAGAATAATTCCATCGAATTCAAAGCCAAAATATCAGCTATAAGAGACATGGCTAAAAAAATTATTGACATGTCTCCTCAGATTCCTCAAGAAGCTGCCGTAATGTTAAACAATATTACTAATGATGGTTTTCTTTTAAATTTCATCGCTTCAAATCTTAATATTTCAGTTAAAGATAAGCAAGAGATTCTTGAGATTAAAGATATAGAAGCCAAGGCTAATGTCATCCTGAAAAAAGTAAACAGTGAACTTCAAATGGTTGAAGTCAAGGGCCAAATTGAGTCAAAGGTAAGAGGTGATATTGAGAGGCAACAAAGAGATTATTTTCTTAATCAGCAATTGAAAATAATTCAGGATGAATTAGGCAAAAACCCTCAGGCAGAGCAACTCGAAGAAATACAAAAAAAATCCAAAGAAAAAAAATGGTCAGAAACCGTAGCTAAACATTTTGAGAAACAGTTGAACAAAGTTCAAAGAATGAACCCTCAGCTAGCAGACTATTCTGTAAACCTGAATTATCTTGAACTAATGCTCGATCTTCCTTGGGAAGAATATACCAAGGATAACTTCAATTTGCAATCTGTAAAAAAAGTATTGGACCAAGACCATCATGGTCTTGAAGATGTTAAAGAAAGAATATTGGAACATCTTGCTGTTTTGAAACTTAAGGGAGACATGAAAGCTCCAATCCTACTATTGGTCGGTCCTCCTGGAGTAGGTAAAACAAGTCTTGGCAAATCTATTGCCACAGCATTAAAACGCAAGTTTGTTAGAATGTCTCTTGGTGGGCTTCATGATGAATCAGAAATTAGAGGTCATAGGAAAACTTATATTGGAGCAATGCCTGGAAGGATTCTACAATCCATAAAAAAATGTAAATCATCGAATCCTGTATTCATCCTAGATGAAATAGATAAAATCGGTAAAGACTTTAGAGGTGACCCTTCTTCTGCCTTATTGGAAGTTCTAGATCCAGAACAAAATTCAACCTTTTATGATAACTATCTTGAAATGGATTATGACCTCTCCAAAGTCTTATTCATCGCAACAGCAAATTCTCTAAATTCAATTCAACCTGCTCTGCTGGATAGAATGGAAGTGATTAATATTAGTGGATATTCTACAGAAGAAAAGATTGAAATCGCTAAAAAACATTTGATCCCAAAACAACTCAAATTGCATGGCTTGAATAATAAAGACCTTAAGCTTAGTAAGAAGGTTTTAAACAAATTAATCCAAGAACATACGAGAGAATCGGGTGTTAGAGGTCTAGATCGGGAACTAGCGGGTGTCATGAGAAATATAGCTAAGAAAAAAGCTATGGAAGAACCTTATGAAATTGTAATTTCTGAAAAGAATATTGAAGAAATTCTTGGTACTTACAAGTTTCCCCCTGATAGATTTACTGAAATTCTAAATCCAGGTGTTGCTGTAGGATTGGCATGGACAAGAGTAGGTGGAGATATCCTCTTTATTGAATCAAGCATAAGTAAAGGCAAAGGCAAACTCACACTAACAGGAAACTTGGGTGATGTGATGAAAGAATCTGCAACTACGGCCCTAAGTTACATTAAAGCCAATGCAGAATCTTTAGATATAAATCCTGAGTTTTTTAATGAAAATGACTTGCATATCCATATTCCTGAAGGTGCCATTCCTAAAGATGGACCAAGTGCAGGAATTACGATGATGTCATCTATTGTATCGGTGATTACCGGTAAAAAAATAAAAAACAAACTGGCGATGTCTGGTGAAATAACACTTAGAGGAAAGGTGTTGCCAGTGGGGGGTATTAAAGAGAAAGTTTTGGCTGCAAAACGATCTGGTATAAAAACGATTATATTGTGTAAGGAAAACCAGAAAGATGTACTGAAAATTAAGAATGAATACATAAAAGATGTACATTTTGAATATGTTGACCAAATGTATGAAGTCTTGAAACTTGCATTAAATATTTCACAAAAATCGTAGTTAGATTATTTTCTATTGGCGTTAAATTGTCGTTAAATCAATTATATAATAGATATCTAAACTAATTTTGATGTTGAATGCTTTAGATATTTAAAGCTCAAACTAATAAAAGCAATATGCGCCTTAGCCTTATCTTTATTTTTTGTTTCGTTATTACGAAAAGTCTAATTTCACAAGAAGACTCAAAAGATATTATCCAATTTTCTGGAGTAGTAGTCACCATAGATGAATATGGAGAAATGATTCCATTACCATATACAACTGTAGCCATTCAAGGTACTAGCCGTGGAACCTATGCTGAAATAGACGGGTTTTTCTCTGTGGTTGCAGAAGTCGGTGATACTATGGTCTTCAGTAGAATAGGGTATCAGACGGTTAAACATGCTGTTGTAGACACTTTTGATTCAAATTTTTATTCGTGGTATCAGATCATGTCAAAAGACAATGTCTTACTTCCTGAGGCAGTTATTTATCCATGGCCAAGCCGAGAACATTATAAAATTGAATTCTTAGCAATGGATGTTTCAAATGAATTAAGACAACGAGCAAAAGAAAATCTAGCCAAAGAAATTTTAGCTCAAATGCAAAATTCCGTTCCTGCCGATGGAGGAGAAGCATATTCATTAACAGTTAAAAATCAAATTGAAGAATTTAAATATTCCGGTCAATATAAACCCCAAAACATATTTAATATCGCCTCATGGGCTCAATTTGTTAAAGCTTGGAAAAGAGGCGATTTTAAACGTAAGAAAACCAAAGAATAGTTAGACAGAAAAAAAAACTTGCATTTCGTTGTTTACAGGATCGAATACACGTTCATATTCTATAAAGTAAATTAACATGTTATGTCTGGAGTGCCAAAAATCTGTAAAAGGAAGATCGGATAAGAAATATTGTTCTGATTCTTGTAGAAGCAGCTTTCATAATAGAAAGCAAATTAAACCGAATGAAAGAGTCCTGACAATTAATAATATATTGTCCCAAAACAGGGTTATCCTTGAGAACTTTATAAAAAATGATATTTATATTGTTGACGTTTCAAAACTTCAAAAAAACGGATTCAACTTGAAATATTTTACACATCAATTTCGTATATCTAAAATCATAGAATATCGATTTTGCTATGAAATTGGATATAGATATTTAACAAAAGATCGATTTAAATTGCTCTATTTGAAGGAATTTAATAAAAAATATGGCATAACAATTTAATTACGAAATGTTTCGTTAACTAAAATGCCAATATATTTGTACAATTAAAAACTTAATTAAATGCAGATGAGAATATCAATCCTAGCAATAATATTCAGTGCTTTTACTTTTATTAGTCTATCGTGCAAGCCGGATAAAACTGACAACACTGAACAGGCAACTGCTCAAGAAAGTCAAAATGCAGATTCGAAAAATCATCCAGCCAGAACAATGGCAGAAGGAATGCCTATAAAAGTTGATGCTATGGGCGGACC
Organism: Saprospiraceae bacterium; assembly: GCA_029262995.1. Lineage (GTDB taxonomy): Bacteria > Bacteroidota > Bacteroidia > Chitinophagales > Saprospiraceae > RFSX01. The sequence continues at coordinate 88,011 of JAJCYH010000020.1, read as the reverse complement.
TGCTAAAGATCAAATTAAAAGACAAGAAATAGCTTACGAGAGGTCCTTAAAAGCAGAGCATCTGAACACAGGAGGATTGGAGTGGACAACCTTCGATAGATTGGCCAAAAACCCGCCTAAAGACAAGAAGAAATACTTCGTTGATGTATACACAGAATGGTGTGGTTGGTGTAAAGTGATGGATAAAAAGACATTTACGGATCCTGAAATTCAGGATTACCTGAAGAAAAATTTTCATATTGTAAAATTTGACGCTGAACAAAGAGAAAATATATCCTTCAAAGGCAAGGAATATCAATGGATTAATGGTGGTAGGAAAGGAATAAATCAATTAGCCATAGAATTATTAGGCAATAGAATGTCTTATCCAACCATGGTTTATTTGGATGAAAATATGAATAAGATCACCTCTTCCCCAGGCTATAAAACTCCTGAACAACTTATCGTTGAATTAAAAGCGATAAAGGATATAAAGTCTTAAGGCAACATTTTTACAACTTGAGGTGTCTTTTAAGTGATATTCCGGAAGTAATAAGGCTTAATATTGCATTATTTTTATCAGCATTGCCTTATATTGTACAAAATTTAAAGAATCATTTCATGAGTAAAGTATTAAGTTTCTTTTTTGCACTGGCAATAGTAAGCTCTGCTTACAGCCAAAAAGCACAAACAGTATTTATCACAGACGCTGAAATTACTTGGCTGAATGATGAAATAAGTAATTTGAAAGCATCTCTCGAATTGATGCAAACAGCTGTGAATAATGAAGATGGAAGTCAAGTTGCAGCCAATAGAACTGCAATTATCAAATCGGTTAATAGATTATCCTCCAATTGTAATATTATGACTGGTAAAATCGACACTGAAATTCATCCTCCGACCAAAAGATCGGGAGATGACTTGGATACACCTCCTAATTACTACTACAATAAGAAAAAACAAGTAGAAGCACTTCAAGAATTAAGTTTGTCTGACACCAATGTCCTGATATTAAACGAAAGTGCTTTACAATTAAAAGCTTTGAAAGACAAAATTTCAGCTGGTAAATATTATTTCAATCCGAAATACAATGAAGCTCAATCAAACCTAAAAATGGTTTATGAAATGCTTGAACTGGCTAAAAAGTTTAATTCCATAATTAATAGAAGTCAAGTACAATAGATTAAATGGCATTTGAAACAGAAGGAATACTCTACAAAGTATTTGATACTGAGAGTAAAACAGCCTCCTTTCAGGCAAGAGAATTTGTAATAAAGTCAGAGGGAGAATATCCTCAAATGATAAAGTTTCAGCTTACTCAAGATAAATGTGATATCATAGAGAAATTTGAAACCGGGCAAAAAATTAAAGTCCATTTCGACTTAAGAGGTCGTGAATGGAACGAAAAGTTTTTTACGAACCTAAATGCTTGGAGAATTGAATCGGCAACAGTTGATGAATCGAATGGTTCTTCTTCCCCCGAAGGAGAAGGAGGTAAAGCATTCAGCCCATTGGATGAAAGTTTTGAATCCATAGGAACTAATGATGAAATGTCCGCAGAAGACTTTAGTGATCTCCCTTTTTAACAATTCAAGCCTGATTAAATTAATTTTAAGCCTTACTCTTTCTTTAGGCCTATATTTCAATACTTATACGCAAGAAATTTTTACATCTATCAACAGTGTCTATGATGACTCCGCTGTAGAGTGGAAAATATATGGTTATGATCTTGAAGACAATGAATGGACTTCAGAGCTGCGGATAAAATGGCCATTAAGAAACGATTGGACAGAATGGCTTGTAGACCATAATAACAACTTCTACTCCTTAAAACAAAGATGGCAACACTCTCCTGTACAATGGGAATTGCAAAATGGTAATAGTATTGTTACAATAAGGCAAAAATGGCGAAACGACCTCAATGAATGGGTTATCAGCTATAATAACAAATCTTATAGATGGCAAACCACAAGGTTTAATGACCTAAGTGCTTGGTACCTTGAAATTGATGAATCTACTTATTTTGATATGTGGACCACTTACTCTGGAGATATTAGAGATTGGGACATCGAAGATAAAGCTGAAAACTTAGCCAGTGTTGTAAAAATTGCGGCTTTGTTTACTACAGTTTATCTGACAATTCCAAAACAATAATACCTATTTGCTTGCAACTGTCTCAAGCTGTTCTATTACTTCTATGAGCTGTTGTCCATGAGATTTGGTTACTACTTTATTTATTATATGCTGAATACGACCTTCCTCATTCACTAAGATCGTTGTTCGATAAACACCTACGATCTCTCTACCCATAAATTTTTTAGGCCCCCACAAACCAAAGCTGTGTATCATTTCTTTATCAACATCTGCTAATAGAGGAAACTGGAATTCATACTTGTCAATAAACTTTTTATGTTTTTTAGCTTTATCAGGGCTTATTCCAAAAATCTTGTACCCCTTCTTATCTAGTTCCTTGAAATTATCCCTTACACTACAAGCTTCTTTGGTACATCCCGGGGAATCATCTTTTGGATAAAAAAACAAAATGTATTTGCTACCCAACAAAGATTGATCGCTGACAATCATTTCATTCTCATCTTCACAGCTGAATGCAGGAACCTTTTGACCAACTTCTAATTTCATAACAATCGTTTTAAATTAAACTCATTTCGAGATACAATGTTCAAGTAATAAGTCTAAAACATTAAACAAAAGTCACATTAGGTTTTCAATTCTTTACGAAATGCACACTTGTTACCTTGTTGGTCCGTAACTTCAAGAATAAATTCAATTTTCCCCGCAGGTAACCTTTCAAAATCATCAAAAGTTATAAGGTCATTCTTCTTATCATATTTAAATCTTAGCCATATCCCATTCGCTTTGGCGACATAACTCAAATTAGAGGACTTACCATCTGGAATTAAATTGTCTGAAATTTTAAATTTCCATGGTTTGGATTTGGATTCATTCAAATTAATCAATTGTATTGAAGGTGCTACAGTGTCTTTATAAACATAGAATGTCCCCAATTGATCTAGATAAGTATAGATTTTACCGTTCGTGGTATCACTGCCGAAACTGATCCATCTGCCTTTATTGTCCTTGGAAACAAAAGTCCATTTATCAAGATCACTAGAAGGAGCCGGACAAGATATTTTATAGTATTTGCATACTGCCGTTTTTGTAGAAAAAATATCGATTCTATGACATCTCTGCTTCATCACTAGATCTTCCGACTTTACAATCTCAAGCTTATCAAACCCATTGAAAAAAGTATTTCTTTCAAATAATATTTCAAACATGTTAACCCTAAAACTATAACTTGTATCACAACTGTATTTGTAAGTATTGATAGGTTCCGAATCTTGCTTCTGGACTATAAACTCCACAGTAGAACTGTTCCCAGCATAATCTGAAACTTCAATTTTAATACTATGATTTAACTTGTCGTTGAGATATAGAATACCATTATCAATTAAATCAAAGGATTGTAAAGCATTACATTGCGGCGTAAACAATTTATATACCTTTATCCCCTCAGTTTTAAGTAATTGATAATCTAAAAAACCATTAATCTTTCTATCCTCATCAAAACTATATCTGTCTGCTTTCCAATTTATTTTCAACGAATCATCTAGAAAAAGCTTATATGCATTTATCCCGTTTCGATTATATGAGCCGGTCGTTTGATCAAACATTGAAAGACCAAAAGCAATTCCTTCAGAATCATATTTTACAACATCAACAGTCTTGGCTCCTGAATTAGACAAAGGGTTAAGAAAAAGTTTACGAGAAGAGATTTCATTCCCAAATTCATCATGCCTATAAACAATAAGGGTTTCAACAACTGGTGGTACTATATCAACGGGCCCAAATCCAAAAGCTTCAGGATTCAATGGCACTTCAGTTTCTGTTTCCCTAATTTCAAAATGTAAGTGCGGTCCAAACGAATGACCTGTTGTTCCCATACGACCTATTTCTTGTCCCCTGTTGATGACAAAAAGACTATCAGGCAAATAGAGGTCTACTTCAAATGATTCAGTTTCATACTGAACACTAGATACGTATTTCTCAAGCGCCGGAAAGAAAGAATCTAAATGTGCATAAACCGTAGTATATCCATTTGGGTGATCAATATAAATAACCTGCCCATAACTTCCAGATTGCACTTTAACGCGAGATACATGGCCATCATAAACGGATTTAATTTTATCACCTACCAAACCGTTAGAAGACTTAATATCAATTCCGGTATGGAAATGATTATTCCTTAATTCCATAAAATTCCCAGATAATTTAGGAATATAATCTACAGGAGACACAAATATCAGAGAATCCGAAGCGGAACAAGGATTGCCTAGTAAAATAAAGAAAAATACTAAAAGTAAATATTTAAGATAGGCCATCCAATATATTCTTCAGATTTTGCAATGCTTCCAGAGCAGATGCTTCATTGGTATTAATTTTAGCATTGAGCTCCATTAATTGTGCAGAAATAAATTTCTTTTTCAACATATGATCAATCAACAATTGGCTACTCCGTTTTTCAAATAATTTTAAATTTTGCTCCTTATGTAGACTTTCCAATCTACCATTTAAAGACATAAAGGAATAATAATTCTCTATAGCTTCAAATAACGTTTCGTTTCCCTCACTTAATACAGCAGAGTGATTATAAACTCCTGCTTTCCAACCATAAGAATTAGCAAGCATCAACGCCGTTGCCTGATTGATTTCTTTTGTAGTTCGATTTGCGTTTTCTAACAAACTGCCATCCGTTTTTGTGACAACAAAAATATCAGCCAATTCCATAATTCCTCTTTTTATGCCCTGCAAATCATCTCCACCTCCTGGCTGTAGTAAAACCATAAATAAATCGACTAAATCTCTAGCTTCAACCTCGGACTGCCCTACTCCTACTGTTTCCATTATTATATAATCAAAATTAGCTCTCTCACATATCATAATTGCTATCGCACTTGCGGGAGCTAAGCCGCCCAATGAAAGAGAAGATGACATTGGCTTTATAAACGCCATTTCAGAATTTGCCAGAGTTTCCATTCTTGTTTTATCACCTAGTATACTACCCTTACTGATATAGCTGCTAGGGTCAACAGGTAAAACAGCAATTTTAAACCCTCGTTTGATTAGATAACTACCAAACACATCGATAAAACTGCTTTTACCTACTCCAGGTGGACCAGAAATTGATAGTTTCCGAGTAGGCCTATTTACATTAGTTTCTGCAATTAATTTCTGAATAAAATCCTGATCTTCTTGAAGATTACTTTCAGCTTTAGATATAAGCGTAGCCAATATATTGGTTTGCCCCTCTCTAATACCTTCAACACATTCTTCCCAAGAATATTTAATACCCTGTTTTCTAATAAAGTTTGGATTTATATTTTTAGGTCCTTGGCTCATAAGTCTATTTCAGATCCGATACTTTAACCATTTTATCTTCAACTTCATGTACAAGAGATATGTATTGTGGATCCCTTTTAATCAAGCGATTTCGGTCAAGTGGTAAATTAATATGAATGTGTTCCACAAACGAAGAAGGTGGTGATTTCATAATATAGATATCATCTGCCAAAAAAACGGCCTCCGAAATATCATGCGTAACAAAAATGATGGTCGATTGAAATTTATGCCATATACCAGTCAATAAATCCTGCATATTCAATCTAGTTTTAATATCCAAGGCACCAAAAGGCTCATCCATTAAGAGTATCTTAGGGTTTGCGAGCAAACTTCTTGCTATGGCAACCCTTTGCAATTGACCACCGGATAAGCTTGGGTATTGTGCAAATTTATTCTGATGTCCATCCAAACCAACCAATTTGATCATTTCCATAGCCTTTTCTTCTCTTTCCTTCCTAGAAACGCCCTTATAACGAAGAGCTAATGCCACATTATCAAGAACTGAATACCATGGCAATGAAGAATACTGTTGGAACACCATACTAGTTCTTTGTGTATGATCCACTAACTTTCCGTTAATTAATACTTCTCCGATAGTTGGTGTTTGTAAGCCAGCAATATATCTTAACAATGTTGACTTTCCACTTCCTGACATTCCCAGAATAACAACGAATTGTCCTTGCTCTGGCTTATCTTCAATTAAGAAGTCTAAATCTTTTATGATCCAATTCTGGCCTCCATCATAACTTTGTGAAATATTTCGCAGTTCAATGATGTTATCCTGATATGGCTTGTCTGGAAAAACTTTACGCATTGGTCCTCTGCATTTTATAACTTACAAACTTTCTGTATAACCTTTGGAATTTATAAAAAATAATGCCGATCATAATAAAATGAAAAGCCCAACTGGTATTACCAAATAGATAGTGTATAAGTTTTATGTCACTTAATATTCCCGAATACTCATTTATTGCCAATAGAATATAAACGGTCAATAGAATCCAAATAAAAGCTGAAAATGCAAAGTCAAATAAAGTATCAATAAGACTTGCCTTCTTCATCCTTCCTCCTGCTTCTTGATTTTTTATCTGATATTTATGTGGCAATAGTTCTCTGTCCAATCTGACAAATATTCGATCCTGAATGATGCCAATTAAAATGATCAAAAGCAACAATGCGAAAACATTGTCTGGTCTACTTAGCCTTCTTGCTGTCCATGTTAATGCACCTAGTCCACCTTCTTCTGAATTGATTGTTTCAATTACTACAATATATGTCCAAGAGATTGCTGTTAAAATACGTATATCATCAATAAGTTTTGAAAAAACAGATGGAATATATACCGACCAAATTGTTTGCCAGTTTGTTGCACCAATTGTGTAAACCGTTTTTAGATATACATCTTTTACTTCAATGATCCGCTGAACAACAATAGGAGATAGAAAAATAAAAATTCCAAAAGCAAGGAAATTAACTTTCATGGAGCTGGAAATCCCAAACCATGCAATAAAAACACCTATAGCTGCTGCTATTGGTACAAACCTTACGGCATCTAGTGACCGTTGAAACATTCCTTTGAACAACGGGAATAACCCAATTATAAATCCAATCGGAATGGTCCAAATTATTGCCTTGATATATCCTGCAAGATTTAATCCGATTGAACGAAAACTATTTCTAATCAAATCATTTTCTGAGAAAAGATTTCCATAGGCTGAAAGTACTTTAGATGGCTTAGGCAGAATCTTACTAGGAACCAGAGATTGTTCACCTGCTGTTATTAGAACCCAAACTAAGAAAAGGAGCAATACGCCTAAGGTCTCAAGCGGAATTTTCCATTTGCTAGGAATTTCACCTCTTAATTTGAATAACCATGACATGATTATGTAAAATTAAGATGCTGACAATAATTGAAATTCAGTTCTTCGGTTTTTTGCTTTACATTCAGCACTTGCATTACTCTCGCATCCAGCAACAGGTTTATCAGGTCCATTTCCAATAATGACAAACCTATTGGCATCCATCGAATATGTTTTTTGCAAATACTCAGCAACAGATCTTGCTCGTTTTTCAGAAAGCTTCATATTCATATCACGTGAACCAACATTGTCTGTATTACCTTCCACCCTTACTCTAACGTTTGCAAATGATTTAGCAATTTCTGAGAGTTGCAAATCAATAAGAGTTTTTGCATTCTCTGTCAAAGCAAACTGCCCAGTAGCAAAATTAATACTGATTGGTTTAACGGATAGTGCAGGTGCATTTCTGTCAGCTGCCGTAGGCGGAGCAAATTCTTTTACTCCTTCAGCAGCATAAGCTTGCCCTGTTAATTTCGCATTAGCGTTTAATATTGCAGAGGTATTAATCACATTCCTCCACGTCGGACCCATATTGGGATTGTCTTTCATTTCGAAAAACTTGCGATTCATTTTATTGTATAAATCTCCTCCTGTCATTCCTCGGAATTTAGGATTTAATTCAAAAAAGTTCATGTTGTCACCATGGCTGGCATAGTAAACTCTTCCCATCATTGCCTTTGTATCTTCAGGACCAAATTGCAAGAACTCCCCTAAGTACTTAGCAGCCTTTTCTGAATTTCCAGCATCTTTTATCTCAGCGACAGCTCTCATCCATCCCTCATAAAAGCCATTGAACATAGCTTTCTTTTCATTTATTACATCTTCCTTAGCAAACATAATATCACCGATAATATGAGATTGCTCTACTGTTGTCATCAATATTTTTGAACCAGGAACTTGATTGGTTGCTTCAACATCATAAGGACTCCAAACCACAGCAGCATCCACGTCATCTGATTTAAATAATTCGGCTGCATCTAAATTATCTGCTGTCTTTATAATTTTAACGTCATCTATGCTTAATCCAGCAGACTCTAGAGCTGTAATTAACATCGTCTGAGCTGGAGCCGGAACAGCTAATGCTACCCTCTTCCCTTTTAAATCGTTAAGTGTATTTATGCCTCTTTTGGCAATAATAGCATCTCCACCTCTTGACCAATCAACTTGCATGAAAGCACGAGGTTTAAGAGATGCTAGCTCTTCAGGAGCAGTATACAACGAAAAAGCATCAGCGGTTTGCACTAATACATCATATTCATCTGATGCCCAGCCATCCAAAGCATTCAACAAATTATCTTCTCTGGTGAATTCCACTTTGAATCCATACTCCTTAAAAAATCTACTCTTGGTATTAGCATTCGAACCTTCATTAAAATAAAGCCCAGGTGCATAGCCGGGCCATGTAACCAATTGAACTCTCAAAGTATTGTCATCTGCATTAGAGTCTTTGTTACGATTGAATAGCCCTCCAGATTTAGAATCATTAGATGAAGAAGCTGCATCATCAGATGCAGATTGAGCTTTTTCTTGCTCAGCTTTCTGCTTCAATGTCTGTCCAAAACTTGTATTATCAAGTATCCACTTTCCACCAAATCCAATTGCCGCTAATATCATAAATACTATTAGCAGTTTCGAAAACATAGTTAATCTTCTAGCCATTTTGAAATGAGTTATATTGTATTATTCAAAAAAATTATCATATTGATTTCTACGACCTCGTTTCTCCGGTTCCATTATTGGTTGTTCTAGGTCAAGTACATCTGTATTATCATTTGCTTTAGATAAAAGGTCGTCTTTTGCAGTTCCTAACAAAAGCGAAGTAGACTTCTTCTCCCATTCTTCAAGCATTTTCATTCCTTTTTCCTCAAATATTCCATTTTGAAGATCTATTGATGACATAAAGTTCTCTGACATTTCCATAAATCTTTCCATCTCTCCTACTTTCATACTTACATCATCTGCAATAGCTTCCAGTGCTTGATCAAACATTGCACGTTTGTCTGAATCCCCTTTAATTATTGACATTGCTGATTTCATTGCTGAGTGACCCGCTAATATAGCCCTACGCTCCTGATCCTTTAGTTTGACCTGATCCTCAATATCTTCAGCTAAAATAGCTGAGTTTTCATACATCTTAGAAAGCACTCTATATAAAACTTCCATTCGGTTGTATAGATCTTCCAACTTCATGTTAGAATCCTTCAATCGCCCAGCCTTTCTGCTTTTAAGAATCATTACTGCCTCTTGATTGCTTAGCTTGGCTTTAGAAGCCAACTGCATATTTGTTTTGATATCCTTTTTATTATTCAAAATCATTTCCTTCAACTTGTGCATTTGACCTCTCAGGCGGCTTATCTGCTTCCTCATTTTCTTCAGATTGCTCTTAAGATCCTTCACGTAGGACTTTAATATTCCAATTGGATCTATCTGTACAAAAAGGCCTGTAATCCAACGCATCGTTGACTTGTACATATACAATATAAGATTCCTTGCTTTTCCGTCCAAGGCCATAAACAAGAGAACTCCTATAATTCCTAACATTAATGCCATACCAAGTGGGCTTGAGAACGCAGAAATTATTGCAGACAAGGAATTCATGATGATACTACTGACAAAGTAAATACCCGCAATTAAAAAAATTGCACCAGTTATACCTTCTGGTCTAGTCCAGAACGACTTCCTCTTATACATATCGAATCTTTATATAAATCTTGAATATATGTTCAAGTGAACAGCTTCTTTTGAATGATAAAAATACGATTAAGCAATTAAATAAAGTTGCTTGGAACCGTAAACATTAAGGTATAACTGCTGTAAACACAATATAAATCCCTAAAAATGAATATTTCGTTGAATTCACTATTTACAGAGATGAAAGCATAGTAGGAAATAGATGAATATATTATTAAACAAAAAAAGTCCTTGCCTAAACAAGAACTCTTAAAACTTACAATCCTGCACATGAATCAGGAATGGTCGTATTGAATTAAATCCTGCTGTAAAATTAATAGATGGTAGATATAATATTGTAACTTTTTAATATATGATGGGACATGCATAATAATTAGAAAAAGCCCCCGAATAAATTCGGAGGCTCCTTTACTTTCAACACCGCTAAATGGGTTATTGCTTAGAATTCGCCTTGATCTTCGATAATTCCGAATAATTGCAATACAACAAGTATAACATCCATGATAGATAGATTTAGATAATGATAGAATGAATTTCAGAGTAAAGCTAAAGCGAATACCATGCCATAGACATAACAGATTTGCAGATTAGGGGACATGCATATTGAGAGAACAAATGACAAGCAGTTGTCATTTAGGCAAATTGTAGACTAGAAAATTATTATAAGGGATGCTCTTTAATGCTTAAAACTCTGTTTGTTATATGATTTATGTCCAAAAATAAGCAATTGACAAGTAGTTTACTATTAGGATAATTGCCCTATTGGGACATGCGTTTTTGAATCATATTGTGTACTTTCATCATATATTAAATCAGGACATTGTGGAAGACCTTAAAACACTGATATCACTTCTTTCCGTACAGAAGATCAAGCAAATTGAAATTCTGACTGAAGGTGCCGAATTGTCTCCCAAAACAAAAGCACTCTATGAAGCTATACGAGATGGAGATATCAATTCGGATGAAGAAGCTGCTCAACTCCTTTACAATACAGACGAGAAAAATTCTGCCTACAGGAAATTAAAGTACAGATTAAATCAAAGGCTGATCAATACCTTGTTTTTTATTGATGTACAGGAATATTCGAGATCTGAATACCAAAAAGCCTATGGAAAAGTAATGAAGAACTGGGCAGCCTTTCAAATTTTACTTGACAAAGGCGTTAAAAATACTGCTGTTAACCTAGCTGAAAGCATACTAAAATCAGCCTTAAAATATGATATGCTTGAAATTTCTTTCCTCGTTCTTAAAGATCTAAAATTTCAATACGGCCTATTCATTGATAACAAGTACAAATATCAAAAGTATAGCAATCAATTTGTAGAGATATCCGAATTGTTATATATCAAAATCAGGTCAGAGGACATCTATCTTATTTTAGCTCGGGAAATTCTTAATTCAAATAACTATCAATACACCACCGAAATTCAACAATTAGAACAAGAAATTGAGCAAATTAGAGCAAATGACAAAATCTACAAATCATATAATATTACTTACTACATTTTGCAGTCAGCATATTATGTTACCATTATTAAAAATGACATTAATGAACAATTAGCTATTTCTAATACAGCAATTGACTATTTCCTATCCATGAACCACTTTAGCAATATAGCCATATTCTCATTTACTGAAAAAAAAGGTGTAGCTCTTCTTGGTTTGAATAAATACGATGAAGCCCTAGACTGCTTTGACAAATGCCTGGAATATATTCCTACCAAAGGAGGTGTGGCTTGGCACTATATTCATAATTATTTGTTCGCAGCATATATATTGCAAAAGAAATATGATCTTGCTTATGATGTTATTTCAATAATTATAAATAATCCAGGATTTATCAAACTCAACGAAAGCTACCGCGAACCATGGTATCTTAAAGAAGCTTTTATACATTTCCTTATAAAAATAGGCAGAATTACTCCTTCAGAATCTGATTCAAACCAATTGAGAGCTTTTAGACTAAGTCGATTCAACAATGAAGTTTCGAAATTTTCCAAAGACAAAAGGGGGCTAAATATTACCATTAATATAATCCAGATGCTGTTTCTCATTATCGATGAAAAATATGATGCTGTATTGGACAAACTAACAGCATTGCGTCAATACAACTTTCGCTATTTGAAACGACCAGAATATTCCAGATCTAGTAATTTTATTAAAATGTTGCTCAAAATTCCTGAAGGAGATTATAAGGCGGCTCTCATTCGAAAAAAGGCCGAAAAATATTATGATGAATTAATCAATAATCCATCTGATTTTTCTGAGCACACCTTAAGTCTTGAGATCATACCCTATGAACAGTTGTGGGAAGAAATATTAAGCATATTCCCGGAATAATAAAATTTAATGGTGCCTCTCAAAAAAGAAAGGAACCCTTTATGATCACTTAAGGATTCCATTTCTAGGAAGTTAAAGATGTTCTATAATTGACTAATGTTAAATAAAGATATGACTGAATACTGTGGAATATCTTATATTTATTTTCAAAACTGCAACATAAGTTTTATATACATATGAAGTTATCATCATATATAAATATCTTATAATAATAACCTTAAAGACTATTTAGTATATATTTTAAGTAACAGAATATGAGATTTACCGAACTTAGAGCCCTAACAAAAGTCATTTCATCTAGTATTCCAGACAACAACTTAAATCATCCCCATTCCTCAAATATTTATTGCCGCTTTTACACTCTTCTTTTGGATGAGAAAAAAAGTGAAGAAATTGTTATAAAAGAACTCTATCCAGAAAAAAATAAACGCAACCAATACCGAATGTTAAAAAAAAGGTACTGGGATAAAATATGTAGCAAACTTCTAATTGTAGAATTTTCAATTTTGAATAATTCTTCTATAAAAAAAAGAATACGTACTCAGTTATCTAAAATTTATACAATTTCAATAATTTTAATTGAGTCAGGGCAAAGGAGTTTGGCCATCAAATTATTGGAAAACAATATTAATACAGCATTAAAGCATGGTGACTCAGAATTTTCATTTTTAATGCTTAATGAGTTAAGGAATCATTATTCATTATTTTCTAGTTCTTCTAAGTTGTATAAATTTTATTCAAAGAAATTTGAAGAAATTAAAGTAACGTGGAATACTCATCTAACAATAGAAGACATTTTCATTCGATTAAATTATATAATAATAAACTCTAAGAATTATAGTATTCATTCACAAGAAATTCTAGATATTGAATCCAAACTAAAAAAGAATGAAAATCATCAGATCATTGAATCGTCTTATCAAATAAATAGTAATTTATTAGGGTCATATTACTTAATCCATTTAATAAAAAAAGACTTAAAATCTCAATTGAAGATTTGCAATAAAGCTATACTATATTTTACTAAACACCTTAATTTTTCAGCTCATGGATTATTTACTTTTACCCAAAATAAGGGAGTAACTCTAATCGGTCTTAAAAGATATGACGAAGCCTTAAATTGCTTCAAATATTGTTTGGAATTGGTACCGATCAAACGTATGATCTCTTGGCATAATAGTCAAAACTATATATTCAACATCCATGTTATCAATGAGGATTATATCTCAGCATTCAAACTAATTTCCGATATCACCACTAACAAATCGTTTAAAACCTTAATTGAAACATCTCGAGAACCTTGGTACCCTAAGGAAGCCTTTGTTCACTTTTTAATCAAAACAGGTAAAATAAATCCTGAAAATTATCCACAATACAAACTCCGACCTTTCAGATTAAATCGTTTCTTAAATGAAGTTCCACGACATTCAAAAGATAAAAAAGGGCTTAACATCACAGTTTTAGTTATTCAAATGTTGTTCTTATTGGTTTATCAAAAACATGACAAGGTCATTGATAAATTGGATACGCTGAGACAGTACCAATACAAATATCTACAAGGAGATGATTTTGTACGATCAAGTAATTTTATTAAAATGCTAATTGCAATACCTGAATGCAACTATGAGAAAAAAGACATTGAAAAAAAGGTAATCAAAAACCTACAACTGCTCAAAGACAACCCTCATGATTATTCCGAAAAATCTTTAAGTATAGAAATTATTCCTTATGAACAATTGTGGGAAGAGTTGTTAACTGTTATTGAATAGAATTACATGTTCTAACTCAAATATTCCTGAATTTTAACCAAATCTTCTTTAATCTGTTCAGACACAACATAGTAAGCTTGATAAAAATCATTTCTTGTAAGTTCAACTTTTTCCTTTGCTGAATCCACTTTGTTTTTGCTGGATTCAAGACGCTTTCTTCTGTCTTCAATATCTGCTTGTAGCTTTATTATTTGACTTTTCATCTGCTCAATAGACTGTTCCTGAGCTTTAATTTCATCACTACGTAGAGTAACTTGTTGGTTAATTTGGTTTTTAAATGCTTCAATGAATTTATGCTCTTCTGATTCTAACACTTTGAGATAATGATTAGCACTGCTGAGTAGAACCTCCTTATTGGCTCCCATCGTCTTTGCTACCGCAAGGGCAGACTTATACTTAGTAGGTTCATCCATTTTTACTTTATTCAAATTCTGTAAGGCTTGTTTATATTCCAGATAGTCAAATCCACCAATATTTTGTTCTTCAATTGCCCCTAATAATCTGTTTATAAATTTTTCATTTAATTTTTTCTTAGGAGGGTTATTGGCATCAAATACAGGCCTTTCTATTTTGAGGCTTGACTTAGAAATAGCATCATCTTTCTGGGCTGATTTAGGAGTCCCATCTGATGAAGAAGAACTTGATTGGTTTGATCGATCTTCATCTTCAATTACAAAAATGGATTTAAGTTTCTTAAACATGATTATATGATTTAATCAAAAAAATAAGCATTATATAAATAACAAAGTTAACTATTCAAACGCAAAGCCTTATAATTATTAGAACGACTAAGAGAATATTAGATAACTTAGCCAACCAAAGAGTTTGTAATGTATAGTTATAGTTTTTCGAAAAGGGTAAGATATGCTGAAACGGACAAAATGACCTATCTCTATTATGGACATTACGCCAAATATTATGAAATCGGAAGAGTAGAGACCATAAGATCACTTGGTATATCCTATAAATCTCTTGAAGAAGATTATAAAGTAATGTTACCCGTATTGCACCTAGAAGCAAGGTATCTAAAGCCAGCCTTCTATGATGAAATGATCGAAATCAAATCTATATTGAACGAGATGCCAGACAAACTGTTGGTCTTTAATCATGAGTTGTACAATGAAAAGAAAGAAATTATCAATACAGCAAAAGTGAAACTTTTCTTCATTGACATGATTAGTAAAAAAAGAATTTCATGCCCAGAAATTCTACAAGAAAAATTAAGTTTTCATTTTCAGTAAGCTGCAGAATTATGGATCTCATCAAAATACAGTTTATTAGAAATTTTATTAGAATATGTAAAAAATACTCTTTGCCTGGTTTTTCTGGTGTCCCTGTTTATGATGTATTAAGTTTTATATATAGGGAAGCTTTGAAAGATGATATAGTCACTAGAGCTAATTCCATCGCATTCAGCTTCTTCTTGAGTTTGTTCCCTTCACTCATCTTTCTCTTCACCTTGTTGCCAATGTTTCCAACTACCACGGATTATATTAGTATTTTTCAATCTTCAACCATTAGCTTCTTGCCACAACAAGCGCATAATTTCTTATTTGACACTATTCAAGGAGTCGCATCCATAAAAAGAGGAGGTCTTCAATCCATTAGTTTTATTTTTGCAGTTGTATTTTCAAGCTCTGGTATGCTGGCGTTAATGTATGGCTTTAATAAAAGTTACGAAAGAGTATTCAAACATAGAAGCTATGTTAAGAACAGGTTAGTGGCTATCTTTTTAACAATCATGATAGGTTCCATTTTTTTAATATCTACATTTCTGATTATATTTGGAAAACCTGTGATTGAGTTCCTATTAGACAAATTAAGTTTAACCGGCTACTCTGCTTCAGTCTTTTTATTATCAAAATGGTTTGTCTCTTTATCTATAGTCTATTTAGGGATAACGATTATCTATAGGTATGGATCGGCAATGAGAAAGAAAACTAAATGGATAAATACAGGTGCTATTGTGGCTACAATACTTTCTATTCTATCTTCATTAGCTTTTTCCTTTTTCATAAATAACTTTGGTAGGTATAATGAAATCTACGGTTCCATTGGCGCTTTGCTAGTTTTATTGATCTGGATACAAATCAATGCCTTTGTCGTTCTTGTAGGTTTTGAGTTAAATGCAAGTATTGCAGTAAACAAAGCTGAAATTCTATCTGTCCTAGATGAAGAATAAGATGAACAATTAGATAATTTCTGCCACAGTAAAAATACTTCCCGTTATCAATATTAAATCTTCAATTTTAGCTTTCTTTTTGGCTGCAGCCAAAGCTTTATTTACACTGATATAAGTTTTACCGTAAAGGTTATAAGCTTTAGCTTGATCAGACAATTGTAACTTGTCCAAAGCTCTTGGAATCTTAGCATTACTAAAATAATATGTAGCATCGGTTGGGAATAGATTCAATACACTTTCAAGGTTCTTATCATTTACCATAGCCATCACGATATGAAACTTATTAAATGCCTCATTATCAATCTGTTTAAACAACTCCACCATTCCTTCTTTGTTATGTGCACTATCAGCAATAATCTTTGGGCTTTCAGAAAGAATAGTATATCTACCAACAAATCCCCATCTAGACAAGCCCTTTATCCATGCATTTAACAAAAGGGGTTCCCACTTTATTTTTGGAAACAGTGATTTAAGTGTATTATACGCTGTATAGAGGTTTTCTCTTTGGTATTCAGGGAAGTCCTGTGCGATACTGTCAACTGTACTATTGCACTGTAACTGATCCGAAAATGTAATTGTGCTGTTATGTTCAATGGCTTTGTTTATGAAAATAGCTTCCGTCTCTTTTTGCGTTTTCCCAATAATCACAGGTACATTGGTTTTAATTATTCCAGCTTTCTCGATAGCAATTTTTTCCAAGGTATTGCCAAGGAATGCCGTATGATCCAAACCAATGTTTGTTATAATTGAAGTAATAGGTGTTATAACATTTGTTGAATCTAGCCTTCCTCCTAATCCGGTTTCGATTATCGCATAATCAACATGCCTTTCTTTGAAATACATAAATGCCATAGCTACCGAAACTTCAAAAAAAGAAGGCTTGAAACCACTTTCAAAAATTCCATTCTCAATGAGTGCATTAATAAAGTTTTTGACAAATGTCTTATCTATCATTTCTGCATTAACTCTAATGCGTTCTCGAAAATCACGATAATGAGGTGAGGTATACAGACCTACACTGAACCCCTGCTCTTGTAATGCCGTTGCTAAAAGAAAACTAGTTGAGCCTTTACCATTGGTTCCTGCTATATGAATACAATTTAATTGCAGTTCAGGATGATTCAGACGATTCAACAGGAATTCTATATTTCCAAGATCTTTTTTGAATGCTTTGGGCCCGATGCGTTGAAACATTGGCAATTGTGAAAACAAAAATGACTCAATTTCTTTATACCTTGTAAGCTTCTTCATTTTGAAAAATAAAATCTAAGAAAGATAAAATTTAAATCATTCTCATCGCTTTAATATAAAATTGTCAACAAATCCGAAATATGATATTATCATTGCTGGTGCTGGTCTCGCAGGTCTTAGTTTGGCCTATAAAATAAAATCAAATCAAAATATCGCCCAACAGTCCATATTGTTGATCGATCCTACAGAAAAAAATAAAAATGACCGAACCTGGTGTTTTTGGAGTAAAGAAAAAGATCTGTTCGATAGTATTCTTTATAAAAAATGGGGTCGTATTCATTTTGGTTCAGATCAAATTGAAAAACAATTTGACATTAAACCCTATACGTATAAAATGATAAGGGGTATTGATTTTTATAATCACGTATTAAGCTTTTTAAAAGCGCAACCTGGTGTTGAATTTGTAAAAGCAAAAATCGATGACATTTCAAAGGGCGACAAAATTGTTAATGTAAGAGCGGGAGGAAATCATTATTCAAGCCAATGGTTATTTAAAAGTTACTATGATAATATTGATTTTTCAAAATCACATTTTGTCTGGCAACATTTCAAAGGGTGGATAATTGAAACCGACCATGACTGTTTTGATCCAGAACTAGCAGGTTTCATGGATTTCAGGTTACCACAGGATGATGAAACCAGATTTTGCTATGTTCTACCTTTTGATAAAAGAAATGCCCTTGTAGAACTTGCTATTTTTTCCGAAAATATTCCAGAATCTTCGTTTTATGACAACTATTTAGAAAATTATATCAATGATATTTTAAAAATTAAACATTACAAGATCAATGATATTGAGTTGGGTGCAATACCCATGACTACTTTTAAGTTTTCCAATAACCAAGATAACCGAATCATCAATATTGGCACGAATGGGGGTTCTGTAAAGGCTTCGTCAGGATATGCGTTTAATCGCATTCAGAAAGAAACAGATAGAATTGTTGATCATATTATAAATGACAACTTATTAAGATATAGACATAACACAAGCAGGTTTCAGTTTTACGACAGGATTTTATTGAACGCAATCCTAAGCAATAAAACGACTGGCAAAGAAGTATTTGAGAGTTTATTTTTAAAACTGGACCCACAAACCATTTTCAAGTTCCTTGATGAAGAGGGTAGTTTTTTTAATGACTTGAAAGTATTCACAGCCCCTCCTACTCTTCCCTTTTTCAAAGCCTTCCTAGAAGAAATTGTGCATTCTTAAAATTAATAATTACCTAAATGAGAAAACTAGAGTGTTACTGACTTATTCAATACATCTGATTTTTCAAAAGCCAGTGCCAAACGCATAGACTCAACAGCGTGATCTAATGTAAAGCGGTTCCTTGAGTTGCCCATAATACATTGTGTAAAATGATGGAGTTGCATATAATCCAAGAAACTAAAATCAGTACCTTGACCAGCAGTTTTACTTAATACTTCCCCAGTATCTGGATAGACTTTATATTCATGAGGTATCTGATTGTTAATTTCAATGCGTGCACGCACACAGAATATTTTCAAGGAACCATAGGCATTATTAGAGTTTAGCCCCATAAGAAACTGATATTGAAGAGTTGTCTTATCGTAAACTTGACATATTTTATAGGGTCCATTTTCTATGACATTTACGCTTTCATATTCTGATTTACCGAGCCATAATGCCAAGTCTATTTCATCCAAAAGACAGTCCAGATATTTACTGCCAGAAGGTAATGTAAATGTTTTCTGAAGACTTCGTACAAAAGAGGATTCAATCTGAATAAATTTAATTGGACCATACTCACCAGAATCAATCGTTTCTTTAAGGCTGTTAAATACAGGATTAATTCTAATCGTTGACCCGCACATTACAACCTGACTAGGGTGAGAAGAAGCAGTTTTCCGTACTTGTTCTGCGTCTTCGAGATTTAATGCGATTGGGTTAAGCATAAAGACATGCTTTCCTGCTTCTATCGCTTGAATGGCATGATCAGCTTTAAATCGGGTATCAGAAAGGATAAATATTGCATCGATATCGTGATTGGCAAATAATGCTTTTTCATCGTTATATACGTACTCTAGAGATAGATCATTTTTAGCAAATAAAATCTCTTTTTGAGTCCTCCCCGAAGCCGCAATAAGATTAAGGTTTTTTACATGATCTTTAAGTAGCTTAGCGTACTCCAAACCTAATTTCTCCAACCCAATTATACCAGCTTTTACATTGTATAGCATATCCTATAAGTGTCGTTCTGCGTGATAACTGGATCTGACCAATGGCCCACTTTCTACAAAATCTATTCCCATCTTAAGGCCTTCTTCTTTGTAATAAGCAAATATATCAGGATGAACATATTCAGATACTTCCAAGTGCATTTTAGTTGGTTGCAAATATTGTCCAATTGTAACAACATCGCATCCGTGTTTTTGAAGGTCTTTCATAATTTCTAAAACTTCATCTTTAGTCTCTCCAAGGCCAAGCATAAAACCAGATTTAGTTCTTTTACCTGCATTCTTAGTTCTTTGGATTTGCTCCAAACTTCTATCATATTTTGCTTGCGGTCGTACTTTTCTATATAATCTGCGAACAGTTTCCATATTATGAGAAACCACTTCTTGACCTCCTTCTATCATCCTATCCAATGCATCCCAATTGGCTTTGACATCAGGAATCAGCGTTTCTATCGTTGTAGATGGAGATTCATTTTTCACTTGAACCACTGTCTGATACCAGATTTCTGCTCCCCTATCTTTTAATTCATCTCTGTTTACGGATGTAATGACTGCATGTTTGACTTGCATTAACCGGATTGCTTCAGCAACTCTTCTTGGCTCATCTTCATCATATTCTGGAGGTTTTCCTGTTTTTACTGCGCAAAAACTGCAAGATCTGGTACACACATTACCTAATATCATAAAAGTTGCGGTTCCTGCACCCCAACATTCTCCCATATTAGGGCAATTCCCACTTTGACAGATGGTGTGCAATTGATACTCATCAACCAAACGTCTTACGTTCCTGTATTCTTCTCCAATTGGTAATTTAACTCTTAACCAATCAGGCTTGCGCTCACGCTTTAATTCTTTAGAAACGACTGGTAATTCTAACATTTGATTACTTTTAGCTATCTATTATTTCTTGATCCTAACTGTAGGTTCAAATATAACCGTACAAAATAAGGTTTGTTGCTTATTTCCTCTGTTTCTACCAATATTGGGATCTTAGAAGCAAACAAATCAAACATAACACCAGTTTCAAAAGCTTTAACTGATTTATCAAAAGCGCCCCATGAAAGATGAGCACCAATTTTTCCTTGAATTCCAGCTCTGATACTTATTTCGTCTAAGCCGGTAAAAAAGGAGGACTTATTATCAATAGAATTGATATTTAAAAACCTATCTGCATTGGCTTGAGTATACTTTTCACTCACCGTGAATGCTTTTAACATACCTTCTTGTTCAGTAGTATAAATTAAATCCAGATAATAAGGTTTTAATAAAGCGATAGATGGTCCAAATTCGTAGGTATATCCAACAGCAATACCCTTCCGCTTTTGCTTTTCCGAAAGATATTTTTTAACTCCGGCACCAACTCTTATGTTAATCAAGTTGTTTACTTTCCCATAAATAAACGATCCTGATCTGCCTCCTAAAGATATTTTACTTTGAGACTTTTCTCTAGGGTCTCTGGTAAATCCTATTTCAGCATGATAATAATTGGTTCTATGATAGGACTTAATTTTACCAGAATTATATGCAATAGCAGCACCATTTTCATGCAAACGAAAATCAAAGGACCACTCTTTTTTATAGACAATTCCCTTCCAATCAATTTCAACCAACTTAGGTGAGATGATTCTTTGTGCCGATAATTGTGCTACAAATATTAATAATGCTATAATAATTCCTAATCGCATATACACACTAAATTACATTTTAAAGGTGTAATAATCCAATTCCAAATCAATGCTTAGATGAGTTTGCACGACATCTATATCAATCAGAAGTCCTTACCCTGGTTGTCCTGTTGATCCAGCACTTTACTTTATACTCACTTCCTACCTTAATTGTCCGTTGATGGATATCTTCCTTATTTGGCATATACTGCCAATACGTTCTAATAAATTGCTTAGCCTCATCAGCTACCAAAGGGTCATTAGTTGCAATTTCAAACATGTCAATTGCGGGCCAGGTAACTATTTGACTGTCCCATCCTCGACCAGGACCACATAACGGTCCACTAGAAGCATAGAGTTTCCCAATTAATAAATATGGTTCTCCTGACTTAGGATTAAACTCTGAAGCTCTTAAGGCATATTTGCGTGATTGCTCATAATTTTTAATATCACCGTAATAAATTTTTGCGATAAGCAAATTGTATTTAAACTTCTTATCCTCGTCTTCAGTTTCATTAACAAATTGATTAAATAATTCAATTGCGTTTGTATAGTTACCTTCCGTGTAGGCATCAAAAGCTTGCCGCAATGTTCCTGGCGGTGGTGGTGGTGTATAACAATTTCTAGCCTTTGCGTCAGCTAGTCTAAAGACAATTTCATTGTCTTTAGAACAACCTCCCCACAGCATTCTACTGTATGCTGTATTGATTACTTCACAATTTAATGTGTCTTGCAGGTAGTTTTGATAATACTTGTCCAAATAATATTCGCAATTATAAAACCCATTTATACCTTCAAGGTTTTCAAGCCTAGGAGTTGCATAAGAATTAATAATTGACCATGCTTCAATATTTTTTCCTGAAGCATTTCCTTTTTCAATAACTTTTAAAAGTAGTAAAGCATAATAACTTGCCTCTTCCAATATGATCTCATTTTCTAGAATTTTATCATTTAGTATTTTGGTAAATGGGTTTATTACAAAGTAATCAACATCCATTTGCTTTCCATCTATTGACATTTTAAATAGTGCGTAAATCGAGTCAATAGAAACTGTGCCTGGGAAAGAATAGTAGAAGTCAAAGGCTTTTCTACCAGCTACATAATACGGCTCGCCGAAACATTCAATTCTCTTATTGTAAATTGACATTACTGAATCCACATAGCTTTCCTTCAAATTTTCATCTTGCGTATTTTTATACAAATGCTTATAAATCTTGACACCGTCTTCAAATTGATATTTTATTTTTCCATTTGCTGCAGGTGCATTATAATAGGCTTTATTCCATAGCTTGAATGCCTCATCAAAATTATTTAGCTTGATTTGATCTCTATATAAAACGTAGGCAATTTCTGTCTGTTCCTTTAATGCCCCATCAAGGTCAGAAAGTTGGCGACACGGATTGCTTATTTCTGGTTCTTGTTCAACAACTTCTACAATTTCTTCCTTTTCAATAATTTCCTGATCCTGGAGTTTTGGGCTGCAAGCCACAAAAAAGAAGAATATAACAATAAAGTATAATTTAAATGATTCCATAATATTATATAATCTATTTTGAATTCCTAAAGATATAGCTATTAACTGTAGAGTAGCACAGTAAGAAAGAGAAAATAACTAAGTTTATTGTTACAAAATTGAAATAACCAAGTGGTAAATCAATGAAGGTCCAAAACATGAAAAAAAAATTATTGATTATAACTGGAGGTGGAGATTGTCCAGGTTTAAACGCCGTTATAAGGGCTATTTGTAAGAGTGCTAAAAAACATGGCGGCTGGGAAGCATATGGTAGCATTGAAGCTTTTAACGGAATTATATCGGAACCGGTTAATATTGTCAAACTAACCAAATCTAAGATTAAAGGAATTCATGTAAAAGGCGGAACGATCCTTAAAACAACTAATAAAGGTAACCCATTGGCCTATCCAAAAGTACAGGATAATGGTGATCTTGTATACACTGATATTTCGAAGGAATTAATTAAAAAAATTAATAAATTAGGCTTCGATGCTGTTATTAATATTGGAGGCGATGGTTCTCAGACTATATCTCAGGCACTGTTTGAAAAGGGATTGAATATAATTGGAGTACCAAAAACAATTGACAATGATCTTTCATCAACAGATATTACCTTTGGGTTTAGCACTGCGGTTCAGATAGCAACAGATGCCTTTGATAAGTTAGTAACTACAGCAGCCAGCCACAACAGAGTCATGATATTAGAAGTTATGGGAAGAGATGCTGGTTGGATAGCCCTACATACTGCTATTGCAGGAGGTGCCGAGTTATGTTTGATTCCTGAAGTGCCCTTCAATCTAAAAAGTATAGCAAAAACGATCAGAAAAAGATATCGCAATGGTCAAGGCTTTGTCAATATAGTGATTGCTGAAGGTGCCAAAATTAATGACTTAACAATAGGCACAAACGAAGCAGGAGATTATCATATTAAACTTGGCGGTATAGGTAATGCTTTAAGATATGAACTGGAACAATTAGGCGTTGAGCAAGATATTCGTGTTACAACGCTTGGACATATTCAAAGAGGTGGAACTCCTATTGCATTTGACAGAATTCTAGCTACAGCCTTTGGCGTAAAAGCTTTTGAACTGGTATTGGAAGAAAATTTTGGCACTATGGTTAATTATCACAATAATATTGTCTCTTATACAAGCCTAAAAGAAGCGGTTAAAAAATACAATTTCGTTGATGCAAAGCATTATCTCATCAAAACCGCCAAAGCAGTCGGAATATCATTTGGAATTTAGCGTGCAAGCTAAAATTTATTGGGTAATAAATATTAAATAGCGATACTTTATTCTTTAAATATAGCATTTGAATGAATTAAAATTAAGAAAAGTCACTCATTTAATTAATATATAGTTATTTTTAGATATGTTAATTAATAGCTTTTTTAACCATTTAAATTTCTAACGATGAAAAAATTCTTACTTCTCTTTGTTGTAGGCTTCTGCTTTGCGACAACTTCATTTGGTCAAGTTTCATTCGGGGTGGGTGGTACTTACGTTAATGATTTAGGCATTCAGGCAAGAGCGAATCTCAATGTTAGTGATGATCTGGGATTGATTCCAAGTTTCTCCTACTACTTTACAGATATAGGTACGCAAATTTCAATTGATGCAAACTTAAGCTATAATGTTGCTACTATTGGTAATGATATACCAATATATGCTCTTGGTGGACTTGATTGGACCAGATTTTCAAATAATGGACTCTCAAACAGTGAAATTGGTATAAACCTTGGTGGTGGAATCAATATTGGAAATATTTATGCTGAGATCTTTTACAGATCATTATTCGGTGGAGATATTGGAATAAACGTTGGTTACATGTTTTGATATAGGGTCCTAAGAATTAATAGAAAAAGGGGATAGACTTGATGTATATCCCCTTTTATATTTTTGTTGAAATCTGATTATTGAAATCTCACGAAAACAGTTTCTCCTATCCAACAACCAACTTTTTCTTTATCACCTTCTTTTACTCCTCTCATATGACCTTCGCCCAATTCAGGAAGAGATGATCTATATTTTCCAACTCTTTCATTTGCCTCTTGAGCAACATTAGAATCAACGCTTTTAGCGTAATTATACTTATCGATTGCAGCAATAATAGCTAGTCTCTGCGTCCAAGTATCACCACAAGATCTAGCCGAATATGCATACATATCACCAATCAGCATATAAGGTCTTCCCCAGTTAGGCTTTGTCTTTGCTGCTTCGTATGCAGTAGCCCTTGCAGTTGTATACTGATTTAATTTTCTGAATTGGATAGATGCTTTAGAAAATAAATAGCTTGCTTTCTTTTCCTTATCAACTTCTTGGCTAATAGCATCATCATACTTTTCAACAGCACCTTTGAAGTCGCCATCATCGTATAATTTTTTAGCTAAAAAACTCGGGTTATTAGCTTCGAATTCTGCTTGCCTTTCAGCATTTACTTTTTCAGCATATGCGATCCACTTGGTTTCTAACTTTACAAGTAATGGATCATTTTCACTACATCCTCTCTTTTTAAGGAGGCCCACCAAATTTCTTAATTGATCCATATCTTCAGGATTATCTTCATACATTTCCTTATAGATCGGTTTAAAGTATTCGCAATCAAAAATGTCTGGTTCAATAGGAGCCAATTTGACCCTTGCAGCTTTCCAGGCCTGATCATAATAAGCACCTAATCTTTCATTGTTACCAATGTTATATTGAG
The DNA here is from genome assembly GCA_029262995.1 of Saprospiraceae bacterium. GTDB lineage: Bacteria > Bacteroidota > Bacteroidia > Chitinophagales > Saprospiraceae > RFSX01. Next base: position 62,437 of record JAJCYH010000020.1, on the reverse strand, counting down.
CAATATTCTCAAGGCTTTCATAAAAACTTAATACTTCATCCTTGGTAACTTGAGAATTTTGAAACTGGAAGGTCAACATTGTAAATATTGGATCAAAGGCGGTATACTCTAAATCATTACCTGCTTTTTCAATTGCCATTTGATACACTTTTAAGTTTTCACTATAAGGTACATTTAAAGTATAGAACATATCAAAAGCTTTTCGGCTAAGAACATACCCAACTTTTCTTTCAAAACACGCGGCATCATTACCACAACTCGTTGGCTTAATGGCTCTAGTTTCATAAGCTTTGACAGCTTCATCATAAAGACGATTGATCATAGCTGTATATTCCTTCTTTTTTGCTGGATCGGTTTCATTTTTGAATTTATGTAGATATAATTTAGCACCATCTATAAAGTGATAGTCTCTCTTTCCATCAGCTGCTGGAGCAAAATCATATGCTTTTTGCCAGTTTGCAAATGCTACTTCCCAGTCACCAGCTTTTAATGCTTGTCGGTAAATAGAATGAGCATCAGTTGCATCTTCCTCAAATTCACTACCTACCCAAGTATGAAATTGAGCATTTATTGAAGGCGTTATTAGGAGAATAACTGCCAAGAGTCGGATAAATTTATTAATACTATTCATGTGTAAAGATTTTGAATTTTCTAATTGTATTTTCTTTTTATAAACCATTCATCATCATTGAATGTAAAGCTGAAAGATATTCTCAAGTACCGCTCTTCAATCGCTGTACCTCTACCCTTCATTCCAAAAGTTAAACCTAAATTAGCATGTGAGATCTTTCTTTGATAAAAGAAAGGCATACCAAAACCAAGATTAAACCCGATATCTTCAATTGTGTTGTCAAAATTTTCTGGTATCTCATTAGGTACCTGATTATAAAAAACTCCAAATCGATAATATACTCTCGAAAAGTAACTAGATATCGATTTATAATCAGGACGATAAAATCCGCCTAAAGATAACCGAGATGTGTTATTTAAGCTATTATTAACAAAATTAGACTCTAACTCAGACCAGTTGGATCTAGTATAATTAATGCCTAGAGCAAACTTCTGCCCCGCATAATAACTAATTCCCATGGCTATCTGAGATGGCAGTTTACCATCAAATGACATTTCATCAACAAAGTTCAACGTATCAAGAACTCCGGTACCACTTTGTATTGAGCCTTCAAAGGAAGAAGCTCTGGAAGTCAAATTACTCTTTCCGTGTCCATGAATACCGAAATTAATTTTACGACCAACATCTGTTCCTTCTATATCTTCACCTGAATTTAAGTTTAAGGTGTAGATAAGTCCTAGATCATATAAAAATCCGCTAACTCGATTGGTTTCCGTAAATAAACTGTTGAAATATGGTTGTGAAAAATCGAACTCAACACTTCTTGAATATTCTATTTTACCAAACAAATAACCTAGGTTAAGACCAAAGGATAAATTTTTATAGCGTATCGCATTACTCCAAACAAATTGGTATGTACCTCCTTCTCCTTCAAATCTTTTTTTTACATCACCAATATTCTCAATATTTTCAATGGTTGCGATATTGTAACCCACAGTACTAAATGGCATAAGCGTAAATGCGCTCGCCAAAGCATAATCTCTTTGCTTTCTATCCAATAAGTCATTTACCTTGTTTTGAAGAGGAAGGGCTAGAGAAATGTAATTCAAATTTCCTGACCACAAAGACTTATAAGGCCCAGGATTAGGATTATCGACAGTCTTTCCGTCACGCAATCCAGACATTTCAGCAAATAAGCCAATATCGAAAGCTGTTGCCGTAAGATTACTTAAAGAAGCAGGATTGACGATATTGATTTGATAAGGGTCAGTAAATGAAGCACCCAACCCTCCCATGAATTGGGAAGAATAAAAATTTCTATCTACAATATCACCTATACCAAATCTGGAGTAGGGGGAATTCGTATTGGGTTGACATAATAATGTCAGAGGAAGGAAAAGGACGAGGAATATTGATAATTTCTTTATCATAATCATTTTATTGCCATTATTTATATGGCAGCTTTACAGCTTTTTTAAGATGCGGTGATACCTCAATGTTTCATTTAATCCTGATAAGACTAAATCAGGGAGCACAAATATCTTAGATTCTATTATTTCTCCAAAATAAATACTGTCTCCACCCGATAAAATAATGATAATATCACCCCAAATCGTAGTTAAAGTTTTGATAAAACGTTCAATTTCACATTTTATGCCCCAAACAGCTCCATTTTGTAGAGCTTCTTTGGTATTTTTTCCAAGTAAGTTTTTATTGAAAGCTCTATTTACTCTAGGTAATTTAGAGGTAAGAATATGCATACTTTCTAATCTCATCTCTAATCCAGGAGCAATATTTCCACCGTGGTACTGGCTTTTGCTGTCAATAAAATCATACTTTATGCATGTCCCTAAATCAATTGTCAAAACATTCTTGCCTGGATACAATTGATGCGCGCCAATTGCAGCCGCCAATCTATCTGGCCCTAAAGTCTTCGGTGATGTATACAGATTCTTAATGGGAATTTTGGTTTTGTGATTCATTTGAATCAGATGAAAATTTCTATCCAAATGGCGCAAAAAGTATGGTTGTTTGGTTCTAACAGTCGAAAAAATACAATACAGAAACCCATATTTTAACTTTAATCCTTGGATAGTAGCAACTTTGACTTTTCCAAATTGCTCTTTGTACACTAACTTGGTACCTTTAAAAACAGCCAACTTAATAAAGCTGTTACCAATATCTACGACCAATTGTGTATCCGAGGTCATGGTCAATTAATGTTTGAAGTGTCTTGTACTAGATAACACCATGACCAAATCATTTAGATTACAATATTCAATACTCAATTTATCATTTATTGAACCTCCTGGTTGAACAACTGCCTTTATCCCGGCCTTATGTGCTATTTCCACACAATCTGGAAAAGGAAAAAAAGCATCAGAAGACATTACCGAACCGTTCAAGTCAAAGCCCATTCTACCAGCTTTATCAATGGCTTGATGACAGGCATCTATCCTTGAAGTCTGGCCACATCCCATGCCAAGCAATTGTTTATCTTTCACCAAGACAATTGTATTTGATTTGAGGTGTTTTGACACTTTATTGGCAAACAATAAATCCTGAATTTGCTTTTCATCTGGACTCTGCTTCGTACATGGAACCAAATCAATATCATGCTCAATTTTAAGGTCCGAATCCTGTTGGACAATACCATTTAAGAGGCTTTTAAATTGCGTAGCCTTCCGTTCAAAAGAATCTATTTTTATAAGCACTCTCTTTTTCTTTTTTGACAAGACATTCATCGCTTTCTCAGTGTACCCAGGAGCCAAAAGAACTTCATAAAATAGTTTATTTAATTCTTCAGCAGTATCTGCATCTATTTCTGAATTACAAATTAATATGCCACCAAAAGCGGAAACAGGATCGCCTGCCAGAGCTGCATGCCACGCTTCGAGTACATTATTTTTTGTAGCCAAACCACAAGTATTGGTATGTTTTAAAATTGCAAATGTAGGTTCAGCATTTTCAAATTCGGCCATGACTTGCATAGCAGCATCTATATCTACAAGGTTATTGTAAGATAATTCCTTACCAGCGAGCTTTTCCATCAATGTGCCTAAATCACCAAAAAACGTAGCCGATTGATGAGGGTTTTCTCCATAACGAAGTGCCATGCCGTCATTTGCACTTTCTTTAAATACATTTATAGGTTCTTCAATGCCATCATTGAAGTAATTAAATATTGCTGTATCATAATGTGAAGAAATGTCAAATGCAGATGCAGCCATGCTCTTTCTTTCTGCCAAATTACATATGGCTTCATTTCGAGAAAGTATATCAATCAGTTGATCGTATTGATTCTTAGAGGGAACAATCAAAACGTCTTTATAATTTTTAGCTGCAGCTCTAATCAATGAAATGCCACCAATATCTATTTTTTCAATAATTGCGGACTCATCATCTGTTGATTTTAAAGTCTCTTCAAACGGATATAAATCAACAATAACTAAATCTATAGGGGGAATCTCATATTTATCCAACTGACTCAAATGACCTTTTTCTCTTTTGGCTAAAATTCCTCCAAAAACCTTTGGGTGTAGGGTTTTAACTCTGCCATCTAGAATAGAAGGATAACCGGTTACATCTTCAACTTTGAGAGGAGAAAGTCCAAGCTTTTCGAGGTGATCATATGTACCGCCTGTTGAGTATATTATAATTTGATGTTTAGTAAGTAAGGGAGCAATTTTATCTAATCCGTCCTTGTTAAAAACAGATATAAGTGCAGATTTAATATGAATATCAGGCATGATAATAATTTCAAGCCGCAAAGGTAATGAAATTGTTTATGTCTAGTGTATTATGAGCTTCTTCTAAAGTCTAAAATATGACCCATTTCATAACAGATTCTGCATCTTGGTTCGTATTTATCCTTTTCTCCGATTACTACAGTTTCTTTTTCTTCAGAAAGTCTGTAAGAATGTGTGGCTAGGCTGCCACAATGGGGGCAAATAGCATGAACCTTTGTAATGTATTCTGCTACAGATAACAAATAAGGCATTGGACCAAAAGGTTTACCTCTGAAGTCCATATCCAATCCTGCTATAACTATCCTTATACCTTTTAGTGCTAACTTTTGACATACCTCAACCAATTCCAAATCAAAAAACTGAGCTTCATCAATCCCAATGACATGAACATCATCTATGAAGTCGTAAATATTCTCACTTTTGGTAATAGATCTAGATTCAATAGCATTCTCATTATGAGATACTACAGATTCTTCAGCATAACGTTTGTCCTTAAGTGGCTTAAATATCTCTACCTTTTGATTGGCAATTTTTGCTCTATTTAGCCTACGGATTAATTCTTCTGTTTTGCCAGAAAACATCGAACCGCAGATTACTTCAATCCATCCACTTCGTTGGGCTCTAAAACTGGGTTCTAAAAACATTATCGATTAACATTTGTATAAAAACTAGGGCAAAGCAAAAATATATATAATGTATAAATATGTTTCATTTTGAAAAATTATTCTTGAAGCAACTAAGATTGCCTTTAATTAGCCTAAACATCCAATAAAATGAACTTAATAAATGTTTATTCTATTAATTATTTGAAATAATATAATTATTTACTTAAAACATATTACGATTTTACTTAATGGGTCTGATTTTTGCATAAGTAGAAATAACCATTAATAATACTATTTACTATGAATATTGAGAAAACACAGGTGATTTTAAAAAAGATAAACCGATTATCAGAATTGATAAATGGCATAGGTGAAGCGAATTCAACAGAAAAGGACTTGCTAAAAGCTTATGTTCTTGATTTATATGAGGCAGTAACAATGGTCGAAACTGAACTACCTAATAAAATAAACGATGCTGAACTAAAAGAACTGATCAAACTTAGAAAGAAGCAAGAAAAGAAAATAAAAAAACAACTAGAGCGAAAAAGACTAAAGGTAGTTATGGAATCTGAGTCTGAGGATGATTTCGATGATGATTTGGAAACAAAACCTCTTAAAGTTAAACTGCCAAAAGAAAAGTCACCTAAAGCAGAAGTTGAGGAAAAATCCAATTCTGTCTCCCAAGAAATGATTGAATTATTTGCATCTAAAAACAATTCTGAATTGTCTGACAAACTAGCAAATATGCACATCAAAGATCTTACTAAAGTTATGGGAATTAATGAAAAAATACTTACAGTTAATGATTTGTTTGGTGGGAATCAACAAGAGATGGAAAATATTCTTGTAGCCTTAAATGGTCTATCAGATTTCGATGAGGCAAAATCTGTTTTAATTAGAAGTGTAGCCACAAAATATGACTGGACCAATGTATCAAAAATTGGTAAAGCCAAAAACTTTATTAAACTGGTAAAACGTAAGTACGTTTAATTCTTTATTAAAGATTATAATCCGTGGCTGAAAAAACACTTCAAGACTTTCTAAATGCATTAAAATTCAGCAGTATTATCATTGTCTGCATATGGATTGTACATATCTATTCCATAGTCGCCGATATTGAGTTAAGTTATTTAGGAATATATCCAAGGGAAACGGACGGGCTAATCGGAATTATTATGGCACCATTAATTCATAAAGATTGGGAACATTTGTTCTCAAATTCTGCCCCCCTACTGGTAAGCATGACAATCATACATTACTTTTATAAGCGTGTCGCTTTAAGTTCTTTTTTCTTGATTTACTTACTGACAGGTTGTGCAGTATGGATGTTTGGTAGAAGTGTTTATCATATCGGAGCAAGTGGTGTTGTATATGGCCTTATTTCGTTTATCTTTTGGAGTGGTGTATTCAGAAGAAATATAAAGTCCATTGTTCTTGCCCTTATTGTTACAATTCTATATGTCGGTTACCTTGAAGGTATTGTTCCTTTTCAGGAAGGAATTTCTTGGGAGAGCCATCTCCTTGGATTGATCGTAGGAATTATCATCGCTTTCTTTCTTAAAGGAATTATTGAAAAAGATGAAATCAAAAGAGATCCTTGGGCCAACGAGAAATACGAAGACACAGAATATTTTTTGAACAGAGATACTTTTGAAAAAACAATTGAGGAAAGATCATTAGAAGAACAAAACAACTTTCCTGATTTTTTGATAAAATAAAACCGCAATAATCTTACTTCAGGCTATTTAATGCTGCTCGTACAGAACCAAATTTCAGAAGTAAGGACTTGGCTTTATCATAACTAAGTGAACTTCTTTCCATTATCATCCTCACTCCTCTATCGACTAATTTATCATTGCTTAATTGCATATCTACCATCTTATTATCTTTCACTCTACCCAACTTAATCATCACTGCAGTTGAAATCATATTTAATATCAGCTTTTGTGCTGTTCCTGCTTTCATTCGTGTAGATCCTGTAACAAATTCAGGTCCGACAACACATACAAGAGGAAAGTCTGAATAATGAGTAATCGGTGAATCGGGGTTACAGCAAATGCAAGCAGTAGTAATTCCTTTTAATTGGCAAACTTTCAATGTTGAAACAACATATGGAGTCGTGCCAGAAGCAGCTATCCCAATGACAACATCTGTTTTATTAATTCTATACTTCAATAAGTCTTTATATCCTTGTTCTTTATCATCTTCGGCAAATTCCACAGCTGTTCTTATTGCCTGATCTCCTCCTGCCATTAAGCCAATTACAAGATCATGAGGTACTCCAAATGTTGGAGGACATTCCGAGGCATCCAAAATTCCTAAACGTCCAGAGGTTCCTGCACCCATATAAAATAATCGACCACCTTTTGACATTTTCAAAAAAAGAATATCTATCAATGATTTAATTTCTGGAATTACTTTTCCTACAGCATATGCGACTGTTTGATCTTCCTTATTTATATTTTGCAAAAGTTCTTCAGTTGACATCAACTCAAGATTTCTATAATTGGAATCTGACTCAGTGGGCTTATTCATTATTTTTTTATTTATTACCCATCAACTGCGGGCTCCTTTTTAAAGTAAGTAGATATAATCCTACAAAGGTTAACAATCCATTTAAAGCTAGTATAATAAATCCAAACTTCAAACCATTAAACCAAGCTTCAGAGTTACTATCAAGAATATAAGATATAATTGGTGCTGCCAAGACAACCAACCAAACCCAAGGATCGTATACTTTAAGCTTCGTGAAAATACCAAAAGCAAATAAACCCAACAATGGACCGTAAGTGTAACCTGCCATTCTAAATAATCCATTAATTACAGCATCATTATTCAATGCATTAAAAACGAGAATAACTACTAATAATATCAAGGTAAATCCAACGTGAACCCAACTTCTTTGTTTAGCCTTTTCGGTTTCACTGCTTTTAGACTTGTCAAAATTTAGAAAATCAATACAAAATGAAGTCGTTAGAGCTGTAAGTGCAGAATCAGCACTTGAATAAGCTGCAGCTACTAAGCCGATAACAAAAACTATTGAAATAAATGGTGTAAGATGCTGCAAAGCAATCACTGGAAATAACTGATCTGTTTTATCGGGAATTTCTAAACCTAAGTATGAAGCATAAACATATAAGAATGCTCCTAGGCTTAAAAACAATAGATTAGCAAAAACGAGCACAATGCTGAAAAGAAAAACATTCTTTTGTGCTTCATGCAAACTTCGGCAAGTCAGATTTTTTTGCATCATATCCTGATCGAGACCAGTCATCACAACAGCTATCAGCATACCCGAAATAAACTGTTTGTAAAAATTATTAGGATCACCCCACCCGTTCTCGAAGTAAAAGATTTTAGTTAAACCAGAAGAATCGATGATTTCTCCCATTTCGAACAAACTGAAATTCATCTCGCTAGCAATTGCATATAAGCTAAAACCAACAGCTGACATCATTGTAACTGTCTGTATGGTATCCGTCCAGACTATTGTTTTAATTCCGCCCTTATACGTATACACCCATATAAGAGCAAGGGTTATTACTACCGTCATTGAAAAGGATATCCCCAAGGGTGCTAACACAAAAGGGTGTAGAACTATTGCTACAAGATATAACCTGAAAGAGGCACCAACTATTCGGGATATCAAGAAATAAAATGCCCCCCATTTGTAAGACACTTTTCCAAATCTTTCTTCAAGATAAGAGTAGATTGAAGTAAGGCCCATCCGATAATATATTGGCAGAAGTACCAATGCTATAATGGTATAACCTACCAAGTAACCGAACACCATTTGCATATAAGAAAAGCATTGGTTAGTTTGACCAGCACCAACTACCCCAGGTATTGATATAAAAGTTACCCCTGATAGGGATGCACCAATCATACCTATAGCCACTAAGATCCAAGAAGAGTTCCTTTTTGCATTGAAAAAAGTCTGATTATCTGCTTTCCGACTGGTAAAATATGAAACCAAATATAAAAGTAAAAAATATGCAGCCAAGCAAATTATCAGTGAAGATGATGACGCCCCTTTCATAATATTCTAATTAGTCTTTGCATAATTTAATAATTCCAAATAAGTCTTTTTCCAATCATGCCATCCTTCTCGTTCATAAAAACTGCTGTTATGCCATAGTAAACAAAATTCACCTTCACAAGATTTAATTGAATCAATCAAAACTTTTGATTGCTGCAAAGCATCGATAGGAGACAGGTTCATATAATTTCTTAAGGTAACATCCATCACCGAAAACGGGTAAATTCGTAATTCTGTCACTTCGTTTTTCTCAAGATCAAACCAACTAAAAGATCGAGATGTTCCTGCCCTAAATCCAATTCTTTCATGGCATGCCATTGAATAGTCCTCTTTAATTCCTGCATTTATTAATGCACGATATGTGTATGGGAAGCTCATCCTTAAATAATGTTGTCTTGAACGGATGATTTCACTATTTGTCAAATTGCCAAGTATTTCTTTTTCTCTTCTAATCAATATAGAATCAGAATTGGAGTCATATGAAGGGTGTATAGCCAACTCACATTTATGCATAATAGATTTTAGCTTAGACGCAAAACTCTTACTTGCTGGATCTATATTATTATCATATTTACCACCAGATGCACACAAAATGAAAAGAGTTGGCCTTATATCTATCTCTAAATGCCAGTTTAATATTTCATCAATATTATCATATGGGTCAGACTTAGAATAGCGATCCTTTATTCTTCCAAATTTCAACAAAAAGATATCGCGTAACAGTGACCCTACTTGAATGTATAAAGGTTTATTTTTATAAGCGTAAAACTGGTCTATATCTAGCGTGGACTTAAAACCATATTTCTCTTTGTTGATTATAGTATTATTCAATTTAATTTCGAGCTGACTTTTGATGGATCGTATCCAAAAATCTATTACTGGAATTTCAAAAAGATTTTTTCTAAATAAAAGTGTATTCTCACAATTAAATCTTCCATGAATATCTCTTGGACAATCTCTATATTCTTCTACTCGGGCAAGTAAAAAGAAAATAGCGGCAAAAACATCAAACTCAGAAGTACCATTCACAAATTTCAACTGCTTCAGTATTTCAGGATCCTTGTCAATATTAAAATCATCAAAATAGTGACTGCAGTGAATTTTGAGATCTGCATCTACATTTTCTGTCCCGTAATAACATTTTATTGAATTACTTGAATAACGAAAGTTATCAATATTTTCAATAAGTTGATATTTTACTTTTAATCGATCTGAAAAAATGTAATTACAAACGTAATTAAGTCTGTCATCAATATAATCACTATATATATCAACTACTATCAAATTTAACAGGGTTTAATATATGGATATTTAATATCAACTAATGTTAATCCGCTAGCAGGAACAGACCAGGGATACGGAATTCTTTCTTGTAGCCCTAATGTACTGTTTAATTGCTGAATTGTAAGTTTGCCTATTCCAACATTAAGACATGCACCAACAATCAACCTTACCATTCCTCTAAGAAACCTGTTGGCCTGAATATGAAATTCAAATTCATAATCGTTTACTTTTAGCCATTGCGATCTAGTAATCTTGCAATTGTAATTTAAGACATCACTTTGAGTCTTGCAAAAAGGAAAGAATGAATTATATAATAATAGCTGCTCAGCTGCTGAGTTCATTAATTCAAAGTTAGGCTTAACGGACTGATTATATCTAAATGAATATTTTCTATCAAAAGGATTTTTCCTAAAATGTATACGGTAACAGTAAGCTCTGCTTGTTGCATCAAATCTTGCATGGGCTTCATTATGAACCGAGATCATTCTGATTACAGAAATCTCAGGAGGTAATATTTTGTTGAGCTTATAGACTATATCGAGTTCATCATAATCTTTATCTATGAGATCTACATGAAAAAAGAATACGGAGGCATGTACACCAGCATCCGTTCTCCCACATCCTATGATATCTTTAGATTGTCCAAGAAGCTTGTTTAGTCCCTCCTCTATACATTCCTGAACGGTATAGGCATTATTTTGTTTTTGCCATCCTGAAAAGGGAGAGCCATCATAGCAAATCTGGAAAAAATACCTTTTCATCATTCAAGATATTGCGTAAAGATAAGTTTATGATAAGTATTGTTAAACAAAAAAGGCACTCGTTGATGAGTGCCTATATATTTGGATATAGTGTAGATTCGTTTTATACTAGTTTAGCCATTGCTGCTCCAATGTCTGCTGGAGATTTTACGACATGAATACCACAAGCTTCCATAATTTCCATTTTAGCTTCTGCAGTATCTGCTTTACCACCAACGATGGCACCTGCATGGCCCATTGTTCTTCCTTTTGGGGCTGTTTGACCAGCGATAAAGCCAACAACTGGTTTTGTTGCATTTTTTTTAATCCACGTGGCGGCATCGGCTTCCATATTACCACCGATTTCACCTATCATGATAATACCATCTGTATCAGGATCATTCATCAATAATTCGACAGCCTCTTTGGTCGTTGTGCCTGGGATAGGGTCTCCACCAATTCCAATACATGTAGATTGTCCTAATCCAGCTTTCGTAACTTGATCGACAGCTTCATAGGTTAGGGTCCCAGATCTTGAAACAATTCCTATTCTGCCTGGCTTATGTATAAAGCCTGGCATAATTCCAACTTTAGCTTCTCCAGGAGTGATTACTCCAGGACAGTTAGGTCCTATTAATCTACAGTCAATATCTTCGATATAAGCTTTTACTTTTACCATATCTTGAACTGGTATACCCTCAGTAATACAAACAATAACCTTTATACCAGAAGCAGCAGCTTCCATAATTGCATCAGCAGCAAAAGCAGGAGGAACAAAAATTATAGTTGTATTAGCACCTGCTTTAACAGCATCTTCAACTGTATTCCATACGGGTTTCCCCAGGTGTGTCTGACCACCTTTACCTGGTGTAACCCCACCGATTACCTTGGTTCCATATTCCATCATTTGGGAAGCGTGGAAAGTACCTTCTTTACCAGTAAAGCCTTGTACTATAATTTTTGAATCTTTGTTTACTAAAACACTCATTTCTGTGATCTATTTTCTATTAACTGATATGTTTATCTAATCAAAATAACTTCTTCGTTGTCTTTATGAAAAAGGTATTTTTCTCTGGCGTATTTTTCAATATCGCTATTGATTATATCTCTTTCTGCCAAAGCCTCTTCCAACAGTCTTTCATATTCAGACTTTGCGGATTCCAGTTTGTTAACATTCTTAGTCAATTTAAACTGGTTTACAATACTATACTTATCTACAAAACCAATCCAAATACAAAATACGAATAAGGCAATGTTATATTTATTGATAATCGGAGACTTTTTCTCCGAAAGAAGCGAATTAAAAAATGCTTTTTTGGTAGCCATAATTTCCTAATAAGTTTGTTAAAAAATCAAACTATCTCAGGTGGTATGGTTAATCTTAATTCAGGAAAATAAATTAATTGCTGCAAAGATAAAGTAAATCTAAGACTTGATTATGCTTTTCCCCGGATAATAAGCCGTTGAACCTAGTTCTTCTTCGATTCTAAGCAATTGATTATATTTTGCTACACGATCACTTCTTGATGCAGAACCTGTCTTAATTTGTCCAGTATTCAATGCCACAGCTAAATCTGCTATTGTGGTGTCTTCTGTCTCTCCTGAACGATGGCTCATAACAGATGTAAAGCTATTTGCTTTAGCCAAGCTAACGGCATCAATTGTTTCTGATAATGTACCAATTTGATTTACTTTTATCAATATAGAATTTGCCGCTTTCTCATCGATTCCTCTTTTCAGTTTTTTTGTATTTGTGACAAACAAATCATCGCCTACCAACTGAACTTTATCACCAATTGCAGAATTCAATTTGCTCCAGGCTGCCCAATCATCTTCATGCAACCCATCTTCGATAGATACAATTGGATAGTTGTTAACCCAATCCATCCAATAGGCAACCATTTCGTCAGAGCTTAATTTATCACCAGTAGATTTATGAAAATGATAGCATTTTTCTTTTTCATTATAAAATTCAGAAGCTGCGGCATCCATCGCAATAAAAATATCCTCTCCAGGTCTAAACCCAGCTGACTCAATTGATTTTAAAACAATTTCAATAGCTTCCTTATTAGATTTAATATTGGGGGCGAAACCACCTTCGTCTCCAACATTGGTGGAGTAATTCTTTGACTTTAGGACTTTCTTCAAATGATGAAAAACCTCTACGCCCATTTTTAAAGCATCTGAGAAACGATCAGCTCCTAATGGCATAATCATAAATTCCTGGAAATCAATACTATTATCAGCGTGTGAACCACCATTAAGTATATTCATCATAGGTGCTGGTAAGGTATAGGCATTTACCCCTCCAACATATCTGAATAGTGATTGTCCTGATTCCTGTGCAGCAGCTTTTGCAACAGCTAAAGAAACACCTAAAATGGCATTAGCACCTAAATTAGCTTTATTTTCAGATCCATCTAATTGAATCATTCGATCATCAATTAGTCTCTGTTCGAATACGCTTTCTCCGATTATTGCTGATAATATTTTACTGTTTACATTATTAACAGCTTTAGAGACTCCTTTTCCCATCCAATGAGATGAATCATTGTCTCTAAGCTCAACAGCTTCATATTTGCCCGTAGAGGCACCAGAAGGCACAGCAGCTCTTCCTAAATAACCGTTCTCTGTTATTACATCGACTTCAACGGTTGGATTACCTCTTGAATCAAGTATTTGTCTTGCTCTTATATCAGCTATAAAACTCATTTTTTGCTTTTAAATATTGTGGAAATAAAATCATCGAATAAATACCTTGAGTCATGCGGACCTGGTGATGATTCAGGATGATATTGAACGGAAAAAGCCTGAGAACCTTTAACTCTAATACCTTCAACGGTGTCGTCATTCAAGTTTATATGAGTTATCTCAAGCTTATTATTTGCATTTAAAGCATCAGCATCCACGCCAAACCCATGATTTTGGCTTGTGATTTCACATTTGCCTGTATCCCTATTTTTGACTGGATGGTTAATTCCTCTGTGACCATGATGCATTTTATAAGTTGGAATATCATTAGCAAGTGCTAATAATTGATGACCCAAGCAAATTCCAAAAAGTGGTTTTTCAAGCAACAATAAATCTTTAATGGTTGAAATAGCATAATCCATTGCTGCAGGATCTCCAGGACCATTGGATAAAAAATAGCCATCTGCATTGAATTCTTTGAGTTCATTAAAGCTTGTCTTTGCAGGAAATACTTTCAGAAAAGCACCTCGTTCAACCATACAATTCAGGATATTCCTTTTAACGCCAAAATCAAGGACAGCAATTCTAATACTTGAACTTTCATCTCCAATTGTATAAGAATTCTTGGTGCTAACTTTTGATGCTAGTTCAAGACCTTTCATAGAAGGAATGTTTTTGCATTTCTCTTTTAGCTTTTCCAAATCCAATTCTGAAGTGGATATCAAGCAATTCATTGCTCCTTTATTCCTGATATGCTTGACTATGGCTCTGGTATCAACTTGATGAATACAAACGATCTTGTTGTTCTCGAAATACTTTTGGATATTATCATCTGCCATTGGCCTTGAAAAATCATCCGTGAAATTTTTACAAACCAACCCAGAAATTTGAATTTGATCAGATTCAACCTCACTTCCTTTTATTCCGTAATTTCCAATGTGTGCATTTGTAGTTACAAGTATCTGACCATTATAAGATGGATCAGTAAATATTTCTTGATATCCGGTCATTCCTGTATTAAAACATATCTCTCCTGTGCCTATGCCACTGATTCCTGCAGCTTTCCCTTTAAAAAACGTACCGTCCTCTAGTAGTAGGATCGCTTCACTTTGTGGTTGTTTATTTTCCATATTTAAAAATTGGGTCAAATATAAAGGTTTAGCTTAATATGACTAAAAAATAAAAGGGCAATAATGAATCAACATTATTGCCCTTCGATATCTTAAAAAGTCATCAACTACTCTTCCTCTTGCGTTGAATCATCAGATTTAGTTTCGTTAGTCACTGGTGCTACAGGTACGGTAGCTTTAACTGAAGACTTCTTTTTTCTTCTTCGTGTCGTTTTTTTAGTCTCTTTAGTGTTGGAATACACTTCATTGAAATCAACAAACTCAATCATTGCCATTTCAGCGCCATCGCCTTTTCTAAATCCAGTTGCAATTACTCTTGTGTAACCGCCTGGACGATCAGCCACTTTTGGACCTATGGTTCCGAATAATTCTTTAATTGCTTCTTTGTCCTGAAGTTTAGAAAACACAGTTCTTTGATTGTGAACTGTAACTGTCTTTGCTTTGGTTACTAAAGGCTCAATATATACACGTAGGGCCTTCGCCTTTGCTAATGTGGTATTGATTCTTTTGTATTGAATTAATGAATTTGCAAGGTTCATCAAAAGAGCTCTTCTGTGTCCTTTTTTACGACCTAGGTGGTTGAATTTCTTACCGTGTCTCATTGTAATAATTTGGCATCACGTCATCTCAGTTTTACAATTGACCTTTAAAAAATCTGAGAATCGGTTAATACTTTAAAAAATATGAATCCAATTTTGGGTCAATACGATTCAAATAACAAATTACTCTTCGTCGAGTTTGTATTTAGAAAGGTCCATACCAAAGGTCAAACCTTTATTTTGTAACAATTCTTCAATTTCTACCAATGATTTCTTACCGAAGTTTCTGAACTTCAATAACTCATTAGTATCATATTTTACCATCTCACCCAAAGAGTTAATCTTGGCAGCTTTCAAGCAGTTATATGCTCGAACTGAAAGATCTAGGTCTTCAAGAGGTGTTTTTAATAACTTACGCATGTGTAAGATGTGTTCGTCAACGATATCATCTTCTCTTCCCTTGTCGGTATCGAAAGTTATATTCTCATCAGTAACCAACATTAGATGTTGGATTAAAATTCTAGAAGCTTCTTTTACTGCATCTTCTGGATGTATTGTACCGTCCGTTTTGATATCAATTGTAAGTTTCTCGTAATCCGTTCTTTGGCCTACTCTGGTGTTCTCAACTTTGTAAGCAACATTTTTTATAGGGGTATAGATTGCATCGACTGGAATTACTCCAATTGGGGCATCCTTTGTTAAAGTTTCAGATGCTGGTACATAACCTCTTCCTTTGCTCACTGTCAACTCCATCTCAAGGTTTACACTTGGATCCATTCTACATATCAATAGGTCGGGGTTAGTCACTTTGAATACGTTGGTATGAGATTCGATATCAGCTGCAGTCAATTGTTCTTTACCACTGATTGTGAGGTAAATCTTTTCTGCGTCACCTTCCGTAATTTCAATTTCGGGCTTTAATCTAACTTGTTTGATATTTAGGATAATATCGACAACGTCCTCTACAACGCCTTTAATTGTTGAAAACTCATGATCTACACCTGCAATTCTGATTGCAGAGATAGCATGACCTTCCAAAGAAGATAATAATACTCTTCGTAATGAATTTCCTATAGTTTGACCAAAACCAGGTTCTAAAGGCTTGAATTCGAATGTACCATCGAAGTCATCAGCTTTAGTTAAAATGATTTTATTAGGTCTTTGAAAGTTTAATATACTCATGAGTTATTTTATTCGCGCTTTAATAATTAATCAAACCCTGTTTGAATAGCAGATGCATTTAATTAATGAATCTTATTTAGAATACAATTCAACAATCAATTGTTCGTTAATATTTTCTGGAATCGCTTCACGACTAGGGTATTCCATGAATGTTCCTTCAAGTCTTTCTGGGTTCCACTCAAGCCAAGTCCATTTGCGAACATTAGCTTTTCCACCAATGTTATTGTTAATTAATTCCAAATGTCTTGATTTATTTCTAACGGAAATAACGTCACCTGGTTTCAATCTATAAGATGGAATATTTGACAAAACACCGTTCACAAGAATATGTTTGTGGCTTACCAATTGACGCGCTCCTCTTCTAGTTGGAGAGATCCCTAATCGGTAAACTGTGTTATCCAATCTTGCTTCAAGATATTGTAACAAAATTTCACCTGTTACTCCACTCTTTCTAGAGGCAGCTTCAAAAAGGTTTCTAAACTGTCTTTCCAATACACCATAGGTATATTTAGCCTTTTGCTTTTCAGTTAACTGCGTTGCATAATCGGACTTTTGTTTTCTTCTTTTGGAAGGTCCATGTTGTCCAGGAGGAAACTTTCTCTTCTCGAAACTTCTGTCTGGTCCAAAAATAGCTTCTCCAAATTTTCTTGCTATTTTAGTAGTAGGTCCTGTATATCTAGCCATTGAACTAAATTCTTTTTTAGAATATTATTTTTATTAAACTCTTCTCCTCTTTGGAGGTCTACAACCATTATGCGGAAGTGGTGTAACGTCTTTGATTCTGGTAACTTTAATACCAACTTCATCGATCGCCCTTATTGCAGATTCTCTTCCCGCACCAGGTCCTTTAACTAAAATTTCAGCATATCGCATTCCAGCATCGTATGCTACCTGAGCAGCATCTTTAGCTGCAATCTGAGCAGCAAAAGGAGTGTTTTTCTTTGATCCTCTAAATCCTGCTTTACCAGCAGAAGCCCAAGAGATTACCTGACCTTGTTTATTGGTCAATGAAATAATAATGTTGTTGAAACTAGCCTGAATGTATGCAATACCTTCTGGCTCAACATTTACTTTTCTCTTTTTTACCTTTTTAACTTTTGCCATCCTATTTACTATTTAGTAGCTTTTTTCTTGTTTGCAACTGTTTTCTTTCTTCCTTTTCTAGTCCTTGCATTTGTCTGCGTTCTTTGACCCCTTACTGGAAGACCTTTTCTGTGTCTTAAACCTCTATACGAAGCAATATCCATCAATCGCTTGATGTTCATTTGCACTTCGGAACGCAACTCCCCTTCTACAGTGTATTCATTCTGGATAAGGGTTGTCAAATCTTTTACGTGGTCATCTGACCAGTCGTTAACTTTAACATTTTCGTCAATGCCTGCACGTTGAAGAATCTCAGTAGCCTTAGATCGACCTATTCCATATATATAAGTCAAGCTAATTATTCCTCTTTTGTTCTTTGGTAAGTCTACACCTGCTATCCTTGCCATATTAACCTTGTCTTTGTTTGAACCTAGGGTTCTTTTTGTTAATTACGTAAAGCTTCCCGTTCCTTCTAA
Source organism: Saprospiraceae bacterium (assembly GCA_029262995.1). Classification (GTDB taxonomy): domain Bacteria; phylum Bacteroidota; class Bacteroidia; order Chitinophagales; family Saprospiraceae; genus RFSX01. The sequence continues at coordinate 44,348 of JAJCYH010000020.1, read as the reverse complement.
CGATCTTACAATCAGCAGATCTCTTCTTTATTGATGCTTTTACTTTCATGTTATTTATATCTATAAGTAATCCTTCCTCTGGTTAAATCATAAGGCGACATTTCTACTGCCACTTTATCTCCAGGTAATATTCTGATATAATGCATTCTCATTTTACCTGAAATAGTGGCAACAATCAGATGGTCATTTTCAAGACGTACCCTAAACATTGCATTTGATAGTGCTTCTTCAATTATTCCATCCTGTTGTATCAAGTCTTTTTTAGCCATCTAGAAATTTTGGAGTGCAAATATCGAATTATTTAACGAAATATTCCTGATTTCAGGGTTATTTTTTAAAGCTTCCTCTATTATTCTGTGATCAGAAAGTGTCTCAGTTTTCTCACTTGTAATAGCTATCGTGTGCTCATAGTGTGCAGATGGCGTTCCATCTTTAGTAACTATTGTCCAACCATCACTAGATTGCTTAACTTGTTTTACGCCTTTATTAATCATCGGCTCAATGGCAATCACCAAACCGCTTTTTAATTTTCCTCCTCTTCCTCTTTTCCCGTAATTAGGAACTTCAGGTGCTTCATGCAAATTTTTTCCTATACCGTGCCCTACTAATTCTCTCACTACGCTAAATCCTTGATTTTCTGCATGTTTTTGAATGGCATGAGAAACATCACCCATTCTATTACCTACAACAGCCTCTTCAATACCTTTATACAAACTCTCATTCGTTGTGTTTAATAGAAGCATAGTATCCTCGGAGACCCCTGGCATTGCAAATGTAAATGCCGAATCACCGAAATACTCATTCCATAAAACACCGCAGTCTATACTAATGATGTCATCGTCTTTAAACGTTTCCTTTGAAGGAATTCCATGAACGACACATTCATTAGGAGAGATACATAAGGTACCAGGAAACCCTTGATAACCTTTAAATGCAGGTACTGCTCCTTTATCTTTTATATATTCTTCCGCTAATTTGTCAATTTCCAAACCTGTCATTCCAGGCTTTAATACACTTGCCACAAGTGCTAGAGTCTCAGAAACAAGCAAGCAGCTTTTTCTGATCAATTCTATTTCTTCCTGCGATTTTAAGTAAACCATATATATTACATTCCAGCTCCGATAGCCTGCATTCCACTTCTTCCCTTAATCCTTCCAGACTTTACTAAACCGTCATATTTACGCATTAATAAATAACTCTCAATTTGTTGAAGTGTATCAAGAACAACAGCAACTAAAATCAATAAAGATGTACCTCCAAAGAATAGAGCAAATCCTTGGTTAACACCAAATACAGCTACAATTGCAGGTAGTATTGATATAATTCCAAGGAATATAGAACCTGGTAAAGTAACTCTAGTCGTAAGACTATCTATATAATCTTGGGTATGTTTTCCTGGTTTTATACCTGGAATAAATGCATTCTGCCTTTTTAGGTATTCTGCATATTGCTGTGGATTTACCAATAAGGCAGTATACACGTAAGTGAATACGACAACCAATAGAAAGAATATAATATTATATGGCAAAGACTGCCAATCACCCATTTTTAATAAAAAATCGCTAGGTGTATTATTCTTACTTACATAACTGATAACGGTCATAGGCAAAAACATGATTGCCTGAGCAAAAATGATTGGCATTACACCAGATGCATTTACTTTTAAGGGAATATAATCTCTTGCGCCTGCTGCAGGAATATTTGCATTTGATCTTCCCACCATTTTCTTAGCAAACTGAATAGGAATTTTTCTTACTCCCTGAACTATTAAAACAGTTGCTAAGACGATAAAGAAAAATGCTGCCAACTCGATGATTAAGAAGAATGGACTACCTGAAAACTGAGAAATTACTTCTGTAGCAAATGATCTCGGAAGTGTTGCAATAATACCTATGGTAATTAATAATGAAACACCATTACCGATTCCTTTATCGGTAATTTTTTCACCCATCCACATAGCAAACAAAGTACCACTGGATAGAATGATAATATTACTCAACCAAAATATTGTTTCATTTAAAGAAGCGTGTACTGCTCCTTGTTGTTGATTCAACCAAGTTAAATACCCCCCACCTTGAACCAAGGTTATAAAAACAGTAAGTATTCTGGTAATTTGGGTAATCTTTTTTCTTCCAGACTCACCTTCTTTTTGTTGTAATTTTTGAAAGTAAGGAACGGCAAAACCTAAAAGTTGAACAATAATTGAAGCAGTAATATAGGGCATGATTCCAAGTGCAAAAATTGCTGCTTGATTAAAAGCACCACCTGTAAATGTATTTATCAAACTTAATAAGTCATTTCCTGAGTTTTGGCTAACCGCTTGCTCAAGAGCTTTAGAGTTTACACCTGGGAGAACGATAAATGAACCTAATCTATAGACGAACAATAATAACATCGTATAGAGTATTCGGTCTTTAAGTTCCTTTATTGACCAGATATTTTTTAAGGTTTCGAAAAATTTTCCCATTATCTTTTTTTAAAGAATTGTAACTGTTCCACCTAGAGATTCAATCTTTGCTTTGGCCTTTTCAGAAATTGCATGTACTGATAGGTTAACAGAAGCGTCAAGAGTCCCGTTAGCCAATACTTTTACTTTATCATTTTTCTTGATAAGTCTATTTTCATATAAAGCAGCTACGGTTACTTCTTTGATACCGTACTTATCATGAATTTCCTGAAGACGTCCTAAATTAACTGCCACATAATCAACACGATTAGGATTCTTAAATCCTCTTTTAGGCAATCTCATTTGTAGTGGCATCTGACCACCTTCAAAATTTCTTTTCCTGCTGTAACCAGATCTTGACTTGGCTCCTTTATGCCCTCTGGTAGAAGTACCTCCATACCCAGAACCTTGACCACGAGCAATTCGCTTTTTCTTCTTAATTGATCCTTTTGCAGGAGTTAGATTATGTAATTCCATCTTAATAATTATTTATAGATATTAAGCTTCTTCGACTTTTACTAAATGCTTGACTTTTGCAATCATGCCTAAAATCTGAGGTGATGCCTCTTTTTCAATTGTATGATTGATTTTGCGCAACCCTAGTGCTTTTACAGTATCTTTTTGTCTTCTAGACCTATCGATAATGCTTCTTACCTGTGTTATCTTAATCTTTGCCATAGCTATTTTATTATCCTTCGAACAACTTTTCTAAAGTAATACCTCTTTGTCTAGCTATATCTTTAGCACTTCTTAATTTTGCTAAAGCGTCAATAGTCGCTTTCACTACATTGTGTGGATTTGAAGATCCTTGAGACTTAGCCAATACATTGTGTATCCCAGCCATTTCAAGAACAGCTCTCATTGCTCCACCTGCAATTACACCTGTACCATCCGCAGCAGGCTTAATAAGTACTTTACCAGCACCATATTTTCCTTTTTGCTCATGAGGTATAGTTCCTTTTATAATTGGTACGTCTACAAGGTTTTTTCTTGCATCATCTACAGCTTTAGCTATACACTCTTGCACGTCTCTTGCCTTTCCAAGGCCATGACCAACTCGACCGTTGCCATCGCCAAGAACGATTAATGCTGAAAAGCTAAAGGTTCGTCCACCTTTGGTAACTTTTGCTACCCTGTTTAGACTTACAAGCTTTTCCTTCAATTCTGAAGCATCAACAATTTTAACTTTTTTATTATCTGACATGAGATACTATTATTTCGATTTAAAATTTTAGTCCGCCTTCTCTAGCAGCATCTGCTAAGGCCTTTACTCTTCCGTGATATAAATTACCACCTCTATCAAAAACAACTGCACTTACTTTACTAGCTGTAGCTTTCTCCGCAATTGCTTTACCCACTTTCGCAGCAGATTCAATATCTGAAGCACCCCCTAAGGACTTAGAGTCAGCACTTGCTATTGTTTTTCCGCTCAAATCATCAATAATTTGACAATAGATAAATTTGTTGCTTTTAAAAACCGATAGTCTAGGTCTTTCAGGTGTTCCGCTAATTTTAGCCCGAATCCTGAACCTGATTTTTTCTTTTGCTTTTAAATGACTTCCCATAATTCAATTATTTAGCACCAGCTGTTTTACCAGCTTTTCTTCTAATTTGTTCACCTTTGAATCGAATACCTTTTCCTTTATATGGTTCATTCTTTCTGAAAGCTCTAATCTTAGCTGCCACTTGACCTAGCAATTGTAGATCGTGACATTCTAAAGATATGCTTGGAGCTTTACCTTTTTCCATTGCAGTCGTTACATTGACTTCATCGGGTACATAAAAAAGAATAGGGTGAGAATAACCTAATGAAAACTCAACTAAGTTTCCTGTATTGCTTACTCTATAACCTACACCATATAATTCAAGTTCTCTTTTCCAGCCTTCTGAAACACCTACAACCATATTGTTGATAAGGGATCTATACAATCCATGCATAGCCTTATGTCTCTTTTGTTCAGTAGGTCTATCAACTGTAAGAATTCCATTCTCATTTTTAAGGATCATATCAGCATCAACTTGCTGAGTCAATTCACCTTTAGGACCTTTAACAGTAACAAGATTAGAACTTGAAATGTCAATGTTCACACCTGCTGGAATTTCTATAGGAGCTTTGCCGATTCTAGACATTGGTATATAATTTTAATGTACGTAACAAATAAGTTCCCCGCCTACCTTTTCCTTGACAGCTTGCTTATCGGTCATTACGCCTTTTGATGTTGAAATAATATTTATTCCCAAACCATTAATTGCTCTAGGAATATCTGTTGCTGGAACATATTGTCTAAGTCCAGGAGTACTTATTCTGCCAAGTTTTTTGATTATAGGTAACTTGGTTTTAGAATCATACTTTAAGGCAATGCTGATTAAACCATGCTTACCTTCAGTTTCGTCAAACTTATATTTTAAAATATAACCTTGATCATAAAGAATTTCAGTTATGCTTTTCTTCATTTTTGACATTGGGATTTGAACGACCTTATGTCTTGCTTGTTGAGCATTTCTGATTCTTGTTAAATAATCTGCTATTGGATCTGTTACTGCCATTTCAATTAATTTTACTACCAGCTAGCTTTAGTTAATCCAGGGATTTTTCCTTCAAGAGCCATTTTTCTAAATGTTACTCTATTTATCCCAAATTTTCTCATATATCCCTTTGGTCTTCCCGTTAGTTGGCATCTGTTATGCAAACGTACCGGACAAGAATTCTTTGGCAACTTGTCGAGTTCATCCCATCTCCCTTCAGCTTTTAGCTGCTTTCTCAACTCGGCATATTTATTTACCAGTCTTTGTCTTTTTTGCTCTCTAGCAATTAGTGATTTCCTAGCCATTAATAATTAATTTCTTTGGTTTTTAAACGGCATTCCTAAATATTTAAGAAGGGCCAAAGCTTCTGCATCAGTTTTTGCTGTTGTCACAAAATTGATATCCATTCCACTTATTCTATTCACTTTATCTATATCTATTTCTGGGAAAATGATTTGTTCTTTTACGCCCAAAGTATAATTACCTCGACCATCAAAACTTTTATCATTGACACCTCTAAAGTCTCTAACTCTAGGAAGAGCGACTGCAACTAGCCTATCTAAGAAGTCCCACATTTTCGCTTTCCTCAAAGTAACTTTAGAGCCGATTGGCATTCCTTCTCTTAATTTGAAATTTGAAACAGACTTTTTCGCTATAGTTGCTTGTGCCTTTTGACCTGCGATCATTGACATTTCATTTACAGCATTGTCTACCAATTTCTTGTCTTGGGTTGCATCTCCTACACCTTGATTAAGGCATATCTTTACCAATTGTGGCACTTCCATTGAAGATTTGTACTGGAATTCTTCCATTAATTTAGGAACGACTTCCTCCAAGTATAATTTTTTAAGTCTTGGTTCGTAACTCATTACTTAATTGTTTCTCCTGATTTCTTAGAATATCTAACACTCTTATCGCCTTCCATTTTTCTTCCTATTCTTGTTGCTGCTCCAGATTTAGGATCAATCAACATCAAGTTTGAAAGATGAATAGGCAATTCAATTTCATTGATACCACCTGGGTTATCTGCCGCAGGTTTGGTATGTTTCTTTGCAACATTTACACCTTTAACGATGGCTGCATATTTCTTTGGAAGAACTTCTTTTACTTCTCCTTCCTTTCCTTTGTAGGATCCTGAAATTACCATCACTTTATCTCCCTTCTTAATGTGGAGTTTAGTGGTTTTATGTGAATCAACTCTTTTCATAATAAAATTCTTATAACACCTCAGGTGCTAATGAAATAATTCTCATATAATCTTTGTCTCTCAATTCTCTGGCCACAGGTCCAAAAATCCTTGTTCCTCTTGGTTCACCAGTGGCAGTTAGTAGAACTACTGCATTGTCATCGAATCGGATATAAGAACCATCTTTTCTTCTTATTTCCTTTTTAGTTCTCACGATAACAGCCTGAGAAACCGTTCCTTTTTTTACACCTCCTGGTGCAGCTTCTTTTACAGTAACAACAATAGTATCACCAATTGAAGCATATCTTCTTTTAGATCCACCTAAAACTCTGATGCAAAGAACTTGTTTCGCGCCTGAATTATCTGCTACATTTAATCGACTTTCTTGCTGAATCATGATTACTCTTATTTAGCTCTTTCAATTATTTCTACCAATCTCCAACGCTTCCGTTTGCTAAGCGGTCTGGATTCGATGATTTTCACTAAATCACCTTCATTACACTCATTCTTTTCATCATGAGCAACAAATTTCTTGGTTTTCTTTACGAATTTACCATAGATCGGGTGTCTTAATTTTCTTTCAACAGAAACCGTAATGGTTTTATCCATTTTGTTGCTGCTTACAACACCAATCCTTTGTTTTTTATTACTTACATATGTTTCCGTAGACATATCTTACCTGTTATTTCTTCGTCTATGAATTTTTTTAGTTCTCATCTCCAATTGTTCTGGAGTCATTTCAGAGATTTCTCTCTTTCTGATTTCCGTTCTCAATCGAGCTATATCCCTGCGTACTTCTCTTAAAGCAAGTGGGTTTTCTAAGCCTTTCAAAGTATGATCAAACTCAAGCTTTTGATATTGCTTCTGGGTTTGTTCCAACTCACTATGAAGTTGTTCTACCGTGAAATCTTGTAATTCTATGAATTTCTTTGTAGCCATTTTAAAATAAAATTGTGCTTAATCTACGTAATCTGGTCTTGTGACCGTTCTTGTTAACATTGGAAGTTTTTGTGCTGCAAGCCTTAATGCTTCTTCGGCAACTGCCTTAGGCACACCATCCAATTCAAATAATACTCTTCCTGCCTTTATCTGAGCAACATAATGATCAAGGTTACCTTTACCTTTACCCATCCTTACTTCCAAAGGCTTTGAAGTGACTGGTTTGTCTGGGAAAATTCTAATCCAAACCTTACCTTCTCTCTTCATATATCTGGTCATTGCAATCCTTGCAGATTCAATTTGCCTGTTTGTTAATCTACCGTTTTGAATCGCCTTCAAACCAAAGGATCCAAAATCGACAGTACTTCCTTTATAGGCTAGCCCTCTGTTTCTTCCCTTCTGTTGTTTTCTATATTTCGTACGTTTAGGCTGTAACATTATTTTATTATTTGTTCAGTTTTACTCAAATAAATTATCTTCTCTTACCTCTTCCACCTTGGTTTCTTCCGCCACCTTGGTTTCTACCTCTTCCTCCTTGATTTCTTCCTCTTCCTGACTTGGAAGTATCTTCTCCTACATTAGGTGATAAATCTCTTTTTCCCAATACTTCTCCCTTACAAATCCACACTTTAACTCCAATCTTTCCGTAGACTGTTTGGGCTTCAAACAGGCAATAATCTATATCAGCTCTAAAAGTGTGCAATGGTGTTCTTCCGTCTTTAAATTCTTCAGAACGTGCCATCTCTGCACCATTTAATCTACCACTAACCCTAACCTTAATTCCTTCCGCCCCTGCTCTCATTGTTGATTGGATAGCCATTTTTATGGCTCTTCTAAAGTTAACTCTAGCTTCCAATTGTTTACCGATTGACTCACCAACGATGTTAGCATCTAGTTCAGGTTTTCTTATTTCTACGATATTAATCTGTACTTCCTGACCTGTTAGTTTTTTTAACTCTTCTCGAATTCTGTCAACTTCTTGACCTCCTTTTCCGATAATGATACCTGGTCTAGAAGTGTGAACTGTAACAGTTATTCTTTTAAGTGTTCTTTCGATAACAATCCTAGCTATTCCGCCTTTTTGAACACGAGCATTAACATAATTTCTGATGCGCTCATCTTCTACAACTTTTTTGGCAAAATCTTTTCCACCGTACCAGTTGGATTCCCATCCTCTTATGATACCTAGTCTGTTGCCTATTGGATTCGTCTTTTGACCCATATCTTAATCTTCGATGTTTTCGTTATCAATTAGATCACCTACCTCCGCTTCAATTTCCACTTTGTTAGAAACCACCAACGTCAGGTGATTTGATCTTTTTCTAATCCTAAGCGCTTTACCATGAGGCGCTGGCCTGAATCTTTTCAAGTGTCCTGCTTCATCAGAAAATACTTCTTTAACATAGAGACCGAAGTCATCTGCGCTATAGACCATATCCAATTTGTTTTCCCAATTGGAGACAGCCGAAAGAAGTAATTTCTCAGCAAACTCTGAAGCTTCTCTTTTGGAGAATTTCAGAATCCCTAAAGCTTCATTCACGGATTTTCCTCTAATACTATCGATCACGAATCTCATTTTTCGAGCCGAAAGAGGAATATTTTTCATTTTAGCAATTGCATCCATCGCAAATATTATTTATGCGTTTTTATTTTCTGTTTCCAGAATGACCTTTATACGTTCTTGTTGGTGAAAACTCACCTAACTTATGACCAACCATATTTTCAGTTAGATACACAGGAATAAATGTTTTACCATTATGAACTGCGATTGTCAAGCCAACCATGTCCGGTATTACCATTGATGATCTTGACCAAGTTTTGATAACTGCTTTCTTAGTAGAAGCTTGAGCTTTCTCAATTTTATCAAGAAGCTTATGATGTACGTATGGACCTTTTTTTATTGACCTAGCCATTCTTAATTACTTTTTACTTTTTGATTTCCTTTTTGAAATTATCAACTTACTTGAAGGTTTGTTCCTGTTTCTTGTTTTCTGACCTTTAGCAAAAACACCAGTTCTTGATCTAGGGTGACCACCAGAAGCTCTACCTTCACCACCACCCATAGGGTGATCTACTGGGTTCATCGCTACACCTCTTACTCTTGGTCTATTATTTTTCCATCTATTTCTACCGGCTTTACCTAGAACCTGAAGTCCGTGATCTGGATTAGAAGTTGTTCCTATCGTTGCTTTACATGTCAACAATACTCTTCTTACTTCACCACTTGGTAATTTTACAATACCATACTTTCCTTCTCGTCCAACCATTACGCCGTAAGTTCCTGCACTTCTTGCCAACTGAGCACCTTTACCAGGTTGCATTTCAATGGCATGAATTGAAGATCCCAAAGGAATGTTAGATAAATACATTGCGTTTCCGATATCTGGAGTTGCATCTTTTCCTGCAAGGATTTTATTTCCAACTTCTAATTTATCTGGAGCCAAGATATATCTCTTTTCACCGTCAACATAAAAGATCAATGCGATGTACGCAGATCTGTTCGGATCATACTCAATAGCCTTAACGACACCAGGAATACCTTCTTTATCTCTTTTGAAGTCGATAGCACGATACTTTCTTTTGTGACCCCCACCGATATTACGGACAGTCATTTTACCTTTGTGGTTTCTTCCTCCTGAATAAGCTTTTCCTTTAGTCAATGACTTTTCCGGAGTACTATGAGTACTGGTTAATTTATCATGTTCAACAGACACTAAATGTCTTCGTCCAGGACTTACCGGTTTATGTTTTTTTACTGCCATTATCCTCTATTATATATCACCAAAAAAATCGATTTCCTCGCCATTGGCGAGTTTAACTATAGCTTTCTTATATGCGCTAACACTACCCTTTTGAACACCAGATCTTGAGTTTCTCACTTTAGATTTGCTTGGCATTACCATGGTGTTAACTGACGAAACCTGAACACCGTACATCTCTTCTACAGCTTTACCAATCTCTATTTTGTTAGACCGTTTATCAACGATAAAACTGTATTGATTTAAATCACCTGATAGAAATTCAGACTTTTCAGAGATAATTGGCTTTATAAGTATTTTCTTTCCCATAGCGGATTATCTTAATAAGGTTTCTTTAATTTTTTCGACAGATCCTTCAGATATTAAAAGTGCTTTTGCTCTCATAATATCTAGTGTACTCAAATCCTGAGCTAGCACTACTGAAGTTTCTTGAAGATTTCTGCTTGATAAAAATAAGTTGTTATCAAAGTCAGAAAGAACAAACAATGATTTACCGTTATTTGCTTCTAAGTTTTTAATAACATTTAAAAACTCTTTCGTCTTTGGTTGATCAAAAGTGAAATCTTCAACAACTTTAATTGCACCGGAAGCAATTTTTGAAGACAAAGCTGAAATTCTAGCCAGTCGTTTGACCTTCTTGTTAAGCTTCAAATTGTAATTTCTTGGTCTTGGACCAAAAACTCTACCACCACCTTTGAACAAAGGATTCTTGATAGAACCAGCTCTTGCTGTACCAGTACCCTTTTGTCTTTTTATTTTACGAGTAGATCCTTTGATCTCACCCCTTTCTTTTGCTTTATGTGTTCCTTGACGACCATTTGCTTGAATAGCTTTTACGTCAAGATATACAACATGCTTATTTGGTTCAGTACCAAATATTTCATCAGGTAATTCTATTTTTCTACCTGTTGCCTGTCCATTTATACCGTAAACATCTACTTTCATGACGATTACTTTTCAATTATTACAAATGCACCCTTGTGTCCAGGTACGCATCCTTTGATCAATAAAATATTCTTTTCGGCAAGAACCTTTACCACAACTAGATTTCTTGTCTTTACTCTGTTTCCTCCAGTTCTTCCTCCCATCTTCATGCCTTTAATTACCTTAGACGGCGTGGCACATGCACCGATAGAACCAGGAGCTCTAAGTCTGTTATGCTGACCGTGAGTAGCTTGACCAACACCTCCAAAATTGTGTCTCTTCACTACACCCTGAAATCCCTTTCCTTTAGAAACGCCAATTGCACTCACCTTATCACCTTCGTTGAAAACTTCATCGACAATAATTTTATCGCCAAGATTCTTTTCCAAATTGCAATTTCTAAATTCTGCAACCCTAAGAGTGGAGTCTATGCCTGCATTCTTCAAGTGACCTGTTAGGGCACTAGTCATTCTTTTGGCTTTCCTTTCACCAAACGACAACTGCACAGCATTATAACCATCAGAATCCTCAGTTTTAACTTGGGAAACTACGTTTGGGCCCAGTTCAACAACAGTACATGGAATATTCTTTCCCGCTTCGTTGAAAATACTGGTCATGCCTATTTTTCTGCCAATTAAACCATTCATCTTTAAATATTTAGCAATATCTATGCTTTGAGACTCCTTGCGAAGCCTTCGCTTTAATTCTTAAAAATATATGTGAAAACGGTGATTAAGTGAGCTTAACCTGAATATCTACTCCACTAGGCAATTCTAATTTAGATAGTGCATCCACTGTCTTTTGCGTAGGGGTGAAGATTTCTATGAGTCTCTTGTGGGTCCGAAGAGAAAACTGCTCGCGAGATTTTTTATTCACGTGCGGAGAACGTAGCACTGTGTGAATTTCTTTATCTGTTGGCAGCGGAATCGGACCTGAGATCACAGCGCCACTGTTGCGTACTGTTTTCACGATCTTCTCCGTTGATTTATCAACTAAATTATAGTCGTAAGAACGGAGTTTAATTCTTATTTTTTGATTCATAACCTCTTTATACAATTAAATTGGGCTGCAAAAGTAAATTCATTCTGGCAATTATACAAGACAATTGCCAGAATTATTTATTTATACTTCTACAGTTCCTTTTGCTTTTTCAATAATTTCCTTTGCAATACCCTGTGGTGCTGCTGTATAGTGTGAGAAAGTCATAGTGCTACTGGCTCTTCCAGAAGTAATTGTTCTCAATTGAGTAACATATCCAAACATCTCTGACAATGGAACATCTCCAGAAATAACTACGGCACCGCCTGGTCTGGTATCCTGACCCTTAGGCAAACCTCTTCTTCTGTTTAAGTCACCAATTACAGAACCAACATATTCATCTGGTGTAACAATTTCGATAGCCATAATGGGTTCCAATAATACTGGTTTACAAGCTCTTGCTGCAGCTTTAAAGCCTTCTTTTGCGCAAAGCTCAAAAGCAATTGGCTTAGAATCCACGGCGTGAGTAGCTCCATCATACAGACGCACTTTCATGCTGTCAATATTATAACCAGCCAAAATTCCGTTATCCATCATCATATTAAAACCCTTAACAATAGACGGGAAGAATTCCTTAGGTATCGATCCTCCAAAAATATTGTTAATGAATTGTAATCTTACTTTACCACTTTTGAAATCCTCAGACTCCAAAAATTCTTCATCAGCAGGACCTAATTCAAATTGCATCTGAGCAAACAAACCAGAACCGCCCGATTGCTTTTTCAATCTCTCTGTGTGATCTACAGTTACCGTAAGTGCCTCCTTGTAATTAACCTGAGGCTCGCCCTGGTTACACTCTACTTTGAATTCTCTTTTCAACCTATCGATTATAATCTCAAGGTGTAACTCACCCATTCCAGATATAATCGTCTGATTGGTATCTTCATTATATTTTACTCTGAAAGTTGGATCTTCTTCAGCCAATTTAGCCAAAGCCATACCTAACTTATCAATATCCTTTTGAGTTTTAGGCTCAATCGCAATACCGATAACCGGATCAGGGAATACCATACTTTCAAGTACAATAGGTTTTCCTTCTTGACATAAAGTATCACCAGTTCTGATGTTTTTGAAACCAACACCAGCAGCAATATCTCCCGCTTCTACTCTATCAATTGCATTTTGCTTGTTAGAGTGCATCTGATACAATCTTGAAATTCTTTCTTTAGAATCACTTCTTGAATTGTAAATATATGAGCCAGCATCCAATGCACCTGAATAAACTCTGAAAAAACAAAGTCTACCTACATAAGGATCTGTTGCAATTTTAAATGCCAATGCTGTGAATGGCTCATCTATGTTTGGTTGTCTAATTATCTCTTCGTCAGTATCAGGATTAGTACCCTTTATACCACCTACATCCATCGGAGAAGGTAAAAAGGCACATACCGCATCCAAAACCGCTTGAACACCTTTGTTTTTGAAAGCTGAACCAGCCATCATTGGAACAAATTTATTATCGATAACAGCACCACGTACTGCATTGATCATTTCTTGCTCTGTAATACTATCAGGGTCATCGAAAAATTTCTCCATCAATGTCTCATCGTATTCAGCTATTGCTTCAAGAAGTTTTTCTCTCCATTCCATTACGGTATCAACCAAATCATCAGGAATTGGAATCTCTTTAAAAGACATACCCATATCATCATCATTCCAAACAATAGCTTTGTTTGTGATTAAATCCACGACACCTTTGAAATTCTCTTCTGCACCGATAGGCACTTGTAATGGAATAGCTTCCGAACCTAGTTTTGCTTTTACATCTCTAACGACGGCGAAAAAATCAGCACCTGAACGGTCCATTTTATTTACGAAACCAATTCTTGGAACATTATAATTATCGGCTAATCTCCAGTTTGTTTCTGACTGAGGCTCTACCCCTGAAACAGCACAAAATAAAAATACTAAGCCATCCAATACTCTTAAAGATCTGTTCACCTCAACAGTAAAATCAACGTGACCTGGCGTATCAATGATGTTCATTGGATAATCCTGTCCTTTCCAGTTCCAGTTGGTTTTGGTAGCAGCAGAAGTAATTGTGATACCTCTTTCCTGCTCTTGCTCCATCCAGTCCATAGTAGCAGCACCATCGTGTACTTCACCGATTTTGTGACTCATACCTGTGTAGTATAATACACGCTCTGTTGTCGTTGTCTTTCCGGCATCAATGTGTGCAGCAATTCCAATATTTCTTAAGAATGAAAGATCTTTAGCCATTATATTAAATAATTATAATTTTTCTAAAATTTATTAATGTGTACCTTAACTAGAGTGTACCTCTCATTATCTGAAGTGTGCAAATGCTCTGTTGGATTCTGCCATCTTATGGGTATCCTCCTTTTTCTTCACTGCAGCTCCTTCCCCTTTACTTGCTGCTATTACTTCAGCGGCTAGTTTTTCACCGTATCCTTTACCGTTTCTTGCTCTGGAATATTTGATCAACCACTTCATACCAACAGATAATCTACGTGCTGGTCTAATTTCAGAAGGAATCTGAAAGGTAGCACCGCCGATTCTTTTTGATTTAACCTCTACATTAGGTGTAACGTTCTGAACAGCTTTTTTCCACATTTCATGCGGATCTTCACCTGTTTTTTCCTGGATCATGTCCATTGCTTCATAAAACAATGCATAAGAAGTAGCTTTCTTTCCACTCCACATCATGTTGTTAACAAATTGTGTTACCATAGGATCACTAAATCGTGGATCTGGCTGAATGATTCGCTTTTTTGGCTTTCTTTTCCTCATTTTACTTCTTATTTAGGTCGTTTAGTACCGTATTTTGATCTTGATTGTAGTCTCTTTTCAACACCTGCAGTATCAAGTGCTCCTCTAACAATTGTATATCTTACACCAGGTAAGTCCTTAACTCTTCCGCCTCTGATCAATACAATTGAGTGCTCCTGAAGGTTATGTCCTTCGCCTGGAATGTAGGCTATCACCTCAATTCCATTTGTTAATCTAACTTTTGCAACCTTTCTCAAGGCAGAGTTTGGCTTTTTAGGGGTCGTCGTATAAACTCTAGTACAAACACCACGTTTTTGTGGTGAAGAATCTAAAGCTCTTGATTTACTTTTCATGACGATCTTCTTCCGTCCCTTTCTAACCAACTGATTAATAGTAGGCATATAATATTTTATTTCAGCTTAAAAAAATGAGGTGCAAAGGTAAGACTATTTTCCATATTTGCAAAGAGTAATTTTGAAGAAAATTCACAAACAAAGAATAATAAAATACAAAGCGTAAGTCATTGTCTATCAGCGTATTATGTGATATATTGTTCATATGACTGCAATTTAGGATAAAAAAATATTCTTAAGATTATGACATTCAATTATTTACAAATAATGATTATTTTACATCTATATTAATTGTATGCAAAATCAATGGAAAAAAACATCATAATAAGGAATGCCACAAAAGACGATCTTAATGATATTATAGGGCTGGTAGAAGAATTAGCCATTTTTGAAAAAGCACCTAATGCCGTAACTGCTTCTCTAGAAACCTATCAGGAAGTATTTGCCTCAGGCTTAATCAGCTGCCACGTAGCCTGCGACAATGATAAAGTAATTGGTATGACAATATTCTATGACACATTCTCAACATGGAAAGGAAGGATGATGTACCTAGAGGATTTTTATGTCAAACCAGAATACAGAAGTGGAGGCATCGGTTCCAGATTGTTTGATGCAGTAGTTCAAGAAGCAAAAAACAGGAAATGTATATTATTAAAATGGCAGGTACTAGACTGGAACACCGAAGCCATAAAATTTTACAAAGCTAAAAATGCTGAAATTGAAACGAATTGGTATAATGGCAAATTGTGGCTAAACTAATGCACAAATTTTGCGCAAGCTATGAAAAACAAAATGATAGTCTAATGCGTCCTGTCTAATAATTCTTTAGCAAAATTCATCAAGGGAACTTTACGCTCTTCATCAAGTTGCAGAGCTTTCAGATGTGAAAAGGCCAATTGTTGGTAAACCAACTTTAATTCCTGAGCATGAACATCTACATGTGATATTTTAAACAATTGAACCACTTGGTCCACCAATTCATCGCCAGTCTTTTCTGTGGAATCAGAATATAAAACCCTTAGCGTCTCTGATTCATCCATAGACAACAGTTCAAGTGATTTTAAATAGAGGTATGTTTTCTTTTTCTGTAGAATATCACCTCCTATCTTCTTTCCTACTTTTTCCTCATCACCAAAAGTATCCAATAGATCATCCTGAATTTGAAATGCAATCCCCATGTTTTTACCAAACTCATATAAATGATTCGCCTCGCTTTCTGAAGCTCCCCCAATCAAGGCCCCCATCTTTAAAGAACATGCAATCAATACAGATGTCTTTAAGGCAATCATTTGGATGTACGCATCAATCTCTGGTTGAACCTGAGTTTCAAAGTCCATATCCATTCTTTGACCTTCACACACTTCAATGGCAGTTTTACTAAATAGCTGCGTTAATTCCAAGTAGTTATCTGGGTACATCTCAAGCAACTGATACGACATGATCAACATCGCATCTCCAGAAAGGATTGCTGTATTATCATTATATTTTTTATGGACAGAAGGGAGTCCTCTTCGTTTATCTGCTGCATCCATTAAGTCATCATGAACAAGTGAAAAATTATGGAAGACTTCTATCGCCATTGCAGCATTAAAGGCCTGTTCAACATTTTCTTTATACAAATTATAACCAGCCAAACACATCAATGGACGAATCCTCTTTCCACCAATGGACATGATATATTTTACCGGATCATAAAGTTCGGCGGGTTGTTTTTTGTAGTCATATTGATTTAAATACTGTAGGAACTTTTCTGAAAGCTGTTTGAATGAAAACATTTCCGGTTTACTTTTATGTTTCAAAACTACGCATTGTATATTGCTTTCCTTAATATTGATAAATTAAATTATCATCGTGAAGAATTACATATTATTACTTATATGCTTGTTTTTATTTGCTTGTCAGCAAAATGAAGAAGCCAATCTTGTCATTGTAAACGGTAACTATTATACGGCAACCGGTAATGATTCAATTCAAGCGATAGCGGTTAAAGGTGATGCCATTATTGCTGTAGGAACTAAAGGTGAAATACTCAAACTAAAAGGAGCCAACACCAAAGTTATTGATGCCGAAGGCCAATTTGTCATGCCAGGAATTATAGAAGGACATGGGCACTTTCCTAATTTTGGGAAGTCTTTTCAAAATTTGAATTTCATGGCTGACACCAGCTGGAATGATATCGTTAATAAAGTAAAAGCAAAAGTAGCACAAGTAGATTCTGGTGAATGGATATATGGTAGAGGATGGCATCAAGAAAAATGGAGTTCTACCCCATCCGAACATGTAGGAGATTACCCAATTCATACCTCATTAAGCAATGTAAGTCCTGATAATCCTGTTGTGATGTATCACGCTAGTGGCCATTCTTTGTATGCCAATGAGCATGCCATGAAACTTGCATGCATAAGCAAAGAAACACCAGATCCCAAAGGTGGAAAAATCGTCAAGGATGTTAACTCTTCTCCAATAGGTGTATTTGAAGAACGTGCCATGGGACCGATTAGTCAAATATATAGTGAATACTTAAATAGTCTAGATGAAGAAGTGCAAAAACAAATCTGGTTGGAGGCTTTTGAGCTTGCGCAAAATAAATGTCTGAAATATGGTATTACCAGTTTTCAGGATGCAGGATTGAGATATTCTGAACTCGATCTCTTCGAGGAATTAGCTGCCAAGGATGCGTTAGAAATTAGGTTCTGGGTTATGCTTAGAGAAAGAGCAGAAAACCTTACAGACGAACAAATTCGAAAATATAGAAAAATTGGTCTTGCCAACAACCACTATACCTGTAGAGCTATGAAATCTGAAATCGATGGGGCCCTTGGAGCACATGGAGCATGGCTAATAGAACCTTATGAAGACAAAACGGGTTTCTATGGCCAAAATACTACTGAAATATCAGATGTAGCTGCCATAGCAAAACTGTCTTATGATAACGGTATGCAGTTGTGCGTACATGCCATCGGAGATCGTGCTAACAAAGAAACTCTAGATATTATTGAAAGCTATTCGAAGAAATCTGACCAGGAATTAAGATGGCGTGTTGAACATGCGCAACACCTTCATCCTTCTGATATTGCTAGATTCAAACAGACTGGTGCAATTGCTTCTATGCAAGGTGTGCATTGCACTTCAGATGCTCCTTTTGTTGAAAAAAGACTTGGCTATATGCGTGCAAAAATAGGAGCTTATGCATGGCAATCTTTGCTTAAAAATGATGTTATCATTGTCAACGGAACGGACGTCCCTGTAGAGAGCATTGATCCTTTTCAAAATTTTTACGCCTCTGTGACCAGAAGCCGCTTAGACAATGGTATGCGCTTTTTTACAGAACAGCGAATGACTAGAGTACAAGCCTTGAAGTCCTATACTCTTGATGCGGCATATGGAGCATTCGAAGATGATATTAAAGGTTCACTTGAAATAGGCAAACTGGCAGACATCGTCATTCTGGATACCAATTTATTGAACTGTGAAGATGATGTTATTCCAGACACTAAAGTATTGTACACCATTATTGGAGGAGAGGTGAAATACGAAAGCAATTAGGAGTTTAAATTACCTCTTTTAATATTCTCATAATAGTATTGCTATCACCCATGGTGTAATAATGCAAAACCGGAACACCTCGGGATTTTAATTCCTTAGATTGGGCAATGCACCATTCAATACCTGCCTCTTTGACTTGGGCACTGGTACTGTAGGATTCTACTTCTTTCACAAAATCTTCTGGGAAGTTGGTAAAAAACTTTCTTGGAATACTGTTGAGTTGCTGTTTGCTTGTAATGGGTTTCAATCCAGGAATGATAGGTACATTAATTCCAAAGCTTCTGCACTTATCTACAAATTCAAAATATTTCTGATTGTCAAAAAACATTTGCGTAACAATATAATTGGCACCAGCGTCTACTTTATCTTTTAAGAACCGTAAGTCCGAATCAAAGTTAGGTGCTTCGAAATGCTTTTCTGGATATCCTGCCACTCCGATGCAAAATTCTGTAGGTTGAGCGTTAGCCAGATTTTCATCCAGATAGTTACCATCATTCATTTTTGAAATCTGCTTAACCAAATCAACAGCATATTTATGCCCTCCTTTTTCGGGAACAAAACGATCTTCAAAATTGCGAGCATCACCTCTTAGTGCCAAAACATTATTGATTCCTAGAAAGGCAAGATCAATCAAAGCATCTTCTGTTTCCTGACTGTTAAAGCCTCCGCATATCAAATGCGGAACAGCATCTACTTTGTATTTATGCATTATTGAAGCACAGATACCTACAGTTCCAGGTCTTTTTCTGATAGATACTTTCTCATAGTATCCACTATCCTTTTTATTGAAAACTACTTCTTCACGGTGGTAGGTGACATCAATAAATGGTGGTTTGAATTCCATCAATGGATCCAGCATATTGAATATATCTTTCATTGCTCCTCCTTTTAACGGAGGTAACACTTCGTAGGAAACCAATGTGCTTCCATTTGCATTTTCTATATGATCACAAACTTTCATTTCACTGTTTAAATTCAATAAACATAAGGTACAATACCCTATAACTTAATGGAATACTTTCTATTTTGTTAAATTTCTTAAATAATCTTTATTTAACTATTTCAGCGTAATTATATTCAAGAAATCTTGCATTCCTAAAGGAGATATAACCAAATATTAATCCAAACAGTAAATACACCCATGTTATTGACTCCATCGTCATTCCTGTTAATGAAAAAATTAATGCATAAATCAAGAGGTAACTACTCAAAAGTAGAGAAATAATAATTTTCAGGCTTATCATCAATTTTTTCATCACCGTATTTTTTAAGTTAGAATTTTAGAAATAATCATTCTATAACCACAAGAATAATTACAAGTTAGATAAATCGTGATCAATATGTATGTTTGAAGTTTCAAAGTTACTACTAAGGCATAGTGAAGGCTGTAGTCCTTAAAGTTTCAAACTTCAAAGTTCGGTTCCAAAAAGTGTTTGTTTGAAGTTTCAAACTTCAAACAACTGTTTCTTCGAAACAAAAAAAAGGCAACATTTAGTATTACTAATTAATGTGCCTGTAGTGAAGGCGGTAGTCCTTCACTATACCAAAGGTGGGAACATAATTCATCCTGATTATCAATAATTTAGAACTAGTCAAGGGACAAATGGAGAGCATAAAGATCTATTATAATCTTCTGAGATTTATTATAGACATTGAAAATTAGCTCCCCTTTTCAATTGATAAATGTTTTTCGTTCATTTCTCTTTTATAAGAATACCAATTAGCCGTATAATACAATACCTCGCTAATACGTGCAATTATATTATCTTTCAAATTAGATATTTTGAAATAATCTTTCTCATTACAATGTCGTAATATTAAGCCTTTGATAATGTAATTAATTTCCCAAATCCTGATGACTATACAATACCTTTGTTCTATTTCTAGGTTCAAATTAGATAATTTGAAAATAAGTTGATTGTAAGTATTGAATTTATCAATATCGAAATAAGACTCATTTGCTATACAATCACAAAGCTCACCTTCTTTTTGCATCACATCATTTAACTGCTCAATAAAAATTATATTCTCATTTTCTAACATATTCGAAATTTTCGCTAAATGTTCCTATCCTTTTCTTTGGAATACCTAAGTCTTTAATTCTCCTCGCGGTCTTCCAGACACCTTTACTATTGTGAATATCTATATCTGGAGAAATATACAAATTTTTTCCTTTCATTTTATACACATAACCGCTCTTGTTACCGTATTGCTGGTGTATGGGTTCCATCTAAATTAACTAACGACATATCTAGCTTTGATCTATTATCAACAATTAGCCTTCTATAACATTGCGCCCAAACTCCAGTCTGAGACCATTTGTTAAAATGATAATACACTGATTCCCAGCTGTATTTAGTGAATCCAAAAAACTGTCGCATGGGTAAGTGTTTCCACTGTACACCCGTTTTCAATTTATACAAGATTGCCTTAACGATTCGCCAAAGTGGTACGCTTATTTTTCTCCCTGTTCTCGCTAATTCAATATATTGAACAAAGAAATTGTTAATTTTACACTTACACATTTGTTTGTAGTATTTAGTTATTCTTTGGTTTCATCCTCAGATTTCTAAATCTACAAACTTTTTTATATTATTACTTTTAATAATATGTTTTTAAATCACTTCATAGTTAATTTCTCTAATATTGATAATACGAGAATAAATATTCAAAAGGTATTTATAATTAACTGATAGATTAATGTTTATTTATTTGATGAATTAGAATTGTTTCCTTATAAAAATAATATGATTAGATTCTCATTAGTATTGCTTTTATTATTTATTATTCATTTAAATAGTATAGCTCAGATAAATGTTAATTTTTCTACTGGTATTCAATTATCGAAATTTGATACAAACTTAGGTTATACTGAAACAGGTTATGGTGCATTAAACATTAAAGCCATAAATCCATCTAAATTTTTCTAAGTCATCGTTTCCTAATCCAAAGTGATCAGTTATTTTTAATGTTATTGCAGCTTCCCATTCGCCAGTATTTTCATCAAAGGTATAGGAATCTATATACACTTGAGTTTGTTCCGTATCATTAGTTAGAATTTTTAATCCTGTTGCAACATCAGACAATAGGTTATACTTAGGATGTGTAATATTCTCTAAACTAATAGAATTAATTCCAGTTTCGTCTCCTCCAGTCAGAATCAATGCATTATTCAAAGCATTACCAAATTTTTTATATTAAATACCCAAATAATTTTCAAATTCTCTTATCAGTGAAGGCGGTAGTCATTAAAGTTTCAAACTTCAAAGTTCGGTTCCAAAAAATGTTTGTTTGAAGTTTCAAACTATGTCTGTTTGAAGTTGCAAACTTCAAACATCGGTGGGACTTTTGATAATCCGGAATTAGGTGCTTTTTAATTCTTTAAGAATTGAATTTCTTTTCAAGTCGAAACATAATCAATTATGTTAAAATACTCTTGTTACAATTAATATATAATCATTCTTTAACTAGATCAAATAGTTCTTCACTTATTCTATGTCACTATAATTAATGTAATAGAAGTTGAGTTATAGTTTCTCTTATCTCAACTTATTCCATTAAGTTGAGATATAATAAAACATACAGTACCTTTGCTTCATCAAAGCAAAATAACTAAATCAAGCTAATTCAAATGATACAAATAGAAAAATTCATTTCAGGTCAGTTTCACAAAACGACTTATGGATATAGTTATTTCCTTCCAACAAAAGTGAACAAAGTCTGGAAATGGGATGATCCTCAAATAAGTTTGCTTCTTGAGAAAGCTGCAATTAAACTTGGAGAGCTAAACTCTTTCTCAAGACTTGTACCAAATATTGATTTATTTATTCAATTACATATAACAAAAGAAGCAGTAATATCAAGTAGAATTGAAGGTACTCAAACCGAAATAGATGAGGCACTAATGGATGAAGACGAGATTTCCCCTGAAAGAATAAATGACTGGAAAGAGGTTAACAACTATATAAAATCATTAAACAATGCTATTGAACAATTAAGTGACTTTCCTATTTCATCTAGACTGTTGAGGGATACTCATAGGATACTGTTAGATAGTGTAAGAGGTGAACATAAGCAACCAGGTGAATTCAGAACAAGTCAAAACTGGATAGGTGGGAATAGTTTAAGTGATGCAACATTTATACCTCCCCATCAAAGTCATGTTAATGAGCTAATGAGTGACTTAGAAAACTTTATTCATAACGAGGATATAAAAGTGCCTGACTTAATAAAAATTGCAATAGCACATTATCAATTTGAAACTATTCATCCATTTTTGGATGGAAATGGAAGAATAGGTAGGTTACTAATAACACTATTTTTAGTAGATAAAAAGATCTTGTCAAAACCATTATTATATCTTTCTGTATACTTTGAAATGAACAAAGGACTTTACTATGATAACCTAACATTTGTAAGGACTAAAAATGATCTAAAACAATGGATTAAGTATTTTTTAGTTGGTATTGAACAAACAGCCGATAAGGCATCACAAACTTTATCTAATATTCTTAAATT
The DNA here is from genome assembly GCA_029262995.1 of Saprospiraceae bacterium. GTDB lineage: Bacteria > Bacteroidota > Bacteroidia > Chitinophagales > Saprospiraceae > RFSX01. The sequence continues at coordinate 21,383 of JAJCYH010000020.1, read as the reverse complement.
GAAAGATTCCATTGAAAAAACAATAAATAAAGAATTTGGAAGGAAAAGTCAAAGCGCAATGATCTTATTTCAACAGTTACTAAAAAAGCCTATTGTCAATGTAAATCAAGTTGCTAAGATTACAGGATTAAGCTATAACGCTTCAAACTCATTAGTTAAGGACTTTATTGAGTTTAAAATTTTAATTGAGTTAACAGGAAAAAATCGAAATAGGATATTTATGTTTAGTGATTATGTAAAACAATTCTAAATTATGTACGTATCTGAGTTTGTGTATATTCCTCTCCAAATGGTGCCAGTCCTTCCGATTGAAATCATTGGTATTCAAACTTCAAAGTTTCGGTTCCAAAAAGTGTTTGTTTGAAGTTTGCAACTTCAAACTACTGTTTCTTCGAAACAAAAAAAGGCAACATTTTCACTTTACAACTTTGGAGTGCCTGTAGTGAAGGCGATAGTCCTTCACTATACCAAAGGTGGGACTTCCCTTCCCGATAATTACTTCGGTTCCAAAAAGTGTTTGTTTGAAGTTTGCAACTTCAAACAACTGCTTCTTCGAAACAAAAAAAGGCAACATTTTCACTTTACAACTTGGGAGTGCCTGTAGTGAAGGCGATAGTCCTTCACTATACCAAAGGTGGGACTTCCCGATAATTGCTCCGCAATATCTGGGATAGACTTCTCGTCCTTTTGTTTCTTCGAAACAGAAAAAGGCAACACTTTCACTTTACAACTTGGGAGTGCCTGTAGTGAAGGCGATAGTCCTTCACTATACCAAAGGTGGGACTTCCCGATAATTGCTCCGCAATATCGTGGATAAACTTCTCGTCCTTTTGTTTCTTCGAAACAGAAAAAGGCAACACTTTCACTTTACAACTTGGGAGTGCCTATAGTGAAGGCGATAGTCCTTCACTATACCAAAGGTGGGACTTCCCGATAATTGCTCCGCAATATCTGGGATAGACTTCTCGTCCCTTTGATTCTCCGAATCAAAAAAAAGGCAACACTTTCATGCTGCCTTTTTTAACCTTTGTACCAAAGGTGGGACTCGAACCCACACGCTATTGCTAGCACTGGATTTTGAGTCCAGCGTGTCTACCAATTCCACCACTTTGGCAAGTGCATACAAAAGTATTTATTTTTTACTATAATGAAAACAACTGGAATTTTATTCTTCGCACTATTTTCAAACATACCTTACTGCGCTTTAATCCAATAAGTACATAGCTTTATAGAAATTTTACAAAATTGAATCCCGATAAGCTTATCATTACATTCTATTATACATTTGGCTGTCAAAAGCCCTAGATCAAATCATAACTATGAAGACATATCAAATCCTAGCCTGTTTGAGCTTTGTTTTTTTAAGCTTTCAACTTTCGTCTCAAGACACTTGGTCGCTTGAAAAATGCATTCTTCACGCTCAGGATGCCAGCATAGTCATCAATCAATCCAAAATAGGTATATCCCAAGCAGAGGTTAACCTCAGTCAAAGCAAACAAAACAGACTGCCTAACCTAAGTGGTAATACCAATGTAAATTGGAACTTTGGACGGACAATCGACCCTACGACCAATGCTTTTATTACAGAGACCTTCTTCTCAAACAATTATGGATTTAATACAGGCGTATCCCTGTTTGAAGGATTTAGAATCAAAAACAGTATCAAACAATCCAAAATAGACCTTGAAGCTGCTAAGTCAGATGTAAAACAAACAAGAAATGACGTTGCTCTTCAAGTAGCATCCAATTACCTAAATGTTCTGTTTGCCAAAGAAAATATCAATGTCTCTGAAAGACAGCTAGATCTTACACTTCAACAATTAGATCAAACCAATAAATTAATTGCCGCTGGATCACAAGCAGAATCTGAAAGACTAAATCTTGAAGCACAAGTAGCACAAAGCGAACAAGCACTTATCGTTGCCCAAAACAATTATGACATATCCATGCTCCAACTAAAGCAGGTATTGCGTCTTGACCCAAGTTTTCCCATTAATGTAGAAGCCCCTGAAGGGGTCACTGTAACTACTGATCCTGATATGGTTAATTTTGAGGAAGCTTATGATGAAGCCCAAAAAAGCAGACCGGACCTATACAGCAATGGTCTTCGTGTTCAAAGTGCTGAATTAGGAATTAAAATTGCCAAAGGATTACATGCCCCAAGCATTAGAATAGGCGGTAGTTTGGGAACAGCTTATTCCAATCAGGCACGAGAGTCTATTGGTTTTCAAGAAACAGTATTTCAAAGTCCTGTTACAATCCTCGTAGATGAACCTTCCCTTCCTTTTACCAGCTTAGATGCAATAATTGAAACTCCAGGAACTATTCCTGAATTCCAGAAACCTGCCTATACCACACAGTTAGACAATAACCTTTCCTATGGTTTTGGCTTGGGTGTAAGCATACCAATATATAATAACGGAAGTACTAAAAGTGCTGTGCAAAGAGCTAAGTTAAATGCACTTAACTCACAGTATAATTATGATCAACTCCTGGAGAATTTAAAAATCACCGTTCAGACGTCTTTAGCAGATGCAAGAGCAGCCAAGAAAAAATTTGAAGCCTCAGGAAAAAGCCTTGCAGCTCAGACACTCGCATTTCAAAATACCTCTAGAAGACTTGAAATAGGAACCGCAAATACTTTCGAATGGGAGTCTCAAAAGACCCAAATGGAAAATGCAGAAATACAAAACCTGATAGACAAATATGACTATCTCTTTAAAATTAAAATATTAGAATTTTACTTAGGAAAATCTTTGAAACTATAATAAGACATGGCAAAAAGCAATAGAAGAATCTGGATAACAATTGGCTTAATCGCACTAATCATAGTCTTGATCGCAGCAGCAATCATCAAGAGTAAAAGTCAACCCAAAGGCATTGAAGTAACAGTTGATAAAGCTGAGTTAAGAACAATTAATGAAACTGTTTCTGCTTCTGGAAGGATTTTCCCTGAAGTCGAAGTTAAAATCAGTTCTGACGTTTCAGGAGAAATTGTAGACCTTTATGTTGCAGAAGGTGATTCCGTTAAAGCAGGTCAAATTCTTGCTAAAATTGATCCCGACACATACGTATCTGCAGTTGAAAGAGGCAAGGCTTCAGTCAGTGGTTCCAAGTCCCAATATGAAATGGCCATTGCCCAAAAAGAATCTAGTGTAGCTCAGAGGGAGCAAATTGAAGCACAGCTTGGCAATGCCAAAAAGATCTTAGCCAGAAATAAACAGCTCCGAGAAGAAGGCATTATTTCTCAAGCTGATTATGAGCTTTCACAATCCAATGTGCAAAATCTTGAAGCAAACCTTCGTTCTGCAGAAGCCAATATCAAATCTGCCGAAGAAAGCATCAAAGGCAATGAATACACCATTGAAAGTGCTGAAGCAACGCTAAGCGAACTGCAAACCAGTCTGTCCAGAACAACAATCAAAGCTCCAGTAGATGGTATCATTTCTAGTCTGAGTGTAGAAAAAGGAGAACGTGTAGTCGGTACTATTCAAATGACTGGTACAGAAATGATGAGAATCGCAAATCTTAATTCCATGGAAGTTCAAGTGGATGTTTCAGAAAATGATATCATCAAAGTTAACTTGGGCGATAAAGTAGATATTGAAGTAGATGCCTATCTTGACAATGTTGTAAAAGGTGAAGTAACTGAAATCGCTAATTCAGCATCCAATCTGATTGGTGCAACTTCATTAAACACCGATCAGGTAACTAATTTTGTAGTTAAGATCAGAATTCATCCTGACTCTTACACCAATCTGATTACCTCTGCTATGAAATTCCCATTCCGACCAGGTATGTCTGCATCCGTTGATATTTATACCGAAGAAGTTAAAGATGTCGTCACGGTTCCTATTCAATGTATTTCAGCAAGAGAGCTGGACAAAGAAGATGATGATGATGATTCAAGTGAAGAAAAGGAGTTTAAAGAAATAGCCTTCATTTACTCAAATGATACAGTATCCATGATCGAAGTAAAAACTGGAATTCAAGATGACGAGTTTATCCAAATTCTTGAAGGAATTACCGAAGGTCAAGAAGTCGTCTCAGGGCCTTACTCTGCAGTTTCAAGCAAGTTAGAAGATGGAGACAAAGTCTATTTGAAAGAAAAGAAGGAAAAAAAGAAAGATGATAAAAAAGACAAATAAAGTCTTTTCTATATTTTTTGACATTTAAGGAATCAAATACTTTGAGCCGCGCTCTGATTATATTTATTAAAAATCCTGTTCTGGGCAAATGCAAGACTCGGCTAGCTTCTGGAATAGGCGATAATAAAGCGCTCTCCGTTTACAACAAACTTCTATCGTATACCCGAAAAATATCGCTTGGTATTGATTCGAGTAGATATCTCTATTATGACAGCAATATAGAATTAGAAGATGATTGGTCAAATGATATATTCATCAAAAAAACACAGGCTAAAGGCGATTTAGGAGCACGTATGTCTTCTGCACTATCAGAAGTCCTGACCCATTCACAACATGCTATAATTATCGGAAGTGACTGTCCTCAATTAAGTCCCGAAATTATAGAAGTAGCATATGAATCATTAAAGACAAATGACATTTGCTTAGGTCCCACTCATGATGGCGGATACTACCTCATAGGTATGCGTAAAAACATACCTGAATTATTCCAAAATATTACATGGAGTAGTTCCTCCGTTTATGAAGATACCATCAGAATCATCGAGGATCTTTCTTTGACCTATAAGTCCCTTCCAGTATTATCCGATTTAGATGATGCTAAAGATCTAGCAAAATTTCCGCAGTTTAACCCTTAGAAGATATCTAATCTAATTTACTCGCTTATCAGGCTCTTCAATTGGTCTGACAATGCATTTTTATTAACCATAATGGCAATTGTCTTCATTTGAACATATGCTTTAGACATGTAAAGAAATCCTTCATAAGGACTTATTTTTCCCCAGCTGTTTTTAACGATATAATATTCTGTCCCGTTTTGATCTTTAGCTTTGCCGATAATATGCATTAGATGATCATCTGTTGTTGAGTAACTCTCAAAATGTTTTTGACGCAATTCCTGTGTCACTTTGAGTTCTTCTCCCGGCAATGAAAACAAATCTTTTCGTTTGTGATCTGCAGTCAATACAGCTATACCTTCAGAAGCACTGAATCCTTTTTCACTGACATCACCATCCCAAGCAATAGAATATCCCTTGGTTAGTGCCTGATCTATTACGCTAACCATTTCATTTATAGGCAAATTATAAAAAGAACCATTGGAATAATTATCAGGAATTTCAAGAATAAATGAACTGTAAAAATCATGATGAGAAAAGGAAGTCATACTTACATAATTGTTTGGATCAATACCTAGGTGTTTAGCAAATAATTGAGGTGAATAACTTTTTCCACCGTAGTTGAATTCATTTGGTACTGCACCAATATATACATCCAAAATAGCATCGAATGCCTTTGGCCATTTTGAAGACAATCGACTAGACTTCATAACACCATCAAGAAATCCTTTTAAAGCATTTTCCATCTCACTATGATTATGAGAAGTTTCTTCAGGGTAGAGACCAGAATATATTTTTTCAGGTATAATTCCATGCTTGCTAATTGCTCTAATCAAATCATGTGATAAGCTCCCTTGGGAAAAATTAGCATTTCCTTGTCTTAAGACGTAATTTTTAGCTTTATCTCTATATATGTTTCTGACAACAAACATTTCTGACAGGTCAAGATTCGAATGTCCATTACGCATAAGTTCTGTCTCAATAAATGATGCTGTTGCAAAACTCCAACACGTTCCTGTATTGTCTTGGCTTTTTACAGCAGTACAAGGGATATCAATAGTGTGTGTAAATTCATATTGTGCGGTTACTAAGCTTGAACACAATAAGCAAAAGAATAAAACTGTTGTTATCTTCATTCTAAAATTATTAAGCATTTTAATTAATCTAATTTAAGCCAGGCTAAATATAGCGTATTTAATGTTTTTTAGATCCTAAATTTTATGATGAAACGAATTCTCATATTTTTATTGGTATTGATTTCTACTTTAGCATTGGCCTATTTTTCAGGACCAAAAGCAGAATTTGAACAAGTTGACAATACGCCAATTAAAATCAATTTCCCTATCCAAAAACTTGATCAGATGATCAGCCAGAGAGAGGCAAAAATTGATGGAATTAAAACCGATAATGAATGTCAATTCATTTGGGTTGATAGTTTGAATAAAACCGAATATAGTGTTGTCTACTTGCATGGGTTTTCAGCTTCACATGGAGAAGCACAACCTATCCTCACGAATTTTGCTGCCAAATATAATTGTAACACCTATTTACCTAGACTTGCATTTCATGGACTAGAAGATGAAGATGCCTTCGTTAACCTCAGCCCAAAGGCATTAGTTGATTCTGCAAGAGAGGCCATTGCCATCGGTAAATCCATCGGTAACAAATTAATTATCATTTCTACATCTACAGGCTCAACTCTTGCTTGTTATCTTGCAGCAAATGATCCCGAAATAGAGGCAATCATCTGCACTTCTCCAAATTTCGATCTTTATGACAGCCGTTCACGACTGATTGTCGGTCCGTGGGGGAAAAAGCTATTAAGAAAAATGATGGGAGGAGACTATCGGCAGTGGACGAGTAAGAATGATAATATAAACAGGTACTGGACTACAAAAAACAGAATCGAAGCACATATCGCTTTGAGATCATTGCTAGATCAAACAATGACAGAGAAAACATTTGCTTCGATCAAACAGCCTTTCTATGTTGCCTATTATTACAAAGATGACGACAATAAGGACAAGATCATTTCCATTGATGCGATTCAAGAATTTACTTCCTACTTAGCTACACCGATGGAACAAGTAGTTGTTAAGCCTATTGATAATGCAAGAGGTCACGTCATCAGCTCAAAATACATGAACAAGAACTGGAAGGATGTTCAAAATTCTATTTTTTCCTTTGCGGAAAATGTAATTGGAATGAAACCTGTGGAAGGCATTCAAGAAGAGATGCTCTACTCCAATTCAGACACTGGGTTCAATATGTAGAGGTTTAAAGTTTCGTCTTTTATTTTTCTAGCAGGGTTATAATTGGCATCCAATCCCATCATGACTTGCAACATATCATTGGATACTATAGGCGATGAACGGAAATAGGAATGTCCAGTAATCAGATCCGGAAAATTAGTATCGTCTTTAACCAGCGTCACATCAACAAAATATATTTGTTCATTATCAAGATTACACTCACCGGGACCACAACGTCCGATTCTGTCTTTTTTATTAAGGTTTTTGGAAACTTCCAAAGTTAAATCTCTTTCACTAAAATAGATATGGCTTCTTCTTCCTGCATGGTGCAATGCTGACATCACCTCCTGATCTGAGTAGATATCTTCATCAAAATCTGGTGCAGCAAATATCATCTGATCAAATAGCGGATAAATCCACTCAGCTTCATCTATGCCTTTAAAACATTCCTTTACCAATTCATTACCAAGCGAATGAGCCAACATATCCAGCTCAAAAACTACTTTCCCATTGGTTGCTATCTGTAACAGTTGAAACCTTCGAATAAAAATGAATAACTCCTCACCAAGAAAAGGAGCAAGTCTGTACAGGCGCTCTTTATTTGTCTTGTATTCCATATCATTCCCTGGCCATTTCAATGAAACAATTCTTGCAATGTCAGAATCTTCTGCATTAAGATAATTCTTGGTCATCAGGCCATAGGCTTTTGTAAACCCGACTCTTGTTCCTCCCCACATACCATGAACATAAAATAAGATTTGGTTTTTTTCTGCAACTTGGCTGTGGAGATCTGATAATAATAACATCATAAAACTATCTTGATCAACAGTTGTTATTTTCTCAACAGGTCTAAGTTTTGCGTTAAGCAAAATTTTCTCATATTGAAGATCCCATTCTCCCCTATTCTCAATTACTACAATGTTGTATTGCACATGATCTTGTGCAAACATTTGATAACTCAACAATATGAAGAACACTATTTTTACCAGCATGAAAGATTAACAGAAGCCAAGTAAAAATTGTTGTTATAGCTGACTATAATTAGATAAAAGGGATTAATGTAATGATCAACTAAGAAATATCCATGCTTAATAAATATGCCTGAAGCCAATGCCTAGATTTAAATTAAATTCATCTGTTTTGTTGGTATAACCAATATCTAAGGAAATTGGACCTATTGGGGAGTCGACACCAAACTGAATACCATAACCCAATAAGGTAGTATTTAACTTACGATCATAGATATAATGCAAATAATCTTCCCCATACAAAAACTGTACTGTCGGTGTTATATAAAGAAAATCTCTGACTAGGAATCGCAATGCCGCTTTTATTGAAACATGGTCACCGATAATATACTCAGATTCTTCAAGGCCTATAAACCCATAGTTATAATTTTTGACTTGAAAAGGACCTCCAACTTTATAATGATCTAAAAAAGACTCACCAGAACTTAACCGCCCATTAGAGGATAGTTCAATACTTGTTTTCGTGCTCAAACTGTAATAATATTCCATAGCAAAATCAGCACGTACATAAGAATTTTTTTCTGGAAACGCTATAAATTCATTTAAGACGTCCTGATTTTCATTTTCTACTTTAGTTTTCAGAATCCAAGAAGGTGTTAGATTAATATACAAGCCACTTGTTGCATAATATTGTTTATCCAAATTATTATGAGAGAAATTCAAATAGGCAACATGACGTCTAGATACATATTTTTTAATTCCATCTACTTTAAAGACTTGAGGCTTTATTTTATCATACTGAAATTGATAGCCTAAAGCAAACATAAAACTGTTTCGCCATTCTTTTATTATTGACAATCCATATTTCCCGTCACGATATTTATAAAGTCTATCCTGAACATCAGCATTGACAAATGGTAATTCGTATAGCTCAAATTTGCCAGTCATAGATATCATATAGCTTGGCGCAAAATTCATTCTTTTATAATAACTTAACTGAGCACCAGAGTTTTCAGACAATCGGACATCCATTCTAAGACTTGAAAGTTCTCCCAGCACATTTCTCACTTCAGAATTAAGGATCAGAGAAGCGTTATAAAGTTCAAATCTGTTTAAGCTAATTCCCAATATATAATCATTGGTATTTGCAGTCAGGATTTCTAAACCCAATTGATTTTTGTTATTATTAAACGAATAAAAAGATTTGGAAAAATTCTTTGTTCCATAAACCAAGGATAGACAGTGTGCCAAATCGAGAGATGAAAAATGATTGCTCTCCAAACCCACTAATTGCCTTGATATCAATTTTTTAACGGCGGGATTTTTTTCTCCAATATGGATATAATCAACCTTGATATCGTCTGCAAGATTAAGGCGATTATTCCTTACAATGTCGGGGAAAGAATCAAGTTTAGATTTCAATGCCATCAATTGGTCCTCATTTCTAATTGCTGACTCATAGCCTTTTTGGATAAATATCTCTGCACTGGTGAAGTCAAACTTTTTCATTCTCTTGACCTTTGGTGTCAAAAGCAAATCCACTTTACGAATCTGAATTTCAGAATCCAGAATCCCCGCCATAAAAGCTGAATGTTCAAGAATATCAAACATAGAACCCATGTCCTCGCGGTTCATTTTTACTCCACCCACATATACCCCGATGACAATATCTGCTCCCATCTCAATAACTTCTTCAACAGGAAAATTTCTGATCAAGCCTCCATCGACATAAATGCGGTCATTCAGTATTTTAGGTGGAAAAACAGAAGGTATTGCCATGCTTGCCCGAATTGATTCTCCCAAAAAGCCACTTGAGAAGACTTTTACCGAACCATCTTCAAGATCAACAGCTACACATCTGAAAGGTATATATAGATCATCGTAGTCTTGAATTCTATGTGCCGGCAAAAATAAATTGGAAAGATTGATGTCCAGCCTCTGGCCACGAATGAATGCAGAAGGTAATTTAAATCGATCGTTCTTCCAATATAATGTTAATGGAATGCGCTCATGATTCTTCTTTTCGATAGGCGCAATCTCATTTAAGGGTGTTTTGTTGCTCATTAGCAATTTCCACTCTTGGTGATCTGCAATGGCTTCTATCTCATCAGCTGAATAACCCATTGCATATAAACCACCGATTACTGCACCCATACTTGTTCCGGTGATGTAATCCACTTCAAGACCAATTTCATCTAGATACTTCAGCACACCAACATGAGCAAGACCATGAGCTGATCCGCCTGACAGTACCAGTCCAACTTTTGGACGATCTAATGTGTCCTGCGCCAAAATACCTTTTGTGCAAAACAAAAAAATACACAATATCAACAGCCTTAAAGGTCTATTTATAAATAAAACCAAACCATCATTTCTATTCATTTAACGCTTCTTAATCTTTACAACTTAAAGGTAAGGAAATCCCGTGAAGCAAATTACCCAATTGAATGCTTATTCGAACTACATTCGCAGTTCATATCGACTAAGCGGCGTTGCTAAAACTTCTGTAAGGAATCTGTGCATTCTCTAGAAAGCATTTGAAAGTGCCTACTGTTCTTAATTCACAAAACTCCATCTTGATAACATATTCGATTGCGTCAAGACTCTTAATGCTTGCATCTGGAAACAATCTGTTTAATAATTTAAGCACAGACTTTAGTTCATCAGAATATACACATATTCCTGATTCAATACGATTGACTCCAAATAAATTATCATAGACACCCATGTTTTCTTGTCCTCTGATATATAGGTGTCCCTCGCTATTGATTTCTACATTCCACTGATTATTCATAATTAATTTGTTTAGTAATGCATATATAAATACAATCGTGCATTATATTTGCACGTAAAAAATGGCTACAAACAAACATGCTGTAATCCGATACCGCGTTATTGATAAATGTTTGAGACACGTGGATAAAACCTGGAACTGGAAGTCTTTGGCTGAAGCTTGCTCTCAAGAACTGGAAAGGGTTACAGGAAAAAATCATAGTTTGTCCGAAAGAACGATAAAGGGCGACTTAAGAAGTATGCGTCATGATGAGGCACTGGGCTATTTTGCTCCCATCGAATATGATCGTAAGGAAAAGTCCTATTACTATTCCAACCGAAGCTTCTCTATTACAGAATCTCCGCTCAACAGATCGGATAGTCAGGAATTAAAAGGTGCGATTTCACTACTACGTCAGTTTACCGGATTCAGACATCTTGAAGGTATAGACAACATCATACAGAAGTTAGAGCTCCTTGCCTTTGAATCCAGAGACAATGAAAAACGAATTGTTCATCTGGCGCAGCCAACTTCAATACCAGGTCAGAAGTGGTTGGATTTATTATATGATGCTATAAAGGAAGATAAATGTTTAACGATGCGATACAAGCCCTTTGACCGGGAAGCCTTTTCCGGTGTTATCAGTCCATATCTCCTCAAGGAATTTGATGACCGCTGGTATTTATATGCACATTTTCATTCCAAAGATCAACTGAGAACTTATGGCTTGGAGAGAATTACGGAACTCAAACCGTCATTGCAGGTTTATCGCGCTGTTAAAAATTTTAATCCTGACAAATATTTCAAAGATATTCTGGGTGTGACTTTAGTGGCAGGGAAAGAAGCCAAAAAACTAGTTTTTGAAGTTTATGGCAATACGATTCAATACATTAAAACAAAACCACTACATGAATCACAAAACTTGATTTCTGAATCGAAAAGCAAGGCTCAATTTGAATTAATGGTAATACCAAATTATGAACTCGAAAGCAAATTATTGTCATTTGGAGAGTCGATCAAATTGTTACAACCCAAGGCATTATCCAATAAAATAAAGAAAAGGCTTGATAAAGCAAGAGGGCGCTATGAGTCCTAGCTGTTGGAACAACAATCGATTCAAATCATTCAATGATTAAATGCTCAGACAGAAAACAAATCGATACAAGCCGCTACATAACGGGTTTCATCAACATACTTTGACAACGCCTCGTTGATACTAATCGCCTTAATGCATTTGATTTCTTCATAATTGTCAGCATATACAATTTCAACATAGTAATTGAAATATGAAAACAACTGCCTGAATTCAGTTTCTTCTTCCATGCTTTCCAGCAGGAATCCATACCTAAAAACCTCTGTTGCCTTGAAAAATAAACTGGACTCATTAAATGCGGTAAATGGGAGATAATTTTCGTATGAAAACATATGAGACTTTATTTTAATATTTAAGATATATGTTTTTCTTTGAATTACATATTAAATATTACAATAATTTGAAAAATAATCACATTCCAGCAAAGGCTAAATCCTTGAAGTTCTGAATATAAAATATTTACATATTAAATAAATATCTAATATGTCTTGTAGAATTTATGCATCATAATGAAATCATGAACAAGAAGCATATTATGTTCACACTGATATTCTTCAGGAATCTGTGATCGGTGAAGTTCAATTAGCTTCTCATCATTCGATAAAATCTTAAATAATCCCCTACATAATTTGATAATTCGTTCGATTTCGAATTCCATTGGAATATTGGCATTTTCAAACAATTGCATCATCGATTGGAAATTGCGATAATCTATAATCGTATATAATGACGGATCATTGAAACATAGATATAAAGTAAGAATCTTGGGAGAATGTTTATGTGAAACAGGTTTGTTTTTTGAATTGGGAAGCTGATCCATCATTTCTTCACAATGAAATGAAAATCTGTTTACGCGCAGGCTCAGGTCTTTTGATTCATTCAATAAGTCCTTGAACATGGACCTGACAAATTCTTTATTTTGCTCTATAAGCAATAACATTATTGACTTCGAAGAATTGATACTACCGCCCCATAGGCTGTTGGAAATCTTACTCTTATAACATGTATCAAACATCGAATAAAAGTCATGAGCTTCAATATCCCAGTTTTGCCGATAGTTCATCAGACATTCATACTTGAAAATCTCGGGGTAAGAATCTAGTTCTTCTAGCCATTTTTTAAACTTCTCGATATGATTTTCAATAATTAGTACTTTCATTCAGGATCTGAATTTTTGTTAAGCTTTACGCAAAATTGGAATATTCCTCCTTCCTCTATAATACAACCAGATTCCAGCATAGCAAATACTTCTTGCTCTCGTGTATTGGTATAATTCTTTTCTTGCAACTGCAAATCGCAATTGTCTTGATTGGTCCTTATAAATTCGAGAATTTCTTCTTGGCTTGAGGAATCGGAAGCAAACTGTACATCCTGAAATTTAAGAATATACAAATTTGCTTTCCTTTCTCCATAACGAAATGAATATAGATAAGGGCCATTAGTAAAAACCAGATATTTTGCTTTGCGCAAAATTTTTTCAAACACAACATCACTGAAAAGCTCAATGATCTTCTTGGCCTCCCCTTGTTTTTCTATTTTGAGATTAGCCCAAGTATCTGCATCAATGCCATTGACGATAAGGTAATCGATAAATTCCTTTTCAAATTGCTGGAGTTCGTCTGTCGTTAAAAGTCTGTACTTAGGCATCGGTCATTTATTAGATTCATTTTAATAAAAAAATGTCTCCTTTGGATTTTACTGCAATAATATCAATAATATCATAAATGACAGATACGCTAATTGATTAAAGCTTGCTGATTGGTTAAGGATTTTCATGAATGGTATGAATAGAACTTGAATTGATTAAACAGTAGTTATTAAAAAATAACTTATACCAGCCCTGCTCTTAGTACCTTAGAGACTGCAATAGCAACTGAATTGACTTGAAGTTTCTTCTCAATATTGTTTTACTATTATATTATATTACAATTGTCTTTTGAAAATAAACTATCTTAATAAAAATTGGGTGTCCTATAACTGGGTTTATAAATCAATCAAAGATGAACAGAAATAAACACATCGCCATATTATCCATCAGATTAATTCTTGGACTAATATTCTTTATGCAAGGATTTGGAAAGGTCTTTACTTGGGGTGTAGATAATGTATATCGAATGGAGTTCTTTTATGATACTTATAAAGATATTCTCCCTGACTTTATTATAATGGGTACCGCTTATTACACCTCTTATGTCGAACTAATCGCTGGCTTTTTATTGATCCTTGGATTTAAAAGGAATGTGGCACTATACCTCCTAGCTTCAGTACTGGTTATTGTAAGCTTTGGTCACGGTCTTGTTGAACCGATTTGGGATCTTTCCCATGTGATGTATAGAACAATTCTTTTAATGGCCTTACTCCTTTTACCTGAAGAATGGGATGTTTACAGTATCGATTATTTGCTAAAAAGAAAAGTTAATTAGATATTCATTATTCACAATAAGTTCAGGCTTAATTCCATTTACTTTAACCAACTAGGAATTGCACATTCAACACAAAATGTAGATTACTACTCATACCAAGTAGGATGTATAATTATCTTGAATATTGATTATATTTTGTCAATTAATTACTAGAATCTGACATACACCAATTTTCAAATCGAATCAAAACAAATAAATTCTTTGATAATTTTAAAATGAGAAAAAATCTGCTATTGCGAAAGAGTATACTTAATTGAGCTTGACACTTTTTTGCTTATCGCAAAATACATTTTCATCATTCCCTTATTCTTGACCACAATTTCTCCACGATATTCACAATCGAAATAATCCTTTACTATTTCATAGGTGTTTTCAGAAATATTTATTTTTCCTGGCTCTGAAGCTGACTCCATTCGAGATGCAACGTTTACAGTATCTCCCCATATATCATAAGCAAATTTCTTTATACCGACAACGCCAGCCACTACAGGACCAGTATTTACGCCAATACGAATTTCAAATCGCATTTTGTTATTAATATTATTGTTTTTGGCATCATTTACAAATTCAGCAATTTCAAATGCGGCATTCATTATCTGTATCGCATGGTCATTTGTTTCAAATGGCAGTCCGCCTGCACACATATAGGCATCACCTATTGTCTTTATTTTTTCAAGACCATATTTCTCAATGATATGATCAAACTTTGAAAAGTAAAAATCAATACTTTCTACCAGTTCTTCTGGTGTTAGCTTTTCTGAATGCTTTGTAAATCCCTTAAAATCAGTAAATAAAACGGTAATAGAATCAAACCTCTTGGCCTGAACTTTACCATATCCTTTTAATTCTTCCGCTGTTTCGGCTGGTAAGATGTTCAATAGGAGTTCATCTGCCAATTTCTTTTGGCTAGAAATCCTTCTTGAATACCAAAATAGAGAGATTAATAAAATTAAAACCAATATTAGTATAATGGTCATTCCTATACGGATGTTCTTTTGGTTTTCCTTTTGTTGGTTTAATAGATCAACTTCCGTTTGCTTAAGTGAAACTTCAAAATCAGTTCTTAAGTTTCCCATATTCTGTAGAGACTCAACATTTATTACGCTATCCCGATATTCTATATATTCTTTATAGTAGAGATGCGCATTATGATAATCACCTATATATTCATAAATCTCAGATATCTTTAAGTTTGCTTCACTTATCTGTTCCTTAAGTCCATGTTTTTGTGCTAGTTCAAGGCTTTGTTTCGCATAATCGAGAGCCCTAGAATTTTCGCCTTTTTCGCGATATATATCAGACATGTATGTTAGGTAAACAGATATGGGATAGTAGTTTTTTTGTTCCTCCAAAAGAAGAACGGCTTTCCGAATATTTTCTTCAGCAATCCTATCATTACCTTTTTTAGCAAATACCATCCCCATGTTACCAAGACAATAAGCCTGTCCAACCGGCGAATTTATTTTATTGAAAATAGCCTCAGATTCTTTAGTATAAATCAATGCAGAATCAAGGTCACCAACATTAAAGTATTCATCTCCAGCATTGATTAATGCCCTTGCTAAAGATGTAGAATCGTGAAGGTCTCTAAGTATCTTTATTCCTTTATTATAGTATCTAGCAGCATTTGAGCTGTTTTCATTTTCAGAATATGTATCTGCAATAGCTATATATAGTTTACCAATTCCAAGTTCATAATTATCCTTCAAAGCATAGTCCATACTAGTGAAATAATTTTCCAACGCTAGGTCGAGATTACCTTTCAAAAGCATGGCATTACCCTTTTGTAAATATCCGTTATGGATTAGTCTAAATAAGGAATCCGGTATAGATTTCTGGATAATTAGCTTAGCATATTTTAATATACTATCTGGATTGGTTTCCTGTTGGGCAATATCAAGCAATAATTCAACATCGTCAGTATGATTATTATAATAGTACATCTTTAGACTATCAGCTTTACGTTCATCCTGACCTATTATTAGTAGCGGATAAATTAACAGCAGAAATAAGACTATTAGTTTATTGCAATCCATAAATATAATGATGTAAAGCCATTATCGATACATGGTCCTTTAAGCAGAATTAACAACAAAAACCACTTCAACACCTTGTTAAGATAGTGTTTTACTTTTAAAGTATTGACACAAGTCCAATTAGATTTTAGAAGAATAGGGCTTTCGAGGAAAAAATTATACTCTACTTTAAACCCCAACTTTCAAAAATTCTATCTCTAGTTAGTTATGCAAACTATCTAGATCAATCCAGAGCCACCATAATTAAGCTAGGTAAATACAAGAAATGCAGTGACATGAGGTATATCAATTGAAAATTAAATCAGTTATCAGATCATCCTCATTTTCGGATCCTCCGTATATTGTCTACCATTTAACGTGTATTCTATGGCATAGGGCTCCTCCCCTTTTACAGTCCCAATAATTCCAGTCCATGCATTACTTTCTGTAGGATCTACTTTAAATATGTCAAACCCATCAGCCGATTTGTCAATAATAGCATCAATACTTGTTATTGGTGATCCAGAACTAATTACAAATTGTACTGATTGACCTGCAATAACTTCTGTAACCAATTCTTCATCTTCAGATGAAGAAGTAGTCCAACTGCCTCCATCAACAGAGATTTTTAACCAAGGTTGATTATTTGCGTTATACCCTCCCAAGTCGATTTTAATAGTGTGGTCCGCCATGACTAAAGTTTTTTATTAAAGGTGATAGAATAATTCGTTATGCTTTTTTAAACTTCATTAAAGTATGGATTTGTCAAAAGTATTTCTAATGTGAAATACTAATCTCTGAAAGTGACAATTCTAGAGCTTGTTTACTAAATATAATAATTTATCACTAAAAAATGGATTAAAACCTTCGGTAAAACCAAAGAAAAAGAATTTTTGACAGTGAATAAGTTAGGACAAACCTCCAAGGTTGGTTTTGATGAAAATCAAAAAGACATAGAAGGCAATCTGATTGAAGAAAACAAGAGATATATTTTATCGGTTTGGTCACAGCCGACACAAGAAAGCAATACAGGTGGCAAATTATCTGAAAAATCAACAGCACTAACCCTTCAGAAAAATAATATCGTCAGGACACTAACTACAAGTCTCAACGAAGGTTCAGGAGGTATGGATATCAATAGTGATGGAAATATCTATATGGCCGATTTTGGAAAAGCCACCAATAATGCGAATGGGACAAATATTATTAAAATAACGGTTGATGGACAGGTCACCAATTTTGCAAGCGGATTTTCTGGAGCTTCAGGCAATGATTTTGATTATATGGGTAATCTATACCAATCTAATATTGGTGGCAACACAATAAGTAAAATTACTCCGAGTGGTCAAGTATCTACCTTTGCTACTGGTCTTGTCAATCCTGTAGGAATAGCCTTTGATGGAGATTCAAGTTTCTATGTTTGCAATTGCGGAAATAATACCATCGTCAAACTGGACATGGATGGCAATGTGTCTGCCTTTTCAAGCAGCAGTTTATTCAATTGCCCTAATGGTAATGACATTGATCAAAATGGAAATCTTTATGTAGCAAATTTTAGTAACTCTACCATAGTAAAGATTATATCTGATGGCACGGCTTCTTCATTTGCAACTATGCCAGGTAATAACAATGGCCATTTACTATTCAAAAACAATGCACTATATGTTGTCTCTAGAGGCTTACATCAGATACATAAAGTGTCTATGCTCGGTAATGTTAGTTTGGTTGCTGGAAATGGTCAACGAGGAATTATTGATGGACTTGTTGCAGAAGCCAGTTTCTCCTTGCCTAATGATATTGCTATCAGTTCCGATGGAAAATATATTTATGTAAATGATGTTAATGGCGCAGATCCTAATCAAGCAGTAATTAGTCCAACGATTATTCGTTTTATTGAGTTGTTGAATTGATGTTAATTTATAACTTAGATTTTTTAACATAAATAAATCTCAATCAATCATTTTTTGTTTGCTATTGATTTTGAAAACTGTTATTACAGCATTTCTATAAGTTAACTAAAATATTATTAGTAATGATTCTATTCTAATATTTGCTACTGAAATGTTGATTCTTGCCTATATATTTTGCGTTCACATTTTTTTTTTGGATATTATGTGAGAGATGGAATAAGCTTAATGGAAACGGATTGTCTTTTTTCAAATTAAGCCTTGTTTTACTATCTGGAGTTTCATTTTTTAACCAATTAAAAATATCAATATGACTCAGAAGAACCTATTTACATTTCTCGCATTTTTGGGTATACTTTTTAGTGTAGGCACTTATTTCCTGGGCGATCAGGTTGCACTTGAAACTTTTCCAGGACTCAGTGACCAAGGAAAAATTGCCGTTGCATATAATCAAGAACTATTTGCTGTAGTTTATCTGATGGTTTCTCTTGCCTTATATTCCACTAGAGAATACCCTAATGCTCTTGGCGCATTTAGTCTGGGGTTTCTTCTATTCGGATTAAACTCACTCAAGCACCTGCTCATTGATGGCATCAATATCCCAATATGGGCTGCTCCTTTGCAATTACTTATTTCAGCAATGATTGGCTACTTATGGATGCAAAACAGAAAGACTGCCTAATTAGGATATTTTAAACCAATACTCAAGCTATTCTGAAGTAATCATTGGCTGGATAGTTTGACCATAATTAAAGCCTCACAGGTCTTAGACTTGTGAGGCTTTTTAAATAACAATATCTGGATTGACTTGAGTCCTATATCTTTTCTACAACAAAGGTGAAGACCTTTGATCTACTGAACCAAAGAGAATATAATGGTGATAAAATATCGCTATCCACTTCAAGAATATATAAAGGAAATTTTCAAATACTTTAGAATAAAAAAAGTTAGAAACGATTTTTAAATGTATTCAAGTTACTTCCAATACTTTTTTTCAAATCATTTCTGACTTCTGCTCGATCAGCATATATATCCCATGATTTTATTACAGAATTAATATGATCTATAATTCTATCGGCTTTTTTAATGTTGTTATCATTGGCTATAGTCATCAAGTCACTTTTGGTTATTTCAAGTCGCTTTCCATTTACGCTTAATGTTTGCTTGTTGACCCAATAATTGCTTGGATCGTAGGAAAAGCATAAGTCGTAAGCAGGGGCCAGCCTCCATCTTTCTTCTTTCTTCAAAATAAAAGAAAAGTTCTTTGCATGGTCATCGTAGTTTGTTGACAATACGTTAAATACCATTCTTCGAAACATTTGTTCAGCTTCAGGATAGGTCATACGTAGTAATCGCATGGTCTGAAAAACTTGCTCATAACTATATCCGTACATGTCATTGAAATCATAATGCTGTAGACCACATAGAGATTGGATATGATGCTTGACATTGCCTTTTCTATCAAAACGTTTGGTCATAAAATGTCCCCTTCCATTTTCTTCTAGCAATTGGCTTTCATTTATTTCAATTTTGCTGTCTAACGCCATCAGGTAATATGCATATTCAACTCGACCCCAACCAGAACTCTCCACAAACTGTTCGCCGCTTACGCCGTCCAATTTAAGCAACCAATGTTCAAAACCCTTGGGTACATTTCCTTGTCCAGACCTTATCTCTTTGGTTTTGGAATTATAGGCGATGACGGCTTTAGGACGTGTGCCACCAGCAGAAGTTCCTATATTTAAAATGTCCACCATTCCCTTCTCTTCATCCTTAGTCAAGTTGGTTAAAAAAGCTTCTCTCCTATTAAGCATTTTATTTGCTAGTTCTACTATACTGCCAAGTTCCAATGAAAAACTTTTTGTTCCTGATTTGATTTGTGCTGGCTCAAACTCTAATGCACCCATACCTCTTGTACCGATAAAGCATAATTTCTCAACTGGGTTCATGATGTTCTCTGGTCTTCCTTGTTGGGCCAACCATATATTGATCAACTTATTGCCATACCTGTCTGGTAAGGCATCAGACAACAAACCCGGTAGACCTTTGAAGGTATCTTCAGTATCATTAGGGTTTTTTCTTAAACCAGGAAAACTATAAATTCTTGACCCTTGATCGATAGGCATTTTGATTGGTGATAAATCCCATTTTTTTTGAATAAACTTTGAGTCGTATTGGAAATATCCCATTTGTTGAGGTTCATCCCAACGAACTGCACCTACAAATTCACCCCATATCTTAACTTCGGTGACATCTACCATTTCAATTCTTCTTGGTCATTCATACTATTCTTTTTAGGAGAAGCTTGTTTTCTTTGCTTCTTCTTAAGCTTCGCGTATTCGATTGGGCTGATTTGTTCTTGGATCTTAAACACATCCATAATATATAGTAACCCTAGTGCTCTTAATACCTGAATAAAACTATCCATTCTAACTTTTTCCCCTCGCTCTAGCAAGCTTAATGTGGAACGGCTTATTCCTGCTTCTAGTGCTATTTGATCTTGCGATTTATTTTGATTTAATCGATGGGATTTAATAAAAATTCCTATGGTCTCTATTAAAGATTTATCTGACATTTCATTCCATATATCGTATGATTTATCATTCATAATATCTATTTATATATAATTTTGATTGGTTTTTCATACAATCTATACAATAATACTTGATAATTCAATAGCTCAAATGAGATTTCATGCATTATTGGACTATTAAGGGGACAATAAGATATTTTGTGTAACTGGTCATGCAAGTGGAGCTATTTTAGATTCTATTCTTATCTTTCTTAAGGATAAATAGTTTTTCAATTTCCTTTTTTGAAAAGGTCATTATATGTTAGTCTTTTGGGAGAGTTAGCTAATGTTATGTCAAATCTCGAACCGTCTGTGGCTGTTCTTGCATTATATTCAAAATTTTCTTCATAACTTAGTTTGGCTGCCAAGGTTTAGTATTTATTAATAAATCCAGCTTGATATGAAGACCAAACTAATTCTTTTCTTACTCTTTGCATCTACATTCGTAATCTCAGCTCAGACAAGTATAATTAAATCTATTGAATTGCGCATTTACCTTTCACTGTAAAACTCATATATGATTGAATCAAATCATATAATTATGAATAAATTGTTCAAAGGACTAAGCATTTATGACTTCCAAAAGCAATTTGGAGATGACAAATCTTGTGTGGATAC
>JAJCYH010000019.1 GCA_029262995.1 Saprospiraceae bacterium | reverse complement strand
GCACCATCCATACCATCAGCGCCTGGAGCACCATCCATACCATCAGCGCCTGGAGCACCGTCCATACCATCAGCGCCTGGAGCACCGTCCATACCGTCAGCTCCTGGAGCACCATCCATACCATCAGCGCCTGGAGCACCGTCCATACCGTCAGCTCCTGGAGCACCATCCATACCATCAGCGCCTGGAGCACCATCCATACCATCAGCGCCTGGAGCACCATCCATACCATCAGCGCCTGGAGCACCGTCCATACCATCAGCGCCTGGAGCACCGTCCATACCGTCAGCGCCTGGAGCACCGTCCATACCGTCAGCGCCTGGAGCACCGTCTATACCATCAGCGCCTGGAGCACCGTCCATACCATCAGCACCTGGAGCACCGTCCATACCATCAGTTCCATCTATACCGTTAGCACCATCAGCGCCATCCATGCCTGCTGGACCTTGTGGGCCTTCAGGACCACCAAATTCATTCAAGAAATCCTCTAAAGTTCCAACATTTCCATCTTCAAGCCAAAGTTCATAATTACTAGGCGCATCATTCCCATCATCACCATCCATACCAGCAGGTCCTTGGGGACCTTGAGGACCATCCATACCATCCTCACCGTCCATGCCAGCAGGTCCTTGCGGACCCGGAGCACCGTCGTTTCCCTGAGGACCTTGTGGTCCTGCTGCGCCTTGAGGACCTTCAGGTCCTGGTGTTGAACTTCCTGAATTTTTAGCATACAAAGCATAGGGAACGCTCAATATTTCTGTCATGCCTTCCGTAGTATAATTAGTTCCACCTTTGAAGTCAAATCTGACTCCTATAAAAAACTGAGAACTTTTCTCTCCCCAATTAATTTCATCGAGATCTCCAAAATCTATTGCGCCAGCTCCTATCTGAGCGCTTAATAATCCATTCTCATTAGAACTTATAGTTTGAGTTTCACAATAAACTGCATTAAGTCCTAGTGTACTTTGTTCATAAATAGTATATTCAACGCCTATTCCCCAGTTTGCTAAAATCTCACCTGAACTGTTTCTAGCCAATCCTTGATAACTCAATTTATCTGGTACTTGAGCTATTAAAGTACAATACAATAACATGCAAGTCAGTAATGTAATAAGTTGTTTCATTTTGTCAATTTTTAATAATTCTAAATGTTTGTTGAGACTGGTTTTGATCAGTAATTTTTAATAAATATGTTGACGGAAAAAGATCTGTTAATTCAATTATACTTTTTCGTTCTATTATTAAACCCTTAGATATTAATCTCCCTTCAATATCAATCAACTGATAATTTAAATTTTTATTTTTTAAATTATCAATAGAAATAAATAAATATTCGATTGTTGGGTTAGGGTAAACAGAGATGTTTATGTCTAATTTAATTAAATTATTTGCTCCAGTTGTGTTTCTTATTTCTATGGGCTGTTGAACACCTTCAGTTATAATACCCCCTGGAAAAGAGGTTGAATTATAAAAAATTTGTCCTACTGAGGAGCATACAGATCCCCCTTCTCCACTAAAGTTTCCAGACCAAGCAGTGAAATTAGCTTGCGCAAACATTACAGTGTTAAAAAATAGTAATGTCACAATTATCGGAGCTAGTTTTTTAGAGTAATTCATTTAATCCCTTGATTATTTTTATTTAGATAATTATTCAACGATTAATAATATCGGTTGTACAAGAAATTTGCCGTTTTTATCATTTTCATGTGCTTCGCCATCTTCAAAATTCCATCTGAATGCATGTAATTCATCAACATCATAAGATGTCCAATAGTTAGTAGCTAATAAGCTTCCAAGATTGTTATTAAACAAATTTTGTTGCATAATCTCAAATTCTTCTATTGAAGGTAAATACCATTCTCTACCATCAATATCACCTCTTAAGATGCAAACTGCTGCTGCAGTATTTGGTGTTTCAACTGCATTATTGTTAATAATTTGTATATCTACACCCCCACATTCATTAAAAATAAGTAGAGTAGCTTCATAACCTATAACACCATTTACAGATGTTCCTAAATAGCTGCCATAACAACCCCATTGGAAACCAAATGCAACGGGATCATTAGCCATTATTTTGCAATATCCCAAATCAGTATCAATATCAAAGATAATACCTCCTTTATATTCCAGTCCATAAAAATCTTCAATCGAAAATTCTCCGGAGGCCAATAATTCACTGCACGATTCACCGGTACATAATCTTCCTTGCAAATTTTGTAGATTAGGTACAGTAATAGCACATACATTACATAATTCTCCGAACCATCCTTCTTCACAATCACATTCACATTCAATTTCATTAAAAGTACCAAAGACACAAGCCAATTCTTCACATTCTTCTACTTCTACTTCTTCATCACATAATTCTCCGAACCATCCTTCTTCACAATCACATTCACATATCAAAGTTTGTCCATTAAAAAAAACAAAGAAACCATGAACACATTCTAATTTCACACATTCCTCTTCCAATCCAATATTTTCTAAATCTTCTCCGCAAAATGGTAGTAAAAAAAGTCCAATAATTCCTAAGATAATGATGATATATTTATTGACTTTCATAAGGACCTGTATTTAAAAAGAATAGGAATCGAGGCTAATCCATGTTAGATAAATGGACAATCGAGTAGTCAAGTTAGGTATAATAATTCAATAAATGGGATTTATTAATTTTATTAGTCAAATAAGAAAACTTTCCTAATTGGATTTGTAGGAAGGAAATGATATGTCCTCTATCTTTCTAGAAGATATAGTGCCTTTATCAAGTCTTAATGGAAGTTGAATTTTTTATAAAGTGTGCTAGAAATTCGGTGAAAAAAGTTATGATAGATCATAAATGCTCTAATATCTAGTATTGCCACAGTTAAAAATAATTGGAATTTAAGATACTTTCATGCTATATGTTTTTGTCTGAATACCTTCAAAATGATTAGTAAACAGCACTCCACTACAGATAATATAATAAGCCAATACTAAAACTCATATTACCTGGATTGTCATCTGGGTCCACTGTATATTTCATTTCTGCGAGTACATTAAATGAATTGGAAACAATAATATTAGTCCCTATCCCATAGTTTGCTAGAATTTCAGATTTTAGCTTTGAACCTTCAGAGTGCACACTATTGTATTGTGTGCCAATAAAAGGATATACTTTAAAGCTATCATTGATTTTAATCAGATACTGGAGGTCAAGATCCAATTCCCACCAAGATAAATTCGTCCTTCCAAAATAACCTGCGGTATTTTCAAACTCATATTCTTCAGCAAAGAATTTGCTAAAGCTTAAACTGTATCGCCAAGGACCAAGTTCATTGGATAAAACTCTAATATTAATACCAGATTTATGGCTGTTGGCAGAAACAAATTCTGAAAAGATAGGTGATGAATAGGTCATTCCCAAGCCTACTTGAAATGAGCTAGAGAATATACTATGGTTTTTTGAGAACAAGCTACCCAATCCGACTCCTATCAAAGAACCAGGAGCCAATCCTATACTTCCTGCAATTACCGGGAGACCAGACCTAGGGTGCTCAGAGAAACCATTGGACAGTACACCTAGTGTAACACCTCCAACGATAGATGTTCCTCCAGCTATATACAATCCTTTCAATTCTCCACCTTTGGAGCGTTTGCTAGGCTTTAAAGTATCATTATCAGTTTGCCCAATTATAGGAGTTATGAATAAATTAAAGACAATCATTACAAGTAGAGTTGTTAAAATAGCTTTCATTAGAGCAGCTTTTTCTTAGTATAAATTAGTCATACATTATAGACTCCTGAAATCAAATTATCGTTGGACGTATATTCGAAAAATTAGATAAAGCAGTCATTTCACACTACAAAATATGGTTTAAGGCATAAATTTGATCTTAGAGTATAGTTTGTCTTATTCATGATTCACACCTGAAATAGTGTTGTCACTCGTATTGTTTTTATCTCTTCAAGAACACTGTTTCTTTTTTTCAGATCTTTGAATTGCCTTATAAATTATTGTTTTAATAAATAAGCAATTAGATGGACTATGACATTTAGTAGCTCATACAAAGCACATTACCTAACGGCATTTTGTTTACTTACTAACTGTTAGATCAATACATCCACCATAGGATAAGAACAGTTTGTTTTTACATTGATTTGCTAAGACATTGTGGTTAAATATTAATCGAAATAAGAAATTATGAAAATTCTATTTCTGATATTTAGGAAAAAACAATTTCACTTTTGATGATTGGGGAGAAGCATTAAATATTTTCAGAAGACTCGAAAGCGAAGGTGAGATTGGTCAAATAATCGTGTCAGCCAAGACATATGATCTTGTAAAAGACCAGATTAAAGGAACTTACAGAGGAAAAATCGATGCAAAAGGTATGGGCATGATGGATATGTATTATATAGATTTTGTTTGATCTACGAAAATATTCTCCCCAATTGCTCGAGATTGTATTAGATTAATTCAAACTTTTTATTGGGAGATTCATTTTCAGTTCTTTCTTTCCAATACAAATAACTTAAAGCACATTTATTATATTTATCTGTTTTCAAAAATTGAGGACCCTTTATTTAAGACTTAAATCAAATTATGCTAAGATTATCGTTACATCGTTTCATGACATTATTTTTTACAGGAATCTTAATTTTAATTCTTTCTGTAAACTTAAGTGCTCAAAAAAATAAAAAGAATAAAAAAGAAAAGGAAGATACAACCAAGGCTTGGGAGCTTGACAAATCCATGGTAGGTATGCTAAAATTTAGAAGTATAGGCCCTGCGGTGTACTCAGGTCGTATTTCAGATCTTGCCGTGAATCCTGAAAATCCTTCAGAGTATTATGTAGGCGTAGCGTCAGGAGGGTTATGGAAGACGGAGAATCATGGTACAACATTCAAACCAGTGTTCGATGGTCAATCTGTCTTTTCAATTGGCTGTCTCGCAATGGATCCTAACAATTCAAATGTACTTTGGGTTGGAACAGGAGAGAATAATTCACAAAGAAACCTGGCCTATGGAGATGGAGTCTATAAAACCACGGATGGAGGAAAATCATTTACAAACATGGGCCTAAAATCAAGTAGACAGATAGGTAAAATAATGATAGATCCTCGCAATAGTAATGTGGTATATGTAGCAGCCCAAGGACAAGCTTGGGGTTCAGGTGGAGAAAGAGGGTTATACAAGACAACGGACGGAGGAAAAACCTGGGAACGCAGTTTATTTATAAGTGAAAATACTGGAGTTTCAGACATGGAAATGGATCCTCGAAATCCTGATATCTTATATGCATCTGCACACCAGAGAGAAAGAAGAGTTTTTTCAAAAATTAATGGTGGTCCTGAATCTGCGATTTACAAATCTGTTGATGCCGGAGCAACATGGAGCAAACTGAAAAAGGGTCTGCCAAAGGGAGATGTAGGTAGAATTGGGCTAGCCTTATCACCAGCCAATCCTAACTTATTGTATGCTGTAATCGAATTGCCAGAAAGCAAAAGTGGATTTTACAGATCTACAGATATGGGAGAAAGTTGGGAAAAGATGAGTGACAAAGGCACATCTAGTCCACAATATTATAACGAAGTTTATGCCGACCCTAAAGATCAAGATTTGGTTATCATAATGGATACAAGGAATTCACTATCTGAAGACGGTGGCAAGACATGGACCAGTATTGAGGGTAGAAATAAGCATGTTGATAACCATGCTATGTGGATTGATCCAAATGATACAGACCACTATCTAGTTGGTTGTGATGGTGGTTTATATGAAACTTATGACAGAGCCAAAACATGGCAATTTAAAAGTAACCTCCCGATCACTCAATACTATCATGTACGTACCGATAATGACTTTCCATTTTATAATGTATATGGAGGCACCCAGGATAATGGATCATGGTTTGGTCCCTCCCGAACGCATCGCAGAAATCTTGTGAATGCTGATTGGACACATACAATTGGAGGAGATGGGTACCTTTCAATTCCTGATCCTGATAACCCTGACATTTCATATTGTGAGTCTCAATACTGTGGTTTAAGAAGATATGATCGCACAACCAATAATAGTGTGTTCATACAACCACAACCTACTATAGACGAAGAGTATCGATGGAATTGGAATACACCGTATTTTATCAGTTCATTTGATTCCAAGACCCTATATATTGGAGGTAATTATGTTCTAAAAAGTACAGACATGGGAAATTCTTGGATGAAAATAAGCGATGACTTAACAAGGCAAATTGATCAGAACAGTCTTCCAATGATGGGTAAAATGTGGCCTCCAGAAGCTGTTGCTAAAAATCTTTCGACATCCAAGTTTGGAAACTTATTTGCTTTAGCAGAATCGCCGTTAAAACAAGGGATGATCTATGCAGGAACAGATGATGGTCTGATTTGGATTACTGAAAATGACGGAGGTGAGTGGACCAGATATAATAGCTTTACAAGTGTTCCTGATACAACCTTTGTTAATTATATCCTTCCTTCAATGCACGATACCAATACTGTATATGCTTGTTTTGATGGTAGAAAAAACAACAGTGACTTTACACCTTATGTGATAAAAAGTACGGACAAAGGAAGAACCTGGACATCAATTGCTGCTAATCTTCCTTCAGGGACTGTATATGTTATACAAGAGGACCACATGAATCCAAACATTCTTTTCATAGGAACAGAATGGGGTGTATGGACTAGTATTGACGGCGGCAAGAAGTGGGTTCAAATTAAAAAAGGAATTCCTACGATTCAAGTGAAAGATCTAACGATTCAGAAAAGAGATAATGACCTTGTTGTTGCAACATTTGGTCGAGGGTTTTATGTATTGGAGGATTATTCTCCATTGCGCCAATTGAGTGAGGCAGTTACAAATTCCGATGCTCATGTTTTTGAAATCGATGACGCTTACCAATACTTTCCTGCTAGGAACTTAAGTTATCAAGGGGAAGTCTATTTCAGAGCTGATAATCCTAATCCATCTGCAAGTTTTAGATATTATCTCAAGGATGGATTTGAATCTTTAAAGGCTAAAAGAATAAAGGTACAAAAGGAAGCAAAGGAGGGCGAGTATCCTTATCC
The DNA here is from genome assembly GCA_029262995.1 of Saprospiraceae bacterium. Taxonomy (GTDB): domain Bacteria; phylum Bacteroidota; class Bacteroidia; order Chitinophagales; family Saprospiraceae; genus RFSX01. Next base: position 71,267 of record JAJCYH010000019.1, on the reverse strand, counting down.
AACTGAAGAGGAATTATTGGCAGAAACGCAAGAGAAAATGCCATCATTGGTGTTTACGATTTATGATTCAAATGATCAGATCATGCGTAAAATCAGTTCATCAGTCAGCAAGGGCTACAGTGAATTGAATTGGGATTTAAGATACCTAACCAGAAGAGGGACAAAAGTGCCTCCTGGCGACTATAAGCTTGCATTGGATAAAATATCAGATTCTAAGACAACACGAATAGTAGATCCTGTTACTTTTAAGGTATTTACAATAGATAATGCTCTAGGATCACCTGATTACGCTGCAAACTTTCAGTTTATGAAAGAAGTTGCTGACCTTAATGCTCAGGTTTCTTCTGCGAGAGGTAAAATCAAGGATATGAATGAGAGATTGAATAATATGAAAGGCAATCTTTCTAGCATGCCAGTGGAGTCGGATTTTATGCTGCCCAAGTTGGATTCTATTCAGCAACAGATTAATGATGTTGCAAAAGTTATTATAGGTGGATTCGGTGCTAAGAATACGGTATCTAGCAGATTAGGATTTGCCAATTTTGCATCTTCCTCAGCTCAAGTTGAAATCACTGGTTCACAAAGAGAACAAATGGCTTTAGCTAAAGAAGCATTTGAAGGTCAGGAGGATAAATTGAATACTTTATTCAATATTTCCGTGCCAGCACTTGAATTAGAATATCAAGATGCGGGTGGTGTACTTTATAGTGAGCCTCCTAGATAGTTAAGAGTAGTAAAGGACATTTTTGATAAAATAGAAGTCGAGGATGTCCTTTATTAATAATTACATGAAGTGTTGTTAGTATTATTTTTTTGTGAATAATACTATTTCGTGGCACTTCAATAAATCCTTAGTAATTGTCTTATTTGCTTTTTTCTATTCCTAAAGACCTTATTTGATCCAACAAGCAAGTATTGCTAGTTTGTCCTCATCTAAATGTTTTGGTCTAGGTGAATAAGAAGGTTACATATTTTTTAGATATGGATGCGTTTTTCTAGGATTTCAGATTCTTCAATATAGCTAAGAATACCTTTATTAGATGCAGAAATTTCCCTTCATTGGTCCTTTAGCAATATGGCTTTGACCAATTGCACAGGATTGATTGAAAATGTTTTTAATATTTTGGTTATAGCTCATTACGATTGAGAAATCAAGATCCGTAATATTTTTTCAGGATTAGTGGTTGTACACTTATAGCTGTTGTAAAGTCACTAGGAATACCAATCGTACTAATGTAGAAAATATTTTCGAGGGAATAAATAATTGTAGTTTTCATGAGTAATATTTTTTGTATTTATTATTTAAGCGACTTACTACTTTTTCTGCATACTGATACATAATCACAACAGATATTAGAAATTTACAACGTAAAGTAATTGAAATAAAGTCACTCTGAAATCTAATGTGTTATATCCTTATTATGAATTTTAGGATGTTTATTGCCTTTGGCTTAACTTGAATATCATAATTGTTATCCAAATATTAATTTTAGTCTCATTTCCTTTAATCAGGTCTCAATTAAACCCATTGAGACGCAAAAGAGCAAATAAGTAAATATTTTAGGCAGTATTGTTTATCAAATAATACTGAACGATGGATAAGATTAAAGTTGCTTTTTTCGCAGATACTTTACTGGAAAATATAGATGGTGCAGTAAGGACGATGTATCAGATCATCAATAGAATTCCTTCCGATCGGTTTGAATTTCTTTTTATAGTAGGTCAAAAGCCTGAAGAAGACTTGAAATTCAAGTGCATAGAGGTCCCAACAGTCACAATTCCATTTAATGACACCTATAAAATGGCTGTCAGCACTTTCGTTAAATCAAAATTGAATTCAGATTTAAATAAATTTTCACCGGATGTAATTCATATTGCTACACCATCAATATTAGGGTCTTTTGCATTAAGTTATGCTGAGTCAAATAATTTACTCTCACTAAGTATATACCATACACATTTTCTGTCTTATCTGTCCTATTATTTCCGAAGACTCCCATTCTTAATTAGACCATCACAAAAATTGCTTATAGCTCATATGCAATCTTTCTACAACAAATGTGATGTCATTTATGTGCCCAGTAATTCAATGGTTGAGGAATTGAGTGCAATAGGGGTACTTTCAAATAAAATGATACTATGGCGAAGAGGACTGGATAACGAAATGTTTAATCCATCGAAGCGAGATCCTGACTTTTTGCCGCAGGAAGCTAATAGACCAGTTTTCAATATTCTTTTTGCAAGTAGGTTGGTGTGGGAAAAAAACCTTGCTACGCTAGGATCAATCTATAAAAAATCAGAGGAATTGCAATTGCCATACAGGTTTATAATTGCCGGAGATGGTTATGCTAAAGAAGAATTGGAAGTTGCGATGCCTAAGGCAGTATTTATGGGAGAGCTTTCTCAGCTTGAATTAAGTAATGTGTATGCTTCTTCAGATGTATTTTTATTTCCATCGATTTCAGAGACCTATGGGAATGTTGTTGTCGAGGCGATGGCCAGTGGTTTGCCTTGTATTATCGCAAAAGGTGGCGGCACCAATGATTATATACACCATATGGAAAGCGGTATTATTTGTTCTCCTAACAATGAATGCGAATATATTGATGCAATTGAACTCTTAAGGAGAAACACAGCATTAAAGACTAAGCTCATTAATAATGCATTAGAATATTCGCGAGGCTTATCTTGGGATTCTTTGGTATCTAAATATTTTTCAGACCTGGAAGCAATGGTCGATTATCAAGTAAATCAGATAGCGTAGTCAATGAAGAAGAGTATTAAGATTCTGTTTATTGTTTTTATAATTCTGTCATTGTTTTTTTTCGTAATGATGACTGATGTCAATAGTGTATTTGAACAAATCTCTAAAATAGGATTTAACTTTGTTTATATATTGCTGATTAGTTTGTTGGCTTACCTTGCAGGCTCAATAGCATGGAAACATTGTTTCAGCATAACTGAAATTCCACTGACCCGATTATTCTATATTAGAACAATTGGCGAAATGATTACACTCTTTAATCCTACAAATATTGTTGCTGGGGAAGCTTATAAGCACTATTCACTTAAAGCATATGTTAGGAAAACGTCCATTATATTGGATTCAATCTTGATTTCTAGGTCATTGATGATTTTGAGTCAAGTCTTGTTGAGTTTGGTTTGTTTGAATTATTTTATGGTATTGTTGTTCGGCAATATCGTTTTGATTTATGGAATTGCAGGATTCTTCCTATTGTTATTGCTAATTATCTGCATTAAAATGCTTGCCTCTAAATATTCACTGAGAATAAAAAGTTTTATTTCTCTCCCTAGCAAGCTTTCGAATGCTATTGACAAATTGGATAAAATTTTACTGAGAATTAAAGTTCAAGTAAAACAAAATCCAAGGCAAATAGTAAAGGCATTTTTTTGGTCCTTGATCCATTGGATCCTTGGTGCTTTGGAAATCTTATTAATACTTCATCTGCTTGGTGTTTCTACAGGATTTATGGATGCTTTAATTGTTGACATGGGAGTTGTAATAATGAAAAGCATTGCAGGTTTTATTCCCGCACAGATTGGTGTGGAAGAATTATCAAACAAGATGATGCTTAATGTTATCGGGCTGCAATATGCAGGACTTTGGTTATCTGTTTCTGTACTAAGAAGAGCTAAACAAGTAATCTGGATCTGCATATGTTTCTGTGCTTATAGCATCATGCAATTTATAAAAGTAAAAAAATACAACAATGGCGATTCTCTTTGTAACACATAAGTTTCCACCTGACATAGGGGGAATGCAGCGACAGAGTTATGAACTTGTAAATGGTATAAAAAAATACACTAAAGTTTATCTCATTGCCCAAAGTCCTATAGAACCCAAGATTTGGTTCTTTATGAAATTACGATTCAAGATATTAAAGATGCTCAAGTATCATCCTGAAATTGAAACTATACACTGTAATGATGGCGTTATGGCTGCTTTTGTTGCGCTTTTTGTCAAAGTGAATGGCATACAGTTTTGTTGTACATATCACGGATTGGATCTTGTTTATCCAAATAGTGTTTATCAAAAATACATAATACCAAAAGTGCATAAATTTTCATCATTCTTTTGTGTAAGTCATTACACTGCAGAGGAATGTCTCAGAAGGGGTTTTGATAAGGACAGAATTCATGTAATTCCAAATGGTGTTGATTTTAAATTAGCAGAGATCAAAAGTGATCCTAATTTTTACGAAGACTTTAGAAGTAAATATAAAATTGATTTATCTCAGAAAAAAATTGTCCTTGCTATTGGAAGAGCAGTTAAACGTAAGGGGTTTTCTTGGTTTATTTCAAACGTATTACCTAGACTGGATTCAAATGTTACATTTATTATGATTGGTCCAATTGATAAAGCTAAGTCAATTACCTCTAAGATTCTGAAACACCTTCCTTCCTTTCTTTCAGAAAGTATCGAATTATTTACAGGTTATGCCTCTGATAGCCAAGAAATTTATAAAGCAATTGGGCGGAGTAATTCTAGAGCGATTCACCTGAAATCTATACCTTATTCTGAATTGGTTCAATTATTATCTAATTCAGATGTATTTGTTATGCCTAATTTATCCGTTAAAGGTGATATGGAGGGTTTTGGCTTGGTAGCTTTAGAAGCAAATTTGCGAAACTGTCCTGTCGTTGTTTCTGCAATTGAAGGAATAACAAGTGCAGTAAAACACATGGAAAATGGTATCTATGTGAAATCATCTGATAGTCAAGCTTGGGTAGAGACAGTTAATGATTTATTGTCGAATAAACAGCTTTCAGATAAGTTGATTGCCTCGGCAAAAGATTTTGTAAAAAAACATTATAGCTGGAATTTAATGGCTAAAAGGTATTATTTAATTTTTGAAAGATCAAAAAATAGGATGGAAAAGCAAATTGAGTATAAAAGTAATTTATCAAAGAAACATAGTGAACACATATTAACTGGATAGTTATGGAGTATTTATTTGTCTTAGCCGGAGGATTTTCATTATTATTTAGTTTCATTTTGTTTTTTAATAAAAGCAAAAAGACGCAGCACTGGATATTTGCGGTGCTTTCTTTCCTAGTTTCAATAAGTTGCTATTATGTCTTTTTATTGTATAAAAAAGATGGTCAGTATTATGAAGCCTATTTTTCAGAAATTAATTATGCGATTCCTTTGCTATATGGTGTTTTGTTGTGGTTTTATACAAGAGCATTGACCAAAGACAAATTAAGGATGAAATGGTTGGATCTTTTGCATTTTTTTCCATTTGTATTTTTTCTGGGGTTTTTAAGCTATCCCTTGTTAACGGGAATAGAATCCAATGCTCCAGAAAATCTAGGATATCCATTAATCAAGTTGATAATCAATCCTGTCTATATCTTTTTGATACTTTTTACATTGAAAAAACACCGAGAAAAGCTTTTGAATGAGTTTAGCTATATCGACCATATGCACCATTACTGGTTAAATTGGATAACCTATGGTGCTTTGGCTTTATGGATCGTTGCTTGTGTGGGTAATTTTTATAATTGGGTTAACAGTGCCAACACCAATTTATTAGGAGACTATTTTCTGACTTCATTCCTTGCTGCTTTCTTGTTTATTCTGGCTTATGTAGGATTTAATAGAACTCAAATATTTAATTCAATTACTATTCCTTATACTACTACAAATAAACTTGAGGACGAAAAAAATGATAAAGCTGAAGATTCAGAAGTGGAGTTACGTCAACAGTTTGAGGAGTTAATGAGAATTATGAAGGAAGAAAAGCCCTACCTTGATCCGAAACTCAGTTTGAACAAACTAGCAGAGACTTTCAATTCCTCAACCACACGATTGTCTTTTCTTATCAATCATATAGCGAAACAGAACTTCTATGAGTTTATAAATACTTTTAGAATCAAAGAGGTTAAATCTCGAATGGAAGATGAAGAGTTTGCTAATTATAGCATACTCGGTATTGCTGAAGAAAGCGGATTTAATTCAAAAGCCAGTTTTAACCGAATATTCAAAAACCAATTGGGAATTACACCCTCAGAATACCTGAAATCCAAGCGTAATTGAACCTGACATTTCCACTGCTACCTTGAATATAACTTATGCAGAATATACTTGTATGCACTACTTTATGAATTCTGTAACGAGCATAAATACGTCATTGATAATATTAGATTTAGCCGTATTCGAATAGGTTTCTCTATTTTTAAAATGTAGCCTACTTTCCATTTTCTTGAGTTCCCACCAGCTTTGTCTGAGTTCCCACCAAAACTTATAATCGCTCTCTTTCCATGTCTATATTGCGAGAAATAAAATTTTATGAGAGATAAAATGCACATGAACAGATTATGGAGGAAGGAACTCAATTGGCTTTCTTCGGGATTGTTTGTGCTCATGTTCTTCATGAGTATAAACGGTCAAGCCCAGGGGCAGCAACAATATGTTTTTGCCAGTCAGGGCAACTACACAGAATCCGGGGATATGAGCGTATCCTGGACAATAGGGGACAGCTTTATCAAAACAGCTGAATCTTCAGATGGCACGCTTACCCAAGGTTTCCAACAGAGTTTTTTGAAAATTAAGAAGATCCAAAACACGGAATTTGCTTCTTTCAATGCACAGGTATTTCCGAACCCTACAAGTGGCATTTTAAATGTGAGACTTGAGGATAAAGTAAAGGAATATACAATGGAAATTTTGGATGTGACAGGCAAATTAATGCATAAGTCGAACGAAGACCAAAGGCTTGTTGAAATGGATATGAGCAACTATGCGGCTGGTCAGTACTTCATAAGGCTTTTCAATTCAAGCGAAAAGACCATGTCCATTTTTGAAATAATCAAATTGTAATAATCAACGACAGATAATTAAAAATTTAATAATATGAAAAATCGTATACTATTAATCATGGGTTTGGTGCTTACTTCAGCAATGATGTTTGCGCAGAATACTCCTATTGGCATGCACTACCAGGCTATCGCACGTGATGCAGCTGGTGATTTGATTGCCAACGAACAAATGGTTGTCAAAGTTGAAATGATGACTTTGGAACCAAACGAAAGCGTTATATACTCTGAAATGCACAGTCTGAGTTCAAATACATTTGGATTGCTAAATCTTTCTATAGGTGAGGGCAAAAAAACAAGTGGAGAATTTGACGAGATTCCCTGGAGTGATCAGAATGTCTGGGCGCGTATATCGATCAAGAAATCATCAGATGATGATTTTAGAATTGTCACTTCAAGCAAGTTGTATTCTGTGCCTTATGCGTATTATGCTATTGAGGCAGGAAGCGTATTGGAAGATCAATCTTTTTTCAAGTCCGGCTCTCCTTCAGGAGGCAATACCTGGTCCTTGAAAGGAAACAAAAATGCGGATAATCATAACGACCCTCCAGTTATGGGTACAACTGATTATGTGCCTATTGTATTTATTACTGACGATCAGGAGCGTATGCGTATTACTGCAGACGGTGAAATTCAAATGAATGGTAACCTTGACGTGGGAGGAAGCGCGGTTATACAGCAGGATTTGACTGTATATGAAAATGTATTTCTGAATACAACTGGTGGAACTACGGACATTAATGGTCCAACAACTATTGGTGGCCCGGATATGAACCAGGCAATTTTTACAGGCCCCGTTCAAATGGACAAAACACTCGATGTAGATGGCGATACCAGAATGAATTCTGCCCTTACGGTTGGAGGTGCTACCGATTTATCAAGCACATTGGACGTTTCTGGTGCATCTCAGATTAACAATACACTTACTGTTGAAGGCAACTCTACCTTAAACAGTGATCTTACTGTTGCGGGTAATACTTTACTGGAAAGTTCACTGGATGTAGCAGGCGATACTGAGTTAGGAGGAGAATTAGATGTGACACTCGCTACTCACCTTAGAGACGCTCTTACAGTTGATGGAGCAGTCGATATGAATGCTGGGTTAAACGTAAATAATCTAATGGCAACTCATCTGACAGGTGCATTATCTGTAGATGGCGTCACACAAATGAACAATCGACTATTTTTGGAGTCGAGCGAATCAGGCGTGTCTTATGGATTTGGAGACACAGTGAGTGATGACGGATATGTAGCAATCTTTAAGAACACTGATAATGGCAATGGCGATGGTTTGAAAATCATGTTAGGTAAAAGCAGAACAAGCTATTCCCTCGATGTAAATAATCTACCTGCTGATGTCAGAGCTGCAGTGTTGGGAACTACCTCCGCAGCAAGTGAGCAAATGAAAAACTTAATCAAGTGCGGTGTGCCTAATAAGCTGGGGATACTACAGGATGTTGTTATACAGGGAGGATTGGACGATGCTAAGTTGGCTCTTGGCGCCGCTATTGGATTAACTAATGGCCTCATAGGCATATTAAATGATAAATTAGGCCTCCCGTTTAATGTATCTGTTCCATTAAACGCAGGGTTACAGGGATTAGCAGATTTGACGACTGGTGGCTTTAATTTCGCTGTTGAAAACGCAGTAGATTTTCCGATCAACAGCATCAATGGATTGTTTAACCCTATTGATTTTACCGCACCAATAAATACGGCACTCTCTCCATTCAGAACTTTAAACCTGAGTGTACCAGCAGTTACTGTTTTTGGTGGATTTAATGCAACTATTGCTGGAGTTGGTGTTAATATTCCTGCTTTAGCAACCCCGGTTATTCCTATTCCAGAAGTAACTATTTTGCCAACTTTACCATCGGTTAAACTACCAACAATACCTGGCATAGATGTTCCGGATATAGCAATAGATGTTCCAGACTTACCAGACCTAATAGTACCAGCTATTCCATCACTTGATTTCACAAGTTTGGGTATCCCGACTATAGATATTTTATCATTAGAATTTTGGGAGATTCCTAATATATGCTTGACAGAATCAGGCGGCAGCACTCCATTGAATAATGAAAATGAGTTTCTGACGTTTACCGATAAGGATAATAACAAGATGGGCTCCATTAAGGCTGTTTCTGTGACAGATTGGTCCAAGAATTATCTTAATCCCATGTTTTTATCTGGATTAAGAGCCGCCATCACAGAAAGTAAAGTTGACAAACTACACGGCAAGTATCACTTGAAACAAGAACTTAATAAAGCTTTATTAGCATATGCTAATATAGGTGTCGAATACAGATCTGGAAATGGTGATTATGCGGAATGGTTAGAAAGATTGGATTATAGTGAAACGATTACAGCTGGGGATATTGTAGCCGTAATTGGAGGGAAAGTAACAAAAGAACTGGGATCTGCAGAGCAGGTAATGGTTGTGTCACATCATCCTATTGTATTAGGTAATATGCCTTCTGAAGAAGACATGCACCTTGGTAATAACATAGCATTTATGGGTCAGGTACCTGTTAAGATCTTAGGTCCTGTCAAGACAGGGGATTATATCGTAGGACAAGATCATACACCCGGTTATGGTATAGCTATAGATCCTCAGGATATGCAAGTTGAGGACTTTAAGAAAGTGGTAGGAAGATCATGGGAGAACAACGAAAGCGAAGGCATTATAATGGTTAATACTGTCATAGGAGTTCATAATGGTAATTTCTTAAAGATACTTAAGCAATATGAAGAGAGATTTAATCAATCTGAAATTAAGATTTCATCTCTCGAGAAAGTTGTGGATGTATTGTATGAAAAAACAGCTTTGAATGATTGATTCTTTAAGGCTTGGTATGGGAATTATACCAACAAGCTTGAATCGTTTAATTCAATCAATTATTTCAATTTTAAAAAGAAATTATTATGAAAAGTTTAATCATAACTATAACATTGGTACTTAGCTCAGTAATGATGTTTGCACAAAACACAGCTGTTGGCATGCACTATCAAGCTATTGCACGTGATGCAGCTGGCGAATTGATTGCCAACGAGCAAATGGTTGTCAAAGTAGAAATGATGACTATGGAGCCAGAAGAAAGCGTTTTATACTCCGAAATGCACAGTCTGAGTTCAAATACATTTGGATTGCTAAATCTCTCTATAGGTGAGGGCAAGAAAACAGGTGGAGAATTTGATGAGATTCCATGGAGCGATCAGAATGTCTGGGCACGTATATCGATCAAGAAATCATCAGATGATGATTTTAAAATTGTCACTTCAAGCAAGTTGTATTCTGTGCCTTATGCGTATTATGCTATTGAGGCAGGAAGCGTATTGGAAGATCAATCTTTTTTCAAGTCCGGCTCTCCTTCTGGAGGCAATACCTGGTCCTTGAAAGGAAACAAAAATGCGGATAATCATAACAACCCTCCAGTTATGGGTACAACAGATTATGTGCCTATCGTATTTGTTACAGACGATCAGGAGCGTATGAGAATTACTGCAGACGGTGTAATTCAATTTAATGGTAACCTTGACGTGGAAGGAAGCGCGGTTATACAGCAGAATTTGACTGTAAATCAAAATGTATTTCTGAATACAACTGTTGGGACTGTGGACATTAATGGTCCAACAACTATTGGTGGCCCGGATATGAACCAGGCAATTTTCACAGGCCCTGTTCAAATGGATAAGACATTAGATGTTTCTTTGGATGCCGCTTTAGATGGTACAATGGATGTTATGTTATCAACTACATTGTTAGGGACATTAAATGTGGATGCTGCCACTGCATTAGATTCAGATCTAACTGTACAAGCTAATACTGAAATTAATGATGATCTGAAAGTTATTGGCGCATCAGATCTAACAGGCACTCTTAAGGTATTGTCTAACACCGGATTGTTGGGCACCCTAAATGTGGATGCTGCATCTCGATTTAGAAGTACTGCTCTTATAGACGGTGTTGCTAATCTAAACAATACGCTCTCAGTTAATAATTTATCCAATACAATGCTTTCTGGAGACTTAACTATAGACGGTGTTTCATCTCTTAGTAATAAGTTATTACTTGAGACCTCCACAACTGGGCCAACTTATGGTTTTGGAGATGTTGTGAGTGATGATGGTTATGTAGCTATCCTCAAGAATGTTGAAAATAACAATGGAGATGGCATTAAAATCATGTTGGGTAAGAATAGAAGCCAATATGCTCTTGATGTAAATAATCTTCCTGCTGATGTTAGAGCGACTGTTTTAGGCACTACGTCTGCGGCAAGTGAACAAATGAAAAATTTGATCAAATGTGGCGTACCTAACAAATTAGGCATACTGCAAGATGTAGTAATACAAGGAGGCTTGAACGATGCTAAGTTAGCATTAGGAGCAGCAATAGGACTTACAAATGGTCTTATAGATATTTTAAACATGGAATTGGGATTACCCTTTAATGTTTCTGCACCATTGAATACTGGCTTACAAGGATTAGCTAACTTAACAACCTCTGGATTTAATATTGCTATAGAGAATGCTGCTGATTTCCCAATCAATACTGTTAATGCCGCTTTAGGGTCATTTGATTTGACGGCACCTATTAATACGGTTTTGGATCCATTTCAAAATTTAACAGTTGGTGTTCCAGCAGCTAATATATGGAATGGGTTTTCACTTGAAATAATTCCAGGAATTCCTGAAATTTGTGATCCAACTGGGGTTACGGACATATGTACACCAGCAGTTCCAGCTGTAGTATTAAGTATCCCAGGATTTGGTTTCCCCGGTATCAGTTTGCCTCCTGTTACACTTCTTCCAGATTTACCATCTGTTAAATTGCCTTCAGTGCCAAATGTGGATGTGCCAGATGTTAATATTGATGTTCCAGACTTACCAGAACTTATAGTACCAGCTGTTCCATCACTTGATTTCACAAGTTTAGGTATACCGACTATAGATATTTTATCATTAGAATTTTGGGAGATTCCTAATATATGCTTGACAGAATCAGGCGGTAGCACCCCATTGAATAACGACAATGAATTCTTAACTTTTACCGATAAGGATAACAATAAGATGGGATCTGTTAAAGCGGTGTCAGTGACAGATTGGTCTAAGAAGTATCTTAATCCGATGTTTTTATCAGGATTGAGAGCAGCCATTACTGAAAGCAAAACAGACAAGCTACATGGTAAATATCACTTTAAGCAAAAAGTCAATGAAGCTCTTTTAGCTTATGCTAATATGGGTGTAGAGTATAGATCAGGTAATGGTGACTATGCAGAGTGGTTAGAGAGAGTAGATCATAAGGAAACTATTCAACCAGGAGATATCGTGGGTGTCATAGGAGGTAAAGTGACTAAAGATGTCAAGGGTGCTGAACAAATCATGGTGGTTTCTCATCATCCTATTGTGCTTGGTAACATGCCTAAAGATGCTGACTTGTCTAATGGTAATAGTATTGCATTTATAGGTCAAGTACCAGTAAAGGTATTAGGTCCTGTAGAGAGTGGTGATTATATCGTTGCAGTTGAAACTACGCCTGGTTACGGAGTAGCTATAAACCCTAATAGCATGTCCATTGACAACTATGAAAGAGTTGTTGGTAGATCTTGGGAAAATGATCCATATGACGGACCTAAAATGGTACTTGCATTAATAGGTGTAAAAAGTGGAGATTTTGATAATGTATTCAAAGGATTCGAGAATAAATTCTCTAATAATGAAAGCAGATTGAGCTCAGTAGAAGATAAGATTGCAGCTATATCTGATAGATTATCCATAAACATCAATAAATAATCAAACCATGAAAATCATCATAAGTAAGTACGCTTTATTGGTCCTTTGTTTTTTATTGTCTTCAGCTGGAGCTCATGCACAAGAGGCGAGTGACATGGCTGAGACTGAAATCTTAAATTGGTTAGAAGATTTGTATGAGCATGGTGCTCAAGTAGTTGAAGATTCTGTTCTTCTTAATGAAGAGACAATGAGAATCCTAAATGACGAGGACTATCGAGCAATAATCTATCCTGAGGTCTACACTTGGCAGACTACTATGGAGTTTATGCAGAGACAAGAGCTAAAGAAAGCGTTTTGGTTTATGCTTAATCTTTATATGACTTCTGATGAGAATAAAGAGCTTGTTGTAAAGTCCATACTTACTTATGATGCATTATTTAACATGAATCAAGTGATGGAGGCAACGTACAAAACGTATGGCATCCTCGATCCTGCTATAGGAGAGATTGTGGATGGCGTATCGCATGTAACTGCGCCGCATGTCCTTGAACAAAAACTTCTCGCATTAAAGGAAATAGTAGCTTATATAGATAAGTATGGAGACTCTGGTGAACCTGAATAAGTCTTAAGATTGTAAGAATGGTAAACCAAGAAAGCAATTCAATCTCTCGAGAGAATGTATTAAAGTTTTCAGAGAAACTTTATCTGGATCTAAGTAGGGATTTAGATAACAGACTTCACAATCGAGAAGAACGAGCTGATACAGGCTGGGATGCGACGATATAAGAGAAATAAACTCATCCAGATAGATAGAATAACTGGTTGAATACTCTAAAGCACCTGTCTGATGTGACGGGTACTTTTTTGTTGCCAGGCATGAGCAGGACCTATAGTGTTATAATCCCAAGCGGACATATTGGGCGGAAACGGTTAGCTGATGGCAAGGGTACCTCAAGTGTCCGAAGATCAGAAGGAAGCCTAATACAAAGCTATAGTGCCAATGGATAGAAACTTTATAATAGGCCTATCAAGAAGTTAAGATGGCAATAGATACCAAGGCTACATTGCCAAATGTAATATTGGATTGTAAATGCAGTGGAATTATGGTGAAGATAAATCCATCTTTGAAATTTGTTTTATGGTAGGATTTACTCACCCACTTATTTTTCAGCAAGACTTAAGGAGTATTTTGGTGAATCTCCTTCTGATATTTCATAAGGTTCACATTTACAGATGTTTAAATCAACGATATTTCAATATAACTATACAGAAATGCATTTCTTTTGGTAACAAATGCCATATTATTATGCTGCTTTGCGCAAAATGTTATATAGCTTGGAACAAATGTGCTAGTGTAAAACCTGATTTTGGGTTAGATTTGAATTATTGAAATTAAAGGGATTCGATATTTTATGATTTCTAATTAATTGAGCTCTTAAAAAATGTCAAATTAAATGCTTTTCATTTTTGATTTAGAGCAACAAAACAAAACAACAATCAACAGAAGAAGTGTCGGAATGATCTGGCGCTTCTTTTTTTGTCCTTTTGATAATCAATATTTCCATGAAATACCAAGAACGACTATTCCAATCTGAATTTAACAGGCAGTTGAAATTTAAAGCTTTTTGCTTCCTCATTAATTACTAATGGATGAAAGCCACTTTGTATATTTTCCCAAAATGCTTTTTCTGAAGCTTCATCACACTCCTTGTGAAGAGATTGAATAATTTCAGTCTTTTCGACAATTCCGTTTTTATCAACAAAAACTTCTAGAATAACAGTGCCTTGTACACCATTGTTTCTGGCAGATGGCGGATAACGCAGAGTTTTATAAAAGCCCATAAGAAAATTATGTTGACCAACTATTGGTTCGACTTTAATACTGTCTACAGTTAGGGAGTATGTATGGTCATCATTTATATCAATCATACAGCTTATTGTATTACTATCTTGGCTAAGACCTAGAGTTAAAGAAAAGAAAAACAGAATGACTATTATGGAGGATGATGTTTTACTCATAAATATTAATTTGTAAGATGAGTCGACTTGATTTTTTTCCTAATCCAATTGACAATAATAATTTTTAGATTCCAAAATTATAATAATTGTTGCGACTTAATGAATTGCTTTAATTACAGGTAAATGTTAAAAAATCTAAGCTATTTTCTTTCAATCATTATAAAATAATATGGCTATTTCATTGAAAATCTGCCATTTATGGAGTACATTCAGTAATTATTCACACCAAATTATTAGTAATGAAGAACCTAATTCAAAGCTTTGCTTTATTATTTGCTCTGACAACAATATTTTCTTGTCAAGCGCCAGCCACAGAAACCGCCATTGATATGGATGCTGTACGTGCTGAAATTCAGGCCATGGAAGATGCCTTTGCAGCGGCTTCAAATGCGAGAGACGCTGAAGCCCAAGTAGCCTATTATGCTGATGATGCCAATAGTCTTGTTCCAGATATGCCGACTTTAGTTGGTAAGGAAGCAATTTTAGCTCGTGCTAAAGCTGAAATGGCAGAAAATCCAGATCAAAAAGGTAATATTTCTTTTGAAATCATTGACTTATACGCAGCTGGTGATATTGCAGTGGAAGTAGGAAAATGGACTTATACACCAGAAGGTGGAGAAGCTTCTACAGGCAAGTTTATGTCATTATTCGAAAAAAGAGATGGCAAATATATCTGTATCAGGGATATTTTCAACAGTGATGCTAAAGATAAGGACAACGATGATGATGATCATGATCATGATGACGGAGAAGATGATGACAAAGAGGAGGGCAGTTAAAGAGAATTGAAGTCAATAGTGAAATTGGACCTTAGTGTTTAAGATCTTATTTTACTTCCCCAATGAGAACTCCCCAGTTATTTGCTGAGGAGTTTTTTTTATTTAACATTGCACGGAATATTAAACAATTTGACAAGAAAGAAAGATTATATTCATATTTGTCTACACGTTTTATGCGATCAATCTGAACTAAATGTCGCATTTAGAAATTACTTTCATAACGAATTTTCATAAATTCATGATTCAATCGTTGTTTTAATGCATAGACTTTTTGCTTCTTGTTTAATATTATTCTTTTCTGTATCCATTTCTTTTGGTCAGGTTAAGTTCAATAGTTTAGGAGTAATGGCATTAAATAGGATAGACAAAATAACTCTCCCACCACTGGATCATGCTTTGCTAAAGAAGATTAATACAAGCAATAAGAACAAACCATTTCGATTTGCTGAACCTAGAGATATAAATGTTGATATTTTTGAAAAGGGAAGTTGGGAAGAATCTAGAAATGGCAAATTGGTTTGGCGCCAAGTGATTGAATCTACTGGTGCATATTCTATAAATCTAGCCTTTACCCAGTTTATCCTATCAGGAGATGCTAAGCTTTTTATTTATAACCCAGAAATGGATGATGTATTTGGTCCTTTTTCTAAAGCAGACAATGATGATCATGAACAGCTATGGACACCTATGGTTTTGGGCGATGTAATTGTTCTTGAATTGCAAATTTCTCCAGAATATCTACAGGCTACCAAATTAACCTTGAGTCGTGTAAATCATGATTTTGTTGATATTCAAAAACGCGTTTTATCGGGGTCTTGTAATCTCGATGTAGCTTGTGGTGCTGCCGATGGATGGCCCATTGTTGATCCTTACAGGGATATTATTAGCTCAGTTGGTGCTTATACTCTAAATGGTATAGATCAGTGCACAGGAGTGCTAGTAAATAACACAGCTCAGAATTGCAAGCCCTATTTTTTGACAGCAGACCATTGTGATGTAACCTCTAGTGCTGCAGCGTCTGTTGTGGTTTTTTGGAATTATGAGAATTCCATATGCAGGCAACCTGGAAGTTTTGAAAGTGGAAGAAATGGAGATGGACAAAGAAATAGTTTTAATTCAGGTGCTAAATTATTGGCTACCCTGTCTGATTCAGATTTTACTTTGATTGAATTAGATGACCCAATTGACCCTTCATATGATTTATTCTTTGCTGGTTGGGATTTAAATTCCACTTTACCTGATTCTTCTATCTGTATACATCACCCAAATGTCGAAGAAAAACGAATTAGTTTCGAGTACAATAAATTATCATATGATCCTAACGGTCAGGATACATCTTTTATATTGGTAAATGATTGGGACATTGGAACAACAGAACCTGGTTCATCCGGGGCACCCATTTTTAATACGCAAAAGAGAGTAATTGGACAATTACAGGGGGGTCTTGCGGCCTGTGGAAATAATGAGTTTGATTCCTATGGATGGATAAGATACTCATGGCAAGGGAGAGGCCAGCCTAGTAACAGTTTGAAGTTCTGGCTGGATCCTTTAGGACTAGATCCTCCATATATCAATGGAAAATCTTGTAGTTATAGCATTGATGTCAGTCAAAATTTCTATGAACATTGTGGAGTGGAAAACGATGAAATTACGGTGGAATTACAGCTTTCAGATTTTTTTAAAGATAATGTATCATACACAATTGACTTTGTTACTCCTGGATTAACGGCTTCTCTTGAATTTGAAGATGGATTACGATCGGATATAAACCGATTGACAATATCGGGTCTATCTGATTTGCCGGAGGATAGGTATCGTGTTGAGATTAGTGTAGGAGATGGGTTTAATTCCGCAGAATCAAGAATTGATGTTGACTTATTTAACAGTGTCCCACCTGTTCCTAGTTTGGTTGAGCCTAAAAACAATGAAGAAAATCTTTCTAACACATTTAGTTTAATTATCAGAAGGACCAATAATGTGACCAATGAATTCCAAATATCAAAGGATGAAACATTTGATGAAATCATCTTTAGCATGGAGACAGAAGCAAGAATGATTGAGGTAACGCAATTGGGAAATGATCAAAAATATTACTGGAGAGTCAAATCTACAAATGCTTGTGGAATATCGGAATGGTCAGAGATCTATAGTTTTAGAACAGCACCAATATTTTGTACAAGGTTCGATTCAACCGATGGTCCATTGATAATTGAAGAATCAAATTCAAATAATGTCGTTTCTGCCATTTCATATCCTTATCCAACATTTGCTCAAGATGTCAATGTGATTGAAGTGCGAGGCAGTCATGATTATATTGAAGATCTTACATTTGCTTTACAATTTGCTGGAAAGTCTTCCATATTGATGGAAGAAGTATGTGATGACAACAAGGATTTTTTATTGGGATTTGATGATCAATCATCTTTGGATATTATACCTTGTCCTCCTACAGATGGCGAGAGTTATAAGCCAGTTCAACCACTTAGTGTTTTTAATAATTTACTTGCAGGAGGGGAGTGGGAAATGAGCATTGAAGATAATGTAAATTTTGATGGTGGCCTATTTGAGCAATGGACTTTAGAGGTCTGTTTTTCAGAAGCGATTGAACCTACAATTATTCCTGAGAAACATTCATTTTCATTCTGTAGTGGAGAGGATGTTGAATTTTTAATGTTTTATAATGGGGGACCATTAAATGATAACTTTGAGATAAGAGCATTTGACAGAGATAATAATGCCATCTCGTTATCAGCAACACCTCTTTTAAGTAGTTTAAATACTTTGAAAATAGAACTCGAGACAAAAGCCTTGGTTCATGAAATTAATAGTCTTCGTCTTGAAATGGTGTCTCTTCCATCTGAAGTGGTTATCGCAATAGCAGTTGTTAGTTTTAAAAATAATGGAGATGGCAATCAAACAGAAATCACATATCCACAAAACGGTCAAAATATTAAGCCAGATAAATTTTCGAATGTTATTTGGACCGACATAGCTGCATCAAGCTATGTGCTACAGATCTCAAGAGACGAAAATTTCACAAACATCATTATTGAAGAAGTAACCGATACCACTGAATGGGATTTGTCTTCTGAAATTTTTGAAGAAGGCATTTATTATATACGCATCAAGTCTTCTCAAGAATGTGGAGATACTTATTCTGAGACAGTAGAAATTGTGTTGGATGTGAATACTGGAATTGAAATTTCACAAACTAAAAACATTCATGTTTTTCCTAATCCAAGTTCAGATTTTTGCATCATAAATTCAGATTTGTTTAAAACAAATGATTTTAAAATATTCCTTTATGATCTTCAAGGTAGAGTCCTTGAATGTACATGGGGTAGACTCGGATCTTCATCCCTAAGGCTTGATTTAAACAGAATGGATAAAGGAGTTTACTTTATAAAATGTATTCAAGGAAGTTTATCTATTGACCAAAAGATAATTAAGATTTAATGTTTCAACAAACAACGTCTATATAGGATTTGCATGTAATAAAGATAATTTCTCTACCAGCAATACTCATCATAGTTGGATCATCCTCGGCAATCATGTCTTCAACAAAAGCCAATAGGTCTTCTTCTTTGTAACCGTCAAAAAACAAATTTATGCTTTCTTCCAATTTGCTATGGTTATCTCTTGCTGACCAGTTCTTTTCTTCTGAATTTTGATATTCTTCTATATCAAATTCAACAGTGGTATTATGTTCACTGACCACGTTATAAATAACAGATATGCAAAACGATAAAACATGATTTTCATATTCAGTTAGATTAGGGATAATCTCTGTCCCGAGATAATCAACAAATTCTTCTTCAGCAATTAGCTCAGCCTCATTTTCTGATTCTGCTCTTTTCTCTACAAGGGCAATACTTTTATCAATTTCAAATTCCGTAATCATCTGTTATATCTTTAATTATGAAATAGCCATCCTCGCCTTGGTCCTGATACAAGGGCATAAGGATTCTGCCACTTTCTTTTACACATATTTGACCTTTTACATTATGTGCTATGCATTCTCCTTTTTTAATAAACTGAAAATTTTTAAAGCCAGGTCTCATTTTAAAACCATCGTTATCGATGATGTCATACTTTTCAATTAAGGTAGTTAGTTTTGGTAGGTTTTCCGAAAACTCGATAAGTATTTCTTCATGGTAATTTTCTACGTCGTCTGGAAAAATTATGCCTACCTCCCTTAACAAAGAAATAATTCCTGCAATTGCTCTATTGACAGATAACCGTTCATTATGCTGACCCGATTCAAATGTTAAGGCAATTGTATCGACTCCAGTGTTTTCTGATGTAAAATAATGAAGTGTTGTACCTCTAAGGCCGTCAAGCATTCCCAAGACTACTGGAGCATGTAAGGCCGTAGCAATTCTAATAGATACTTCGTCTCTTCGGCAAATTGTGAATATCCCTCCAAAGGAAGAAGTGGTATGTAAATCCAGAAGTACTAACCTCCTTGGTTTATATTCCTCTATTTCATTCTGAACCGCATTTAATAATTCAAGCAGTTCTTTTTCTTCAAATTTTAAATCTTCAATGTTTAAGTTCCGAAGGCGTTCAATATCCTTCTCAATAAACTTTCTGTTTAAATCCTTTTCAATAAATCGTTTGCCTTTGTTTAAGGCCTGCATGTTTCCAATTAATCCTACAAATTTACCGTTGAAATTAAAGTTATTATTTTTGATAGGTTCTATTTCTAGCATCTTTAATACAAGCTCTATAGCTCTAAGGCCAGCAGGTTCATTGCC
Organism: Saprospiraceae bacterium; assembly: GCA_029262995.1. Lineage (GTDB taxonomy): Bacteria > Bacteroidota > Bacteroidia > Chitinophagales > Saprospiraceae > RFSX01. Next base: position 51,139 of record JAJCYH010000019.1, on the reverse strand, counting down.
ATGCATAGCACCGAAACAAATGAATAATGTTTCATTTTTTCTTCCTTCGTAAGAACCAATCTTTCTTTGTGTGTAATTTGCCATTCCCTGCTAGCTCATCTAAATTTGAGATCGTCTATAAGCCCACAAATATAAGCTTGCCATTGTTCTAAATGGTTTCCAAGACTCAGCTATTTTTAACATTTGTGTTTTCAATTCTTTTTTTTCAGATTTTAAACCATATAAATCTGTAATTACAAGTCGTATGGCTAAATCTTCATGAGGGAAAACATCGGGTCTGATTAGTTCGAAAATTAGAATCATTTTAACTGTCCAAATTCCAACGCCTTTAATTTGAGTAAGCAATTCTATAATTTCTTTATCTGAATAATTTTCCCATTGAACCGATAACAATTTTTCTTCTATAAAGAAATGGGATATGTTTTGAATATAATTTGTCTTTTGATTGGAAAGACCAACTGACCTTAAAATTTCAAAAGGAATTTCAAGTAATTCTTCAGGGTGATAGTCAAGCTTTGGAAATAGATGGAGAAATCGTGCGTAAATTACATCGGCTGCTTTGTAGGAAATTTGTTGATATACTATACTTTTAATTAGCTCATGATATACACTTCCAGAAGGCTCTAGATAAAGAGGATCTAAGTTTATTACTATTTTTTTTAGAGTTGAATCCTTAGAAAGCTGAGCTTTTATCTTTTTCTCATTCATTTTAGCTTCGCGATTTATTGCATATTTTGATGAATTGTTACTTCAAGTTTAGTCATTTATATACTATATTTGAAATTCGCCCCAAGAGTTAAGTTTCTAAATTTATTCCAGAATTCTAAATATCATATTAGATGAAAAGGATATTTCTTCTCTTAATAATTCTAGCATCAGCTTATTCTGTTCATTCTCAGGATTCACTGAATATGGAACGTGTAGGACAATGGGATCCAGCAAGTATGCCTACATTCAGTGGTGTACAATACAATGATGTATGGGGATTTACTGCGCCTGATGGTACTGAATATGGCATTTTAGGCAATGTTGATTCTATCATGATTATCAATTTGGCAAATCCAACCTTACCTACTAGAGAGTATGGGTTTTATGGAGGTGGTCATGCCATATGGAGAGATTTTAAGGTATATCAGGATTATCTCTATGCTGTATGCGATGGATGTTCAGAAGGCATGCATATTTTTGACCTTTCTGCCTTGCCAGGTGGGGAAGTTTCTCACCTTGTTACCATTGATACCTTTTTTACTAAAGCACATAATATTTTTATAGATACAAGCACACAGAAATTATATGCGGCAGGATCTAATGCGGCAAGTGAAAGTCTGGTTGTTTTAGATATTAGCACTCCCGATACACCGGTCAGATTAGCCAATCATGTTTTTACAGATCCTGGCAATTTTTACGTCCATGATGTATATGTAAGGAACGATACTGCTTACTGTTCACATGGTTACCAAGGCTATTATATTTGGGATATGACAGATCTGAATAATGTAGTAGAACTTGGTTCTTATGATTCGCCAGGATATAATCACTCCAGCTGGAATGACAAAACAGGAATTTATGCTTATTATGCGGAGGAAGTGCCTTTAGGGAGACCTATGGCTGTCATGGATTTGTCAAATATGGGAAACCCCAACCAAGATATTCAACTACACACGACTTTCAGACACCCGATTTCTAATACAGCAGCAAACGTTACACCCCATAACCCATTTGTAAGAGGAGATTCTCTTTACATATCTTATTATGAAGATGGAATAAAAGTATATGATATAAACAGTCCAACCAATCCCACTCTGATTGGATATTATGATACTTATCCTGACAATGGTTCATCATACACTGGTTATAATGGAGCTTGGGGGGCATATCCTTTTTTACCATCGGGGCATTTGCTTATAGCGGATATAACGTACGGGTTAAATATAGTTAAAATTCAAGATTGCCCCAATCCTGTGGTTTATTATAGAGATAAAGATGATGATGGTTATGGTAATCCAAACAACTTTGCAAGCTCTTGTTCAGTGCCAAATGGGTATGTTACCAACAATTTAGATTGTAACGATAATAACTCAAATGTGAATCCTGGCGCTACAGAAATATGTGATAACTTGGACAATGATTGCAATGGGTTAGTTGATTTAGATGATCCCAATGTTGAATTATTAACATTTTACAGAGATCTTGATAATGATGGTTATGGGGATATTAATGTTACAATTGAAGACTGTACAGCACCTGAAGGTTATGTATCTGACAGTACAGATTGTGATGATAACAACAATTTTGTTAATCCTGGTTTTACAGAAATATGTGATGGCATTGATAATGATTGTGATGGTCTTGTAGATCAAGATGACAATGACTTAGGAAGCATAGAATGGTATTTTGATTTTGATTCTGATGGTGTTGGAGTAGATAATATTTCTTTATTCCAATGTGAACAGCCAGATGGTTATGTGCCATTCCCTGGAGATTGTGATGACAATGATGAAAATAATTTTCCTGGAAATGTTGAAATATGTGATGGTCAGGATAATGACTGTGATGGATTAGTTGATGAAGATTGTCCTATTGAACCTTGCGATGCAGTTAGTCTTTATATCAATCCAATTATTGAAGAGGTTTATAGGGCAAAGGAAGACATACTATCAGATGCAAACACAACCATCGGGCAAGAAGTGGCTTTTTATGCAGGTGACTATATCGAATTAACAGATGGGTTTGAAATAGTTTGGGGTAGTACTTTTGATGCAATCATAGAGGATTGCGATAACTCGGGGAACATTATCCAAGAAGAAATTAAGGATTTCAATGCTTATGTCAACAAATACGAAGAAGATCGCTTCAGCAATTCAATAGCACAAATAGTCATCGTAAAGAACAAGAAAAAATCAATTATAAAATTGTTTGATACCTTACAAGCTGCCCAACAATTCATGCAACTGGCTGAACTTGAAGGAGAAAGCATGACGATATATATTTTTAAAGAGGGTGAATTGATTTATAAATTTAAATAGACCTAGCTTTTGGCATAGCTTTTGGTTTTCTTTAAGCCTAAAACAACCTGATTTTGAATATTCTGAACACAACACTGTTTATTATCTTCTTTGGTATTGGCACTAACTCTGATTTAGAGATCAAAGCAAGCAATTACATTGATGGCCATAAAGAACTCGCTATAATTGAAATGTATCGTTCGGGGATACCAGCCAGTATAACTTTAGCACAAGCCTTACATGAATCCAACTATGGAGATAGTGATTTAGCTCAAAAGGCTAATAATCATTTTGGAATCAAATGTAAATCGTATTGGGAAGGTCCTACATATTATCATGAGGATGATGACTATGACCGACAGGGCAAATTGATAGAATCATGTTTCAGAGCATATGAAAGTGTTTATGATTCCTATATTGACCATTCTAACTTTCTGACAAGAACAAGTCATTACCAGCCGCTATTTGAAATTTCTAGATTTGATTATGCCTTATGGGCAAAAGGTCTTCAACGCTCCGGATATGCTACAGATTCTAATTATGCCAAAAAGCTCATCAAGATTGTAGAAAAATATAATTTAAGTATTTACGATAAAGCTGAAAATCCCTTCAGCAAATTAATAGACCTTGACTAAGACGATTAGAGGTCTTATATTTGAAATGCCAGAGTGGATAGTAGAATGAAGAGCAATAAACCAATCTTGAGAAGATTAAATTAGAATCTAGTTTATCTCAACTTTCTTGGATTTCTTCTTGATGCTTTGGCACTTTTTTTATCGGATCCTTAGTAGATTCGATGTATTCTTTTCTGTTATTATATAAATCCTTTGCCAAGTATATTGCCTTACGCATTGATTCGTCATTAGCAATATTTTTTCCTGCTATACTATAGGCAGTGCCATGGTCAGGAGAAGTTCTAACTATTGGGAGTCCAGCTGTAAAGTTTACACCTTCTCCAAAAGATAATAATTTGAACGGAATTAAACCTTGATCATGATACATCGCTAGAATAGCATCAAACTTACTAAAATCACTATTCCCAAAGAATCCATCAGCTGCATATGGACCAGCTACCAAAACCTTATTGTTTTTTGCTTCTTTAATGGCTGGTTTGATATGTTCTATTTCCTGTGTACCTATCAATCCTTCATCTCCTGCATGGGGATTCAAACCTAAAACAGCGATTGTAGGTTTTTCCAATCCAAAGTCTTGTTTTAAAGACTCAGTCAATACCTTAATCTTTTCAATAATTTTATCTTTATCGATTTTTGAAGGTAAGTTTTCAATAGAAACATGGTTGGTTGCTAATGCTATTATATTAGATGAAGAAACCATAGTCATTACACTTACTTTCACATCGAAAGATTCAGTTAGATATTCGGTATGTCCAATATGTTGAAAACCTGCCATTTGCATAGCTGATTTATTAATAGGAGCCGTTACTATCGCATCTAAATCTCCAGACTTGGCATCTTGAACTGCTCTTTCCATGGCCATAAAAGCCATTCGTCCCGCTTCTTCAGTAGCCTTGCCTAATTCGATATTGCTTTGCTGATCTGTTACATTAACAACATTTATCCTATTGTAAGAAGCATTGGCAGCACTGCTAACCGATGTGAAAGAGAAATTTATATTTTTTACAATGTTTTTATGGTAAGCCATTACCTTTGATGAGCCATAAATAATCGGCGTAATATGTTCGATAACGCTAGGATGTGACAAAGCTTTAATGATTACTTCAGGACCAATACCATTGATATCACCTATCGTAATTCCTATTCTGACTTTTTTGGACATATTGATTATTTCGAACTACGAAGATAGAGTTTATTAGCTTTATATTATCTTCTGAATTAAATGACTTTTATAATTGAGAGCAAAAAAAAAATTAGGACAGCACTTTTTAATTGATGAATCTGTGCTTCAAGAAATTGTTTACAGTATTAAAACACACTGTAGTTCAGATTTCCCATTATTGGAAGTTGGTCCCGGAAGGGGCGCCTTGACATATAAATTATTGGATGATTATAAAGACTTCAAAGCCATAGAAGTTGATTTAGATATGGTTGAACTGCTTAAGTTTAGACTTAGGCCAGACCAGCTTATCCACGATGATTTTTTAATTTCTGATGCCGCAACGCTATTTAATCAGAAGCCTTTTAATCTGGTAGGCAATTTTCCTTATAATATTTCATCCCAAATCATTTTTAAAATATTAGGAAACAAACAGCTTATTCCAACTATGGTTGGTATGTTCCAAAAAGAAGTCGCTGACAGAATATGTGCTTCTCCAGTTGGAAAGGCCAATGGTATTATTAGTATTCTAACGCAAGCTTTTTATGATGCCGAACTATTATTTGACATAGGACCAGAATGCTTCAACCCTCCACCAAGAGTTAATTCTTCAATTATTGTTCTCAAAAGAAATAAGACTTTGAATTTGGGTTGTGACGAACAACTTTTTAAAAGGGTGGTCAAACAAGCATTTCAGCAGAGAAGAAAAAAGATGCGTAACACCTTAAAGTCATTTGACATAGATCAAGAAAATGACATATTTCAAAAAAGACCCGAAGAACTAGGCGTCGATGATTTTGTTACTATTGTGAAAAGCATACAAGAAAAAAATTATAAATCATGAGTTTAGAAACACAATTAATGACCGACCTGAAGGAAGCAATGAAGGCAAAAGATCAGGCAGCATTAAGAGCAATAAGAGCTACAAAAGCAGCAATTCTTCTTATTAAAACGGATGGATCAGGCAAGGTCTTAGACGGTGCTGGTGAAATCAAACTTGTTCAAAAACTAATAAAGCAAAGACAGGACTCCTTGGATATATTTGAAAAGCAAGGAAGAGAAGATCTTGCAGTTATTGAAAAAGAGGAAATAGAAGTACTAAGCAGATATCTTCCTAAACAAATGTCAGAAGATGAACTAAGGTCTTTCTTACAGGAATTAAAAGATTCAACTGGAGCTGAAGGCATGAAGGATATGGGCAGACTGATGGGTATTGCAAGTGCAAAACTCGCTGGGAAAGCAGATGGCAAAACCATTTCAACAATTGTTAAAGAGTTGTTGAGTTAAACCTGATAGATAGTGATTGGTGAATAAGACAATTCGAACGGCCCTTTTCCTTTTAATTAGCTTTGGACTGATTGTCTTTTATATCTTTTCTAAAGGGTTTATCTTGTCTGAACAACAGCAATCTACTTTATTACTGTTGCTGAAAATTTATTTGATTACAAGCGTTTATTGTATTGTAGCGGCCGAGCTGACCAGTAATTATAGTCAGGTTGACAGATTATGGAGCACAATCCCAATTGTCTATGCTTGGGTAATGGTTTACTATGGAGATTTTAATGCTCGTGCGTTAATTTGTGCAACCCTAATTGGTTTATGGGGAATCCGGCTAAGTATAAACTTTGCATTAAAAGGTGGTTTTTCATGGCTACCCTGGAAAGCAGACGAGGATTATAGGTGGATGGTCTTACGGCAAGAACCTCCCTTTAACAATAAAATAATTTGGTTCTTATTTAATGTATTATTTATCAGCTTGTATCAAATGGGCTTGATATTGTATTTCACCTTGCCTGTTTTACTTACAATTAATGCCGAAAATGAAGCCTTGAGTTTAATAGATTTATTGGCTGGAGTATTGTTTGTTATTTTCCTACTTATTGAAACGATAGCAGATTGGCAGCAATATAAATTTCAAAAATCCAAGCACCAAATGATTACAGCCAACCAAGAATTAAAAGAACCATATAATGATGGTTTTATAAAATATGGCTTATGGAAATACGTGAGACATCCCAATTATATGGCAGAGCAGATGATGTGGTTTTGTATCTATTTATTTGGAGTAGCAGCATCTGGGCAATGGGTCAATTGGACATTGGGAGGATTCATATTGTTAGTGCTGTTGTTTAAAGGCAGTTCAGATTTTAGCGAAAAAATTTCCAGTACTAAGTATCCTAGATATTCAGATTATATAGAAATTACAGGTCGTTTTTTTCCGAAATTATTTAAAATATAATACGATGAAAGCAATTGCTCAATTCAAACAAAATTTGGAAATTTTTGATAAGCTATTTTCAAATGTTCCTGAAGATTTAAGACTTTGGAAGAAGGATGAAAATCATTGGTGTTGCCTTGAAGTGTTATGCCATTTGGTAGACGAAGAAAAAGAAGACTTCAGAGCACGAATCATTTCCTTATGGGAAAATCCTGCTATTGAACTCAGTCCTATTGCGCCTAAGGAATGGGTAACATCAAGAAATTATAACACACAGGATTATGAAGTTAAATTGAAAGAGTTTCTTGTCGAAAGAAAGCGTTCATTGGAAATTCTAGAATCACTTGATTCAAAAGATGAAAGATGGAACAATAAAAAGATACATTCCTATTTTGGAGAAATTAGTCCATTATTCTTTCTTAAGAATTGGTTGGCCCATGATTTATTACATATCCGGCAGCTTACCAGAATTCGATATGACCTTCTTGTCGAGCAATCAAATGTCAGCCTTGAATATGCCGGAGTCTGGGTGTAGTTTAAATTGAATTTCACAAAATATTTATTGTAAATTTTTTCGATCAAACTTGGTTTTGAAAGGAGGACATTTTATATTTGTCTTTATTTAGATTAAATCTTAATTAAAATAAGGAATTTATGATAAATTGCTATAAATATGCTATTCTCTTTTTAATTTTTACTGGATTACAAAGCTGTAGCAAGGATGACACTGATTTACAAGTACCAGAGAATTATACATTTGAAAGGAATGGACAATCAACAGTTTCCTTTGACGGTCAGACGACAAGGTTACTAATGGCTGAAGAGCTGATTTCCTCTTTATCTGATCCTGATAGAAGTCTAGAAGAGTTGCTCGAAATGTTCAGAAATTCTGATCCTAATCTAAGCCCTTTCACAAATGATAATCTTAATGACGCTACTAAGAGTATAAAATCTAAAATCGCTAATTCTATTGATTATTTTAATTCAAATACAGCTGAGTCGTCAAGTATAAAAAATGATTTTGAAAACTGGATTCAGGCTCAGACAATGGAAGTTTTTCCTTCTTGGAATACATTAGCTCAGGAAGGCTCGCCAGGGCAAATAGATGATGGTTCATCGACTCGATACATTAATGCCCTAGGCTTAGAATACAACCAAATCATTGCCAAGTCTATGATTGGTGCTTTGATGCTGGATCAAATTGTAAACAATTATTTAAGTCCCTCTTTGTTGGATTCAAACAATAACAGATCAAACAACAATAATGGAGTTCTTGTAGAGGCTAAAACTTATACACAAATGGAACATTATTGGGATGAAGCCTATGGCTATTTGTTTGGTCGATCCTTAAATCAATCTCAACCCTTGGATGATCTTGGCTCAGCTGACGGATTTTTAAATAATTACTTATCCAAAGTCGACAATGACCCGGACTTTAATGGAAAAGCACTTAATATTTTTAATGCTTTCAAAAAGGGTCGAGCTGCTATTGTTGAGGGAAACTATGATGAAAGAGATGAGCAAGTTAGATTTCTTCGTAATGAAATATCAGAAATTATTGCTATTAGAGCAGTCTATTACCTTAAAAAATCTAGCCAATTGTTAAATAGCAGTAGCAATAATCAAGGCGCTATATTTCATGGCTTGTCAGAAGCCTATGGTTTTATTTATAGCCTCAGATTTACAAGAGATGAAGCTAGCAATTCACCAATTTTTAATATGGAAGAAGTGACGGAGTTGTTAGCGCAGTTGATTGGCCAAAACAATGGATTGTGGAATGTTCAGTCTTCTACCTTGGACAATCTAGCTCAACAGATAGCCGATAAATTTGATTTTACAGTTGCTGAAGCAGCAGAATAAAATAATGATGAAAGCGATTTACTTCTTAGTTGTTACAGCAACAATTTTTTATTCCTGTGGTAAAGAAGATAATTCTAACCCTACCGAACCTGTTGATAATTTTGATAGAGAGTTAATGCTTCAACAATGGGCAGATGATATTATCATCCCATCCTATCAATTGTATGTACAAAAACTATTAATATTCAAAACCGCTGTTGAACTCTTTTCAAATGAAAGAACAATAGAAAATTTCCAGTTGGTAAGAAACAATTGGTTGATTGCATACAAGCAATGGCAATATGTTTCAATGTTTGAGATTGGTAAAGCCGAAGAAATAAAGTTGAGAAATTTTATGAATATTTTTCCAGCCGATACTAGTCAAATCATGATTAATATTCAGTCCGAAAGCTACAATTTATCTCTCCCTTCTACTTTTGATGAGCAAGGATTCCCCGCAATTGATTTTATGCTTCATGGGATTTCAGTTGACGATGATGAGATTATGGAATTATACATTCAAGATGATCTAAGATATAATTATCTGGAGATCATGGTCAACCGCCTATATGACATGTCTCAAGAAGTTCTTATTGATTGGGAAACCAATTATAGAGATATTTTTGTTCAGAATGCTTCTTCTTCTGCGACAGGTTCTTTAGACAAATTGGTTAATGACTATATTTTTTACTTTGAAAGATTTCTAAGAGCTGGAAAGTTTGGCATCCCTGCAGGTGTATTCTCTGGAAATATAGAAGCACAAACAGTAGAAGCATTATATAGAAGAAATGTGTCTAAGGAATTGGCGTTGGATGCCTTACAAGCCTCACAAAAATTCTTTAACGGGGTCCTGACAATCGATGGTCATAAGGTAAACGCATTGAGCGACTATTTAGATTATATTAAAGACAGTACTGGAAGTACAGACGTTAATAGACTAGTAAATGATCAATTTGACTTGGCAATTTCTAAAGTTCAAGAACTTGATAACGATTTTTATTTACAACTAATTGAGGATCCAATTTCTATTCTGGAGGCTTATGATGAAATCCAAAAAATCGTTGTTTTTCTGAAAGTAGATATGATGCAAGCATTAAATATTCGTGTTGATTTTGTCGATGCAGATGGAGATTGAAAGTCGTGGATATATCTTTAAGAAACTACTTAAATAAGACCAATTCTGCTGCACCTTTAGCAGTTTTCCGAATACTTTTTGGATTGCTAATGTTTGTCAGTCTTCTTAGGTTTTGGTGCTTTGGCTGGATTGAAAAGTTTTACATCACTCCAAAGTTTCATTTTACATACTATGGATTTGAATGGATCAAACCCATTGGGCAATACACATATGGTTTGTTTGTTATTTCCATGATTGCATCTTTATTGGTAATGATTGGCTATAGATATAAATGGGCCATACTGATTTTCTTTTTGAGTTTTACCTACATTGAACTAATGGATAAGGCAACTTATTTGAATCACTATTATTTTATCAGTGTTTTAAGTTTTCTGTTAATATTTTTACCTGCCAATTCATATTTTTCATTTGATGCATACAGAAATGTCAAGTTGCGTTATGAATTTGTGCCTCAATGGACAATTGATGTAATTAAGATGCTTTTGGGAATCGTTTACTTATATGCTGGTTTGGCTAAGCTAAACTCTGATTGGATTATTCATGCCTTGCCTCTTAAACTTTGGTTGACTTCTTCTTATGGCGTTCCAGTTATAGGTGCAATGCTAAAAGAAAGCTGGGTGCACTACGCATTTTCTTGGGGAGGGGCAGTATATGATTTGACCATTCCATTCTTACTTTACTTTGATAAGACACGTTCTTGGGCATTTGCTTTTGTAGTCTTGTTTCATATCCTTACAAGAATGTTATTTCCAATTGGTATGTTTCCTTTTATTATGATCATCGCGACACTAATATTTTTTAATTCTACTTTTCACAGGTCCTTATTGAGAAGATTGTCATTATTGCTGAAACTAGATATTTCACTCTTTAACAATCAGAAGAGTTGGGCAGAAACATCAGTCCACTGGAAAAACTTAAGAATGACGATAGTAAGCATTTTCCTAGCTATACAATTGTTGGTGCCGTTCCGTTATTTGCTTTATCCTGGCAATTTGTTTTGGGCTGAGCAAGGTTATCGTTTTTCATGGCGAGTTATGTTGATGGAGAAGACTGGCAGTGTGAATTTTAAAATTGTCGATGGTCAAAGTAAAAAAAGATTTTTTGTGCAAAACAATGATTTTTTAAATTCATTTCAAGAAAAGCAAATGTCGACCCAACCGGATATGATTCTTGAATATGCACATTTATTGGAAAAACATTTTAAATCTCAAGGTCATCAAAATATTGAAATTTATGTTGATAGTTATGCAGCTTTAAACGGCAGAGCAAGCAGACGATTTATTGATCCTGAAGTCGACTTAACTAAAATTAATAATTCACTTAAACATAAAGATTGGATTCTTCCTGCGCATGATGAATAAATGCTTTTATATAATTTGTCTTTTAGCTTGCTTTGCAGGAATCTCCTCTGCTCAGATTAAGATTGATTTTATACTTATCGACGATGAGAGCAGTAAGAAATTAACGGAGTATGAAACATTTGATCTTGCAAAGGGTAAATCTTACATTCCTGACAGCAATTCAGTTGTTTCTATACTTTCTGAAAGTGGCAATTCAATTGATCTGGTATTTTTTTCGTTTCAGTATGAAAGCCAATCTAACAATTATACTCTTAGCAAAGATTCTTTGATTGAAATAAGAATGAAACCCCTGTCTACTACTTTGAATCACGTAGTTGTTTCTGCAAAACGGGAGGAGTTATTTGCTTTGAAAAGATTTTCAGATGTAGAAGGGACTTCAATTTTTGCTTCACGCAAAACCGAGAGAATTATGATGCAAGATATGGTCGCTAATCTTGCAGTTAATAATCCACGTCAGCTGTTTTCACGTGTTGCAGGAATTAATGCTTACGAAAGCAGCGATGGTGGCCTACAACTTAATATTGGTTCTAGAGGACTTGACCCTAACAGAACATCTAATTTTAATACAAGACAAAATGGATATGACATCAGTGCAGATGTTTTGGGATACCCTGAAAGCTATTATACACCTCCATCAGAAGCTATAGAAGAGATTCATATCATAAGAGGAGCTGCTTCCTTGCAGTATGGAAGTCAGTTTGGTGGCTTGGTTAATTTTAAACTAAAACATCTTCCAGAGTATTCTGATTTGGAAATTATAACGCGTCAGACTTTTGGCTCATTTGGATTATTTAACAGTTTTAACTCGGTTGGATTTAGAGCTGGCAAAACTAGCTTTTATGGAGTGCTTAATTATAAGTCAGGATCAGGTTACAGAGCTAATTCAGAATATGAATCTAAATATGCTTTTGCTTCTTTCAGGCACCAATTATCAAAAAAAGTATCTATAGGATTAGAGTCTACTTATTATAATTATATCGCACAACAAGCAGGCGGGTTAACCGATAGCCAGTTTGAGTCAAACCCAAAATTAAGTGTAAGAAGCCGTAATTGGTTCTTAGTAGACTGGAAGTTAATGGCTTTAACCTTCGATTATAAACCGTCGCCAAAAACTAGTTTTAGCACCAAGTTATATCATCTTGATGCTCAGAGAAAGGCAGTTGGTTTCAGAGGGTCCCCATTGGACCCCAATTCCAATCCTATTACAGAATTGGATGAACGTAATAGTAATGGAGAATATATTACACCGCGAGATCTAATTATTGGGGAGTTTAATAATTTTGGTATAGAATCAAGATTTCTTCAAAATTATAAATTTGGAAATCAGAATCATTTAAAAAATAGTCTGTTGTTAGGATTTAAGTACTATCAATCCAATAATTCATCTGTTCAGGGTCCTGGCTCTTTAGGAATATCTGACGATTTTAATTTTGCCAATTCTGATTTTCCAGACTATCCTAATCAATCAAGTTTTAAATTTCCAAATAGGAACCTTGCTATTTTTAATGAAAACATTTACCGCTTAACGCAAAACATTTCATTTACTGCGGGTTTGAGATACGAATTCATTAAAACACAGTCCGAAGGAAATTACACCAAGATAGCATTTGATAATGCTGGTAATGCATTAGAAACAGAAGATTTGAATGATAATAGGACATTAAGAAGAAGCTTTTTATTGTATGGAATTGGTTTAAGTTATAAGACCTCGGTTACCAGTGAGATTTATACTAATTTTTCAAAAAACTACAGGTCTGTAACGTTTAACGATATCAGAGTAGTTAATCCTGGCTTTATTATAGATCCTGGCATTATGGATGAATCAGGATACACGATTGATCTTTCCTACAGAGGAAGACATAATAATTATTTGTCTTGGGAATTGGGTACTTTTTATGTGATTTATAAGGATCGAATTGGAATTGTATTTGACGATAGAGCCAACAGAGTTCGCAAGAACATAGGAAGAGCTGAAATTGCGGGTATAGAGTCATTGTTTCAGTTTAACATCAGAAAATTATATTTACCGAATCATTCTAACTTAAAATTGGATTTCTTTTCAAATCTTGTATTCACAAAAGCAGAATATACAAAATCAGAAGAAGTGAATGTTGTTGGAAAGCAAGTAGAATTTGTTCCTGAGTATAATCTGAAACTGGGATTTAATATTGGCTATAAAAACTTTATCCTAAGCAGTCAACTAACACATCTAAGCAGACAGTTTACTGATGTTCAGAATTCGGAAAAGGCTATTTCAGGAGATAGTCGTGAAGGTATTATTGGTCCTATCCCATCTTATACGGTTGCAGATATTTCAATGAAATTTATATATAAGTCTTTTACCATTGAAGCAGGCGTTAATAATCTACTTGGTGAAAACTATTTTACACAAAGAGCAACTGGCTATCCTGGTCCTGGCATTATACCTTCATTTCCTCGAAATTACTATTTGACTCTTGGGTGGAGACTAATCAAAAGAAGACAATAGTTCAAAAAGCTCATCGAGTTCATCAAAGCTTTTGATCCCGGGTGCTTCTTCATCTCCTCCCTGAACGACTATTCCATGGTCGCCGATGAGATTAATGTCTTTGAGTGTAACATCACTTATATCCAAATATAATTGTAGTCCGATCAGGTCTTTGGATTTGTAATTGTGAATTTTTTCAAGCTCCTGGAAATTATTAATTTTTAGAATATACCTTCCATCTGGCAAGCCTTTTTTAAGTTCGTTAAAATCTATTCGAAAAAAACTCTCTTTGCTCAAGGGCAAACTGCTATAGACAGTTTTTAAAATTAAACCATCAGCAATCTCGTCAAATTCTAAGGCATTGGCTTCGATCAAGCATTTTGGTCCTTCAACCCAATCTTTTATTTCCAAGATTTGCTCTAAGCTCATAGCATAAAGTGAATCGGGTAGCGTATTAAAGCTGATATAGTCTACACCTAAAGCAGCAAAATACCTTGCATCTGTTAGATTCGTTATGTTTTGAGCTATGATTCTTCTTTCTATCATTTTTAAAATATTAACCTTAAAGGTAAATCAATCCTACTATGGAAATAATTACGTTAGCAATTTTTTATTTTTGATCAATGAGCAAAAGTTATTTTGAAAACGTTTTTGAGGTTACCAAAAGGATTCCTGTTGGTAGAGTTACCAATTATGGTGCTATAGCTGATTTCCTGGCATTGGGATCAGCGAGAATGGTAGGCTGGGCACTTAACAAGAGCAAACACTTAAATATACCTGCTCACCGGGTAGTAAACAGGAAAGGAGAGCTTTCGGGTAGAAATCAATTCCCTCATCCACAGCTGATGGAACAGCTATTGCAAAGTGAAGGCATTGAAATCGTTAATAATAAAGTTGTTGATTTTAAAAACTTATTTTGGCATCCTGGCTGGGATTTGAAGCAATCTGATTTTATAACTAAGGTTAAGAAATAGATATATGAACTATTTATATGAGGTTAATATTCGCTTTGGACGACAGTCAAAACAATATTTAAACAACTATAAAACCTTCGCTGAAAGAAGATAACGATGAAAAGAATTCATTTAATTTCTGGGCCAAGAAATATATCTACTGCTTTGATGTATTCATTTGGAAATCGTAGCGATTGCAAAGTTGTTGATGAACCATTTTATGCTTATTACATTAAAGGTCATCCACAGATAGTTCATCCGGGGATGGATGAAGTGCTAAAGAGTCAAGATACAGATTTTGACCACATCTTAAAGAATGTAATCTTTGGTGAAGTTGAAGAGGATATATATTTTATAAAAAATATGGCACATCACCTGGATGGTTCTGATTGGCATTTTTTAAACAAGCTTAGCAATGTTTTTCTAGTCAGAGATCCTCGCCAATTAATAGCTTCATTTTCGCGGGTTATTAAGAATCCTACTATGTTGGATATTGCATTGAAGCTGGAGTATGATATTTTGGAATATTGTATGCACAACAAAGCGGAATTCCTTGTGGTAGATTCAAATGACATACTTCATAACCCTGAATCAGGGCTTAAGAAATTATGTGCGGCATTAGATATACCTTTTTCTCCAAGCATGATCCAATGGGAAGCTGGAAGACGAGATGAAGATGGTGTATGGGAGAAATATTGGTATTCAAGTGTTCATAAATCTACAGGATTCCAACCTCAGTCATCAAGTACTTACGCGGTGCCGGAGCACCTTGTTCCATTGTTGAAAGAGGCACAATTTTATTATGATAAAATGCAATCTAAAAAAATAAATTTAATCCCTTAGATATGTTACAAAAATTTGACCCAAGAAATGCGCAATTAATGATTTACGTCGGAAATGAATTATTACCGCGTGACCAAGCAAAAGTTTCAGTTTTCGATAGTGTTGTGCAAGGTGGTGATGCCATTTGGGAAGGACTTCGCTTGTACAAGGATGGTGTTTTCATGCTGGATCGACATTTGGATCGATTATTCGATTCAGCAAAGGCAATGCATTTTTCTAAAATTCCGACAAGAGTTGAAATTAAAAAGGCATTGAAAAGTACCTTGGAAGCCAACAAAATGTCAGATGAAGTGCATATTCGTCTTACGCTGACAAGAGGAGAAAAAATTACTTCAGGTATGGATCCTAGATTAAATACGAAAGGCTGTTGTCTTATCATATTACCAGAGTATAAACCTCCTGTATATGATAATCAATCGGGAATTAAAATTGTAACATCTACGATAAGAAGGAACTCGCCAAATCATCTTGACTCTAAAATTCATCATAATAATTTGATCAACAATATTCTTGCTAAGATTCAATCCAATCATGCAGGAGCAGATGCCGCGTTGATGCTTGATGTACATGGATTTGCTTCAGAGTTAAATGGTACAAACATTTTTATGATAAAAAAAGGAAGAATTTATAAACCTTTTGCTGATGCATGTCTACCTGGCATAACAAGAGGACTAATTATAGAAATTGCTAAGGAATTGGGAATTGATTGTGTTGAAAAGAATATTTCTCTTGTAGAATTATATACTGCTGACCATGTATTTTGCACTGGAACTATGGGTGAAATAACACCAATCATTGAAATAGATGGAAGAATAATTGAAGCCAAGGAAAAGAATGATATTTTAACAAGAATAAAACATTCCTTTGAAATGAAAATTCCAAGTCATAGCGTTAAAGTTGCAGAGTTATAGAACATCAATACAGAATTTATAACAATTTATTATGAGCAAAACATATATTCTATTGGTTTTTGGCCTTTTACTTTATAATGGCCTTACGTATAGTCAGAGTCCATTGGGTCATTGGAAAATCTTTGACGAATCCGATGGAGAAGCTAAATCTATAGTTGAGATTTATGAAAAGGATGGCCTTTTAGCAGCAAAAGTAGTAGAGTTTTTTCCTTCAGCTACTGTCACACATTGTACTAAATGTAAAGATGAATTCAAAGGAAAGTCGCTCCTTGAAATGGATATAATATCTGGAATGGTTGAATATGAAGATAAATGGGATGATGGTAAAATACTAGACCCCGAACGAGGAAAAGAATACAGTTGTCAGATTTCCTTTAAGGATTCTAATACATTAAAAGTCAGAGGCTATATTGTTAAGCCACTTTTTGGTAAAACACATTTGTGGTATCGTGCAGAATAATACAATAAAACAGCTTTAAATACAGTTTTAAGAGGGTTAGTATGGTTATTTTATAATTAATTCAATTGTATGAAGCACAATTACACTTTTAATTTTCTTATTAAATTTTTATACAAAGAAACCTCATTACTAAGAACATTTGAAATTGAAAATCAAATTGACGAAGATGTTGCTGTAAAGCGGGAGTTTAAAAGACTTAAATCTGCGTATAATTTATTACCAAAAATTTCATTTTATCCATCGGATAAAACACTATCTACTATTTTGGATTACAGCCAAAAAACGAGTTTGAATCCTAGTTTTTAATAAACAGTGGATTTAGCCTTTTCCAAAGCTCTGTCATAAAGGGATTCATATTGAGGCATTATTTGTGACTTACTGAATTCAAGAGCTTTGGATCGGGCATTTGCTCGAAACTGGGCCAATATGTTTTCATCTTTTAAAATGTATAATGCTTTTTTGGCCATACATTGTACATCTCCAACATCACACGTAAATCCTGTTTGACCATCAATATTAACTTCTGGTAATCCACCTATATTAGTTGAAACAACAGGTACACCACAAGACATGGCTTCTAAAGCTGAAAGTCCAAAACTTTCATTTTTTGAAGGAAGTAAAAACAGGTCTGCAATGGACAGCAATTCCTCTACAGAATCTTGTTTTCCAAGGAAAAAAATATCATCACAAGCATGAATTTCACGACAGAATTCTTCTGCCATCCTTCTTTCTGGTCCATCACCGATTAGAAGCAATTTTACATTTAGTTCTTTCCTGACTATATCATAGGTTTTAATAACATCTTCAATCCTTTTTACTTTTCTAAAATTAGAGGTGTGTGCTAAAATTTTTTCGCCATTAGGTGCAAAGGCAGACTTAAATCTTGCGTTAGATTTTCTGCTAAACCTTTCAGTATCAATAAAATTATAAATTACATCAATAGGATGTTTGGTGTTGAAATAATCCATTGTTTGTTGCTTTAATGACTCAGACACACAACTTACAATATCAGATTTGTTAATACTGAATTCTACAACTGATGCCATTGAAGGATCCAGACCCACCAATGTAATATCTGTTCCATGTAATGTTGTTATTACTGGTAGGTATATGCCTTTTGTCAATAATATTTCTTTAGCGAAATAAGCAACTGCAGCATGAGGTATGGCATAATGAACATGAAGGATATCCAGCTTTTCATGAAGTGAAACATCAACAATTTTACTGATCAATGAACTTTCATATGGTGCATATTCGAATAGCGGATACTCCAATGAACCAACTTCATGAAAGTATATATTTTGATGGTAACTCGTCAGTCTTGCAGGGCGTTTATAGGATATGAAGTGAACCTCATGGCCTTTATTGGCCAAGCCAATTCCCAGTTCAGTAGCCATTACACCACTTCCCCCATATGTTGGGTAACAAACTATTCCTATTTTCATATCAAATTTTAAACGATGCCTATAAAACTATCTAAATTGATTAAATGTTCGAAAAATCAAAAAGTTATCATGTATTTGTTTAATAAAATGTCAACTTTACAAATGAACAAAAATCTAATTTCCTTATTAAATAAGCGTTAATTGGATTAGTTATTATGGTTGTATACTCAATAAAGGATATGGAAAATATATCGGGAGTGAAAGCCCATACCATCCGTATTTGGGAAAAGAGATATGGTATAATTAAACCTAAACGCACAGATTCCAATATCAGGTATTATACAGACGAGGATCTACGATATCTGTTAAATGTATGCATCTTATACAAAAAGGGCTATAAAATTTCCAAGATAGCTGAAATGTCCGTCGAAGAAATCAAGGACATGATTAACTCAAAGACAAACATGACAATTGGTGTTGAAGACAAAGTAGATGCTTTAATGCTTTTTATTTTGGAGTTAGACAGTTATAATTTTAATAAAATATTAAATCAGAACATAGAACAGGAAAGTCTAGTGTTGACAATGGAGAATCTTATATACCCATTAATGGATAAGATCAGCTTGGCTTGGTTGGCTGGTTCGTTTCAAGGGGTTCATGAGTCTTTTGTTTCTCAGATAATAAAATCTAAAATCCAATCTTGCATTGAGGATCTTCCTGAGGATTGTGACTTTGCTCCCAATTATGTAATTTATCTACCCGAAGGAGAAAAGGAAGAATTAAGTCTATTGTATCTTCATTATTTACTTAAAAAAAATCAGTGCAAAGTAGTGAACTTAGGTGTCCAAGTAGGATTACGGGATGTGATACTTGCTTGTAATACTGTCAAGCCAGACTATTTATTTACGATCCTTAACCAAGAAATACCTCGACAGATTTTTCAAAACTATCTTGATCAAATTAGTTCTAATCTAAGTAATACAAAGTTTATTTTGACCGGTTATCAGGTAATTGCTCAGATGATTGACTGGCCAAAGGAGATAATGATATTAAAAGACCTAAAGTCCTCAATCGAATTTATCAAACAATCAAAAAAGCATATAAGAGCATAATCTTCCGATTTTAGATATAAGCTTACTTTTAATTTCAAAAATAAATTACAACAGCATATGAGAATGCAATTTTCAAAAATAATTATATTGTTTCTTTTGGTTTTTGGTTCATCATGTAAGAATGATCAAACAGTGCCAAACCCAGAGCCAGTTGTTGGAGAAGCCACTTCTTCAGAAATGCCTCAAAGCAAAGTTCCTAATATTTCAGCAGCAATCGAAGCGGCATCAACTTTTGTTGACTGGTCATGTTCAAAGCCTGGAAGAACACATTATGGACAAATTCAAGCCCGTAATGGTAATGCTTTGATCAATAGAAATAAGCTTGTTGGAGGGGCGGTAACTCTTGACATGAATTCTATTACTGTAGGAGATCTAAAAGCTGATGCTAAGAGAAAATTAGAAAGTCATTTGAAAGGCTTAGATGATGAAAAGGCAGATGATTTTTTCAATGTAAAAAAATATCCAGAATCTAAGTTTGTTATTACCAGAGTGGTTCAGCTTAATAATGATTCTAACTTTAATTCTTTGATTTATGGGAATTTATCAATCAGGAATATCTTTAAAGAAATTGCATTTAAAGCTAAGGTTAATGTGGATGGATCTACTGTAACAATGCAATCAGATGAATTTTCAATAAATCGTTTGGACTGGGGCATAATTTATCATTCCAAATCCTTATTTAAGGCATTAAAAGATGAGGTGATTGATGATGAAGTGAAATTAAAAATCACCATGAAAGCCAATTTAAGTTTGTAGGATTAAAACTTTGATTTGATAAGAGAAATAGTAATTTTTTGATTAGCGTCTAAATAAGTTTCAAACCTCTTTTTCTTCCTGGTCCCTTTATACCTGTAGGCAATCATAGCTGTATTGGGATAAATAATGCCATTGTTTTCAGCACGAACTTCAAGCTGATATTCTTGGGAACTATCAATTTTATAAATAATTGATTTCTCTACTTGTGTGAGACAGTAGTTTTTTAATATGCATTCACCATTAACAAAGAGTGATATTGTATCTCTGTCTATCATATTAAAGTCTGAAACATAAAATGTAATGTAATTACTGTCAGGTCGAGAGGAATTTGAACCAAAGTTGAAATCAGGATTGTTTATTGTAATCTTTTTATGCAACTCAAATCTACTTTCCTTTTCAAGATTATTGAGTTCATCAAGTTTCATGGGATAAACTACTTTAAATATAAGTGGTTCTTCAACGAGACGAACAAAAGACATACCTAGGTTTTCAAGCAGTTCATTTAAATGTCTTACGTAACCAGGACCAGAATAATTAAAGAAGCGTTTTGAGATTTGATTATGGTAATAATAATCCTTACCATATATTTCATACGCTTTAGGAATATATGATTTTGTTGAATAATCTAAAAGATGTTGATAAATGCTATCTTTTCTATTCTTAATATAAGAACTGTATTTGATTTTGTCGTAATTATTGTAGTCCTTCAATAATAGTTCAAATTCTTTGAATGCTTTGTCGAAGTTTTCAATGTTTGAAATTACAGAGGATTTATTGCCATTTCTCAAGTTGAGGAGTATGGCTTTATTTAACCTGTGGAAGTGACTTGCTTTTAAATATATTTCCCCTTGATTAGTTGTATGGGCGTTTCCCAAATCGTTGACCATTGCTGATTGTTGAACTGAAAAATCTTCGAAGAGAGATGAACATTCCTCAAGCAGTTCGTAAACGCCATAAATCGATTCCTTTTCATTAAGGTCGCGGGTGTCAATAAATTCGGAAATTTCAAACCGTAAACGATTGATACGATTAATAATAATACCTATTTTATCAGCTCTAGCATTTAGTTTATTTGCTAAAGTTGAATTTAAGATAGTACTGTTCTTTTTGGCCAAATCAAGAAGCTGCAATGGGGAATAACCTTGAAATGTAGTGTAATTCTCTTTGTCTGATTTTTCAAACAAATTGGACTGTACTTCACTGTTAGTAAGGTTATTTAGACTATAACTGTCAAGATCTATATATTTATTGACCTCTTTATTGCTGATGACCAACAATGCATGTGCAGTAAACAACCCATGTATGCTTTCATTTAAGAATTCCCCATAAAGATTAAGAGCATCAATTTTTGACACTTGTTGAGTGTATGATTGTTTGGGAATCAAGCATACCACTAGCACGATAGAGAGTAAATGATAGAAGGTATTCATTTTAATTTTATCCAAATCTGTCATTCTTGAGTTTACAAAAGTATTTAATCAAACGTAAATCATTGCTCTGTTCGTTTATTTTCCTTCAAAAGCTTTGGTCATATTTAGTATTGTATTAACAACTCACCTAGGGTAACGTCCTTTCATTTATGGAAAAAATCATCTAAATTTGCCACATGCGAGCATATAATTGCATATTCTTTATTGCCTTAATTATTAAGGGAACCATTGGCTTTGGACTGTTTTCAGTTTCATCAGTTCAGTGCTGTTCTTCAAATAATGAATTGATGGTAGAATCAGCTGTAATTACGCAAGATGACAATGATAAAAAAGGATGCTGTGGATTGGATTGTGATTGCTTGTGTTGTATACATACACTTGTAAAAGAAAAACAAACAGAAACAACAACCATAATCATTGAGCAACCGGTTTCTCAGCCTGTTCATTTTGAGAGCATATACACCAGACTTCTGCAAAGCATGATCTGGCACCCACCTAAGGAAATTCAATAATCATCCAATTGTTAAGGATTATTTATTGTATTAAAATCAAATTAATGAAACATATATTTTTGATGCTGGGCTTTATCCTAGCTACAAGTTTGCAGTTGATTTCACAAGAATCAATGATCGTGGAATACAATTTTAGAGTTGAAGGTGAATGTGGTATGTGTAAGGACCGTATCGAAGGAGTTGCCACTTCTCATCCTGGCGTTTCTAGGGCAGAGTATAATTTGGAATATAAAATGCTAAGCGTCGATTTAGATGAAAACATCAGCTCTGTTGGAAGATTGAGGCTTGCTATTGCCAATGCAGGTCATGACAATGGTGGTTTCTTAGCCCCAGATGAAGCTTATAATGATTTACCAGCCTGTTGTTACTATAAAGGAGAACCAGAAGGCTATGATGAAGAGCAAGGTGTGGATAATGAAAATGAAAAGTTATTCGAGTTTAGCTTTATCGTTGATGGCATTTGTGGCATGTGCGAAGAAAGAATTGAAAAAACCGCAAGCTTGGTGAATGGCGTTAAATCTGCGGATTGGAATCTTGCCTCGCAAGAAATGTTAGTTGTTCTAGATGAAAATAAAACGTCTATTCAGAGTGTGAGGCAGGCTATTGCCAATATCGGACATGATAACGGAGAGTATATTGCTCCACAAGAGGCATATGACAATCTACATGGGTGTTGTAAATATAGAGAAGATGAACTTCATAATGGAGATCATGAAAATAAAAACATGAAAGCTTCAGACGGAGATCATCTCAACTCTCAACCTCATAATATTTCAGGAAATATTTTTGCACTTGATGCAAATGGTTTAAAAATGGCTTTGATAGGAGCTACTGTTAAGTTAGCAGCTAGCTCTAAAGGAACTACAACAGATATCAATGGCTATTTTGAATTGGATAATACCAATGCACATACCTCAGAAATCGAAATCAGTTATGTGGGGTTTAGTGACAAAACAGTTAAACTATCTCAGGATGGAATAGTTGAGATCATTTTAAGGGAAGGTTATGAGCTTGATGCCGTGGAGATTACATATAAGAAGAGATCTACAGAAGTATCATTCATTAATACTATTAATTCTGAAACAATAACTAGAGAAGAATTATGTAAGGCTGCGTGTTGCAATTTATCTGAAAGTTTTGAAACAAATCCTTCTGTCGATGTTGCATTTTCTGATGCGATTTCAGGAACTCGTCAGATTCAGATGCTTGGCTTGGCAGGACCATATGTGCAGATTACAAGAGAACTAATTCCAGATATAAGAGCTATGTCAAGCATTTACGGCTTATCAATGACGCCTGGACCTTGGATACAGGGGATCCAATTGATCAAAGGCGTGGGTTCAGTTGTAAATGGATTTGAAAGCATCGCAGGACAAATAAATGTAGAGCTTAAAAAACCAGATGAAGATGAAATATTTCACTTAAATGGATTTCTAAATCAAGGAGGAAGAATTGAGTTAAACAGTAACTATAGAGTTAATGTTAGCCCTTTTGTTTCTACTTCATTGCTCTTACATGGCAAACGCTTACAGGCAGTTCACGATCAAAACCAAGATGGCTTTACCGATATGCCTTTGGAAAACGATTTTGTAGTTGCCAACAGGTGGAAGTTCAGTCAAAAAGGAAACATCATGGGTCAGTTAGGTGTAAAAATAAGTTCTTTAAATCATGAAGCTGGTGATTATGACCATTTTGCCGGTACCAATAATGAACATGACACGCATTGGCGAATGGACAATAAATCTGACAGATATGAAGCTTGGGGCAAATTTGGATATATCAACCCAAACAATCTTAAAAATAGCATAGGTTTACAATTTAGTGTTGTTGATCATACGCAAGATTCTAAATTTGGTAGTGATATTTATAATGCTGATCAACAATCATTGGTCTCAAATCTGATCTACCAAAACATTTATGAAGATGAAAACATTCTTAGATTCGGATTGTCTTATCAATTGGATGACATTTCTGAACGTGTAGGTAAGGCAGGTTTCTTTGAAAGAAATGAATCTGTGCCTGGTGCATTTGTTGAATATACATTTCAAAAGGATTCTAAATTTGCTATAATTCCTGGACTTAGAATAGACCACCATAATAATTATTCCTGGTTTATTACACCTCGACTTCATGCTAAATATAATTTTTCAGACAAATCAATTGTAAGAATAACTGGAGGACGTGGATTAAAGACTGCAAATATATTTGCTGAAAATCTTGGTTTGTTTTCTAGTTCAAGAGAAGTTATTATTCAAGATGAAAATAATACTAAGCCATATGGACTTGACGCTGAAGTAGCATGGAATTATGGAATTAATTTTACACAGGGAATCTATTTAGCTTCTAGAGAGCTGATCGTTAGTTTTGATGTTTATAGAACAGAGTTCGAAAACCAAGTAATAGTAGATTATGAAACGGCCGGTAGAGTTTCTTTCTACAACTTATCGGGCAGTTCATATTCTAATAGCATACAGTTAAAACTGGAGTATGAAATAATTGAGGATTTAACGGTAAGGACTGCATACAGAATATTTGATGTGCAGGCAGATTATAATGAGGGTCGATTGCAGAAGCCGATGATATCTAAACACAGAGCTTTTGTAAATGCTGCTTATAAAACAAAGTCTGACTGGTTCTTTGATGCAACATTAAACTGGAATGGAAGCAAGCGTTTGCCAAATACATCAGACAATCCAGAGAAGTATAGACGACCTGATCAATCACCAAATTATTTTCTATTTAACGCACAGATTATGAAGAGATGGGGTGATAAGTTAGATATTTATCTAGGAGGAGAAAACTTATTAGGGTATCAACAAAAAGATGCTATAATAGCCGCTGACGATGCTTTTGGTCAGTATTTTGATGCTTCAATAGTATGGGCTCCACTTTTTGGAAGAAATATATATATTGGATTCAGATTTAATATTAACAAATAATGAACTGTGGGAGATGTTTTTAAGAAGCATCTCCCTCAGTTGTTTTGTGATTTTTTAGAATGACCGTTCGATGAGGAAAGGCTATTTCAACGCCTTCTCTATCAAATCTCTTTTTAATACTTTCCAGTAAGTCACAGGACATTTTAAAACCTTCTGAAGTGTCTATTGCCCATGCCCATGCTCTAAGGAGAACAGAAGATTCTTCAAGTTTCAATAACCTTACTGGTACTTCAGGTTCCCCGTTTTCAATATCTTCTAGTGTTCTATGGTCAATATGCATAGGGTGTTTCATAACCTCATCTCTCATAATTGATTTAGCCAAATCAATATCACTGTCATAAGTGATGCCAATTTCTATCCACTTGCAAATCCCTTCTTCTGTGAAATCCGAGTTTACAATAATCTCATCAGATATTACTGTGTTTGGTATAACAATCCTTCTGTTCTCAAAATCTCTAATTACGGTATGTCGAAGGGTGATATCTTCAACCGTTCCTTGATAAGTTCTTACACTAAGTCGATCATTTACCTTAAAGGGTTTAAACATAACAATAAAAACACCACTAATAATATTGCTCAAGGCATGTTGAGAAGCGAATCCAACCGTTACAGCAAGGATACCGGCACCAGCCAATAGTGAGCTTGCTAAGGCTTTTAATGAAGGAACTACATATATGGACAAACTGATTCCAATTATATAAATCAAGGCAAGAATTAGATGCTTCAAAAACTTGTAATTGGTCGGGTCGTTTTGCATTATCAAAGTATTTTTTCTGATAATACGAGAAACAACTTTATTAAAAATAAAGGCAATAATTATTGTTAAGAGTAGAATAAGAAGTGAACTTCCTATTCGAATAAGTTGATTGTCGATAAAATCCATAGGAATGTTTTATTTGGCTTAAAGCCACTTTTTTCTTTTAAAGTTCCAGATTAAAAACAAAATTACCAATAGCATAACCGTTAATAATGCATAATACCCATATTTAAACTGAAGCTCTGGCATATAGCTAAAGTTCATGCCATAGAGACCCGCAAGAAATGAGATAGGTACAAATACCGCTGTGATGATCGTAAGAAATTGCATAATTTGATTCATCTTAAGAGATATTTCTGAAATGTATAAATCCTGTAAACCAGATAAAATCTCTCTATTATTATCAATGCTATCCATCAATTGTATGGTGTGATCAGCTACATCCCGAATGTATGCTATCGTTGCGTCTTGTAACAATATCAGTTCAGAACGTTTAAAATTGGATAGCGCTTCTCTAAGTGGAGAAATGCTTTTTCTTAATTTTTGCAATTCCTTCCTAAGCTTGAATATTTCTTCTTTATTAACATCTTCAGGCGTTAGGCTAATTGCTTCTTCTAAGCTCTCTATAGATTTGGCCATATTGTCCATTGCCATAAAGTAATTGTCAACCAAATAATCTACAATGGCATAGGCTAAATAATCAGATTTTCTATGCCGGATTCTAGCGTTAATATTTTTTATTCGGCTTCTGATATCTTCAAAAATATCATCTTCATGTTCTTGGAAACTTATTACGAACCCTTCTCCAAAGTATAGAGAAACATTTTGTAATGCAATTTTATTGGTTTGATCATTATAGTTGACTGACTTTAATGAGATAAAAGCTGCATTATCATATTCTATAAATGATGGACGTTGTAAAACATCCACAGCATCCTCCATTGCTATAGGGTGCATTTTAAAGATGCTTCCAATCTTATTTATTAGGTTTACATCATGTAAGCCTCTTATGTCGTACCATTGGACAATATTTTTATCTGAAGAGTGCAATAGAACTCTTTCTTCATTTTGATCAATTTCTTCTTTGTAATAATCATCAGAAAATTCGATATAATTAATTCTGATATCAAGATCAATTTTCTGACCAGTATATAAAGTAGTTCCAGGAGGTAATCCTAGGCCTTTGTGTTTTTTCATTTTAGATCAAAGATGTTTATCTTAAAGATAGATATTATGAATGACGCTGTTTAAATTCAGGTAATAATATTATAATAACTTCAATTATTACATAATCCTTGGATATAATTGAATGCAGGTTCAAAGCCCAGCTTTGCTGCCTGTCTCATATCTTGACACGCTTCATCTGTATGATCTAATTGTAGATTAACATTTGAACGATTATAATAGGCGTCTCCATTGTTTGGACTAATTTCAATCATTCTATTTAGATCCATCAAAGCTTCTCTCCACATCGAAAGCTGCATATAGGCGATTGATCTATTTTTCAGGTATGCTTCCTTATCTTTATAATGATGAAGTAATTCAGAATATAGTTTGACAGAAGAACTATAATCTTTGAGCTGCAAGCTGATTAAAGCGAGGTTTTGTAAAGCATCCGTATTGCTTGGGTCAATAGAACTTAAAAGTTTGTAGTCTTTTGAAGATAACTCCCATTGTTCCAATTTCAAATAACATAGACCTCTATACTTTAAAGCATCCTCATCTTTAGCATTATTCTTTAGCATTTTAGTACAGTCATCAATACATAACTTATAGCGATTGGCTTGAAAATATAATTTCATTCTTTCTTTTAGTGCTTCGCTATAATTAGGTTTAATTTTTAATGCATTGGTATAGGATTCAATAGCTAACTCATTAATTCCGGTTTTATAATAGCATACTGCCAGATTAAAATAGGCCTTATGATTTTTGCTATCGTCCTTTGTGTATATTAAAAAGTCATTAATAGCAAGGCTATAGTTTTTATTATTCATTTGAATAAAAGCTCTGTAATAATTTGATTTAATTAAGCTCTTATCATACTTATAAGCCATTTCAAAATGTGCTAATGCATTTTTGTCTTCCTTTAATTCCATTTGGCAATAAGCCAGATAATAATATGCTTTAGCATAATCGTTTTGCAACTTCAAACATTTTTGGAAATCCTGTGAGGCTTCGTCATAATGCTTTAAAGCCATTTTGGAGCTAGCCCTTCCAAAATAAGAAAGAGTATAAAGAGGATCTATTTTTAAAGAAGCTGTATACAGTCGAATGGCTTTAATATGATCTTTTGATTTGACTGCAGCTACTGCTTCATTGTAGGTTTTGATCGCTTCTGGGGATTGTGCATTAAGCGATACTGCTAATAATCCTAATAATATCAATATGTATTTCATGATCTATATATAATTTGCGTTAAGCTGATGGGATATTGATGCCTTTTTGATAGTTTGACAAAAGTATGCAGAATTAAAACATTAAACACTTCATGCTGTTTAAACGCTTATTGTTCTGTGTTTTATTATTTTAGCATGTTAATTATTTATCATTGGAAGGACAAGATCATAGTAACATACGAATTGAATCAGATGACAATGCATCATCTAGAAAAGAAGATCATATTGATTTAGCCTTTAAGTCTGTAGTTAAAACCAATCAATTGGACAACAGATTTTATTATGAACCAATCCTAGCCGCTCATCCAAGAGCAACGGCTATTGAGTCAGTTTTTTTTCTTGAAAAACAAATGAATTTTCCAATTTTAGTATCAAGTATGACAGGGGGTACTAAGAAAGCTGAAAATATTAATAAAAATCTCGCAAAAATCTGTGGTGAATTTGGATTAGGAATGGGACTGGGATCTTGTAGACAGTTACTTTATGAATCCAAAAGACTTCATGAATTTGATGTACGTCAATATATGCCCAATCAACCTTTAATGATCAATTTGGGAATTGCGCAGATTGAAGAATTGATAGATAAGGACGAATTGGGAAGGATTGAAGAATTTTATCAGCGATTAGATGCAGATGGTTTAATTATTCATGTTAACCCTCTCCAAGAATGGCTACAACCCGAAGGCGATTTAATACAAAGACCAGCTATTGAAAGCATTGAGCACTTATTGGCTGAAAACAAATATCCAATTATTGTAAAAGAAGTTGGGCAAGGATTTGGGAAAGAGAGTTTGGAAAAATTACTTCAATTGCCATTGGCAGCGATAGACTTAGCAGGTTTCGGCGGTACTAATTTTTCAAAGCTGGAATTATTGAGATCTGATCAAACCAGATTTGATTGCCTGTCAAACATGTTTCATATCGGGCATAATTGTTATGAAATGTCAAATATTGTAAATGACTATTTCGATAACTATGGCGACAAAATTAGATGTCAAAAAATTATTTTCTCTGGTGGTATTAAAGATTTTTTAGATGGTTATTTTTTTATAAAAAAATCAAAAATCCCATCTTTGTATGCTCAAGCTTCAGGGTTTCTAAAATATGCACAAGATTACAATCAACTTCAGAAATACGTTCAAATTCAAACGGAAGGATTTAAAATGGCATCTGCTTTTTTAACGATAAAGAATTGATTATGTCTCCCAAAAAGACCATATCAGGATTTTCTAAACTGTCAAAGGCAGGTAAAATTAAATGGATTGTACAAAACTTCTTTAAAGAACCTGATCATGTAGTACAGGAACTCGAAAGCTATTGGCATTCCAATGAGGAGCAACAAAAAATTCTAGACAATTTCAGTGAAAATACGCTGAGTAACTTCCCTATGCCTTTTGGGGTTGCACCGAACTTTTTAATTGATAGTAATCCATATTGTATTCCAATGGTTATTGAAGAGAGTTCTGTCGTTGCAGCTGCTTCTTCAGCGGCTAAATTCTGGATGTCAAGAGGCGGTTTTGTAACTGAAGTTTTGGCTACTATAAAATTGGGTCAGGTTCATTTTGAATGGACTGGTGATAAGGCCAAGATCAAGTATCTTTTTCCTGATCTAAAAAAGAAATTGATGGAGGAGTGCTTTTTATTTACACGGAGTATGGTAAAGCGTGGTGGAGGTATTTTGGATATTGAATTGATAGATTTGACAGATAAAGAAGATAAACTTTATCAATTAAAAGCATCCTTTGAAACCTGTGATTCAATGGGAGCGAATTTTATCAACACATGTCTTGAACAACTTGGACGTTCTCTTGTGGATTATTTCAAAAATTCTGAGGAGTGCAAAAATGATGAGAAAGAGGTTCGGGTAGTAATGAGTATTTTATCAAATTATACGCCAGATTGTTTAGTTCGAGCGTCTGTTGAATGTCCTATTATGCAGTTGGGAAAATTTCCTAATGGTATGACAGCAGAAGACTTTGCGTTAAGATTTAGAAAAGCAGTACGTATTGCTGAAATCGATCCCTACAGAGCAACTACACATAATAAGGGAATCTATAATGGTATTGATGCAGTCGTTATTGCAACGGGCAATGACTTCAGAGCAATTGAAGCATGTGGACACACATATGCAAGTCGAAATGGGCAATATGCAAGTTTAAGCCATTGCACTATAGATGATGGAATTTTCAAATTTTGGTTAGAGATACCGCTTGCAGTTGGGACTGTTGGGGGATTAACATCATTGCATCCAATCGCGAAAAGATCATTAGAGCTATTGGAATCTCCTTCTGCTAAGCAACTGATGAGAATAATTGCTGCTGTTGGCTTAGCTCAAAATTTTGCTGCGATACGTTCATTGGTTACTACTGGAATTCAGAAAGGTCACATGAAAATGCATCTCCAAAATATTCTTTCTCAATTAAAAGCTGATCCAAAAGAAGAGATTGCTGCTATTCAACACTTTAGTGAAGGGTTAGTTTCTTTTAGTGCGGTACGTGAATTTCTTGAAAAATTGAGGCTTTCTAATGGATAAAGGTCCTTTTTCTATAAAAAACAGGATTAATTCTTACTTAATGGAAAAATTTATATATAAATTTTAATTATGTATTAAGCTTTAGCTATTTTTGATTCAAATTCCTTGAGATATCGGACAATTCTACGGACACGGAAAACTTTTACTTACCTCAGAATATGCTGTCTTAGATGGAGCTAAAGCCCTTGCTATACCTACTCGATTTGGACAAAAAATGATCATAAAGGCAACCAAGAAATCAGATCTTGGATGGTATGCTTACTCTAATCAAGGTGAAGAGTGGTTCAAAGCACAAGTGTCATTAATGGATTTTTCTTCTGTTAAGACTTCCGATGAAACTAAATCTAAATTTCTCCAAAAGGTTTTAAAAGGAGCTGTTAGGTTAAATTCAGAATTTTTATCCAAATGGAATGCTTATGATGTTAAGACTTATCTTGAATTCCCGAGCAATTGGGGACTAGGTTCTAGCTCAAGCCTTATCTATATGGTTGCAGAGTGGGCAGAGGTAAATCCTTTGTTATTACATTTCGAAGTTTCTAACGGTTCTGGTTATGATGTTGCTTGTGCAGGTGTTGAATCCCCTATAACATACCAATTTGAGGATGAAACAATCAACTATACAGAAATAGATTTTGAGCCTGGATTTACTGACAAAATATACTTTATTCATTTGAATCAGAAAGCATCGTCTCAGAATGCTATAGATTTCTATTTTAGGAATGCAAAGAGAAGATCTTCATTAGTAAAAAAACTAAGCTCAATAACTGAGGTAATGGTGACTAATAAGTCTTATAGCGCATTTACTGAAATGCTTGAAGAACATGAGGCCCTAATTGCAGAATCGTTAAACTTAGAGCCCGTAAAAAAGAAATTATTTTCTGATTTTGATGGTTCAATAAAATCATTGGGCGCATGGGGTGGTGATTTTGTAATGGCATGTTCAAAACGACCAGAAGAAGAAATCAGATCGTATTTTGGAGAACGATCATATTCTACAATCCTTTCTTATGATGAGATGATCTTTAGTGAAAAACCCGTTCCTAAGCTTTCCGCGGTATAAATATAAACTGAGCGCCAATATCGCTTAGAACAAAAACACACAAGTGAGACTTTGAGCTTTTATATGTTTTTCTGAATCCGTCAATTTTATTTTTTACTATTAAATTTTTTACTGAAAACTCTTCAAGAGTCGAGGCATTAATTGACCAATTGGTTTCATGTTTTTCTCTAACAACAATTGGAACCCCTAAGGCAATTGTTTGCTTGTGTAAAACAAAAATGGGATACTTACTTACGTCCTGTCTGATGATTTCATCGGCAGCATTACCCAAGATTTCCATAAAACCTTTCAGTTCTTGTTCGATAATCATCAGCTTTTCTACATCCTTGATTTCGTCTTCCATTATTTCTTTTCTAGTAAAACAACATTTTCAATATGATGTGTGTGCGGAAACATATCCACAGCTTGAAGTACTTTAATTTTATAAGTTGGCATTAACATTATATCCCTTGCCTGAGTGGAAGGATTACAACTTACATATATAATTCGGTCTGCTGCGGTTTTGTTTAACATCTCACATACATCTTTATGTAATCCGGCTCTAGGTGGGTCTACAATAATCAAATCTGCCTTTCCGTATTTTTCAACAAACACATCATTAAATTGATCCTTTACGTCACCAACTTCAAAATAGGCATTTTGCACATTATTGATTTTCTTGTTAATTTCTGCGTCTTCAATCGCTTCTTTAATTTCTTCAATACCAATTACCTTTTTGCAGTTTTTAGCGATATATAAAGCAATACTGCCTAAGCCAGTATATAGATCATAAACGGTTTCAGTTCCTTTAAAGTCAGCCAATTCTACAATAAGATCAAATAACTTAACAGCCTGATAACTATTGGTTTGGAAAAAGGACTTTGGTCCAAAGCGATATTTTAAGTGAGACAATTGTTCAGTAATACCTTCTTCTCCTTTGTAATGAATAGTATTCAAATCATGAATTGAGTCATTCATCTTTTCATTAATAACGTAATGAAGAGAAGTGATTTGAGGAAATTTTTGCGAAAGCATATCAAGTAAGATAAAAATATCTTTATCGTTCTTTTCCCCAAAAATCATCAAAACCATCCATTCCCCTAAGGTGCTGTTTCTGATTCTCAGGTTTCTTAAAAAGCCTTTGTGAAGTTTACTGTCGTAGTAAGTCCATGATTTTTCTTGAGCCAACTCATGGAGATAGTTTCGTATATCATTTGATAAATCATCTTGTAGCCAGCATTTATCTATTTGGACAACCTTGTCAAAGGCACCAGGAGGATGTAGACCAACAGCAGGTCCAAATTCAATAATTTCATCAGAAGCCAGTTCTTCTTTTGTAGCCCATCTTCTTTGTGAAAAGCTGTATTCCATTTTATTCCTGTATTCGAAGATTTGATTACAGGACAATAAAGATCGAAATTCTTCTGGCTCAATATGAGCTAGTCGTTTAAAAACATCCTTGACTGTCTGTTCTTTATATTTGACCTGCGAAGTATAGTCTAAGTTTTGCCATTTACAACCTCCGCAAACACCAAAGTGTAGACATTTTGCTTCAATCCTTTCAGGAGAATAAGATTTATATTCATAAACTATTCCTTTTTTGAATGATGATTTTTTTCTGAGGACAAGCACATCTACTATATCACCAGGAACAGCACCCTGCACAAAATAGACCATGCCCTCATCATCTCTTCCTACAGCCATGCCTTTGTCAGCTATCCCTGTGATTTTGATGTTCTCTTGCACTTGCTTCCTTCTGGCCATATTTTATTATAAGGAGTGCAAAGATACAAATAGCTGCTTATACTACTCTTCTATTTGTTGGCAATTAAATGGAGAATACATTGAGTACGTCTGTTTTTTGATCTTCCTTCTGGCGTTAGATTTGTTGTGATAGGCTCCTCTTCTCCTTTACCTAAGTAAGTCAATCTTTTGGAATTAATGCCCATTTGAACAAGTTCAGTGTAAACTGCCTTTGCTCTAGCTTCAGAAAGCATCTGGTTATCAATGGGTTCTCCAATATTGTCTGTGTGGCCGACAATGGACATATTATATTTGGGATTAGATACTAATAAGTCAAATAGATTTTCAATTTCATTTTTAGATTTATCCATTAATACAGAGGACCCTGATTCAAAGAAAATATTCCGAGGCGTGAAACTCAAGGAATCTTTTTTTAGTTTTTCTGTTATTGGAGTTAATTCTATTGAGTACAAATAAGGTTTATCAATATCTGCTTCTGAAATTATATTTATTTGGTCAGAGAAAAAAAGATAGGACTGTTTACTAACGGTCAATAGATATTCAGCTTTTTGAATTATGCTAATGGATTGTCCTTGATGGTCAGTTGTTAGTTTTCTTGTTTTGGTTTTATCATTTACATTCATCAGGTTAATCTCACTGCTTAAGGGTGATTTTGTTTCTGCATCCAATACTTTAATGCTTAAATAGCTGACCGGTTTGGGCTTGAATTGCTTTGGTAACTCGAAGCTATAGATATCATAGTTGCCACTGGTCCCTACATCACCAGTACTGTAATAAGCCTTTTCTCCTTTTATATCAACAAACAAAGCACTTTCGTCCAAGTCTGTGTTGATAGGATAGCCAAGGTTTACAGGAGTTGTCCAGCCATTATTAGTTTTTAAGGAAACGAATAGATCGAATCCTCCCATTCCAATATGCGTGTCAGATCTAAAGTAAAGCGTTTCATCATCAGGATGTATAAAGGGACTTTGTTCGTCTCCTTTAGTGTTAATAGAAGGGCCCAGGTTTATAGGATCTGACCATCCTCCTTCAATCAGCTCAACTTTCCAAATATCGGATTTACCATATCCACCCTTTCTGGTGCTTGAGAAATACAGAGTTTTATTATCATAACTGAGGCTAGGATGAGATTCCCAGTATCTGGAATTGATTTGATCTCCCATATTTATAGCCTTACTCCATTGGCCATATTTTCTGAAACTAATATATAAGTCACAGCCATTTTGCCTGTATTCTCCATCACAAGCAGTAAATATCAATATATTGCCATCCTGTGATAAACAATGAGTGCCTTCATTTCCAGATGTATTTAAGTTTATTAATGGTTCGGCTTCAGAATAATTTCCTGTAGAATCTTTTAGAGAAAAATAAAGATCTTCTTGCGTACCAACAAAATGAGATGATGCATTTTTTACTGCTACTCTTTTTGTAAATACAAGCTCGGAACCATCTGCAATAAAAGAAGGCATATACTCTCCATATGGCCCGTTAATTTGAGGACCTAGTTTTATAGGATTTACATTTAAAGGATTATCATAGGCATTTCTCCGAAATATTAAGGCATGAACCTTGTTTTGAAGAGTGTTCCAAAGCACACTGTCTTTGATCATGTGGCGATCAATGGCTTGAAGGTGATTTATGGCCTGATCAAGGTCTTTTTGTTTTTCATACAATTCAGATAGCAGAT
The DNA here is from genome assembly GCA_029262995.1 of Saprospiraceae bacterium. Taxonomy (GTDB): domain Bacteria; phylum Bacteroidota; class Bacteroidia; order Chitinophagales; family Saprospiraceae; genus RFSX01. The sequence continues at coordinate 15,843 of JAJCYH010000019.1, read as the reverse complement.
AAAGCAATTTGGCATCTGGGGGGGTCTTGAGTTTAAGAAGATATTGAAACTCATTTATAGCTTTAATTGGATCATCATTTTTGTAGTATTCTCCTCCAAGCAAGTATCTAGCTTCATAGAAATTGGGGTATTTAGTTAGAATCTCTGTAAGGTGATTGATCGCTTGATCCGATTCTTTTTTTTTAATATGATGTTTTGCTGAAGTAAATTCTTTTTTTGATTTTTTATCTAGGGAATCAAAAGAGGTTATGACCTGAGCAATAATGCCGGAATGAAAAAATATAATACTTATTAATGCTATTAACTTCATAAGCCTCCTTATATAATAAGACTTATTTCCAGTAAGAAATATTGTTAAGGATTTACTAATTTTTAGGCGATCGACTTGAGCAATTCGACTGCTTCCTTATCTCCAAGATTTGCAGCTTCTTTAATGTCTTTTTTAAATCCATTTTGTCCAGCCTTTTGTTTGGCTATCCCTCTAAATCTTAATTTTTCTGCTGGAGATATGGTGTCATTGCCTTTGTCAATATCTAAGGATCGTTCAAAGGCTTCAACGGCCTTAGCGAATTCATTAAGACCTAAGAGCACTTTCCCATAGTCGAAAAAAGCATCTCTTTTCCATTTGTTATTTGGATTATTCTTTTCAAATTTTCTCTTGGTGAAAAGTTTTAATTCAAATTCAGCTTTTTCATATTGTTCTAATCTGAGGTGTACTTTTCCTTTTAACCTTCTTGAAGTCCAATGGATTGCTTGTAATGCTACTGATTTTTTAATGGCTGAATCTAGATTTTCAATCGCTTCTTCAAGTTCATTCTTTTTCAGATGCACTTCTGCTTTTCCGAGATAGGCATAAGGATTATTTGGATCCAATCCAATACTTTTATTATAATCGCGGATGGCATCGTGTTCTTTCTGTAAAAGGAAATTCACTTTAGCTCTTCTTTCATATGCCTGAGCATGGCGATCATATTTTTCTATTGCTTTGTTAAGGGCTTTGATCGCTTCTTCTTCTCTCCCTACAACCTCAGTTAAGGATTTACCTTTTTTATATTGTTGAACCACTACTTTGTCACTATTAGGCTCAAGATGTTTGAACATAATTATTTTACCTTCATCTAATGCCCAAAGATTCAATTCACCAGAGACGCCAAATTGAGTTACATACTCTAATAGAACTGAAGTGTTTTTTAAGGATTTTGAATAAACTTGTTTGACAAATCTTGGGATATTAAGCGATAACTCTTCTTTGAAAAAGATTTCATTCAATTCAAAAATGATGTCATTTTTATAATAACTCTCGGCCCTTTGTTCAAACATTTTACATGCCATGTTGAAGGCCTTTTCAGTACCAAATTCTATTCTACCCTGAATAATCGTTTTTTGTAGCATTTAGTCCGTTTAACTATTACGTTTTTCAGAAAAAACCATCCCAAACTGCACCATATGTCAGATGGAAATGAAAAAATATAATTAAATCCAGTGGAAACTCCCTCGTTATGTAGCTTACTCCAAGTTCAAAGATAACTAAAAATCCACTGATTATCAACGAAAAAGGAAATTAGACCCATACCTGACACCCCTCAGTACAGTTTTTGCAAATTTCTATTTGTTTTCGGTTTGTGAAGAGAACATTCCGAAAATTATTATAGTCATTGGAATGCCAAACCTCAGTAAATTCATGCGATTTCAAGTCTCCCATCTTATGTGTAGCATCTTTGTCAAAACAACATGGGACAAGTAAGCCATCCCAAGTAATTACTGCACTATGCCACATCTTCCAACATTCATTTTCTATGTTGTGTTTGACTGAATAACTCCCATCACTGTTTTTGATATATCTGGAGTATTTTTCATTTTCTGGAATTAGGTCGTTTCCATTTTTATAATTATAAACCTGGGCGGATTTTAGCTTTAGTTCATTTGCCCCTATGCTGGAACAAATTTCATGCATCCTTTGGATTTCATGTTCGTTGTGTTGAACAACTAAAAACTGTATAACAATTTTAGGATTGACAGATTTTAGGTTTTTTTTCCATGCAGCTAGATTTTTGATGCCTTGAAGCACTTGGGCTAAATTGCCATCAATCCTGTATTTTTCGTAGGTTTCCTGAATTGCTCCATCCACCGAAACAATCAACTCATCCAAGCCTGATCGTATAGTCTTCTTACAATTTTCATCATTAAGGAAATGACCATTGGTAGAACTTATGGTATATATTTTCTTTTTATGAGCGTAGTCTACCATATCCAGAAACTGAGGATTGATAAAGGGTTCTCCTTGAAAGTAGAATGTTATAGATATAAGGTAATCAGAAATCTGATCAAGCATTTTAATGAAAAATGACTGTTTAAGATTTCCTTTGTCTCTTGTAAATGATCTTAAGCCACTTGGACATTCTGGGCACCTGAGATTACAAGAAGTTGTAGGCTCAATAGAAATTGATAATGGTTTGCCCCAAACTTCTGGATTTCTGGTAATTCTTGAATAATAAAAAGAAGAGACAATCAAGAAGGCATTAGAAATTTTCTTGAAGCTTAGATAAGAGATTTTTTTTAAAAGATATCGTAAGCTATTAATCATGAACTTATATATCGTTCCTGAATAATTTTCCAGTGATGCTCAAGATGACCTGCATTCATATGCGGAAAAACCTTTAGTTTCATGGTGTAATCGTTAATTTTTCCTTCCCATTCCCACTGTTCATCTGTAAAGCTATTAATTAGAATAAGGCAATTGTATCTGGTTATTGTGAAATAATTAATTAGGTATTCTTTGTTGAATTTATCAATGATCATATTATCCATGTATTCGTCCTGATCGAATCCAGCCAATACTTGTTTGTCTCCCCTTGAAATACAAAGTGCTCTATAATTAAAAATAGCTTCTGTGTCTATAATGTGAATGATAACTTGTCTTAACGTCCACTTATCATCGGCATAGCTATAATTTAATTGCTCATTATCTAGGGAATCTATAAATGTGGTAAATGATTCTTTTTGTTTGGCTAATAGTTCAAATACATCACCCTCAAAGCTGTCAATATATTTTTTTTGGAAAGGAGCATAATCATTTTCGTTTAGTGTATTTACCATTTTATATGTTTCTTTGAAACCTCAAGATAAAGCCAATTGTTACAATTTTTAAATTCTTGGCCCTTAAAGCTTATATGTTGATTTGTAATTTTATTAAACGCTTTTTTAAACAATCAAAAGTTGAGATTGATCCAAAGATGAAATTTCTAGTTGTTGGTTTAGGAAATATGCATCCAGATTATGATGGTACCCGTCATAATGTTGGATTTGAAGTATTAGATTTATTGGCTTCTGAAAAGGATGCTGTATTTAAGAATGACAATTTAGGTGATCTGGCCTTGATCAAGCATAGAGGAAGGCAGATTCACTTGTTGAAGCCATCCACATATATGAATCTGAGTGGAAAGGCTGTCAGGTACTGGATGCAGAAATTTAAAATAAATCTGGATAATGTATTGATAGTTGTTGATGATATCAATTTGGATTTAGGCAAAATCAGAATGCGCAAAAATGGCGCGCATGGTGGACATAACGGATTAAAGGACGTCGAACGGATGCTTGGAACAAACCAATACGCAAGATTAAGAATTGGTATCGGTAGTGATTTTTCCAAAGGCAGGCAAGTTGATTTCGTTCTTGGGAAATGGAGTGATGAAGAAATTAGTGAGCTGAAAACAATTTTACCTAAATCTACAGATGCAACATTAAGTTTTTGCAGCATTGGCATCAGTCATACTATGAATAGGTTCAATAACTAACTTCCATATTTTTGTTTTTAATCCACTGGCTCCAATCTTTGTTGTATCCATGAATTTTAGAGGTTGCTTCTTCCGAATTGTCGTGAACAGGATAGCCTGAGTTTACCCATTCAAATATGCTACCATACAGATTATAGCTTACATATCCTTTCTTTTTTAATTTATTAGCGACTATTTCGCTTCGATAGCCTATGGCGCAATACAATACAAGAGTATCTGATTTATTTAAGGATGCCAGTTTGTTCCATTGAATATTTTCATAGCCGATATGAATTGCGCCAGGAAGATGACTGGTCTCATATTCATTATCCTCCCTTGCATCAAGAAGTATATAGTTATTATAATTTTTGTATAACTCGTTGACACTTATAACTGGGATGCTAAAGTCTAGATATTTTTTTATGATTTGATCAAATTCCTCGTCTGATGCTTTAGGTAAATTGTCTGGTGTAGTTTGCGAGTGACAGGCATTAAAACAAACAAATAAAGCAATTATTAATAAGTGTAATTTCATGTATATGTCTTAATTTGAAATCTTAACAGGTCCTTGACCTACCTGATCGTTAATAATGGTATCATCGACGCATAATCCTCTCAGGTAATCTTTTAATTGACTTACTTGATTGCTTACATCATCAGGATAAAGGAGATGTATGTTTGGTCCCGCATCTAGAGTGAAGTACACAGGAATTTTTTCTTCCGTTCTAAAGCACTGTATTGCATTGATCATTTTAAGGGTGTTTGGTTCAATAAGTATATAAGGAGGGTCAGATGACATCATTAAGGCATGGAGAGTAAGTGCCTCCTTTTCGACAATATGACCAAATGTGTCAATATCGCCTATATTCATAGCGGCAGTAATTTGCTTAAGGTGTAAGAAAGCTTGTTCAAATCGGGCTTTACTGTAAGGATTGTTTTTCATCAGTGCATGACCTGCTCTTGAAGAGACAGATTTTTCATTTTTAGAGACTATTAATATATCATCATGAAAAGATAAGAACAGGGGATGAATATGCTTTTGAAATGGGATAGCATGAAGGTTGGAGCTTCCTTCAATATCTGTCGTTTCACCCCACACAGCAATTTGAGGGTATACCGATCTACAGGCACTTCCGCTAGCTAGTCTAGCCAAGCAAGAGGCTTTGGTTATATCAATATTGTTGGATCCGGTAATTTGACTTTCGATATCTAGCAGGCACATAGCCAAGGCGGCCATGCTAGAAGCGGAGGAAGCAATTCCTGAAGAATGAGGAAAAGAATTCTCACTTTCAATTTGTAAATCCAAGTGCTTTAAAAAGGAATAATCTTCTTTTATTGAATTCAGAAAATTGGATAGTTTATCACTAAAACTTTTGTTTGGTTTACCTTCAAATCTGAAATCCAATTCAATACTTTTTTTTGGATCATCGAAGTATTCATAACTTATTTTTGTTATTGTATGCGCATTGTTTAGTGTGAAACTGATCGATGGATTACTAGGTAGTTGTCTTCCATATTTTCCCCAGTATTTTACCAGAGCTATATTGGAGGGACATTTCCAGCTTACTGTTGATTTATTTTGCATGAAGCGAAAATAGAAATGAATTTAATTTATAGCTACTTTTTCTCTTTTAATTCGTCTTGTTTGATTCTATAGGAGACATCAAAATCCTGTAATACAGCATCTAAGATTTCATAATCCCCTTCATTATACCCTTCTTTAAGGTCATAACTGTATAACTTTGAGGCGTTATTCCAATAAAATGCCACAAACCTTCCTCTAAGGCCTTTTATTAACTCATACATGGTTTTGTCTAGTTCTCTCTCGATCATTTTGACCAATATTTTTCCTTGAAGTTTAGTCAGTTTTTTAAGGGGATCTTCAAATTCTACTTTTAAGTCATCTTGGAGTTTGTTAATATGTTTTTTTCGCTTTCGCCTGTTCATCGTCTGAGTGGCATACTCTGTCTCCTTGAAAATTTTAATAGCTTCCTTGGCATAAGGATAGACTAATGCTGCATATCTTTTAAACTTCATGTATTTGGCATAATCAGCAGCATTTTTAAACTTTCTCAACGATGTTATACTAATGTCATCAAGAGTTTCCATGATAAGCGTATCACCATTTACCGTTATCATTGCTGTCATAATTCTGCCATCCAAACTGGTTTTAAACAAACCAAGATCATCAGCATATTCGATGGTATCTAGACGAACTGAGTCAGTTCCTTGATGCGAAGGAATATATACAGGAGTAGGTGCAATTTGCCCATAAACCCCTGTTATCGATAATAATATGAATAAAATTACTTTCATATAATTTTCACAATCTGTCAAATTTATATACTTAAATAACTAAACGTATTTGAAATCTTAATGTTACATAAAGTTATGTTATCTCATGGGCATTACAATTTTAAAGGTCTAGATTGAATATTGTAAATTTGTACCATGGTAAATAATTTTTATAGGTATACGGCTTATGTTTTTTCTTCATTGTTTCATCCCTTGTTGATTGTATTGTATATGTTGTTTCTATTTGCAACTGTAAACCCGTATCTTTTTCCATATAGATCTGGTAGGGAATTTGGGACAATAGTCCTTGTTGTATTTTTTACTGCAGTTGCAATTCCAGTTATTGCAGTTTTATTGATGTATAGTACAGGATTGATCAAGTCATTGCAACTTCCAGAAAGAACAGATCGTATAGGTCCATTGATGGCCACATCAATTGCTTATTTGTGGTTATTTCTAAATATAAAGACGCACAATGCTATTCCTTTGGTGTTTAGTTGCTTTGTATTGGGTGCTATTATTGCCTTATTCATTTCATTTTTCATCAATAACTTTAGTAAGATCAGTCTCCACGCTGTTGCTTTGGGTGGGGCTTTTTTGGCTTTTCTTCAGTTGCTATATAGCTATGGTAGACCTTATACCAATTTCATTATAGGTGATCAACAAATTCTGTCTGTTCATAACATTGTTTTATTGGCTGTAATAGTGGTTTTGATCGGTGCGGTATTGAGTTCCAGATTATATCTAAAGGCCCATTCTCCAGAGGATATTTGGGGTGGCTTTTTGGTTGGTTTTGCATCTCAGATCATTGCAGGCTTTTTCTTTTTTTAAAAGTAAAAAATACCTACTTATTATCTGGACTATAATATTATTTCTAGCAAAGAGGAATGCTTAATTTAGGGTTCTCAAATTTTGCGCTAAGCAATCCTTATAATTAAACCTAAGAAATGAAAGATATCGAAAGCATTATCAATGATGCATATGGCGATCCAACAAAACTAAAAGACAATACTGTAAAAGAAGCTGTTTGGGCAGTTATGGAAATGTTGGATAAAGGCAAAATAAGAGTTGCTGAGCCGATTGGAGATGAATGGAAAGTAAACATTTGGGTCAAAAAAGCGATTTCGATGTATTTCCCAATTCAGGAAATGAAAACTATAGAGATTGGTCCTTTTGAATTTCACGATAAAATTCCGCTAAAAAGGAATTTTGCTGAAGCAGGAGTTCGAGTAGTGCCTCATGCTATTGCTCGATATGGATGCTTTTTGGAGCCGGGTGTAATAATGATGCCGAGTTATGTAAACCTTGCAAGTTATGTAGGTTCAGGAACTATGGTTGATACATGGGCAACTGTAGGGTCTGGAGCGCAAATTGGACAAAATGTTCACCTTTCTGGTGGAGTAGGTATTGGTGGGGTTCTTGAACCACCACAAGCAAGTCCTACTATAATTGAAGATGGTTGTTTTATTGGATCTAGAAGCATTGTTGTAGAAGGCGTTCGTGTAAGGAAAGAAGCTGTACTTGGGGCAAATGTAGTCTTAACCAAGTCAACTCATATCATTGATGTGACAGGTGAAAAGGAAATAAGATATAAAGGAGAAGTACCGGAAAGATCAGTTGTTATTCCAGGTTCTTATATTAAGAAATTCCCTGCAGGGGATTACAATGTGTCTTGTGCTTTGATTATTGGTAAAAGAAAGGAGAGTACAAACCTAAAGACTTCCCTAAACGAGGCATTAAGGGATTTTCAGGTAGCTGTTTAGTTAAAATCAAACTAAGAAACGTTTCGTATTTTGTTAAAGAATTGATAAACATCACCAGAAACGAGCAAAACAATTGACTTTTCTGCAATATTTGATTCAATTATTAGAAGTTCATTATCAATTAATAAGGTCTTTTAAAAGACAAGTAAGATAAAGTCCATGAACGATGATCGTATTCAATTGTCTTTTTAAATAGATTAAATTTGCATTTTTTTAATTAAATGAATTACATAACAGAAATGAAAGCATTCTTAAGCATAATATTTTGTATTGTCTCAATAGGACTATTTGCCCAGCAAGATAGAGAACCGATAAAATGGTCATTTGACATAAACCAAGTTGGTCCAACAGAGTATGAATTAATGTATAGGGCGGACCTTGATGCTCCTTGGGTTATCTATTCTAAAGATACTGGAAAGGGAGGTCCCATTGCTACATCTGTAAGTTTCACTTCAGATAATGTTAAGCCCGTTGATGAAGGGATTGAAAGTGGAGAAAGAAAAGAGGGCATGGATGAATTGTTTGGAATTAATGTTATAAAATACTCATACAAGCAAGCCTATATTTTGAAACAAAGAGTTGATGTGAATGATATTTCAAAACCGATTACGGGTTATGTTACATATATGGTGTGTAACAATAAAGTTTGTATTCCACCAACTGATGCCAATTTCAGTTTTAAAATAAACGTTCTTTATAATTCTTTGGAAAAAAGTAGTGATGGTAAGGGAATTAAGCTAATAAAGAAGAACGATTAATTAAAAAGTTGATATAAAATGACCTACATGCGATACTTATTTTCACTGTCTTTATTGTTTTTATCAATGCTTGTCAATGCTCAGAATTTTGATCCTGTTCAATGGACGTATTCTTTGACTGAGATTGGAGACTCTGAATATATGCTTGAATTTGAAGCAGCAATTGATGAGGGGTGGACAGTTTACTCACAATACAACTCAGATGAAGGACCTGTTCCTACATCTATTAATTTTGAGTCTGATGGTGTTTCCAAAATTGGAGATTCAGAAGAATTGGGGCATCGAAAGTCTGTAATGGACAATATTTTTGGAATTGAAGTGACCAAATTTTTATCAGATGAGCCTTTTATAATCAGACAAAGACTTGGTCTAGAGAAAGGTCAATCTATGATTACAGGCTACCTGACGTACATGACTTGTGATGATGAAAAATGTTTGCCACCTACAGATGTAGAATTTAGTTTTAATGTAAATAATCTAGGGCAAACTGATAACGATCAGGATATTGATATGCTTTTGGATCCAGTTGAATGGGACTTTGAAATTAAAGATCTAGGGGATGGATCTTTTGAATTAATCTTTGTGGCTCAAATTGAGGATAACTGGACGGTTTATTCTCTGTATACTGAAGATAATGGACCTTTTCCTACAAGTATATATTACGAAAATTCGGAAGATTTTGAATTGGTAGGAGAGGCTACTGAAGATGGTAAGAAAAAAGAAGGTCCTGATCCGTTATTTGACAATGTCAATGTTATTAAATATTTAAGCGATAAGGATTTTTCAATTAAGCAAATAATAAAAAATCCGAAGAAGAAGCAAATCAATGGTTATATAAGCTATATGACTTGTGATGATGAAAAGTGTCTGTCACCGACTGATGTTGAATTTATTTTTGATCCTCAGAAAATGCTTGCCGGAGAAGCAATAACTATGAGTCCGTCAAATCCTTTTGACGACCTAGCGATAGTGGATCAACGAATCGGCTCAATCATTGAAACTTACGCAAATCCGATAGGTGATTGCATTGGTGGAGAAGAAACAGAAGATAGAGGATTGCCTATGTCTTTTCTTTTTGGTTTTTTGGGCGGGTTATTAGCATTATTAACACCTTGTGTGTTTCCTATGATTCCATTGACTGTTAGTTTTTTCACCAAGGATACTAAAAGAAAGGGTTGGGTAAATGGATTGATTTATGCTTTATCAATTATTGTAATTTATGTAGCACTTGGATTAGTGTTAACCGCGGCATTTGGTCCTGAAGCCTTAAATCGGTTGTCTACCAACTGGATAGCCAATACTTTATTCTTTATCATATTTGTTGTCTTTGCTTTTTCATTTTTTGGATATTATGAAATTACCTTGCCGAGCTCTTGGTCAACTAAGAGTGACAGTATGGCTGATAAAGGAGGTATAATTGGTATATTTTTCATGGCTTTTACTTTGGCGCTTGTTTCATTTTCCTGTACAGGTCCAATTATTGGATCAGCAATTGTATCAGCGGCTTCCAATGCTGTAGGTCCTTCGGTCGTGATGCTTGGTTTTGCAATTGCTTTGGCCTTGCCATTTGGATTATTTGCTGCTTTCCCTGCTTGGCTAAATACATTACCTCAATCGGGAGGATGGATGAATTCTGTTAAGGTGGTATTGGGATTTTTAGAATTGGCATTAGCATTTAAATTTCTTTCTGTAGCAGATATGACCAATCATTGGAGTTTTCTAAAATATGAATTATTCATGGGAATATGGGTTGTTCTGTTTGCTCTTTTAAGCTTATACTTTTTTGGTATAATAAAGTTCCCTCATGACAGTCCAATCAAGAGATTGGGTATAATGAGATTGAGTTTTGCATTATTGACAACTGCTTTCACTGTTTATTTAGCGACAGGCTTTTTAAGTAATGAAAAAACAGGCAATTATAATTCATTAGGTGTCTTGAGTGGATTAGCGCCACCGGCACATTACAATTTTTTCAAGCCCTCGGGTGAGGTAGATGAGAGCATTAAATCTGTATACCCTAGTTACACGATGTGTGCCAATAACATTCCTTGTTTTAAAGATTATTATGAAGGTTTGGATTATGCAAAGAAGGAAAACAAAATGGTCTTTCTTGATTTTACTGGATTTGGTTGTGTTAACTGTAGGAAGGTAGAGGAACATATTTGGGTTAGTGAAGAGATAAGACATAAGTTAAGTAATGAAAGTGTTTTGATTTCATTGTATGTAGATGATGATAAAAAGCTTACTGAACCAAAAGTTTCTCAAAGAGATAAGAGTAAAAAAATGAGAAATGTGGGTAACAAATGGGCCGATTTCCAGATTGTTAATTTTGAACAAAACTCTCAGCCTTTGTATGTTATGATGACACCTAATGAAGAAGTCATTGCCAAGCCAAGAGGATACAGGCAAAATGAGGGTATTGAAGAATACAATGCTTACATGGAGTGTGGGTTGAACACGTTTAAAAATTTAAAGTAGGCTGATGATTCCTTTATATCAAGTAGATGCGTTTACAAAGAAAAAATATAAGGGCAACCCTGCAGGGGTTTGTTTGCTTGAAAAATGGTTAGACGATAATGAATTGCAAGCGATTGCTACAGAAATGAATCTATCAGAAACGGCTTTCCTTGTCAAGGGAGAACAAAGTGATTATCATTTGAGGTGGTTTACACCAAATACGGAAGTAAGATTATGTGGACATGCGACATTAGCATCTGCTCATGTATTATTTGCTGAAATGGGTTTTGATAAAGAAGAAATAATCTTTTCAACTCAAGAGGCTGGAGAATTAAGAGTGTTAAAAATGTCTCATTCTTACCAGATGAATTTTCCATTGGACAAATCTAACAAATTAAAAACACAGGAATTTGAAAATTTAATAAATCAGAAAATACATAAAGCTTATAAAGGTACCGATGATTTACTTTTAATCGTTAAAGATCAATCTGCTGTAAAAGAATGTATGCCTAATTTGGTTGAGATGAAAAAGCATAATTTTAGGGCTGTCATTATAAGTAGTGTTGGAGATAAAAGGGATTTTGTTTCAAGAGTGTTTGCACCAAATTGTGGAATTGATGAAGATCCTGTGACGGGTTCAGCGCATACATTATTAGCAGAATATTGGTCTAAAGTGTTAGGGAAGACTGAAATGCTTGCAAGCCAATTAAGTGATAGGAATGGTGAATTAAAATGTATAATTAAAGGAGATCGTGTTCTCATTGAGGGAAATGCAATTACAGTAATAAAGGGAGAATTAATATGAAGTCATTTATATATATCTTGATCATGTTATTTGTTGGACTGGTTGGCTTTACATCTTGTGATGACAGGAGGAAAGGAGCAGAGATTAAGAAGACTGGAAATACTGCTCTAGATCAACTAAATGTGTTGATAGAAAAAGACAGCACGGATCATGTGCTTTATTTTGAAAGGGCAAAATTGTATTATGAAAATGGCTATTATGATGGAGCCATAGAAGATATGGAGAAAGCCATTAAAATAGATTCACTTCAAGCCGATTATTATCATTTGCTATCTGATTCTTATTTGGATTATTTGAAATCTAAGGAAGCTTTATTGACAATGGAGAAATGTATCCGGACATTCCCGAAAAGAATTCCAAGTCTTTTAAAAATGTCAGAGATGCAATTGATTTTGAAGCAATATGACAATTCATTACAAACATGTTCAAATATTCTTACGATAAATCCCCAAAATGCTGAAGCATATTTTATGATGGGTATGAACTTAAGAAGTGTAGGTGATATTGAAAGAGCAAAGACCGCGTTTAGAAAAGCTACGGAACTTGACCCGGAACTAACTGATGCATGGATTATTTTGGGGCAATTATTTGAAGATGAAAAGAACCCAATAGCTATAGAGTATTATGATGCTGCGATAAATGTAGATAGAAACAACCCAGTACCCTGGCATTCGAAAGCATATTATTTACAGAATAATGGTCAAATTGATGAAGCACTTAAAATATATCAAAGTATAGTTTTAATAGATAAAAACTATATAGACGCCTATCTTAATTCTGGGATATTATTTATGAGTCTTGATTCTATGCAAAGGGCTTTTGAGTCGTTCGACATTATGTGTAAAGTTAAGCCTCAGTTATATCTTTCCTATTATTATAGGGGACTAGCTAGTGAAGCACTCAATAATCTAGAAGCTGCAAAGGAAGACTATAATACCAGTATTAAGCTGAATATTAATTTTGCGAAAGCTAGAAAAGCAGTTTCGGATCTTGAAGAGAAAATGTCAGATAAAACTAGTTAATAAATATTCTCTTGACTTCAATAGTTCCTACACCAGTAATGATATGGATCACATAAACGCCAGCATGAAGATTGGAAACATCCATTATTTTTAGATTTGGGCTACTTATTGATTTTACCATGCGTCCTTCAAGATTAATTATACTAACTGAATTAATACTTTGATTGGATTCTATATTAATGAGATCTGATGCCGGATTAGGATAGACCAAAATAGTAGCAGAATTCAGCTTGTATTCTGAAAGAGAAGACATAATATCTTCTGTAATCTTCAATTGTGTCGTATCTGCACCATCTCCTGTACTTTCTGAATTGCCATTAACAACATTTACAGCGCCATAAAAATCAATATTTCCTATACCAGATTCTGGAGCTGTCCAGTTAAGGTATATCGGATTGGTTTGCAATATATCTTCATGTTCGATGTATTGTCTGTCACCTAAGGATACTTGTTGAACTTTGTTGGGTAAATTAGTAAAGCCACTAATTCCTGAATTATCATCGCTTTTTAGGCCAACCAATTGAAATCCATACCCAGCAGGTGTGCCGTTGTGTTCTATGTTTATTTTAATTATATAACCTTCTCCAGGAATATATTTATCAACTTCCAAGGAATCGGTAGTTAATAATTTTATTTGGCCTTCAGGATCAAAGGAACCACTAAAATGACATCCAAAGCTACCACAATAGGTGCCAGATTCTCCAGGTGCAGTAGTGGCACCATTTCCGGAAGTGAAAGCTCTTCCTGAGCGATTTGACATCAAAGCAATGGAAGTTATAAAAAACAGAATTAATATGATTTTAGATTTCACGTGTGTTTTTTTCACTAAAATAATTTTTTTTACAAAGCTTAGTGTCTGCTTTTTCTTAAAAACTCCATAATGTGTAGGAAAAGACTTTTTGCTTCGGATTATAGGATTTTAATTGAACTAAACTAAATCGCTATTATCATATCTCTTTCAATATATTTGCACAATGTTTGGGCGAAAAAATAAAATGGATAAAGAGGAACGTGTAAAGTTTTCCAAGGAACAATTCTGGGATACGATCAAAATATTTACCTACGTAAAGCCCTACAAACTATATTTCATATTTTCCTTGTTAATGCTTTTTATATCGACCATAAGCTTTATGGTAATTCCTAGTTTGATTGGTTTATTGTTTGATGTCGCAAAACAAGAGCAATATAAGATTAAGCTTAGTCTGGAAAGTCTTGGAATTATTATGTTATTGCTATTGATTGTTCAGGGTTTGGCTTCTTATGGTAGAATCTATCTTACAGCGCATTTTGCGGAAAAATCCATTGCTGATATACGAAGAGATGTGTTTACTAAACTGCTTACTTTACCGATTAACTTTTATGAGGAAACTAGTTCGGGAGAGCTGATTAGTAGGGTTAGTGCTGATATTTCCAAATTATATTCTGTATTCTCAATACAAATGGCAGAGTTAATTAGACAGATTCTTGTGTTGGTTTCTGGTATTGCATTTTTATTGATTGTTACACCTAAACTTTCCTTAATCATGTTGGCAACAATTCCAGTTGTTGTGATTTTGACCTTGATTTTTGGGAGAATGATTAGAAAGCTTTCCAAAGACAGACAAAATGTTTTAGCAGACTCAAATGCTTTATTGGGGGAAGTTGTACAATCTGTAAAAGTTGTAAAAGCTTTTGCGACTGAAATGTTTGAAAAGAGAAAATACAATGCTCTCCAAGATAAGTTAATTGTAGTTGCATTAAAGTATGGACGATCTAGGGGATTGTTTATTTTATTTCTTACTGTAGTATTCTTGGGCGCAATATTTTTTATAATCTATATGGGTGCCAATATGGTGCAAGATGGATTAATGACATCTGGTGCGCTTATATCATTTGTTACTTATACATTTATTATTGGAGGTGCTATAGCAGGACTTGGAAATTTGGTAACGGAATTATTAGGTGCCATAGGCGCAACAGAAAGGGTAAGGAATATATTGTTTTTAGATGCAGAGTTGGAATTAAATGATATTCCTTTGACTAAGGGAGAGAAATTAAAAGGGAATATTCAACTTTCGAATGTTAGTTTCTCTTATCCTTCTAGATCTGAAATTAAAATATTGAATAGTATTTCAATGCAAATTAGTAGTGGTGAGAAAATTGCTATTGTTGGTCCTAGTGGTGTTGGAAAGTCTACTATTGTACAGTTATTGCTTCGATTTTATAATGTCAACAGTGGTGATATCTTGGTAGATGGAAAATCAATCTATGAATATGAATTAAGACCCTATAGAAACCATATAGCTTTTGTACCTCAAGAAGTTACGCTATTTGGAGGCACTATTAGAGAAAATATACTCTATGGTGATGAATTTGCATCTGAAGAAAAAGTAATTGAAGCGGCCAAGCAATCAAATTCTTGGGAATTTATTAATTCTTTTCCAGAGGGGATGGAAACTATAGTAGGCGAAAGAGGTGTAAAATTATCAGGAGGACAGAGACAAAGGATTGCTATCGCTAGGGCAATTTTAAAAGATCCTGTTATATTATTATTAGATGAAGCTACTTCCGCCCTTGACAGTGAGTCTGAAAAATTTGTTCAAGAAGCTTTAAATCGGTTAATGAAGGGAAGAACTTCAATCATAATTGCGCATAGATTAAGTACCATTATAGATGCGGACCGAATTTATGTTTTAGAATCCGGAACAATAGCTGAGCAAGGTAAGCACGAAGAGCTTATGCAAATCGAAGATGGATTGTATTATAAACAAGCCGTTTTGGGCCAATTATTTGAGAAATAATCACCCAAATCGCACATAACTTACAGATTCTGACTGATCTAAATATTTTTTTACTGAATTGCGCATTTAAGAAACACTAAAAATTTCCTGATACGTTCTCGGAGGATGTGTGAGCATTCTTTGGAGTACTACATTTATAATTTCACCCTTCATCTTGTGCCTGTTAAATTTAAAATTGTATTCATCCAAA
>JAJCYH010000018.1 GCA_029262995.1 Saprospiraceae bacterium | reverse complement strand
TGTTTAACAAGCGATAGAATAATTTAAGTTTTGGTTAAAGTCATAGAATATTTAAGTTTTAGTTAAAGTCATAGAATATTTATTTTAGTTAAAGTCAAAAAATCATTTTATACATTCTACATTAGCTTTTGAATTCAAGATGGATAATGCGAATGATCCCATTTTGAATAAGTAAGATTTCAACCGTAGGAAATCCTATAAGATTTAAAGGTCACCATTACTTGGTGACCTTTTTTTTTACTGCAAAGTACTTTACAGATTTTCCATTACATTATTGATTGGTAATTTGTTACACATTAAATTATATCTGCATCTAAAAATTTCACATGTCAAGGCAATGTCCTGACTGTTATACTATTCACCAGCTTTTGCCTTTATCTTTATATTATGAAAGTGATGATAATTAAGGTACATCACAATATTTAAGCTAAAATTTAAAGTCATGAAAAAAGTTGTTCTTCTTCCCGTTCTATTGTTAGCGATAATTGTATCGGTTACTGCTAGTGATCCAATTGTAAAAAATGAATCTTGTTGTCCAGTGGTTTATGAAACTGCAGAGGTAAATTTATCTTATGATGTTGAAGCATTTGAGAGTTTATTTTCAACTGCATATTTCAATCAGAAAACAAATTCATTACATTTCGAAGCACACAACAATATTAAGTTTGTACAAGTGTACAATGCTGATGGTTTACTAGAGTATAAGTTGCCTGTTATGTCAAGCAAATTGAGATTGAGTAAAAAAATGTTTGACAAGGGTGATTATAAATTTTCATTTCATGTGGAGGATCAAGTTGACGCCGTGATAACTTATGTTACAATACAATAGAAGAAAGAATAGAATTACCAAGGGGTTTGTTAAAGTCAAATAGAATATTTATCATAGTTAAAGTCACATTGTTTTATTGAAGAACATTTTAGAGTTCATGTTTGAAGACGTTTAGATAATGAGAATGAAAAAACTCTGGCGGATTTAAACAACTCTAACCCTTAGGGGAAAGAATAAGCCTTCTGGGATCCCAGAAGGCTTTCTTTGTAA
Source organism: Saprospiraceae bacterium (assembly GCA_029262995.1). Taxonomy (GTDB): domain Bacteria; phylum Bacteroidota; class Bacteroidia; order Chitinophagales; family Saprospiraceae; genus RFSX01. The sequence continues at coordinate 192,266 of JAJCYH010000018.1, read as the reverse complement.
AGTAGATGTCATTTGTTGAACTTGATGCGAAAAAGTGATAAATATTTCTTAAGTTAAAAGGAGAGGTATAAAAGTTAAAGTCATGAAAAAAATTATTCTAATTCTCACGGTAGCAATTTGCATCGGAACACAATTGAAAGCCACTGATCCAGTTATAGGTGATAAGTGCTGTCCTGTTGTTGTAAGTACAAATGATGTAAATATTTCTTACGACGAAGCCGTTTATTCAAAACACTTTGCTCCAGCCTTTTTCAATAAAAAAACAAATTCCTTACATTATGAATCATATGAAACTATCAAATTTGTACAGATTTATAGTGACAATGGCGAAATGAAGTATCAATTACCAATCATGTCAAATAAGGTAAGGTTGAATAAGAACATGTTTGATCAGGGTTCTTATAGAGTTGCCTTTCTTTTAGAAGGCATATCTCAAGTGATGAATACGTATGTCACTATACATTGATAAATAAAATTTAGGTAAAGTAAGTGTCTAATTGATTATTATTATATAACCTCGTATTGTATTCGTAAGGGGTTCATTCAAAAACGAAACAAATGAAATCATTAATTCTTTTATTTATATTTTGGAATTTTGGACTATCTAATGAAACCCAACCTTATGATAGTATAGGATTTGATTGTTGCCCTGTATTATTTGCTACTGATGAAGTTGAAATTTCATATGATCCTAAATATTATAGCTTATTCTTTGACCCGATTCAATACGACGAGTCTAACGATAAAATACATATTAAATCAAAAATAGAGATTGATTACTTGAATGTTTTCAGTGAAAATAATCAAAAGCTGCACCTAAAAATTGAAGCCAAATCTTTGATTTTGGATCAAAATATATTTTCAAGAAAGCATACGAAAATCGTATTCCATTTTAAGGAAGACCATCGTTTGTTTGAAATGTTTTGGAACTTCAAATAAAATTGAGCCAATTGTAATAGGTAATCTTAGGTTGATTCATTAATTTAGTTTGGTTAATAATTATCCACATGAAAATTGGTGACCTGAAATACCTTTCCGCCTTTATTATACCATTACTGGTATGCCTAGGTGTTCAAAAGGGTTCTTATTTCAGCTATTCTGCATTTCTGTTTGCTTTTGTTTGTGTTCCTGCCTTGGAGCCATACATAAGTAGTTCTTCTTCTAATTTAAATAACTCTGAAAAACAAGATAAATCTAATCTTGCATTTTTTGACGTTTTGTTGTATCTGAATATTCCTATTATTTTATTTTTACTATATATTTTGGGCGTTAAAGTTGATGAAGGGGTGTTTTCTAAATTTGAGCTTACAGGTCAAGTAATATCGTATGGAATTCTATTAGGTTCATGCGGCATTAATGTTGCTCATGAATTGGGTCATAAAGACAAGTGGTATGCTAAGTATTCATCAATACTATTACTTGTACCAAGTTTGTATTCTCATTTTTTTATTGAGCATAATAGAGGTCATCATAAGAATGTTGCTACACGAGAAGATCCTGCTACAGCTAGGTTTGGGGAAAGTTTATATTATTTTTGGATTAGGTCGGTATTTGGATCATATCGTAATGCATGGAGATTAGAGAATAATCGATTAGATACACAAAACAAAAGTATTATTGGTTTAGAAAATCAAATGATGCGATTTACAATTTACCAATTGGCTTATCTTATATTGCTCTTCTGTCTTTTTAATTTAATGACAGTAATGATAATTTTGGCAATAGGTGTTATTAGTTTTCTATTTTTAGAGATGATTAATTATGTTGAGCATTATGGATTGATAAGGAGTAAATTAGGTAGTGGACGTTATGAAAGGGTTCAGCCATGGCATTCGTGGAATAGTAATCATCAACTTGGTAGGATTATTCTTTATGAACTTACTCGACATTCAGATCATCATTTTTTGGCCAATAAAAAATATCAATGCTTGGACCATCATGAATCTTCTCCTCAACTACCTCATGGTTATCCAACATCAATGTTGATTTCTCTAGTTCCTCCACTATGGTTTAAAACCATGGACACTAGGGTAGTGAAATATAGAGGTATGTCGGCTTAAATTATTTCTTGATTAAAGATACTTTGTAGCATAGATAGAGTGATGAGGTATGTCGGCAAAACACCTCCTATGCCAAGACCTCCAGATGCTAATGTTGATCCTGTTTCTAAAGGATTATCAGAAGCATAATAAGCATATCGTAAATGTACATTTTCACTGATGCTATCTCTGATTTTGGAAGCAGCTTGAATAGCCTTCTGATAATGAGCACCTTCCATTTCCAAGCCGATACAACTCCATGATGAACGATGAAAATATCTCAAAACATCCTTGTTTTGTAAAGATGTACCAAGTACTGTTATCATGGGACCTCTATAAATATTTAAATGGGAATCTTTAATAATTGTATCGTCAAATTTATTCTCAATAGGATAATTATCTGCGCTGCCTTCAAAGATGTGAGATGTTGGAATCATTATATCTCCTTTGATCCCTTCTAATATGCCAGCTTTACCCATAATGTTAATAGACTGAACATTGAGATAAGATTTTTTATTATCGAGAATATAAGGTTTTAGTAGTTCATCCATTAATTCAAAGGCTTGCTCACCAAAAGCATAATCAAGGACTATGATGACAGTATTTTTAGAGGATCTATTGTTGTAACAATCTTTTAAATCAGGATGAATATTCTTTTCAGATAATAGATTACAATCAAAGATCTGACAACCTATATTAACACCTGAACTATCTTGGATTTCTAACATTCCATTTTTCAAGGCATGTTGTTTGACGCTATTTCTAAGGGATTCATTTGAGCTTTCAGAAAGCAATTCAGCTATTTCGAAAAATTCCTTGGATTTGGTTTTTGTCTTAAGAGCTTCTGAAGCATAAATGCTGTTCATCACACTATGAAGATTGGCACTTATAATATGAATAGGTCTATTGATTAAAGACGATTTGATAAGCGCATTTTTTATTCCAGTTGCCCATTGTGTACCAAAAATATGTAAACCAATTTTTTCTCTTAAGGTAGATGAAAAACTAATTTCTCGGTCTTCTTTATCAAGATATTCATTGATGCTTTTTGTGCCTAGCCAATAGATAATTTTAAATAGGTTGTTTACTTTTTCAGAGGATTCAAAATTTTCGTAGGCATTTATGGTTTCCTCATATGTTCTTCCAACAAGTGAGCTTAAATAGGTGAATCCAATTTGAGGATTGAAGGCTTCACCGTTATCCATTTTTTCAATAATCTCTTGAAGCTTTAGCCAATCTCTTTTTGGTCGTCCTTTTTGATCTAGGGCGTTTCTTCTGATTTTTTCTGCCTCAATAAACATGAAAGTCAAATGGGTGAGTACATCATAAATGTCACTTCGACCTCTTGTCATTTCTATGAACATCTGTTCCTGGTCAATCCTATAACAATTTCTCCTTCTTTTGGCGGGTACAAGGACTTCACTTGGAGAGTTTTCGAAGCCTTCTCTGCTAATCAGTTTAATATAAGTACATTCTTCTATACCTTGGGGTAATCTTTGAAAAATATAGTTTAAACCACTTAATTCCAACTTTTCAGGATCTGTAATTAGACCATAAATTTCAGGATTTAATTCTAGAAGCGATCTAATCATAGCTTCTCCTGAGACGCCCAAAGGCTTATAGGACCCTCTTATGAATAAGTGTCTCATTGCAATATAGAGCCTTTCAATAGCTGCTCTAGATATTTGGGCTTTGCTTAATTTTGATGTCACACTATTCATTTGTTAAGATTGATAATGTTAAATTTTCCTTTCAAGTTAATATTAAGCAGTGCAATAATTGAACCAATCAAAGGTCATTGAGATAAAGGGTGAGCCACTTATGCAATACAAAATTGCTACAGTGCCTAAGAGAAGTGAGGAGTGAGGAGTGAGGTGTGAGGACTGAGGGGTGAGCCACTTACGCAATATAAAATTGCTACAGTGTCCAAGAGGAGTGAGGACTGAGGAGTGAGCCACTTACGCAATATAAAATTGCTACAGTGTCTAAGAGGAGTGAGGAGTGAGGAGTGAGGAGTGAGGTGTGAGGTGTGAGGACTGAGGGGTGAGCCACTTACGCAATATAAAATTGCTACAGTGTCCAAGAGGAGTGAGGACTGAGGACTGAGGAGTGAGGTGTGAGGTGTGAGGACTGAGGGGTGAGCCACTTATGCAATATAAAATTGCTATAGTGTCCAAGAGGACTGAGGACTGAGGAGTGAGGAAGTGAGGACTGAGCCACTTATGCAATATAAAACTGCTACAGTGTCCAAGAGGACTGAGGACTGAGGACTGAGGAGTGAGGAGTGAGGAAGTGAGCCACCTACGCAATATAAAAATTGCTACAGTGTCCAAGAGGACTGAGGACTGAGCCACTTATGCAATTAAAATTGCTACAGTGTCCAAGAGTAGTGAGGACTGAGGACTGAGCCACTTATGCAATATAAAATTGCTATAGTGTCCAAGAGGAGTGAGGACTGAGGAGTGAGGTGTGAGGACTGAGGGGTGAGCCACTTATGCAATATAAAATGGCTACAGTGTCCAAGAGGAGTGAGGACTGAGCCACTTATGCAATATAAAATTGCTACAGTGCCTAAGAGGAGTGAGGACTGAGAGGTGAGCCACTTACGCAATATAAAATTGCTACAGTGCCTAAGAGGAGTGAGGACTGAGGACTGAGCCACTTATGCAATATAAAATTGCTACAGTGCCTAAGAGGAGTGAGGGGAAAAAGGATAAGGATAAGTTAATTTGAACTTAAGATATTAGCCTCTTGTAATTATTTTGGTCATTTTAGAGTTAAGAATTAAAAAAGAGTAATGAAGCAAGTTTTAATATTTTGTGCGTTAAGCATAATAAGCGTTCCATCTTTTGGTCAATTTGGTAAATTGATAGATAAAGCTAAAAACTCAGATATCGTTAAAAAAGTGTCTGGAGGGGATGATCAGCTGGATATTGCTGGAGGGTTAAAAGAAGCATTACAGCTTGGTGTAGATGAAGCTGTATCGAGTCTTTCTGCTGCAAATGGTTATTTGGAGAGTCCATATAAAATACAAGTACCTGAGGAGGCACAATCGGTAATTGACAAGATCAAACTTGTTCCAGGCTTTTCAAATGTAGAAAGGGACCTGGTAGAAAAGATGAATGCTGCAGCTGAATTGGCTGCAAAAAAAGCTACTCCAATATTTACTGATGCTATAAAGTCAATGAGTTTCACCGACGCAAAAAACATTCTTTTTGGTGAAAATGATGCAGCTACGGAATATCTGGATAACAGTTCCAGAAAAAAGCTATATGATGCTTTTTTACCTGTAATTCAAAGTGCTTTAGATGAGGTAAATGCTCGTAGTTATTGGAAAGCCGTTGTTGACAAATACAATGCATTGCCTTTTACTTCGAATGTTAATCCACAATTGGACGATCATGTTAATAATAAATCTTTAGATGGTCTATTTTCATTAATTGAGGTTAAAGAGATGGGCATTAGGCGAGATATTTCACAAAGGACCAGTCCTTTATTGAGGGATGTATTTGCACAATTAGACGGTAAAAACTAATAAAAATAGCTTTTAAGTCGTTTTTTATACAATAATGAACATTTCAAAAGTTTATAATGAAAAAAGTATTAGAGTCTTATAGAATAGGTTTTAATATCAAATGAAAGGCTTTATATTTATTCAAATTTTTAAGGACAGTTAATTCGATTATAATCTAAACAAGATCAAAATGAAGAATTTATTTTTCAGCATAATTTTAGCACTATGCTTTGCTCCTTTGGTAGCGCAAGAAGCTTTGCTAAGTGATTTATTGAATGTTCAACCAGTAGAATATAATGAAGATGGTTCAGAAGAGCTTCTTGCAGAATATCAGAAACTGATAGAAGAACAAAGGGCAAGACTAGATGAAGATTTAAGCAAGTTAGATGAGGATTACAAAAAGGAGGTAGCTAGAAATATTGATGACTTTAACAAAGTGCTTGAAGATACAGATGAAAAGGCTGTTGCTAATGAAAAGCAAGGTATGATAACAAGAGTTAGAACAATGACGATGACTCTTAAAAAGAACAAGAAGGATGCCGTTATGAATTTCAAGAATGAGATGATTAAGGAAATTCGTGAAATGCCGATGAAAACACAGCCAAAGAAAGAAAAGGAAGTTGAAGAAATTCGAATAGAATACAATGACAAATTCGATATGGAATACGAAGCCAATATGAAAGTATTAGAGACTTTTAAGAAAACGCAGCATTTGATTAAGAAAGAAACAAGTGCGATTCCGGCTTCTACTTCGGATCAATAACATTTTTTTAAGATTATTAAAAGGGCATTATTGTTATTCAACAGTGCCCTTCTTAAATGGGACAAAGCGGAAAATACCAAAGCTGTTTTTTTCATAGGAATTCTCAGATGTCCTTTTGATTCTTAGCATTTCCTTATCATCACCGATACCTACAGGGACAACGAGAGAACCACCAATTTTTAATTGTTCTAATAGTACTTCAGGAACAGTTGTTGCGCCTGCAGTCACTAGGATTTTGTCAAATGGAGCAAATCGTGGTGCTCCTTTATAGCCATCTCCATAAAGTGTTCTGATTTTGCTATAACCCATTTTTTGGAGAATATCGTTGGTGTGATCAAACAAGGTTTTTTGTCTTTCAATTGTATACACTTTTTTAAAAAGATGAGAAAGAATACAAGCCTGATATCCAGACCCAGTTCCGATTTCAAGTACTTTTTCTGATTTTGATGGCTCCAGTAATTCTGTTTGAAATGCTACCGTATATGGCTGAGAAATGGTTTGTCCTGCTTTAATAGGGAAAGCTTGGTCCTTATAGGCCCATTCTTCAAAAGCTTTGTCCAGAAAAAGGTGTCGAGGAACCTCTCCGATTGCCTTGAGGATATGTTCATTGCTTATTCCTCTATCTCTTAAAATATTTACCAACGCTTTTCTCAAACCTTTATGACGATAACTTTCCATATGATAAAGGTAAATAATATATTAAGTTTTGTTCTAATACGAAAAAATAGAAATTTAGTGGTCTTAATTGCCGTTCTATCATTTAATGTGTATTAAATTCTTTAATTGAATTGGAATGTTATTTAATTCACATTATTTTGGCTGATCATTATATAACGATATTCAAAATTATGGGGCAATCACAAATAAAGTTTGGGACAGATGGGTGGAGAGCTATTATTGCTAAAGACTATACTGTAGATAATGTAAAAAGAGTATCAGAAGCTACTGCAAGGTGGATGCTTCAGAAAGACATGAAGTCTGTTGTCATAGCTTATGATTGTAGATTTGGAGGTAACATGTTTGGTGAAACTGCGGCTGAGGTTTTCTGTAATTTTAATATTAAAGTTTACTACGATAAGAATTTTGCCTCAACGCCTATGGTTTCATTGGGAGTGGTTAAATTAAAATCGGATATGGGTGTCGTCATTACGGCTAGTCATAATCCCCCATCTTATAATGGATTTAAGCTTAAATCCTCGTATGGAGGCCCTACTATACCTCGTGATATAGCAGATGTTGAAAGTATTATTCCAGAGGATAGTCTAGGAAAGTTACCTCCGATTAATCATTATGAAGAAAGTGGATTAATTGAATATGTCGATTTAGAGAAAATGTACATTGATCATGTACTCGATTGCTTTGATATGGATTCCATTAGGAATTCAAACCTTACCCTTGCTTATGATGCGATGTATGGTGCGGGCCAGAATGTTATCAAAAAGCTATTTCCTGATGCAAAACTTTTGCATTGTGATTATAACCCCTCTTTTATGGGGCAGGCACCTGAGCCAATAGACCGAAACCTAAAGGAGTTGTCTCAAATGGTATCCTCAGATTCAGCGATAAACCTTGGATTAGCAAATGATGGAGATGCGGATAGGATAGGTCTTTATGATGAGAATGGTCAGTTTGTTGATTCTCATTTAATTTTATTATTACTTCTGTATTATCTCGTTGAATATAAAAAGCTTACTGGAAAAGTTATCATCACTTTTTCAGTGACCAATAAATTGATTAAACTGGCAGAACAATACGGTTTGGATGTAACTGTGACAAAAATTGGATTTAAGTACATCGCCGAAATTATGACAAAGGAAGATGTACTTCTTGGTGGAGAAGAATCGGGAGGTATTGCGGCAAAAGGGCATATCAATGAACGTGATGGTATTTGGATGGGATTATTGATTATGGAGTTCATGGCTAAAACCAATAAATCATTGAGTCAGTTGATTCAAGAGGTTTATGATAAAGTAGGTACTTTCACATTTGACCGTGATGATTTGCATCTTGAAGAGTCTAAAAAAGGGGCTATTCTGGACAGATGTAATGAAGGACAAATCAAAACGATAGGAGGAAGACCTGTCATCAGAACTGAAGATACAGATGGTTATAAATTCTTTTTATCCGAAGATGAATGGATTATGGTTAGACCTTCAGGAACAGAGCCAGTGTTGAGGGTTTATGCTCATGGTACGGATAGAAAATCAATGGAGGATTTACTTAAAGCGGCTCATGTATCTTTACAAGAAGGCCTATAATTAATCAATTATCTTGTATAGTTAGGGGCTTCTTTAGTAATGGTAATGTTGTGGGGGTGACTTTCAAGCATTCCGGAATTGGTGATTCGAACGAACTCGGCTTTTTTCAAACTTGAAATATCCCTAGCTCCAACGTAACCCATACCTGCTCTTAATCCTCCCATATATTGAATCATAACTTCAGTAACCGTTCCTTTATAGGGCACTCTGCCTTCAATACCTTCAGGAACCAGTTTTTTAATATCATCTTCCACGTCTTGAAAATATCGATCCTTTGAGCCTTGCTCCATGGCACCAATTGATCCCATACCACGATAGACTTTAAATTTTCTACCTTGAAACAATATGGTCTCTCCAGGAGCTTCTTCAGTTCCCGCAAACAAGGAGCCGGCCATAATACAATCTGCTCCAGCAACAATTGCTTTTGCAATATCTCCAGTATATCTTATTCCTCCATCAGCAATAATTGGAATTCCAGTTCCTTCTAATCCAGCAGATGCACTCATTATAGCTGTAAGTTGTGGAACGCCAACGCCTGCAACAATTCTGGTTGTACAGATACTTCCTGGCCCTACACCAACCTTTACGCCATCTACACCAACGTCTGCAAGAGCTTTAGCAGCCTGAGCAGTTGCAACATTTCCACCAATGAGCTGTATGTCAGGAAAATTATTTCTAATATCTCTGATCGTATTTAATACACCTTGTGAATGTCCATGTGCTGTATCTACAGCAACTACATCTACGTCTACTCTTACCAATGCCTCAAGTCGTTCCATTGTATCAGAAGTAACACCTACTGCTGCGCCTACAATTAATCGACCATGATTATCTTTTGCAGCATTAGGATAGTTTTTGACTTTCATGATGTCCTTGTAGGTGATAAGACCAATCAGCAAATTGTCTTTATCAACGACAGGGAGCTTTTCAATTTTAAATTTCTGAAGAATGTTTTGTGCTTCAGTGAGATTCGTTCCATGTGGAGCAGTTACAAGGTTTCTTGAGGTCATTAAATCTTTGACTTTCTTATTTTGATCTATCTCAAACCTTAAATCTCTATTGGTCAATATGCCTATAAGTTTCTTACGATCATTTACGATAGGAATTCCTCCTATTTTATAGACTTGCATAAGATTTAAAGCATCACCAACACTAGCATTCTCCGTTAACGTAACGGGATCAATAATCATCCCACTTTCAGATCTTTTTACTTTGCGTACTTGTTCAGCTTGCTCTGCAATTGTCATGTTTTTATGGATCAATCCAATGCCACCCGATCTAGCCAATGCAATAGCCAATTTATATTCTGTTACCGTATCCATAGCAGCGGATACAATAGGAATGTTAATGCTTAAATCTCTAGTAATCTTGCTTTTAACAGAAACTTCTTTAGGTAATACCTCAGAATGGGCGGGAACGAGAAGCACATCATCAAATGTATATGCCTCGTTAATCATCTTGTTGTGAGAAATGTTTGAATCCATCCGCAAATCTATTACATTTTTTTCCTTCTTACAATCTCTGGCTAAAAAATTAGAGATATAAAGATTTAATGGTAAATGTTTGCCTTTCTACTAAAGGTGGTAATTTGTATTTTTTAATTTTGGTATACCTTATGAATTTCTTATGATAAGTGTATTTACGGATGAGTATTTTATGAAAAAGGCATTGGATGAAGCCAAGATTGCCTATGATCATGGTGAAGTTCCAGTAGGTGCTATCATTGTTTGTAAAAACGCCATAATTGCGAAAGCTCATAATCAAGTTGAGACTTTATCTGATATTACTGCACATGCAGAAATACTGGCCATCACTGCGGCATCAGCCTATCTTGGTAGTAAATTTTTAGAAGAATGCATTATGTATATTACCCTTGAGCCTTGCCCGATGTGTGCTGGTGCGATTAAATGGGCAAGATTAGGTAGACTTGTTTATGGTGCAGCTGACGACAAATCTGGTTTCATGCAATTTGGAAAAGAAATGTTGCATCCCACTACCAAACTTGAATTTGGAATTGATCATGAGAAAAGTTCTGAGTTGTTAAAGAAGTTTTTTAAATCTGTCCGGGATTAAGCCGAGCGGTTAAATTTTGGTTAACTACATAGTTAAAATGTCTTAATTCCAAGCGAACTAGCTTTAAGCTATTTAAATTAGGTTTGAGTTTGTTATTAAACCTTTTAATAGTTTAAAGTTCTAATAGTTATGAAATCTAATATTTATATTTTATTCAGCCTTTGTATTATTCTTAGTGGATGCAGTAGAAGTCTTAATTATTTTACAAACAACCTATATGATGATTTTAACTGGACGGAGGCAGACTTAAAGCAGATCCAGTTTTATGTTTCTGATGATATCCGATTGGTTCGGGTTTCTAAATCTGGTGTATCCAATATTGAAAATGGGCAGATTAAAATTCAGGATGAAAGAAAAGTAGATGAGGTAATAATAAGAAAGGGGACTCCTGGTACTTTGCTTTTCGCAAAAGGAGCAGAGCGATTCGCTGTCAGCTTTGACAAAGATCCAGAAAAGTATTTAATGTTTGGTCCGAATGAAAAAGCTAATGGACGTTATGTTCTACTAGCAAAAAGGTGGCAAAAAAAGGCAGGTATAATTACTTATGGTGAGGTAGAATACAAAACCAATTCAGATAGTGCCTATGCTGCGTTGATGGTTGACATTAATAACGCACGAAAATCAATATCAAGATCTTCAACTGCAACTGGAAGAAAAGTCAATTAGTACGCCTATAAGTATACATGAATATTTTAGGAATCAGCCCGTTGGCTTCATTGCTAATATATAATTGACCTTGACTTCCAAAGCATATTCCTTCTGGTTGTGAATGCACATCATCTAAAAATTCAATATGTTTAATTTGCCATTCTGAATTAAAAATGACAAGCAAATTTCCTTGATAGGAAAGTACATAGTAGTCATTGCTCATTGGCTGTTGAGCGATACCTGAAGGTGAAAATTTCTTAACTCTGTTCTTAAGGTTTTTAGTATTGAAATAGGATAGGCTTGAAAGTTTGGTATTATTAAACACCCACTGAAGCAAAGTATCTTCATGGATGATTTGAGGGTTTTTATCCATGAGTCTGTTGGTTTCAAGGTCAAAATAGAATATTGCTTTGCGGTCTTGTTTCTTTTCTTTCTTTTCAATTCCAGGATTGCCCTTACAAGCCACAAGTAAATACTTTCCGTTATTACTTAAACATAAACCTTCTACATCATTTGCATAACTTAATGGGGTTTTTATCTTATCCATTGCCTTTTCGTTTTTTAAATCGAAAGGGTAAATATGACCATTGCTTTTTGCGATATAGACTATTGAATCTTTAATAGCTAAAGCTTCATAGTCTCCTTTTTTAGCGAAATCAAAAGATTTTATAATATTCCCATTTGATAATTCTAATTGAAATAAAATGCCTTGTTCATCATTAACTGAAAATATAGTAGAAGATTGATCGTCAAAGCTTAAGCCAGATATTTCTTTTAGCTTCTTGCCAAGAGTCAATATTTTACTAGGCTTATAAAAATCATATTCTGGAAGAATGGAATCAATTGAAATATACTGAGAGATCGTCTCTACTTGCTCTGATGATCTATTATCGCTTTTGCAAGTAATAAATGTCAGAATGATTAAAAAATTGCTAATACATCCAATTATAATTGTGCTCATAAGGCTCATTAATTTCAATCTTTATTAATGATTTTTCTAAAGATGACTTTTATATTGATGCCATCTTCTGAATTTATTAAATAATCTATAACGATAGTTTTTTCAAGGAAGTAAATTTTGACAAAACCTTTTTCGCCTATGGCAAATTCTGAATGTTCCCCTAGCTTTATTGGATTCTTTTTTGATCCAGCTCCACTTACGATATATTCAATTCCATTATTGAAAATATGTTGTAAGTTATGCTCATGACCAGAGGCGACTATAGGATTTTTTGCTTTTGATAATTCTTCTTCCAATAGTGATTTCAACTGTTTGTAGGCATAATGACGACTGTCCTGTTCAGTAAAAAAGCCCCGCATATTATTGAATACAAATCCTGCAATTGGTAGGGGTATCCAAAGGGCTGACTTTACTTGTGTAAGTGGGAAAAAGTTATCTTTAAAAGGGAAATGTGAACCATGGGACCCATAGGTATAGGGGGGGTGGTGAAGGCAAACAATAATTTGTTTGTCAATATTGTGTCTGATGGAATCTCTGAGTTGTTGTTTAAAATATTCACGTGATGAATGATCGCAGTGTTCAAATTGCTGACGATCCTGTAGTAGGAACCAGTTAGAGTCCATTAGAATTAATACTTTTTCGTCGTCAAGGTGTGAAACATTAATTTTACCACACGCATTGTCTGGAATAAAATAATTGTTCTGATACTTATTTTTCTGTTTTCTATTGCTAAGGTAATTTTCAATTAGTTGTTCCTGCCTTTGAATGCCTTCAGCACCATATTTATACCAATCATGATTTCCAGGAATAAAATAGATTAATCCATTATATTGATCAAGACATTCCAGTTGTTTTAATATCCTGTGTTTACCCAAGTTATAGTCTTCGTCCAGTTCAGGGGATAAGCCAACAGGATAGATGTTATCTCCTAACCAAACTATTGCAGATTTATTATTTTGTTCGGAGAGATCATTTTTTAATGTTTTAAGAAGAGGTGTAGTCTTTCCAGATGGAGCATTACCAGCATCACCAATTAGATATAAAGTAAATTTTGGTTCTTCAGTAATTGCGTTGTATTCTTTAATTGTAGGATGCCTGTATTTGGCCTTGTAACTTACACAAGAAAGTGTCAAGATTGTTAAAAGAAACAAGTTTGAAAATGAATTAATAAACCTCATATTTTCGATTGTTGATTAAAACGTGAGACTTCCTCCTATGTTTAGTTGAAATTCTCTAGGTGCTTTATGATATGACACTCTAAACCCGACCAGTTCAACGGGAGCAAAATAAACACCACCACCAATACTTGTATGCCATTTGTTATTATTTTCATTATCATCATTTAGCCATACTCTTCCATAGTCCATAGATGCTATGATACCAAAGACAGTTGGTAGGTCACCTTTGCTTTTGAGTAGTCCTATTCTTAGATCAGTCGAATGAAAAGCCATTCTATCGCCACTAAACCTATTGGTGCGAAAGGCCCTAAGTCTTGTCTTACTAGCCAAATAATTGTAGTGAAAAAATTCCTTGTCTCCAAGAAGGTGGTGATAGCCTAAATAGGTAGAAAGAACAATGCTTTTTTGTAGATTAAATGGTATATAAGCAGATAGTTCAGTGCTTAGATTTATACTTTTATAATTGGAATCAGTTAAATTTAATTTGCCATCAGCAGATATTGAAAAACTATAACCCTGTGATGGAAGTGAGGCCAAATCTAAACGTTGACTTATAAAGGAGAGTCCAATAGCCCCATAGTATTTGGGTTCAAAACTGACTTCAGGGATATTTGAGTCTGATAACAGATAGAACCGAGGATCTTCATCCATATTTTTAATATTATAAAATTCAAAAGAAGGATTGAATTGAAGTTTGCTCGATGAATTTAATTCTTTAATAAAATGTGTATTAAAATCTAGGTGTGTTCCTTTTACAAAGTGAAAACTTTGATCATCTGCATTGGCGAATTGTGGATATTGCTCTTCAAAATCTATATACTCATTTCCAAAGCCGTAAAAGAATTGAGTAAAGCTAGGTCCATTATATTTCAAATCAAATGCAACATCTAGTTTGTTTATTAGATTGGGATAATAGGATTGATAATTTAATGATATAGCCTTGTTTTTAAAGAAGAATGATGTTGTAAGTTTGTGATCTGACTTGAATGGTTTTGATCGAAAGCCGAATTTTTTCCACCATATATTATAGCTTAAGCCTATACCTTCATCGGTGTAAAAACTAAGCATAGGAAATTGCCAGAATCTATTTTGTTTCCAGTCTTTTCGATTATAACTATTTATTCCATTAACATCTTTTAGTTTTGATTTAATATTGCTTCCAGAGAGTTCCATTTTCTTTGGACGATCATACGCAATCACACAGGCTTCGCTATTATTTATAAGTTGATCATCGCCACTACCTCCGATTGCACGAATAAGTATTTTTGTAGGATACTCGCCTTCAATTATAAATTCATCATCCTTACTTAAGCCAAAAAGTCTTAGTTCTTTAGTAATATTTCCATTTAAAATTTGATCATAAAGGAGGTGTTTCTTTTTTTTCTTGTCTTCATAAAGTCTTGCATGCAGTTGATTATTTTCAAGTAGTTCTATTTGAAATAGATTTTGATCATTTGTTCCTGATATTGTGACTTCTTTAAAAATGTGATCGTAAAATTCTTTTGCATATTTGACCAGATCTTTTCTCCTTGATTTTAATTTGTCTTTAATGGTATATGCATCGATGTCTTGAATTTCTTGGGGCCATGATAAGAATGCCTCATCAATGACTTGGTCAGAGAGTTTTTGTTGTAGTTCTTCAGCCATTTTAACAAAATCGTCTTTTGTTAATTGGTTGAGAAAACTGCGGTCAAAATGCCTTGCATTAAAAATAAGTCCTGGCAAGAAATCTATTTTGTGGTCGAATTTTCTAAGGCCAGGATTGAAATAAGGTCTACTAGCCAGATAGTCCAGAATGCCATCATTTTTAAAAAAAACTTGATCTCGGTCTCTTGGGATAGGTTTGTATATTGTGATGTTATCTTCTTCAAATGATGCCCAACGCCATTGGTCATCATGACGATCCCAGTCTCCGACAAATATGTCAAAAAGCCGAGCTCTCAGTACAGCTTTTTGATCTACTACATGTTTATGATTCTTTTCAAGATTATCTAATAAATCAAGTGTATTTATAGTTTTCTTTGTAAAGTCGTAGTGTTCAAATTTGCTTGTATTTCCTCCTGGTCTTTCCTCATACAAATATATTTTTTCACCAAAATCAGCATTATAATCTCCTAATGCCTTTTGATAAGGTAAATAGACTAATTTAGGATGGGCGTGAAGTATTCCTGCTGATTGAGCTAAATGTGGAATAGCAAATGCACCAAAAGGATGAGATGAAGCAATACCATCTTGAATCATATTCTGAGCAAATGTTCCTCTAAGCTCAGGTGGAACAATTTTTTCAACATCTTTATTTACACTCCGCAATACCCACTGTTGGCCTTCATCATTTTCTAACCTCAAAGATTGTGTTTGAAAACCACCTCCTTGCTGAACTGGCTTTAAACCTCCATGTTCGTTGCTTAGCATTATAGCTGGAACTGTAACTTCAGTACGCCATGCTTTGCGATAGAACTTGCCTCTAAGGAATCTTTTCTTGCTATACATTTTAGATGCAGCAATAGTAATTTCAGTATTGATGATATCATCTAGGTTTTCTTTGCTTTCAATTAAAATAGAATCATCAAGTTTGGTTACTTTAGGAGGAATAGTTTTTTGATAAACAAGTTGAGAACCGCTAGTACCATCGAGTTGATAAAGCTCTATAACCAGTGCTTCCTTATCGGTAAGAATTATTCTGCTATAGCCACGTTTGCCCAAAGCAAAATTATCATCATTAGCTTTACGGCAGTAATCACTGTCTACTCCACTTCCAACCGTAACAAAATGATTTGCATTGTCAAAATGATACTGAAGATTATTTTCATGAGAAGATACAATTACACAATTCTCATAATTGTTTAATACTGATTTCATTGCGGCTCGATATGCTTCATAATCAGGGTGTCCAAAATACTGTTCGTTTACGGCCAACTTTCTAATGCTAGTTATAATAGTTCCAAGTATAGGCAGAGGTAAAAGGTGATTTACAAGTTGATAGTTGCCACCTAGTTTACCATTTGAATAAACGGGATGGTGGCTAAGGATTATAACTTGTTTAGATTTTTGTTTTGATAGTATCTCTTTAAGATGAGCAATGAATTCAAAATTATTATCAGCTTCACAGGATGATTTTTTGCGTTCACTTGAGGATTCTCCCTGCATCATCCATTGAGAATCGATGATGATGACAACGAGCTTGTTTCCGAGTTTAATTATTTGAGGATCACCACAACCTTTGCTTGGTAGAAATCTATTTTTCTCGGAAGAATTTAATTCAATGAATTTTTCAGTTTGTTTTAATCCCTTTACTGTATAATCTTCTCCATCATACCATTCATTATTACCAGGGATATAATAGACATTATTTGATTTATCCTTAAAGCTTTGGAAAACATTACCAATATTTTCTGTTAATTCATTATAAAAGGGGGAATCTTCTTCAAGTGCTTTATGAGGAACTACATTTCCAAGTAGAAAACTATGTTGGTGTTTTTTATCGGCGTCAATTAGTGTGTTGAAATAATTCAGGGTTTCAATGGAATTTGTATTAATATTCTTTTTGAAGAAATTACCAGCTAGGAATATTTCTTCTTTTATATTTTCTGAAGGGAGGGGTGATAAAGATTGAGCAATTACAGTTTGTGAGAACAATAGAGAGCCAAATATTAATAATGTAATATTCATAATTATTTTAGGCAGTTTTAATTACTAACCAAATTAGTTCTTATTTTCTGGAAACTTTAAAATGAAGGTATAATATGCTAAATCGTAGTTGATTAGATATTAGTTAGGCGTTGATTAAAATTTAAAATAACTTGTAAAGTTGATAAGATTTAAATCATACTTATGAGACGTGGGGTCCGTGATGTTTTTGTTATTTATCAAGGAATTTAAACCAAATTCTGAGTCAATTCTCAAGCTCATCCTATTGCTTATATCGTATGTAATACCTGTAGAAATCCCTACGTTGGAATTGTTAAAGAATGAATTGGCAACAGTTTCATTTTTGGATAATTTTTCTTCAGCTCTTGACCTAAGAACTTGGTCAATAGTTTCTGAGTAAGTATATCTAAGTTTTACGGCTGTATTGAATGATAATTTATTTGAGATATGGTAGTTGATTCCAAAAGGAATAATAATTTGTTTAAATCCTCTTAAGCCTTCATAATAGGTGTTAGCTTTATTTAAATCTGCAGTTGCATTAGATTTAAAATCGCTGTAAGAAGGGTTTCCAAAAAATGGAAGAATAAGGTAATCTTTAGAAATATAGTTTAGGCCGATACCTGTTTCGACTGAAAATTTATTACTGAGAGGTAATAATAGACCCATACTAATGCCATGACCCGAATAATCCAGATTAGAAATAAATCCTGTGGCAGCAAAAAAGAAATTAAATTTTTTCTGACGGCTCTTATCATGCACAGGCGTAAATGGCATATTTAAAGTAATATTCTCATTTGTATCAAAGATTGCTATAGGCATTAGATCTAGTAACTGTATTTCTCTAGTTTTTGGGGTATAAGTTGAACTCATTGCATTTAACAGGCTAAAACCAGAAGAAAGTGGATTTAGCGAATTGGAGTAGCTTGTTGATTGAGACTCCGTTGCAGATTTATTGGTTAAAGATTTTGCATTGTGATTTTCAGGTGTCTGACTTAAACGACTTGTTTTTTGAGGTATAGTTTCAGCAACTGGAGAAGAAGTAGGTACGTATACTTTTTCGTATTTAATGATTTCTTTAGTAATAGTTGTAGAAGGTGTTATATTTTGATAGAGGTAACCGAGGTAAGTAAGACATATTATAGATATTAAGAGCAACAAAGCCATAGTACGATTCACAACTGAACCTGTCGGTTTTGTCACTGGCAGAACTTCATCTAGGTTTTGTTTCAAACTCACCCATGACTCATCTACGAAGTTCTTATCCCAATCTTGCAATTCGTTCTTATCCAGCATGTGAACTTTGGTAATTTTCTATAATTAATGCCTGTAATTTTTTTCTTGCTTCAGACAAATGCCATTTTGAGGTTCCAATACTAATTCCCTTTAGTTCTGCAATTTCCTTATGATTATATCCTTGAACGGCATACATAAGAAATACATCACCACTCGCAGGGGGAATTTTTTCAATCAATTTTAAAATATCCTCCTCATAGAGCTTATCCAGTATTTTATGCTTTTCACGTTGGTCATGTTCTTCGAATACCATGAATTTTAGATAGTTAGCATCTTTTTTCAAACTATCTGCCAGACAATGGTAAACGATTCTTCTTACCCAACCTTCAAAACTTCCTCTGTATTCATATTGATGGATTCGGCTGAAAACTTTAACGAAGCCATCATTGATAATTTCAACAGCCCTTCCTTTATCTTTGATATACCTTAAACACATATACATCATAGGATTGAAAAACTGTTTGTACAGCTTTTCCTGACTCCTCCGGTCATTTTGTTTACATCCTTCTATGATGGGTCTTAAATCCAATTTCTTCTTTTATGTCCTTAAGATATGAAAAAAGATCTAAGTCAGGAAGAGTTTCATGGCTTAAAGTATTCTAAAGTCGCCTTAAAATAATGAAGGTCAAAAGTTATCTAATTAAAACCTTAGTTGATCAGTAGTAATTATTAGACAACGTTTTGACCTTCCTAGACAGAAATCTTTTTTCTGTCAAAAAATAATAGTAGTGTTTTAATGCTTTTTCATAGCTGATTACTTATAAAGACATTGGAAGATTGGTTTATGGTTGGGTTAGTATGGTTTTTTTTCTGAATCAATGTAAAATCTAAATAAGTACTTTATCTAAAACATTGATATACAATTGATTAGAGTATAAGCTTTCTCTTCTGTTAAAAGCTCTGATTTGTAGTATAAATACCTGTCAAATACAAGGATATAAGAATTGATTGAAGGATTATTAATATTTAGTAATGAAGATGTAGCTGTATTGGTGTAATAAATAAATGAAGATTTTTGTAATATAAATTTATGTGATATTTATCTCACTTGTTATTAGGAAGTTAAATATTGTATTATTTTTATATATTATAAAAAATCAATAATGAAATTAATCAAGCAGTCCATTGCTTTATCGGTGCAATTGTTTCTAATATTCAATATTTTTGCGATAAGTATATATGGAGAGGGAACTCCCCAACTGGCCCCAAATGGTTCCATAACTATTAATGGCAATCAAACTAACGATGCAGCAGCGCTGCATATTAACAACAATCAGTTTAATAATTTTGCTTCGTATGATAATACAGATGTTAATAGCAGGTTGCATATTCATATTACTGACCCAAGTGAAGAGTGTATTTATCTAGGGTTCAATTTTGCACATTTGAACAATACATCTCAAAGTCCAACTAGGCAAAATTTTGAATACCGCATTTTGGATCCAAATGGAAATATTGTTTTTGGACCTATTCCAGTATTATTTTCATCTCCACAGATTTCAGACTGGCAAGAGGCAATGAATGGTCCAATGCAATTGAATGGTGCCGGTGGTTATAATGCTAATGAAGTAAGTTCTGCTGAATTAATGTCAGGATCGTGGACAGGTCCAGGTGACTATTATATAGAATTCCAGAATCTAAGCTCAAATGACCCTTTCCTAATAGATTACTGGGACATTACCGTAGTTAATTGTAGTGGTGCAACTCCTGAAGAGAAATCAGGAAGAGTGTGGTCTTATAATTGGGCACTATTTGCTATTAATGATTTTGGTTTTCCCAACCGTCCATTCAACGGTGCATTTTTTGTATGTGCTCCGGATCCAGTAGATGTAGATGCTGCATTCATAACAAAAATTGATTTTAATGGCAGTGGATTCCGACCAGCAGCATTTAATGTTGCATTCAATAGTTTTGGTACTACCAATACTGGAAATATAGCAGAGGATAGAAAGAGTTTTGAAAACCGAAACGTTACTATACCAGAATATGCGATTTTCTTGAATGATCCGATTGACATATGCCAAACAGCACAGGGCGGGCAAATTGATATTATGGGAATAAGTAGTTGTGATATAAGCAACTATTGTATAAAGTTCATAAGCACAAGAGCAGGACAAATAGACTTACTTTTAGATTTTGATGGTCAAGACAATGTTTTTACGCCTGGATCAGCGGACGTTATGATTACAGGAAATGTAAATGCTTCAGAAGTTGGTCAAGAGCTGTGTTTGGATTGGGATGGTTTGAATGGATTAGGAGAAAGAGTAAGTGATACGATGGCAGAAGTGCCTATAACCTTATCGTTTGCTCAGGGAATTTATCATTTTCCTATATATGATGCGGAGTTGATGACTCAAGGTTTTAATATTTCAGCGGTAAGACCTACAGGTCCAGATCCATTGTTGTTTTACGATGATAGGAATATATCTGTAGCTTCTGGAACAGGTGAGCCAGCAGTACAATTGATGGGCTGTGCTTTACCGTGTCACGGATGGACCAACTATACAGATCCTGGAGCCATTGGATTTGGAAACCTTAATACTATAAACTCATGGTGGTTTTCTCAGCAATTCCAGAGTCAAAGTGTGTTTTTATTGCCTTCTGTATTGACTTGTGAAATTTCTGGATCCAATCAAATTTGTGAAGGCGACACTATTTCATTAACAGCAATTGAACTTGGGAGTACTGTAGATAGCCTTTCTTCAGTCGTAATTACAAGAGATTGGAAATTTGATGGGTCTGTTATTACAAAGGATACTACTGCAATTAGTGTCAGTATGGCTGGTGAATATGAATATTATGTAGAATGGATTAACACGACCGGTGATACTTGTTTTTCTTCCTGCAGTTACGATATAGAGGAGTTAAAGATATCTGCTTCCCAAATTGATACTTCATTATTCTTTGGTGATAGTTTGGTGGTAAACGGAATCAGTTATTCTCAGGCAGGAGATTATATTCAGGTATTGACTGCAGCAAATGGTTGTGACAGTATAATTACGATTATTGTTTCAGTAGTCGATCCTATATACACTTGTGAAATCATAGGTGAATCAACAATTTGCTTTGGTGACACAACTGCCTTAGAAGTCATTACAACTTTAATACCAGACGATGCAACAGCATTACCTCTACAATCCATAGAATGGTCTGGTCCAGGTCTTTCAGCTAATGTTTTAGGACAGTCCATAGAAGTTACGAGACAAGGGACTTATGTAGCTGTTGTGAACTGGTTAAGTTCTTCTGGAGATAACAGATTTACCGATTGCAGCTTTGACCTAAAACTCAATCCAAGATTTGCGACAGCAATAGACACATTAATCACGGAAGGCGATGTATTGGACATTAACGGTTTGTTGATAACTGAACCTGGACAATTTGAACAAATATTCGTTTCTCAAAATGGTTGTGACAGTATAGTAATCATCAATGTCATTTCTCAAAATGCTGTAGTATTTTATGATTTCGATGATTGTAGATCGACAGATTACAATAACTTTCAAGCAGACTATCCTAATACTGTCTTATGTGGGGATTTCAAAGCATCCAACGTATATAGAGTTGATCCACAAACCAATGCTCATTCTTGTACCCCAGGAGTAAATGGTGAAGTTGCTATATGCATTAGTTCGCTTGACAATTGCAGTTATGAACCAAACCATCCAAAGTCATTGATTTTTGAAGTAGAAGTTAATCCATCTCCAGATTCAGTAATAAACATTACCAGTTTGGACTTCTTTGAAAGAGCGCCTGAGGAATTCCAATGGATTGTAGGAACCAGAGGATTAAATAACTATCCAATGTTTTATGGATTAAGGGTCTTGAAGAATAATGTTGAGATTTTTAGACAAACAGATAATCCAACAACTACCAATTGGACCAGAGAGATATTCAATTTTGTCGGATTGAGTGCATTCAGAATTGATGAAGCAAGCCTATTGAAATTTGAATTATTGCCTTATTGCCTTATTGGAAATGATTCAGATGTTACTGCTTGGGATATCGATGAGATGAGTATTCAGGCTAATTGTGGATTAGAAAGCAATAACCGATCAGCAATTGAAGGTCAGGTGACCACTTTGAATGGTGAATATTTTAGTGAAGCTGTGGTTCAAATATACGAAGAAGGTAGCACTGATTATTTTGGATCTACATTGACGGATAGTGAGGGATATTATGCCTTTGATGCAGCTAATAAAAAGTCTTATGAAATTAAAGCCAATTATAATAAAGGGCATTTAGAAGGTGTTTCAACAATGGATTTGTTAGCGATTCAAAGACATATATTAGGGATTGAAAGTTTTGTCAGTCCTTACCAATTTGTTGCTGCTGACGCTGATAATTCTTCTTCTGTTTCCGCTATCGACATTCTTGAGTTGAGAAGGTTATTGCTTGGTATATATGACGAATTACCTGGTAATGAAAGTTGGAGGTTTCTGGATTCCAGACAGGAATTGGATTTGGCATCAGTTTGGAACTTTTCTGAAGTATTAGAAATTTCAGAGATGTCTGTAGATGTAATCAAACAGAATTTCCGAGCGGTTAAGGTTGGTGATGTTAATAATGATTTTGTAATGTCTACAAGGAAGAGTAATAGCTTATATGAAGAAATAAGCATTGAATCTGAGGATTACTTATTGAAAGAGGGAGTCCAAAATATTGTGGAATTGAGAATTAACAATAATTCTAATATTGATGGAATTCAGTTGGCTTTTGAATTAAACAAAGTTGAAATTTCGAGTATTAATGCAAGATCAGAAAAAGGGGAGATAGATGTAATGATTCATGAGAAAGACGAGGTGCTCTACATTAGTGGATTGTCAGCATATGAATCTGGAATGAGTGCTAAAATTGAGATTGTAATAATTTCTGATCAAGAGCAAATGCTGAGTGAGGCTATTAAACTATATAATAGCGGTTTTGAAAATGCAGTTTATACTTCTTCAGAGGGACTTGTGAAGAATCTTTCATTAGATATTATATCGATGGATAACACAAATAATCTAACGGATCTATTGATAGGTAGTATTCCAAACCCATTTGTGGAGCAAACGAAGTTGCAGTATTATTTGACATCAAAAAAATTAGTTCAAATCAACTTATATACAGTAAGTGGGAAGTTGATATATAGTAAGCAAATTGAAGGTGAAAAAGGCATGAATGCTTTTAACATTAATTCAAATATTTTGGGAGAGAATAAAGGAATTCTTATTGCTGAGATGAGAAGTGATGTAAACTTAAACAGCATTAAGATTTTGAGATACTAGACAAGGTGTGAAGTACAAATATTTAGAAAGGGATGACTGATTCAGTCATCCCTTTTATTTTTTTTGAGTTTGACACTTCAAATTCGAACCCTGCCTGCTCTTTGAAGTTTGCAACTTTAAATTGGAACTTCACGGTATATTGTTTACTAATGATTCTATTTTTCATAAGCAATCATGCCATATATTATTTGCAATTTATCATATGATTAATTGACTAATGTCAGAATGGTGTACTTTCTGCCATGTCGCTCTTCAAGTATTTCAAAGTAATCTATTCTTTGCTTTTCATTTAGTCCTTTTAGTCCTAAGTCGTCAAGAATGAGATTAAAAAGCATCATCCATTAAAATAATTGTTGTTTATTGCAACTTAATATAGTTACAATTGCGTTATGTCTAAGAAGGATAAATTAATAGAAAGGTTCTTGAGTATGCCGACTGATTTTCATTTTAATGAAGTCGTAAAATTGGTAGGGTACTTTGGATATGTTGAAATGAAGACAGGAAAGACAAGCGGTTCAAGAATAAAGTTTATGAATAAAAGAGAGGATCAAATGAAATTCCATAAACCACATCCTAAAGGCATAATGAAAAGCTACCAACTTAAGGAAATAAAAGAGAAATTAGGCTTATGAAAAATTTAGAATACAAAGGCTATACAGGTTCAATTGAGTACAGTAAAGAAGATAAATTATTCTATGGTAAGTTACTTGGAATTAAAAGTTTGATCTCTTACGAAGGTAAAACAGGACCTCAATTAGAAAAAGATTTTGTAGCGGCAGTAGATGATTATCTAGCAGATTGTAAGGATTTAAATATTAATCCAGAGAAATCTTTTAAGGGAAGTTTTAATGTTCGTATTCCATCCGAATTACATAGAGATGCGGCACTCAAAGCAATGGAATTAAATACCTCGTTAAATGGTTTTGTTTCAGAATCAATTAGAGCGAGATTACTTCAAAGCGTATGATAAAGAGAGTTGTCGATGGATAATGTATTGTTAGATGTTGAAATTATTGATTATGGCGTCCAAAACGGGTATGTGTTTACTTGATTTCGAAATCTTAATAATGGGAGATGAAGTAAAAGACTCGAAGTTACAAACTTCGAATAATGGGAAATTCGAACCCCGCCCGCACGCTATTTGAGAACCCCGCCCGCACGCTATTTGAAGTTTGCAACTTCAAATTAGAACCCTGCGTGAAGTTTCCAACTTCACGCAACGCTCCTTTATTTTTTATTGAATTGTGAAGTCTAATTCTGCATCACCTTCATTGCCATCGTTGTCTGTAGCAGTTACGATTAGCGTGTAATCACCAACAACAGAAGTTGAATCAAGGCCAACATTAAAAGTAAATGGAATATTACTTAAATCTGTTACTCCTGACAAATCAAGAGTTCCTGAGATGTTAAAATCATCTTTACCAGAAACCTCTATTGACGATATTTCTACATCATCCGTAGCAGTTCCTGATATAACGATAGTTCCTCCAATTGCAAAGCTTGAGCCAGCAGCGGGAGCGGTAATAGTTACCTCAGGTCCATTATCATCTCCACATGAGCTTAAAGCGAATAAACTAAAGCCCAATAACAAAACACATAATTTTTTCATTTCTAATTTTTTTATTTAATGATTTAGGTATAACGCACAAAGGTGATTGAAATATTACAATTAAAGCTTCATTTTTTTCCAAGCTTCGTGTAATTCCTTGTCATACAGAACTATCAGCTTCCCATCTAGTTCATTTTTTAAAAATTTAAGTAGAAATAACTTTTGTGATGGGCTTAAATATAGGCTTGCATCCCTGCCATTTGCAAGAGCTGAATTAATTTTGGTAGCTTGTAATTCATTCATTGCGAGGTATTTATATATCGATTTTTTCAGATAGTATTTGGGGTCTTTATCTTTTAAGAATTTGCCTGGGTTTCTAATGTACGAGATACTTTCTTTTTCAGCTTTTGTTTTGAGAATATCTATAGATGTTTTGGAATCATCGTAGATTACTTTTATAATTTCTTTTCCATCCATGAATCCTGCAGTGGTTTTAATAACACCATCCTGATTGCCAAAAAATGCCTCACCACTCCAGAAACAGTACATGCTAAAATGAGCTTCTTGAATATTGTCTTTAGATAGAGAAATTTCCTGATTCAAAAGATTTAGATATTCAGGAATTTTTCTGTGAGCTTTACGCAAAGCGATTATCATATTTAGGACTAGAGATTCTGCGTCGTATTGTCCATTTATGCGTGATATAATATCCTTGGCATTTGAATCTATAATTCGAATGACTGGATTATTCCAGCTTGGTTCATTAAATAGTTTTAGGACTCTGGCATCTTCGCCTTTTTTGTTGTTAAAAATAGCAAGAGCTATAAATTCATTTTCGATGGCATCTACGATCAAGGGGTGACTTAAGACATTGAATCCATAGTTTTGGCAAGTTGAGCAACCTGGTACTTCTTGAAATAAAATCAGAATTGGTTTGCCAGTCTCCTTTGAAAGTTCCAGTGCCTTATCATAAGTTTTGTACCATTCCACTTTACCAAGTTCAATGGCTTGAGAATTCGGGTCTGTCCTTTGCGCTAAGCAATTAATGTTTAATAAAAGAAGGAGACATATTTGAAATTTAGCAGGCATAGGTTTTTTTAGAACAAAAGCGGCCAAATCTGACCGCTATTGTTTTTATAATACTGGAATACGCAATATCTGTCCAGGATAAATTTTATCTGGATGTTCGAGTAAGGGTTTGTTCGCTTCAAAAATGATGTTGTATTTCATGGCATCACCATAAACTTCTTTAGATATCTTAGATAAAGTATCTCCAGATTTAACTTCGTGGAAAGTTGATTCTGGTTCAGGGTTAGTTACTGAAATATAATCAGCAACAGAACCTACTCCATCAACATTACCGACTGCAAGAATGATTTTTTCCCTATCTGCATTTGTATCTGTTGTTCCAGTTACAATTACATGATCTGCAAAATCGATAGATAATCCATCTACTGGAATACGTAATCTTGATATCTCTGCTTTAAGTGCATCTTCTTTTGACAACTCCACAGGTGCAGCCTCAGTTGCTTGTGTTTTTTTGCCAAATAACTTTGATCCAGCACCTTTAATAAATGAAAATAAGCCCATAATTTCTTGTTTAGATGTTTAATAATTAGTAGAAACACTATTTAAAGATAATTTTTCATGAAAAGCAAATTCTAAGCTTCATATATTGAAAATTAGTTTAATGTTTTCGTCTATAGAGATTAACTGAACGCAGTCGATATCTGATATTATTGTTATTTATTAACTAATTTTGTTATATGAGTGATTTTATTTTGGATCCTACAGAAGAGCATTTATCGCAGGAAGAAAGGCAGATGGAAAAAGCTTTAAGGCCTAAGCTGCTGTCTGATTTTTCAGGTCAGCGAAAGATTGTTGACAATCTCAACGTATTTATAGAAGCTGCCATGCAACGAGAGGAAGCATTGGATCATGTATTATTACATGGTCCACCAGGACTAGGGAAGACTACACTTAGTCATATCATCGCCAATGAGTTGAATACAAGCATTAAATTAACCTCAGGTCCAGTTTTGGAAAAGCCCGGAGATCTCGCAGGATTATTGACCAATCTTGAATCTGGGGATGTTTTGTTCATAGATGAAATTCATAGATTGAATAATGTAATTGAGGAATATTTGTATTCGGCAATGGAAGATTACAGGATTGATATTATGATAGATTCTGGTCCAAGTGCTCGAAGTATCCAAATTGAGTTAAATCCTTTTACTTTGATAGGTGCTACAACTAGGATGGGTTTATTAACTGCTCCTTTAAGGGCGAGGTTTGGGATAAATTGTCATTTAGACTATTACGATATTGCGACTTTAAAGAGTATAATTAAGCGAAGTGCCAATATATTGGGTGTTGAAATTAAGGAAGAAGGAGCACATGAATTAGCAGGCCGTTCAAGAGGAACGCCTAGGATTGCCAATGCACTTTTGAGAAGGGTTAGAGATTTTGCTCAGATTAAGGGAAATGGAGTCGTTGATTTGGAAATTGCTAGATATGGATTGGAAGCACTAAATGTTGATGATGGGGGATTGGATGAAATGGACAATAGGATACTGACAGCGATTATAGAAAAATTTAAGGGAGGCCCTGTAGGTTTAAGTACAATTGCTACTGCTGTAGGTGAGGAAGCAGGAACAATAGAAGAAGTTCATGAACCCTTTCTGATTATGGAAGGGTATATACAACGAACTCCTCGTGGAAGAGAAGCTACAGCAAAAGCTTATAGCCATTTAGGTTATAACAAACCAAAACATGATGGTAGCTTATTTTAGCTTAACGCAAAATTTTCGTTGAGTCTCAATTAAGACAAGCTTTCTTTAAGCAAATTTAACTTTAAGCAAGCTATGCCTGTGCTGTTGGCGTAAAATTAAGTGGAAGATTTGGAGGTGTTTGGTTGTCCGTAATGGGTCCAAATTGCTTTTCAAATTTTACAACATTTTCATTTAATGCTTTTAAGAGTCTTTTGGCATGTTGTGGTGTCAGAATCACTCTAGATTTAACTTTGGCTTTAGGAACATTAGGAACCATTCTTATAAAGTCAACAACAAACTCAGACTGAGAATGTGATATTATGGCCAAATTTGAATAGACACCTTCAGCTACTTCTTCTGGCAATTCTATGTTTACTGAGTTTTTTGGTTTTTTTTTCTCTTCCATGTTTAGATATTATAGTAATATTCAATAACGATTAAGTTCAGGTAAAGGTTCTTTTGTTAATGTCAATAGTACAAATATACAGAATACTAAAATTATATATTAAATATTTTGTTAAAGTATTTTATACCTAAAATATTTATGTTAACTTTAATCTCCCAATACTTTTAACTATGAACCCAAATACCGAAGATTTTCTTCTTTCTGAAGAAGAAAACATAAAAATGAGCTTTACCCTAAGGTGCAAAGAATATTTTTTCCTATTCATTGTTTTATTAATGGGATTTTCAGGCATGAGCCTTTGCATTGAAAAATTCTATCCAAGCACAAAGGGTGAAATCAAAGATGTAATCATACATGATGCAGATTATGTTCATCTTGAGGACCAGGCTTCTGTTTCCTGAAAGATTTAATGTTAATAAAAGCTATTTGTTTTTTAAAAGCTTTTATATCTTTAAATCGTTGATTTATTATTATGCACCAATCTATAAGAAATTTTATTGAAAAATCTGTTTTTGGTGTTTGCTCTTATATAGGCGAACGCGTAGGGATTAGTACGTCAAGAGTTCGTTTATATTTCATTTATGCATCCTTTGTCACTTTTGGATCTCCTTTGATCATTTACCTGGTGCTTGCATTTTGGTTAAATGTCAAAAAGTATCTTCGTAAGGGCTATCATTTGCTATTAGATTAACTTTCTGATGAATCCAGAAGAACTGCTCCACCATCTTGTTTTACTTTCAAAATCTGATAAGAACTTCAGTGATTCCGAGTTTATGTACATTTTGAATGTGGCAGAAACATTAGGATTTCCACAATCCCAATTGGAATTGATCATTAGGGATTCTGAATCTAGGGAATTAACGATTCCAGCAACGGAGCAGGAAAGAATGAAAATATTTTACTATTTGCTATTTTTAATGAAAATTGACAAAAACATTTCTGATTCAGAAACCGAATTGATACACCATTATGGTTTCAAACTTGGCTTTTCAAGAGCCATGGTCAATGACTTTATTGACATTATAGTCGAATATAAGGATGGTGTGATTCCTACCTATGATATGATCAAGGTGATCAAAAAGTATCAGAACTGATATTTTCTAAAAAAACCAATTAATTTAAACTACTTCTAGATTTAGTTATTTTATTATCGTTTTTTAATCTTTACAGAGATTTTGCAAACAATGAAATGTACATTGTGTAATAGTGAATTTGAATGTTTTAATAAACTTGATTGTTGGTGTTCTTCAATGCCGAAGATAAAGATTGATGTTAGCACTAAAAATTGCATTTGTTCAAATTGCCTACTGAAGGAAATGGCTAGGTTGATAAATGATGAGCACATATTACTAACAGTGGAACAAAAGGATGAAATATCCAGATTAGGAATAGTGGGAAAACTTGAACAAAATGTAGATTTTTACATCAATGAGGAAGAAAATTTTGTTTTTACAAAGTGGTATCACCTCAAGAGAGCATATTGTTGTAATAACGGATGTAAACATTGCCCATATTAAAAGATAAGAGATGAACTTTATTTTCAATGAGGAACAATTAATGATTCAAAAGGCGGCGAGAGATTTTGCTCAAAATGAATTGATTAAAGGCGTTATTGAGAGAGATACAAATAAAACCTACCCACGTGAACAGCTTAAGCAGATGGGAGAATTAGGCTTTATGGGTATGATGGTACAACCTGAGTATGGAGGGACAGGAATGGATACCTTGTCTTACGTGCTTGCAATGGAAGAGATTTCCAAAGTTGATAATTCTTGTTCGGTTACAATGTCAGTGCAAAATTCATTGGTATGTTCAGGAATTCAATCATTTGCTTCAGAAGTGCTTAAGCAGAAGTATCTGCCTATGTTGGCTTCTGGAGATACAATTGGTGCTTTCTTATTGTCAGAGCCCGAAGCGGGTAGTGATGCTACAAGTCAAAGAACTACTGCCCTTGATAAAGGAGATCATTATTTGATAAATGGCACCAAAAACTGGATCAGCAATGGCAAGTATGGCGGTCTATATGTTGTTATCGCACAAACGGACCCAGAAAAAGCACACCATGGGATCAATGCAATTCTGGTTGACCCAAAAACAGAGGGTGTGACCACGGGAGAATTGGAAGATAAACTAGGAATCCGATCATCAGACACCTGTACCGTTATGTTTCAAGATGTAAAAGTTCCAAAATCCAACCGAATAGGAGAAGATGGATTTGGGTTTAAATTTGCCATGAAAGTATTAAGTGGTGGTAGAATAGGGATTGCATCCCAAGCATTAGGAATAGCAGGAGGTGCTTATGAATTGGCATCAAGATATGCTCAAGAAAGGTTAACATTTGGAAAGCCAATTAATCAACATCAGGTCATTGCATTTAAATTGGCGGATATGGCTGTTAAAATTGAGGCTGCAAAAATGATGGTTTACAGAGCGGCTTGGTTAAAGGACAATGGCATGGTATACGATCAGGCTTCTGCCATGGCTAAATTATATGCTTCAGAGATTGCCCAATTTGTTACAACTGAAGCAGTGCAGATCCATGGCGGTTATGGTTATGTCAAAGAATACCATGTTGAAAGATTGATGCGTGATGCAAAAATCACTCAAATATATGAGGGAACAAGTGAGATTCAAAAAATCGTAATTTCAAGGAATCTTATTAAAAACAATTTGTATCTCCCTAATTCTAAGTCTTAAGGTTTACTCTCTTTAAGCGAATAAATTTTGGGCATTGGGGTTCGATTTTATAACTTAACTTACTTAAAGAATCTTATATGCAACTTAAATTTGGTGGAGCCGCGAGAATGGTTACAGGAAGTGCTCATCTACTTACTTTGGACGATGGTTATAGAATATTGCTTGACTGCGGGTTGGCTCAAGGTAGAGGTAGACATATTTGGGATATAAACAATACATGGCATTTCGATCCTAAGACAATCGATTGTTTGGTGTTATCCCATGCCCATATTGATCACAGTGGAAGAATTCCACAGCTTGTTAAAGAAGGGTTTTCTGGCACCATTCATTCTACACATGCAACCAGAAGTCTATGTACAATTATGTTGTTGGATTCTGCTAAAATTCAAGAAAGAGATGTAGAGTGGCATAATAACAAACTGAGAAAGAAAAGAAAAAAGACGAGTAAAAATTTCAGAGTTCCTCTTTATGTAAGTGAAGATGTTGGACCTGCAATGAACTTATTTGAAAGCCATGCTTATAACAAATGGTTCCATATCAATGAAAAAGTGGAGGTATGTTTCAGAGATCAAGGACATATCCTTGGTAGCGCAAGTGTAAGTCTGCGTATTAAGAAAGATGACAATAGCTTTACCTATGTTGGCTTCACAGGAGACATCGGTAGACCTGATCGACCAATTTTAAGAGATCCTGTGCAAATGCCTGAAATGGATTATTTGATCTGCGAGTCTACATATGGTGATAGAGATCATGAAACTGGACCAGAACAATCTCAGACTTTTTTAGAAATTGTAAAGGAAGCTTGTTGTGAGAAGAAAGGCAAATTGATCATACCTGCATTTAGCATCGGAAGGACTCAGGAGATTGTATATATGTTGGACAAACTGGAATCTGCTGGCATGCTTCCTCCAATTCCTGTTTATGTAGACAGTCCTCTTGCTGTTAATGCCACTCAGATTTATGGCACTCATCCAGAGTGTTATGATGACAGGCTTCATGAATATATGCTTGAAGATCCTAACCCATTTGGATTTAATACCCTTAAATACATTCGGGATGTAGCAGAATCCAAAGCGTTGAACTCTTCAAATGAACCAGCCATTATCATAAGTTCAAGTGGAATGATGAATGCAGGTCGAGTTCGTCATCATCTAAACAATAATATTGATAAGCCAAATGCTACTTTTTTAATTGTTGGTTATTGTTCTCCAGATACACCAGGTGGAATGTTGAAAAATGGTATTGAAGAGATAAAACTATTTGGTGAGATTAAACCAGTCAGAGCTACTGTCAAAACAATGGATTCATTCTCTGCCCATGCTGACCGCAAAGAGATGGTTGATTTTTTATCTAACCAAAAAAGTTTGAAGAAAATATTTCTAGTGCATGGAGAATATGATACACAACTGGCATTTAAAAGCTATTTGGAAGACGCGGGTCATAGCAACATCTATATTCCAGATTTGGGCAATGAATTGGAACTTTAATAATAGTATCATTTAATTGAATTCTAACCAATGGACCTGCTTGATCTAATCGATAATACTTTTAGGCTAAGTAACGACAAGAATATAGCAAAAGATATATAGCACATTGGTATTCCGTTGGTTGTTTTCGGGCATTCAGCAAAACCAATAATCTCACCTAGAGTACCATATGTTGCAATGGATAGTGCTGTAATTACTCCGATAAAGTACAAGAGACTAGCAAATTTTAAATTTAAATTATTGGCTATAGCAGCAAGTAGTAAGCAGATAAAGATGATATAACAAGCTGGGATTAATAGAATTTTTGGACAGATGTTGTGGTATTTAAGTTCATCAACTACCAAGCCTAATGACCCCCATATGCCTATTATAATAATTAAATTTATAGCAATTAATAATATTCTTTTCTTCATAATTTTTATTGTGGAATTTCGAGACATTGTTTGGTAAATGGACGTTTGATGTATAGCCAGTAAATTATTGCAATTATTGATAGCACAGATAGAACTTCAAGGCTATATTGTGTAAATAACTTGAAGTTGGAAATTAATGCTTCTCCACAATAGAAGGCTAAACTGCTTAACAGAATTAACCAGATACTTGTGGCGATAAAACTATGAATTGCAAAACGCCAGATAGGAATATTTTTTATTCCAGCAAGAATAAGAATAATAGTAGTAGCGCCAAA
Source organism: Saprospiraceae bacterium (assembly GCA_029262995.1). Taxonomy (GTDB): domain Bacteria; phylum Bacteroidota; class Bacteroidia; order Chitinophagales; family Saprospiraceae; genus RFSX01. The sequence continues at coordinate 159,026 of JAJCYH010000018.1, read as the reverse complement.
AAAGAGTTTGTAAAAGCTTAAAACGATATAAGGGTTCTTGTCAAATAGCTTGGTTGCCCTTTCTATTTTCTTTTGAAGTTTGATCTTTTTTTCAATTATCTTTTTGCCTCTATATCTTGCAAGAATAAACTTGAACCAATCAGCTATCCATGATCCGATAAATGCGAAAACCATTGCGATATAGAGATTATAATATCCCATTTTTGCGCCAAGCACCGAAGTAATTAATGAAATCTCACCTTCCATTAAGACCCCAACGAAAGTAGCTAGATACCCACAATCATGTAGATCTAAGCCATTCAAATTTGATAGGTTTTATTAAGCTCAGGATTATCAATGACGATTTCTTCTCCCGATAGTTTTTTAATGACTAAACTAATTATTGATTCATCAGAACCTATTCCAAATGTTACAGTGTTGCTTTGATCGCTCACCAAGCCTTCTCCTATAACATATACATCGGTAAGCTTAGTCCCATCAATTTTATTTATAGTCACATAAGATCCTATATTGTCTGCTGTTTCTTTGAATCTTACAGAAATGTAATTAACCTCACCACCCTTATTGATAAAAGCTGCTGATGTTCCGTTTAGGTTAATGTATAAAAAGTCCTTATACCCATCATTGTTAAAATCGCTTGAAAGTGGTGTAATGGCGTATTCTCTATTTACAACACCTGCTTGATCCTCAACTGCTGCAAAAGTATGATTTTCTCTTTGTATTAGAAATCTACAAGGTAATTTGAAAATTTTATGTGGAGGAAAATCTACATAATTTTCTGCTACTACTAAATCCTGTTTGCCGTCCAAATTAAAATCTTCAAATATGGCTCCCCATGAGAATTCTAAATCTGATATTTTTGCATTTTCAGCAGTATTAATAAAATTAAAATCGCCTGTATTTTTGAAAAGAATCCATTTGCGAATAAAAACATCCTCCTCAGCCAAATCTCCTCTAGCCATAAATTCTGGTACTGAACTTCCTGTATTTGAAAAGAAGAAATCGATATGGCTATCATTGTTATAATCACCAACAGCAATTCCCATTGGGTATGCATATTTTCCGGTTAACGGATTGGAAATCATATCATATGATTCTCCATTATTGTTTCTATATGTTTTCACTTCTCCTGTGTCGTGTGCTACTACCAAGTCGATCCAACCGTCTTTATCTATATCAACCATAACGGCCATAAATGTATTATGAATATAATTTATTCCCCACTCGGATGTGACGTTTTTAAAAGATTGATCTCCATTGTTTAGTAGAAGCAAGCTAGTTGCTCCATAACTCATATCCTTAAAGATGGTTTGACCCTCCATTTTACTGAGTTTGATGTATGCACTTACAAACAAATCAAGATGACCATCTTTATTGATGTCTCCAGCGGTAACAGAAATGGGAACCGATTTTTCATTGAACTCAATTTGTAGCTTAGTAGCTGAAAAATTGTTTCCATTATTCTTATACCATTTAACGCCATCATCACCGCAAACAATTAGATCAACAAATCCATTGTTATCTAAATCCACTGATATGGCTCCGTAATTCGTGGTATTGGGTTCTTTAGAAGGTAGATTAACTATGTCGGTGATTTCAATAAAACTATTGTTGTCAAATTTAAATAAGCCATCATTTTGAGTAATACCACCAGCAATAAAGACTTCATCAATGCCATCATTGTCAATGTCAATTAGTGCGGAAGCCATTAAGGGTAGTGATTTACTGTTGTCAAATTTATTGGTGAATGGAAAATTAAGAGAAGTGAATTTTGGGATATCTTGATCAGGTATGGAATAGTCACAACCAATGAATTTATTACCATAATTTTCAGAAGGAGCTTCCTCTGTATTACAAGATCCAGAGAACTTACCCCATGTTGTTTGTTTGTATGGATCTGTAGCATCTGATTTGAAAAAGAAGATTAGAAAAAGTACTAGAAATAAGATGATAACAATTGCAGCGACAATAAACTTTTTCATTGGATTGGATTTTTTAGTTTTTCTTTTTTTAATAAATGTATTAGTATCATTCCAAAAAATATAAAATGGGTTACATTCATAGCAATAGGTGCAATATGTTCACCGAATGCTTTGAACCAGAAAAGCGTTGAAATTATAGTAGCCAATAGGATGATTGGTGTAAATAGAACATAGTATTTGGGAATGCCTATTTTGTTTTTAAGGATCAAAGTGAAATAACTTATAGAAACAAAAGTTACCAAAATGCGTAGTACCCAAACCAGCACTTGATAATGAGAATTATAAGAATTAACAAAGTAATCATGTAATTCGATCGGACTGTTTTGGAACACATCTGCAGCATAATACCTTGAAGAAATCCAGACTCCACCAATTGAGAAGGATAGTATACCAAAAATGAGTAACAGACTAGAAATTAAAGGACTTGTGGATTTGAATATTTTATATAAACCTAGATAACCTACATAGTAAAGAGGTGCGCCAAAAACAACTAGAAAATGCCCTATGCATGCCCTGTTAAGCGGGACTTTTTCAAGCATTTCAATTTCTCCATGAGGACCTCCGGGAACATAGTGAAGTAAATATTCTCCAAGTCCGACAATTATAGATGCGAGAATACCAATCGTTAACAAATGATGGTTTTTAAATTTGAGGATATTCTTTAGCATAGTAATTAGGTCAATCACCTAAGCTAAGAATTATCTTTAGGAATATTTGTCCTCAAACAAACATATCAAATGTTAAGGGCAGTGTAAAAGTCTAAAGTACTGTGTAATTCAGCGTTTTAGAATTTAAAAGAAGAAAACACTTTAACAGACAGGAGGATAGATGACACTATTTCTTGGTGTTTCCCATAACCTGAGATTTATATCCATTTTCTCATCAATTTTAGCCCTGAGTAGTTTATAAATTTCAATGCAAATCAACTCAGCTGTTGGGTTGTTCTCTTTGAATTCAGGACAATCTAAATTTAGATTTTTATGGTCATATCTGTCTTCAATTTCTGTTTTGATGATTTCCTTCAAGTTAGCAAGATCAAATAGATAGCCAGTATCAGGATCAATTTCACCGGTAAGTGTAACTTCCATTTCATAATTATGACCATGGTAATTAGGGTTATTGCATTTACCGAAAACAGCTTTATTTTTTTCATCTGACCAATGGTCGTTATGTAATTTGTGTGCTGCATTGAAATGTGCCCATCTACATATTGAAACTCTCATTTTGAATTCTATTTTGAATGACTTATTAACCTACAAGCAAAGCTAATAGTTTAATTTTTAAAGGACTATTATGGTTCATATGATATTTAGAATAACATATGTATATTGTTAAAATGTAAGCTTATCTTTGGAATAATCAAATTATAAATGCTCGCAGGACATCAGGAAATCAAAAGCTATTTTGTAAAAATTATTGAGGAGAAAAGAGTTCCTCATGCCCTGTTAATGCTAGGACCTGAAGGTTCTGGGCAATTGGAAATTACCTTGGAGTTATGTAAGATGTTGTTTTGTATAAATCCAAAAGGAGGACTGCCATGCAATTCATGTAAAACATGCCATAAGATCGCAACATTTGTCCATCCTGATATCCACTTTGCATTTCCAGTAATCAAACATGATAAATTTAAGCGAGAAGAGACAACAAGTACTCATTTTTTGAAAGAGTGGCGTCAATTTATGACAGATCAAATTCATGGAAATATTACCGATTGGCTTAAAGCAATTGGAGGGTCAAATAAGAATGGTAATATAAATGTTGCTGAATGTCACCAGATCATCCATAACTTGGGCTTAAAGAGTTATGAAGGCAAATATAAGATTCAAATAATCTGGCATGCAGAGAGCCTAGCAAAGGAGGGGAATCGATTATTGAAATTGATCGAGGAACCATCAGATGATACAATAATCATATTGATAGCAAATAACCACAATGCTATTTTAAATACAATTCAGTCGCGTTGTCAAATACTTAGAATCCCTGCATTTTCTGATAATGCTATTGAGGATCACATCAGGGGAAAATTTGATCTTTCTGAGCAAAAAATTAAGGAGATTGGTTATTTGGCTGAAGGAAATATGCGTAAGGCAGAAGAACTTATTGGTTCAGGGCAGATAAACTTTTCAACTGATATGCTAGAGTGGTTTAGAAAATCATACATGTGTGATCCTGACGAACTGGTAGCTTGGGTGGATTACTTAAACAGCTTGGGCAAAGAAAACCTAAAAAGCTTTATGCGGTATACACTTCATTTTTTACGTGAATACCTTTTAGCTTATAGTTTTAAAACTACAGACAATCTGAAATTATCCGATGAAGAAAAAGCTGTTATTATTAAAATGCAAAAAATACTTGATCGCAATAAAGCAGATCAACTTAATTATCTTTTTAATAAAAATATAGGCTATATCAGCAGAAATCTATCAATGAAAATCATGTTAATGAACATGACTTTCAAAATAAATGAGATTTTAAGAGCAGAAGTCAATAGATTTGTATAACCGTCAATTAATGCTGACTACAATGATGAAAAACAGCTATGCCTGGCAAATCCATGGTTTAGGAACATCGAGGCACATTAATTGATGTCATATATATTAAAACTTTTACGGTCAAAGTTTTAGCCCCTTGTGGGTTGTTAGATGACCTATATATAATATAATATATAATAGATGGGATGTGCATCATGCTCCACAACTAAGAATGGAGTTCCTCAAGGATGTGGAGATAAAGGTCACTGTACAAGTGGCTCCTGCAACAAAAAGAATACATTCGATTGGCTGGCAACTTTGGATTTACACGATCCTATGGAATACAGAATCGTAGAAGTATCATTCAAAAAAGGTAATCACAAGAAGTTTTATATAAATCCAGAATATACAGAATCTATTACTGGTGATATGGTTGTTGTTGAATCTTCAAATGGCTATGATATAGGCCGAATCAGTTTGTCTGGTGATTTGGTAAGGATGCAGATGAAGAAAAAGAAAACGGAAGAAGAAAGCATCATACATAAGATTATTCGTATTGCCAATGATAGAGATCTTGAAAAATTGGAAGAGGCAAGGGATCTGGAAAAAATGGCTCTAGTAAGAGCAAGAGCAATCTCGAGGACTCTGGATGTTGATATGAAAATTGGTGATGTTGAATACCAGGGCGATAAAAGGAAAGCAACATTTTATTATACTGCTGATGGAAGGGTAGACTTCAGAGAACTTGTAAGGTTATTTGCTAAGGAATTCAGAGTTAAAATTGAAATGAAGCAAATAGGTGCAAGGCAGGAATCTTCAATCATTGGTGGTATAGGAACCTGTGGTAGAGAGCTTTGTTGTTCAACTTGGAAGTCTAACTTTGAAACTGTAACAACTACTGCTGCGAGATACCAAAATCTGGCAATAAATCAAACCAAATTAACAGGTCAGTGTGGTCGTCTAAAATGTTGTCTCAACTATGAGCTAGATAATTATATCGATGCTCTTGGAGATTTTCCGGATAAGGCGGATATATTGAAATTAAAAGATGGTAAAGCTCAATTGGTCAAGACGGATATTTTTAAAGGATTGATGTATTATTCAATTCAAAAATTAAATTTTAAAGGACCCCTTATTGCACTTACCAAGGAGAAAGTCAAGCTGCTTCTGGAAATGAATAAGAAAGGCAATTTGATAGAAGATCTTGCTGAAATGGAAGAAGTTGTCATACCAATTATTGATGAGGATGATGAAAATATTGAATTGGATTATGCGGATGTGACTGGCCAAATTGAATTGCCAGAAATAAAGCGAAGAAGCAATAAGAGAAGGTCCAACAATAAGCGAAATCCGAGAAGGGATAATAAGAAGCCTCAGAATCAGTCTAGGACTGATAAGTCTGATAAGACAAATACAGACAGTGGTTCAAAAGCAAACCGTGAAGCACCTAAAGGAGAAAAGGGTGAAGGTTCCGCCAACAAGAAGAGCAACAACAAGTACCGTGGCAATAAAAATCGCGGCAACAACAAAAATTCAAATAATAAAGACAGCAATAATAAGTAATGAAATTCGATTTAGTCGTTATCGGTTCTGGACCGGGAGGATATGTAGCTGCTATCAGAGCAGCTCAGTTGGGATTTAAAACTGCTATAGTTGAAAGATACAATGTATTGGGGGGTACTTGCTTAAATGTTGGTTGTATACCTTCTAAGGCTTTGCTAGATTCAACGGAACATTTTCATAATGCACAGCATAACTTTAAAGAGCATGGTATTAATATCAGTGATTTAAAGGCTGACCTAAAGCAAATGGTGGAGAGAAAAAATGGCGTTGTTAAGCAAACAAATGACGGTGTTTCTTTCCTGATGAAAAAAAATAAAATAGAAGTAATTCATGGGCATGGCAGTTTTGTTGACAAAAATAAAATTGAAGTAACTAATGGTGATAATAAAACCCTTGTCGAATTTGATAAAGCAATTATTGCTACAGGATCAAAACCTGTTGCTCCAGAGATGTTTAATTATGATAAAAAGCGTGTTATAACATCTACCGAAGCGCTGAATATAGACTCAATTCCAAAGCGAATGGTCATAGTTGGTGCAGGTGTGGTTGGATTGGAATTAGGCTCTGTTTTTGCCAGAATTGGAACTGAAGTTGAAGTGATTGAATTTCAGAATCGAATATTACCTGGCATGGATGCAGATGCGGCTAAAGAGTTACAGCGGTCTTTGAAAAAAGTAGGGATCAAGTTTCATCTTAATCATGGTGTAACAGAAGTAAAGTCTACAAGTAAATCTGTTACTATAAAATTCTCAAAAAAGGGCAGTGAGGATGTTCTAGAAACAAAGGCTGATTATTGTTTGATTGCTATAGGAAGAAAACCATATACCGATAATCTTGGATTAGAGAATATTGGCGTTGCAAAGGATGATAAGGGAAGAATTGAGGTGGATGAGCATTTGGAAACCTCAGCTAAAGGAATTTTTGCAATTGGAGATGTTATTAAAGGTGCCATGTTGGCCCATAAAGCTGAAGAAGAAGGTGTCTTTGTTGCAGAATATATGGTAGGTGAAAAGCCACATATAAATTATGAGTTGATTCCTGGTGTAGTTTATACCTGGCCTGAGCTTGCTGTTGTAGGCAAAACAGAAGAGCAATGCAAGGAGATGGAAATTCCATACAAAATAGGTAAGTTCCCAATGAAGGCATTAGGAAGGTCTCGAGCTAGTATGGATATTGAGGGAATGATAAAGGTAATTGCTCATAAAGATACAGATGAATTGTTAGGTGTTCATATGGTGGGGGCTAGGGCTGCAGATTTGATAATGGAAGCTGTCGCTTTAATGGAATTCAGGGCATCGGCTGAAGATATGGCCAGGATTTCACACCCACATCCAACTTACTCTGAAGCAGTTAAAGAAGCTGCACTTGGCGCAACAGGAAACAGATATATACATATTTAATTCTCATGCTTTCACCTTCGCCAACCTCGTGTGCAGGCTGTGGTGAGCGAGTCGCACGAGTGATTATATCAGACCTTATGAATAACCAATGTTTAGAATAAATAATTAGTGATTGGAATAATTATAAAAAAAAACCCGACTGGAAGGTCGGGTTTTACAATATTTAAATAACCAACTATATTAAAAAACATTACTAATGACTCAATTATAGATTGTTTTTTATGATTTGAATGGATATAGCTAAAAGCAAGATTCCAAATACTTTCCTTAATGTACTAGAAACATCTTCGGATATTTTTTTTGCCATCCAGTCTGTTGATCTTAAAACGAAGTAAATGATCAATATGTTGATAAGAATTCCTAGAATAATGCTAAAACTGTCGTATTGAACCTTTAGGGAAATGATGGTAGTCAATGTTCCAGCTCCTGCTAATAGAGGAAAGGCTATAGGAACTATACTGCCACATTTTTTGCCTGTGGTTTCTTCTTTAAAGAAACGGATGCCCAGTATCATTTCCAGTCCTATAAAGAACATAACCAACGATCCTGCTAGTGCAAAGGAGGTTATATCAATACCAAAAAGGCTTAGCATTGCAGTTCCAAAAAACAGAAAGCTAATCATGATTAAACCAGATACCATGGTTGTTTTCTGGGCATTTATCCTTAAACCATCTTTTTTCATGTTGATAATAATTGGCACATTGCCTATCATATCAATTACAGAAAATAAAATCAATGTAACAGAAAGTACTGCTGTTGCGCTCATCACAAAACGTCTTTATTGGGTTAAATAAAATTGATCTTAAATCAAAATCAGCTCGTGTTCTTTTTTTAATTACTAGTATTAGTATAACTCAAAAATAGTGCTATTTAGTTCATATAGTTTGTCAATTACAGTAAATTAAGTTATAATGTACTTATATTGAATATAATTAAGTCATAATAACTAATTTTATCTATGATGAAAGAAGATAATTTACAACTTGACCCATTTGACCGCAGAATTCTTAAAGAATTGACATTTGATGCCCGTGTACCTTATTTACAATTGGCTAAAAAGCTAAAGGTTTCAAATACATTAATTCACCAAAGGATTAAGAAATTAAAGGAAGTAGGCTTATTGAAAAATGCCAGCATACAGTTGGACCCTTTAATTTTGGGCTATCAGACTTCTGCATTTACGCATATAATGTTGGATAATTCCAATTTCCATCGTTCCGTTGAAACAGAATTAAGCAAGATTCCAGAAATTGTGGAATGTGTAAACATCGCTGGTCGATATGCTCTACTTGTAAAAATATATGCTGTAGACAATCGACACCTTAGAGATATCATTTATGAAAAAATCTTAACGATTAAAGGTGTAGAAGGTACTAACACAACTATTTCATTTGAAACAGCCTTCAGAAGAAATATTCCAATTCCAGAAAGCTGATCAAATTTATCCGCCTGAATGTATACAGCTTACAAGCAGATATTACAGTTTGAACTTTAATCCAACAACAACACCAAATCGAGAATTTGAATCTTCTCCCGTAACTTCTTTACTAAATTGTTTTGACCATACTGCATCAACTCTAAGAAGTCTAAAAAATTTATATCCTATATTATCCAATCCAACATATATTTCAGAGTAGTCGCCACCATTTAAAAGCAAATATTTGTAACCTCCAACTAAGTGAAGGTTTAATCTACGTATTCCTGGTAGTTTATTTGTTAACCAGCCGTTAAAGTTATGTTGAAAATGGAATTGTGCAAAGTCATTATTAGTACTATTTTCATAATAGGGTAGTAATAGGAATGAGGTAATATAGCTTTGTGGATAAGCAATATGCGTCTGGTTCCCAACAAAATGATAAGCATCAATAAAAAATTCGGGTTTCGTGATGAATGTTCCACCATGAATATAAAAGTCGAATGTACCAAGATTACCAACGGAATATTGTTTTCTAATCGACGCATGAAGAAGATCATAATTTACATCACTTCCACCGATAGAATTAATACCCTTTTTGTAATGTAACCACAGTGTTGGCCATTGTGATCCAATCCTAAAGGTACGATCAGGGTAGCTTACTAGTCTTTCACCAAATCTTATGCGCAGCGAAGTCCTGAGGATAATTGCTTGATGATCTTCAAAGCCTAGCAGATTATTTGTAAACTCTCTAGAGTTTTTATAGAATAAACTTCCATCATAATTGTTGCTTAATGCAGATCTGTCTTCGTAGTCGATAGAAAATCTTCCATAGAAAAGAGAGCCTATGTATTGTGATAATCTGAGATGTGCAAAATATTTATCATATGCTTTAAGGTAGTTTCGTCTAAAAAACAATGTCATGATTGCATTGAGCCTTTCGGTAATAGGTTCTTGCGAATTAAATTGGGAGATACTTCTTCCTGTACTACCAGAGATGGATAGATTATTCTTTCGATTAAATCTAAAATTAGCACTGATCCGAGGTCTCCACTGTTTGGAAGAAGTAGAATAATTTACATCTGTATTTATACTTAAGGTTCTTGTTCGTTGTTTATTATAAGATTTGTTAAATTTAAAGCCAAGACTACCATTCCATCCTTGAATGGTGTTTACATCAATATTGGTTAAAGGCGAAGAAATAGACCAACTCGATCTTTTTTTTGAATTCTGGTGGGAGTAAGAAGTTAGTATATCTGTGACTGCAAGCTTGTTGTTTTTTCTGTCCATGGAATCAAGGTATTCTGGGTTTTCTTTTACAATTCTAATGCTGTCTTTTCGTATGTAATCCAATTCTTCTTCAATCGTCAAGGGGATAGGTCGAATGGAATCCCAAAACATTTCCGATTTTTCATTTGCTCCATCTTTAACCACATATATTTCCCTGTTAAAAATATTTGCATCAACTGGTCCTAGTTTATAGTTTGAATACACACAAGCAAAGCTTCCGCCAACTTCAAAACCAAAAGCACTCATTCTGAATTCTATTATATTGGAAAGCATCATCCATTTGTCGCTGGCTAATGGGATATAATTTTGTTCAAAATTTAGAGTGTCTATAAAAGCCAACTGAGTTGCTTTACTGGTTACGCCTACTTTAACACTATTGATATTCCATAAATCTTCATTGATATAAATGTGGCCAAAAAAGCAAGGGGTATAATCATTTTTGGGAATCACTTTTATTTTATTGACCAATTGTCCATTTTCGTCAACATGAGCACCTTCAAGTAAATAATCATAAAAGTTTAATGCATTGCTGGCAATAGGTGAAATAATTTTCTTATTAAGGTCAAGAGTATTTTGATAAAAATTAAAATCCATTTCTTGGGCACTATTGAAGCTATAACCTTGATCATCACCACTAATTTTAGAGGAGGTCATAACTTCTTTGCTTTTGGATCCAGACACATATAATTTTGAAACTGATTCAGAAAGGTAGACAACGCCTTGCCTGGTAGAGTCCAATGCTCCATCCATATCACCTACTTCTATGCCCATGATTTTTTCAGGAGCGTTATAAATCTTATTGAATCCTCTTACATAGGCATCACATTCATATTCACTGTTTTGTTCCAAATGAAATTTTCTCTTTGCTTGAGCTTTTCGTATAATAGCATAAGCCGGATCCTCACCTCCAGACGTAATTGTTACTTCAGGCATAGTGTATGACATGTCGAATAAAACAATGTCTTTTCTGATTTCTTCCTTCTCTATTTGGATATCAACTTCTTGTGTTTGGAATCCTATATATTGATATACAATTGTGTGTTGTCCTGGATTCAATTTCAGTTTGTACAATCCATCAAAATTCGTAGTTGTACCGATACTTGAATTTTTAACATATACATTTACATAGGACAAAGGCATTCCATGACTGTCTTTTACGGTACCTGTAATTTGGGCAAGCATTTGACTTGCAATAAATAGTAATAAAATACTAATAGCAATTCTAGACATATTGTATGATAGCTTAACTAATGAAAAGGATAATTGATTTTTTTTAGTTAATGATCTGTACTTCGGTTCTTCTATTATAATTGTGTTCTTCTTCTGTACATTTTACGCCCTCAGAGCAATGATTTCTAATTTGGCTTTCGCCAAAACCTAGAGCGATTACGCGTTTATCTTCTATCCCATTTAGGACAAGATATTTTTTCGCTGATAAAGCTCTTTTATTGGATAGCTCCAAATTATATTCTTCATCTCCCTGCGAATCAGTATATGACATTAAACGTATGTTTATTTTTGTATTTTCTTTTAAAATTTCGACCAAAAGATCAAGTTCATTGGCAGCATCTTTTTCAATTGTAAAAGAATCAAATGAATAGTATATGTTTTTTAATTCCATTCTTTCTCCTGAAAGAAATTTTTCTGTAGAAAAATCTGTCTCTGTTGCGTTATTTATTTCTTTTCCTTGTAGAACTACGTTACTATCATTATTATTTTGAATGGATAGTGAATCCCTTGAATTTGATACTTCTACAACAGCTATGTAATTATTAAGTGGTTCATCAATTTCGATGCTAGGTTTTTTATCAAATTTATACCTTAGCAAAAGTTCCAGACTACCATTTTCAACATCGCTTAATTCTGAAACAGTTATATCATAACTTAGGCCTGCAAATATTTTATCTGTAAACGCAAACCCCATCACATAATCAAAAGATTCTAGGATAGCATTTTGAGATCCTCCAGAACGTATATTAAGGCCTAGAAAAAGATTTTCTTGATAACTGAACATGGATAAAAGGTCTAAGTTGTAAGGTGTATTTTCCGATAACTTGAACAAGAATTCTGGTTGATAGTCCCAATGTTCTCCTAATTCAAATTTTGCGCCAAGCATAATATATAAATGATTAACTTCCGAACTTTTCACATTGAGATTACCTGTATTTAATTTATTTTTTAGTATTTGAGGAATGGAAACGCCAGCAAAAAAGTTATCATTTCTATATAATATTCCAGCTCCTAAATTAAAATTGCTTGTTGATATAACGCTCTGTTCGATGTTCGGGTCTTGATTAAACCCGTCAAGTGCAATTAGGTTCGGATCCGTAAAATCCATTTGGTAGCGTCGTGCAGAAAATTGTAGCCCCCATTTCCACTCTTGTGGTAAAAAAGGAATTTTCATGCCATAAAAAGCTGACATTTCTAACCTTTCCTGTATCCCAATAGTGTGTCTTTGAAGTTGTAGTCCCCATGCATTGTTATGCTTTGACATAGCACTCGAATAACTTAACATTTGTGTTTTTGGAGCTCCAAGCAGGCCTGACCATTGATTCCGATTTATAAGAGTAACATTCGCCTGTTCATGTGCACCTAATGTAGCTGGGTTATATGGTAATTTGTTAAACGCAAATTGACTAAATAATGCTTGCTGCTGAGCATGACTGGTAATGATGAAAAATAAAAAGAAGACAGATATATATATTGCTCTGGTCATCTTTCCAATACTATGAATCCGTTAAGCGGTCTTGAGCCATCGCCAAGATCTAATAAGTAATAGTATGTACCAGCAGGTATTTTTACCTTTTGATAAGTTCCTGACCAATTATTTTGATAAGGGGAAGCCTTGAAAATCTCATCTCCCCATTGATTAAAGATGATCAATTTATTATCGGGAAAATTATTTTGTTCCAGACAGGGAATTCTAAATATATCATTGTACCCATCGTCATTTGGCGTAATCATATTTCCTGCAAGGCATTGGTTGTTATCACCAATATGCAACGAGATTATTGCTGAAGAACAAATGTCAGGACATTCAATATAACAAATCTCATAAGCTATTTCATATTGACCCAAGAGCAATTCGGAATTGTCTATAACTATTTTGTTATTTTCAATTTTAATTACATCGAACTGAGGGCTTGAAATAATTCTTGTATTGACAATGTCAGAATAGACATCATTTGCTAGAAAATTAATTGAATCTAAGTCATCAAATTCCAATGTAATATTATCATCAGCAGCTTCTATTTCATCCAAAACAAATACAATAAGTGTATCTGATTTGGACATTGAGCAAAAATCATTTTGGCTGGTTAGTATAATTTCATTTATGCCAGATCTTAAGTTACTGAAGGAAGCAGAAATACTGTCTTTATTAAAAATTAATATTTCAGGATCTGGCGAAGACCATAATGGTGAAATATTATTAGGAATAATGTCAGGGGTAAGATTTATAAAGTAAGTATTACATAGAAACTCTAGTTCATTTGTTATTTCTAGTGAAGATTGATCTGAAGTAAAAATTCTGATAAGTATATTCTCATCAGATTCAAAACTACATATTTGATTAAAGGCTCTTGCCTTGATTTCTAGTTCTGAAATGTTTTCGAAATCAATTAATTCTAGAATAATACAATTTTCATCTCCTTGCGCTATTATTGAATTATCTACAATATTTATCCATTGTATACTATCATAAATTAAATTAGTGTTTTGCAAACAAATAGAAATTTCATTTTGAGTATCTAGGCAAACGTCTACTTCCTTATCTACAAATTCAGGTATAATTGCATTCTCGATAACTACTAAATTAAAGGGAATAGAGTTTTCCGATCTGCACTTGTTGTTATTGATGAATACTATATAGTTCCCTGAGTCAGTAAGATTTAAATCATCTAGCACCAATACAGGATCTGAATTATTGATCGTATCATTTGCTGGTGTAATCCAAGAAAAAACATCACCTGCCATTCCAGTAGCGAATAAATTAATTTGAGAGCCTTGGCAAGCTATGGCTGGTCCGTTAATTTTGGGTCTGTTGGTTTTTTTGATCAAATCAATGTCTATTATATTTGATCTTAGAGATCTACAATTGTTTATTTCTTGATAAACTGAATATTGCCCACTCAATGCATTATTAAAATTATTTAATTCTAAAAATGGTGTTGATGTGGTAATTTGACCTTGAGGTGTAAACCATATCCAAATAGCATCATTATTTTCAATAGGTTCTTCAATAAATAAAAAGACGTTATCTGATTCACATACAAGGGTATCGCCGAGTAAGTTTGGTGCTTCTGGACGTAATGTGAAATCTACGATCGTTTGTGCTGGAAAAGAGGCACATTCATTTTCTATAACGATTAGTTGATATATTCCAAGGTTAGTGGAGTCTATATTTTCAACTAGGGGATTAGTAAGATTAGAGTTAAAATTATCTGGACCACTCCAAATGTATGTGTAATTACCTGGAGGAAATACCGTTGGGTTTAGTTGAAAGGTATTTCCTGCTTCCATACAGCCCAATGAAGTATTACTCAATGCGGTTACTCTAGGTCTTAAGCCAACATCAACATTAGTATTAGCGATTGTTTGACAACCATTAACTGTTGTAAGCGTTACCGAATAATTGCCACTTAGAGCAAGTGGTTTTATTTCTCTTGTAAAATATCTGTTGCCTTCTGGATCCTCCCACTCATAAGATGCATTTGGAATAAAGCTTGCTGTCAACTGAATGCTGTCTCCTTCGCAAACTGGCCCATTATTGGTTGCACCTATATTGGGTATTGATTCTACATTTAATTCAAATTCATCAGAAATATTCGAAGTACAAAAGCCATCATCAACGATTACTGTCCAGTTACCAGATAGAGTCAAGTCAATGTCAGGGAGTACAAGTGTATTGGAGTTAATAGTAGTATAAAGGACACCATTAAAATACCAGCTTGACATTATGCCACTTTGAATATTTGCAATTGTAAGACTTGCTCTTTCTCTTTCACAGAAAATCGATGGTCCTTCAATTATTGGCTTTGGTGGAGGAGATAGGATGATTACCTGTACCATTGCAGGTTCTGAAAAACAGTTTTCGTTTTTTACCACCAGTGTATATAGTCCTGCATTAGATTGATCAGCATTTTCTATTACCTCAGGGAAGACGCCCGTTGAATTATAACTGTCAGGTCCTGTCCATTGATATTCGTACTTTGGAATAATATCTTGAGACTGTAATACGATATCATCTCCTGCACAGATTACGATAAATGTTTCGGTAATATTGGCTTTAGGTATTTCCAATACTTCAAGAGTTAGTGTATTGGATGGATTAGATCGACATCCTTGTCCTTCGACGACAACAAAGAAATGTTGAGTGCCAAGTTCGGCAGTCAATTGTAAGCTTGGACCATCTGTTTGATCTATTAATTCACCATTTGGGGAGACACCCTTGTACCAAAAGTAATTTACTATTTCTGAGTAACTGTTTGAATTTAAAACGACCATATCTCCTTCACAAGCTTTGATCTTGCTTGCGCTAATTTCAGGACTTAAAAACTGGCTTACTTCAATTTCTACAATTCCTGTAAAGGGACAGCCTTTATCTGTTGTTAGGTTAAGTGTATAAATACCTGAATTTGCTGAGCCTATATTTGTAATAATAGGATTCCTTTCATTAGAGCTGAAATTATCGGGACCAGTCCAGTTAAAAGTACCATCTATACCATTATCTACATTAGCAAATAATTTAAGAGTGTCTGCTAAACAAAGTCCTCCTATAAATGATGGCGTTAATTCTGCACCATTTACAGAAAGGTTTGCAGTACAAAATGAGAAATTATCAAATTCATCCCAGGCTTGAACGACGAGAGGAACGTTTCGATTTATTTGTTGACAACTAAAGTCTGAAGGAAAGTAGCTTATGCGGTCTATGTTACAGTTGTCGGTAATAAAAATGTCTAAATCATCTAGTATGATATCAATAAATTCATCAGTCTCAGGTGTTAGGACCAGGGTTCTATCAACACATGATATCACAGGGTTCAATGTATCTTGTATAGTAATACTAGTATTGCAGTTTGCTATATTTCCTGCAAAATCCTGAGTTTCATAATTTATCGAATAACTGCCTGCTTCAAGGTTTAGTTCTGAGATATTTTGTGATAGAATGACGTCGTTTTCATCTGATACAGTAAAGTCAGGGTTAATATTTGTATACTGTAGTGTTATACTGAAGAATGAAAAGTCATCGATATCAGATGGACCATCCAGATTTTCAGGAAAACATGGGATGAGACCATTTCCTCCATTTTCTTCTATAACTACTGCAAATTTTATATTGCCGTCCATGGACCAGACTTCAAATTGGTTTTCGTCTATTACCAACCTATGCTTTTGCCTAACACAAGGTGCTTTTTCAGCAATAAAGAGTTCATCCTGAAATTCCGACTTTAAAACTACTCTAGAAGTTATGTCTATGCTAAGGGCATATTCTATTATTAATACTGGCTTGAAGAAATTTTGTTCGTTAGTAATATTGTCAAATTCTATATTAAAGGATTTACTGAAATAGCTGTTGGTTGATTCATTAAGCTCATAATTAATAAATGCTCCTCCTTCAGGAAGTGTAAGGCTAAAGTCGGCTGTTCCAAAACAGTTATCTGAAAATGAAATAATCTCTGGAATTTGAATTTCTGCTTCACAACTATCTTCAGGAAGAATTATATTAATATCCTGTGGACATTCAATTTTAGGAGGAAAGCTGTCTAGAACCATTAATGTTTGAATACAACTATTTTGGTTACCTGCACAATCTTCAATCACATATTCAATGTTATGAGTACCTATATCAAAATTGAAGTCAATGCTTTCATTAGAGTCTTTAAAAATGAAAACATCATCTATGTTTACGGTCCATTTGGTATCATCAAAGCTAAGACAAGGATCTATTGCAAATGGCAGGTTTATTGAACTAAAAATGTCACATTCTTCTTCTGGCAAAAATATTTGCTGGTTTGCTGGACAATTTGGAATTACTGGAGCTATAGTATCTGTTAATATGAAGCTTGCTATACTAGAACTTACATTACCGCAAACATCATAACTGTAAAAGGAAAAATCTTGCCTAAAAATAATATTGTCGATTGGATTTCCCTGACTGCATCTGATGTCATTTAAATTGGCTGCCGTAGCATTTATAATTGACATGCTATCTGATAGGTTGGGTTGGTTTCTGACGATGTTTGTATAATCATTACAGTTATCGGTTACTTCTGCAAAGCCAAAATTGTTAATCCAATTCTGAAATTCCAATTCAATATTACTGATGCCACATTTAACTATTCTATCTTGCGGCGGCTTGGTAAAATTAGGCCCACTAAAGTCTTCTACTTGAAGCTGCTGATTAGCATTTCTAATATTCGAGCAGAAGTCTTCAAGGCGATAAGTTCTATCAAATTGAGTTATACACTTTGTTTCCATAAGAAGGACATCACTGAATTCAACATTTTTTATTGCACAATTATCCTGATAGTCTATGAAATCTTCGATTATGCTTAGATCTTCATCACAATCTTTGGCTATGATACTTTCAAAGTTAAGAGTTGGTGCAAGTGTATCTACAACAGTTATATTTTGTTGATATGAAACTGTGTTTCCACATAAATCCTGCCCAAACCAATTTCTTTGAACGGTATAGTCGTAAAATGAACAAGAAAGGCTATCGTTACTTCTTGTATTTGATTCAGAATAGCTTAACGCCAAAAGCCCTTCACAAGCATCGATAAAAATTGGTGCTATTGTATCCAAAGTCTGGTGGCAAAGTATTGTGGTGTCATTTGGAAATTGATGGAGCAATGCTGATAGTGTATCTCCTTGAACAGTAAAACTTGCCAAGGTATTATTGATATTTCCACATTCATCTTCTATGAAAAATGTAACATCAATGCTCCATATACAGCTATCTCTAATTTCAAGAAAATCTATAGTATCATCAATATTGCCAAATCCACTACCGCCTTCACTATCGGTCCAAATATAATTGATCCAAATAGGATTAGGATCACAATTATCTAATGCGATTGCTCCTCCTGCTGAAGTCACCCATTGAGATAGTGAATCAGTAGTGTTTTCATCACAGAAAACAATATTGTCTGTAGCCTCTTCAACAATAGTTGGTCTTACTCTATCATGCACTATAAATGCAGCAGACAAAGTATCAAGACTTACATTGCCACAGCTGTCAATTGCAAAGAATCCTAAAGAATAGTATCCTGTCGATGAGCAATCTATTAATGAGAATTCTAATTCAGTCAAAGCAGAATCCAGACTTATAAGTGCAAAGACTTGTGCTTCACCATTGTCTGCGACAGAGGCTGCCTGATTGTTATACCAGTTTGTAAATCTGTTATTTATATTTTGTTCGCAAGAAATACTAAGATTACTAGGGACAGTTGTAAAAACAGGAGGGATGGTATCAGAATTCACTGAAGCCATTAAGGGTAGGCTTATAAAGATGAAACCTAGAAGAAATATATATTTTACTAAGACATATTTCATGTTACGAGAACGAATTTGCCTTAAATAATGTACAAATAATATAAAATAGTTGATGCATGGGTTTCAAAGTTAGGAATTAATGCTTTCGAAAACTATCTATAAATCTTATTAAAAATCAAAATGTCTCTTTGGTTTTTTTAATTTTATTATAAAATGCAATACAAATGCCTAAGAAAATGAAGAAGAAGGGAATTCCATCAGTTCATGAAGAATTGAATGGCTTTGATATAAAGGTTAATACTTTTGGGGAACTTCAATCAAATTTCAATATAGAGAAGATAAATTCCTTTCTAAATGAAAATTTGGATGATAAAAAGCTCATAGAAAATGAAGAATCGGCATTAGAGGAGGAATAGACAGTTATTCTCCTTCAAAGGCAAATTGTACAATGTTAGCACCCATCTGCAATGCCTTGAGTCTAAGTTCTTGAGGATCTTTATGTACTTCAGCATCTTCCCATCCGTCTCCTAAGTCAGTCTCATAGCTATAGAAACACACCAATCGGCCTTCATAGATCAAGCCATAGCCTTTCGGAGGTGCATCGTCATGTTTGTGGATTTTAGGCAATCCATCTTTAAAAACGAATTTTTGATGATATATGGGATGATCAAATGGAATTTCAATGAAATCTAATTCTGGAAAAACATTTTTCATTGCAGGCCTAACAAATGGATCCATACCATAATTATCATCTATATGTAGAAATCCACCGGCAATGAGGTATAGTCTTAGGTTCTCAGCTTCTGATTGTGAAAAAACAACATTGCCATGTCCAGTCATATGTACAAAAGGATAATTAAAGAGCTCAGCACTCCCTACCTCTACAGTTGCATAATTTATATCGAAATTGGTTTTAATTTCAGAATTACAGAAAGAGGCTAGATTGGGAAGTGCAGTAGGATTAGCATACCAATCACCACCGCCATTATACTTTAATAGTGCTAATTTATAACTTGGTTCGGCTGAGAATGAAACACAAATTAAAAGAGAAGTGAGAATAATAATAAAAGTGGCTAATCTATTCATACCAAGCAAACGGAAAATTGATTTAATAATTGTTAATGTGTTTTTGTTTACCATTAATTACACCTATAATCTTTCCTTTAAGTTTTTGATTCCAAAAAGGAGAATTTTTTGATTTTGAGCAATTGGTTTTATCGTTTAATTGCCATTCAGCATCAGGGTCAAAAAGGCATAGATTGGCTTGTTCATTTTTGTCAATATTGGGAACGGGGAGACCTAATACTTTTCTGGGATTAATCGTAAGGCAATATATCATCTTTGTCAGATTTAATCCTTCGCTAAACGTGTTCATTGCACTAAAGCTGGTTTGCAATCCTATTGCTCCTGCTTCTGCATAAACAAACTCCTTTTTCTTTAACTCCTCTTCGAGGGGAACGTGATTACTGGTAATAACATCAATTGTGCCTTTATTCACAGAATTGATTAATTCTTTTCTATCTGAATGAGATCTTAAAGGGGGGCTGACCTTACAATTTGCATCAAATGATTTAAGGGCTTCATCTGTCAGACATAAATTGAGGTAGGAAACAGAAGCAAAGAGATTTTTGTTTTTGAGATTTTTTAGCTTTTCTAATGATAATTTTGATGTTAGGTTATGAGCCATATATCTGGCGCCAGTATAATAGGCTAATTGTATGTCTCTTTCCAAAGAAAGTGCCTCGCTTAGATCAGGGCTAGCTTTAAGTCCTAGCTCAGTACTTATTAGTCCTTCATGAATGGTATTACCGTTTGATAAATTAGGATCATCAGGATGATGGATAACCAGTGCGTTTACAGCTTTTGAATAGTCAAGGATTCTCATAAATAAACCACTGGACTGTATGGTTTTATGACCATCAGAAAATGCAACAGCTCCACTTTTGAACATGTCTATCATTTCTGTGATTTCCTCACTTTCACATTTCTTACTACCAGAACCTATAGGGTGATAATCTACAATATGATTGCTAGTATTATTTTTAACAAACTGGATTCCTGATTTATTATCGATGACGGGGTAGGTATTTGGGAATATGGCAAGAGCAGTATATCCTCCAGCGGCAGCTGTTAAGCTTAAGCTTTCAAGAGACTCTCTATGTTCAAATCCAGGTTCCCCTGAAACTGTTCCAATATCCATCCATCCTAAAGAAACATGAAGATTGCCCGATTTAATGATTTGTGCCTTATCATCAGTAATCTTGTCAGCAATTTTTTCAATCATTCCATTTTTAATCAAAATATCTTTTCGGGTATTATGATAAGATGATTTTGCTTGGATGATTTTTGCTTGTTTAATCAGTATGGACATTGAGACAAAAATTTATATTTTCCAAAATCTAAGCAATACGGTTTCTACAGCTAAAAATAATAGTGCTAAAATAAGACACCAACGCCATAATGTGATGCCTTTATCTTTTTCTTTAATAATATTACCTAAATCGTTTTTAAGCGAATTTTCGATGATATTTACTGATTCACCAAATTTACTTCTAAGTTCTTCTACAGAAAAGAAGTCCATAGCTGATTCAAGCCTGTCATAATTCATTGCTATAGTCTTAATGGGAGTATCTTCGAGTTGTATATCATAGTAACCTGCTAATTTGATCATGTTATTAAAGCTCAACATCGTTTTGTTAGCTAAATTGGTTTGTCCAGGAATAAACTCTTCTTGACCTGTAATTGTATAAATCATTTCATCGGTTACAGATTGATGGTTCATTTCAACAATATTATCTCTGCCAATAGTGTAAGCATTTTTTTCTGATTGGGTTGAGGCATAAGCGACTTTGTAGAGAAGCGGAACAAATATTTCCGCATTGAGGACTAGATTATTGTATTGATTATTCAAGGGGGCTGCTGATATGAAAAAGTGACCTTTTGACCTTTTATACTTAATAATGTAATCATGACCATCTCGATACTTTAATAGATGTTCGCCAGATGAACTGGTGAAGGAAGAGAATAAAAAATTACCGTTTGTTTTTGGCAACTTTAAATTATTGTCAATATTTTTGAAAACATTTTCGAACACAAATTCAGATGTGTTTATACGGTGAACTTCTCTACTTTCTTCAGACCAACGTGTAATTTTATTTGCGTTAAGCAAAGATAAGAAATTGTTATAGCTATTGACGCTTGCTTCCGCAGCAGGAAACATTAATACATTGCCCCCTTCTTCTGTGTAGTTTCTGATTTCTGATGCTAACCCTGTGCTAATATCCATTAAGTCAGAAAGAATAATCAAATCATAATCACCCAATTGATCATATTGTACAGAAGAAAGTTTAATATTGCTCAATTCGAAGTTATTCAATCCTTTGAAAACTGCATCAATATATTTATTAGGAATATTTTGATTTATACAAAGTACCTTAAGTTTGGCCTTAACATTAAAGGACATAAAATATTGGTCATCAAACTGAATTGGATAATCATCTATTTTAATTTCAACCCTCTGCCAACCCGACTGCGTAACCAAGAGATTAATAGTGTCTACCTTGCTGCTATTGGCGTCTATATCCATGGTCCCTTCAGGTCTCTTTTTGCCATTATGGTTCAAGCTTATTCTAAGGTCTTCTTGCGATGTATTACCTTGGTTGCTAATTCTTACTAATAGCTTGTTATTTTGGTTTAAGGCAGGAACAGCAGATTCAAACCATGCCGAGTCAATACTGATATTATTTTCTTTTATAGATTGAAGAGGAATCAAGTTAATTTCAGAAAGGGAATCTTCATCGAATTCGAAATCAGTAATCGACTTTTGAAAATCAGATAGGAAATAAACAATATGATTGCCTTCATTGAGTCGAATCTGTTTTTGTTTTATTAAAACATTATTGAGTCTGTTCACTTCTGGGTTAAGTTCAACAGCTTCTATAGCTTGTGTTGTATTTTCTTTATTGATCCACCTTTGCTGACTGCTTTTGAGTTCATGAGATAATATTTGAAAATCATCTCCAGGACCATAGGCACTGATGATTTCTTCTGCTTTCTTTTTTGCATTGTCCAAAAGCGGCACATCATCAATATCAGCCATCATACTGAATGAGTTGTCAATGAAAATGCTTATATAATTTTTCCCTTTTTTTGTAGTATCATTTTTGGAGATAATCGGTTGAGCAAAAGCGAAAATTAAAAAACTTAATGCAAGTAAACGGCATAATAATACCAAGAGATTTCTTAGTTGACGCCTTGTGCTTTTTTCTTCTTTTATTTCCTTTAGAAACCTTACATTGGTGAAATATACTTTTTTAAATTTCCTGAAATGAAACAAGTGTATAATGACAGGAATCGACAATGCTGCAAGGGCCCAAAGAAGTTGTGGATATATAAACTGCATAATTTTTTCTACGGCTGCAAAAATATCAATAATTGGCAATGATAGGCCATTTCTTTGACTGACCTATTGTTAATCGTATATATAATGCCTTTATAGCTCGCATTGTTATAAATACGTGTGATATTTTTCAAAATTCACTTTTCAATAATTAGATTTACCAAAAATAGAATAAATGATATTATTGGCTGATAGCGGAACTACCAAATGTGATTGGATATTTGTTGATAAATTAAAGTATGAGCATCAATTCGATATGCAGACAACAGGATTGAACCCTAGTTATAATACTGAAAATGAAATATCTGGTATCATTAACAGTTCAAATGACTTTTTAGCAATTAAGTCCCACGTAGAAAAGATTTATTTTTTTGGTGCTGGCTGTGGGGTGGAGTCAACCAAGAATAAAATGAAGCAAATTCTTGGCAGACTATTTTACAATTGTAAGGAGATTTATGTAGCTGGAGATATTGAAGGTGCTGTTTACGCTTGTACAAATACCAATGCTGTCGTTGGAGTTTTAGGGACAGGAAGTCATTGTTGTTATTTCAATGGTCAAGAAATAATATATAAGGTTCCTTCTTTGGGATTCTATCTTATGGATGATGGTGGTGGAAATGGGATAGGAAGAGATTGTCTAAGAGCTTACTATTTTAAGAAAATGCCTGAAGAACTTGCAAAGAAATTCGAATCTCAATTTGAAACCAATCCAGAAAAAATCAAGAAAGAACTCTATGAAGGTTCGCATGCAAGTCAATTTTTAGCTTCCTATACTCCATTTGCTTATGAGAATATTGACAATGCATTTATTCGTCAATTGGTAGAAAAACAATTGCGTTCCTTTTTTGACAATTTATTATCAAATTATAAAGAGGAATTAGCTAAATATCCACTTCATTTTACTGGGAGCGTTGCATATTATTTTAAGGATACGATTAATACGCTGTGCATAGAGTATGGCTACCATTTAGAAGAAATCATTCAAAGACCAATAAAAAACCTTGCGACTAAAATAGATGATATTTCTAAATTAATGCTTTAATTTCTAGTACTCATATATCCTTATGTCAGTAAATATATCCTTATTAGACTGGTTGATTATAGCTTTGTTCTTTATAATCACTCTGGCTATTGGCTTGTTTGTTTCAAAAAAAGCTGGATCTAGCACTAAAGAATTCTTTCTCTCAGGTCAAAATATGCCTTGGTGGCTATTAGGCGTTTCTATGGTGGCTACAACATTTAGTGCGGATACGCCAAACCTTGTTACTGATATTGTAAGAACCAATGGTGTTGCTGGCAACTGGGTCTGGTGGGCATTTCTGTTAACAGGGATGTTAACTGTTTTTGTTTATGCCAAATTATGGAGAAGGTCGGGCATCATGACCGATCTTGAGTTTTACGAATTGCGGTATTCTGGAAAGGGAGCCAGATTCCTAAGAGCATTTAGAGCTATTTATTTGGGTGTTTTTTTTAATGTCATGATTATGGCAACAGTTTTATTGGCAGGGATTAAAATTGCTTCTGTTCTTCTTGGACTTGGCGCAGTACAAACTGTTTGTTTGGTTTCTTTGGCAACTGTTTTTTATTCATCACTTGGAGGCTTACGAGGCGTAATTCTAACAGATTTTTTTCAGTTTGTTTTAAGCATGATAGGGATGATTTTGGCGGCAATTTATATAGTTCAAATGCCAGAAATTGGTGGTCTATCTAATCTGATTACTCATGATAATGTAAAAGATTCACTAAGGTTTATACCAGAGTTTTCTGATCCTGCTGTATATGTGCCAATATTTATAATTCCTCTTGCTGTACAATGGTGGAGTTTGTGGTATCCTGGCGCAGAACCTGGCGGCGGAGGATATGTTGCTCAAAGGATGCTGTCATCACGTGACGAGGCAGGAGCGATTAAAGCAACTTTGTTTTTTAATATAGCCCATTATGCCTTACGACCTTGGCCATGGATTATCATTGCATTGGCTTCAATGATTGTTTTTCCTGACTTGGAGTCTATTCAAAATGCATTTCCACATATTGACAAAGATTTGGTTAAGAACGACCTGGCATTTCCAGCCATGTTAAGTTATCTTCCTATAGGATTGGTTGGATTGGTGATAGCCGCTTTAATAGCTGCGTTAATGTCAACAATTAGTACACATCTAAATTGGGGTTCTTCATACGTAGTTAAAGACTTTGTTGTGAGATTTATTAGCCCAGAAATGTCTGAAAAGAAGCAGGTTAGGATAGGAAAGATTTCTACGATTTTGCTAATGGTATTAGCCGCTTTATTTGCTTTGGTACTGAGCAATGCGCTTCAAGCATTTAATATATTGCTTCAGATTGGTGCAGGCACAGGTTTGATTTTCATTCTTAGGTGGTTCTGGTGGCGGATCAATGCTTTGTCTGAGATTGTTGCCATGGTTGTTTCATTTGTCATAGCTGTATATTTTGAGATATATTATAGTGGCAATTTATTGGCACATGAAAGGATGCTAATTGGAATAGGAATTACAAGTATTGCATGGTTGCTAGCTGCTTGTTTTGGACCTAAAACAGAGATGGCTACACTTAAGTCATTTTACAAACTTATTCGACCATATTCTAAAGGATGGCAATTGGTGATCAAGGAAATGGATGCTAGCGAATTAAAAACAGAATTAGGTTTGAAGAAGAATAGCCTAGCAACTGAAATACTTATGATGTTTGTTGCGTGCATCATGGTCTATTCAATTCTATTTGGCATTGGAGCACTAATTTATAGTGAAATGATTACTTGTTTAATAGCCTTTTTAATAGCGATAGCTACTGTGTTAATTTTGAAAAAATTATTCACTAAGAACTTTTTATCTTAAAACCGTAACATCTCCACTAATAACTTTTACTTCCTTATTTCTAAGTAGTAACTCCGCAACAAAGACATACACTCCTTGTTCAACGTATTTATCGTGATATGTGCCATCCCAGCCTTCTTGCGGATTGTTGGCTGGCATATTTTCTTTTATAAACATAAGATTACCCCATCGATCATATATGCTTAGAGAATTTATATTTTGTATATCGTTTTCTTTCGAAAAAATTGTAAAAAAAGCATTGCGGCTGTCGCTTTGATTGATGACATTTGGAATATAGTATTTAATATTCTTTTCAATCATTACTCTTAGTTCTAACTCATCTTCGCATCCATTTATATCAACTAATGTAATAGTATACTCTTGATCTTCAAGACCTATAAAGTTGGGATTCAGACAATCATAACAGCTTAATCCATTTTCAGGATACCAACTGATAGACTCAATTTCATCAAGTGATTTGTTAATTTCAATCTGTAGTTCCTGTTCTTCACCTTCAAAAAGTTTTAACTCAGGGAATATATACCCATCTATCTCTTCAAGAGGAGCAATTGTAATGATAGTGTCAGTAATACATCCGTTGTTGCCGATAAGTTCAATAGTATGATCGCCTGGACCATTTATTGTAATTGGTATCGAAGCTGGGTTGATCGGGGATTGATCAATATTGAGTTGAGAAAGTTGAGAAATATCTAGAATTTCAAGAATGCTTAATTCGATAGATTCACTACATACAATATCTTCATATTCCAAACTGGTAATGACTGGTGGATCAATATCTTCAACGATTAGAACTTTCTTAGTTGATGGGCATCCATTTTCATTTAGGACAGTAACAGAATATTCATCGGGTTCTGAAATTGAGATGTCTAAATTGCCTAGCAATAATCCATTAGAATTATAGACTTGGGCATTGGAGGTATTAAGGTTTTCTATAATTCTGATCTGAATTTCATTATTCAGACAATCGAGCATATCTGATTCCAAGGTAAATTGTATAGTGCTTGTGTCTATGGCTATTGTTACTTCACTTTCATGACTGCATCCATTTAACGCAGTTACAATAACAGTAAATAAACCAGGATCCTCTGACACATATCGATTGCTTTCTGCTACTAGGATGTCATCTTTGAAAATAGAGATATTTTCCCATTCATTTTCATCTCCAGATATTGAAATTGTAGATTCTAAATTGTCACAGCTTATAGTATCTGCGGAAAGGCTATATTCTGGTTTTTCAAAATCAGAATATGAAATAATCTCACCTGATGTAACACAAGCGTTAGAACCAGTAATTTCAATAGTATAAATTCCTGAATCCACAATAACAATTGTATCTGAATAATGATTAATATTATTGTAAGTCCAGACAAGCACATCTTCTGGATTACTGTTTAGGTATATTGTATCAACTGTTACTGCGCAATTTAAGTTAACGGAGTCTGGTATGTTTAATACTGGAGTTATGGTATCAACAACAGCTTCAAATGAAGATGATACTGAACATCCGTTTTTAGCGATTACTTCAAATTCATATACTCCTGATTCAGATATTTCATAATTTAAATTATTGCCATTAAGCCAGTTGTTGTTGCTTAATACTTGCTCATAACTTGAAGTAATGATTAATTCAGATGAAAATGTACTTTGGGCACAATCAAGTGTGATATCTGAGGGAATTTCTATCGATGGTCGAATGGTATCAATTTCGAGGAAATACTCTTTTAGATTTTGACATGAGAGATTATTTGTTACCTGCAATAGATATAAACCATTCTGCATCACAGTAATTGTATCTTTAGTAAGCTGAGCACCGTTAGGCAACGTCCATAAGTAACTTAATTTGTTTTGATTGCTGACAGGAATAAGTTCAACAAACGCATTTGTGCAATTTATTGTATCACCTTTTATAGAGATTTCTGGAATATTTTCAGAGGAGAATATTTCTTCTTGACCTGACATTTCACAGCCATTAATATAGCTCATGTCGTATTCGATAATTCCCACAGAATTAATTAAAGCAGAATCTGAAGTTACAATATTACCATCCTCAAATAGCCATTCGATATTGTATTCATTCAGTGAATCTACAATGGAAATAAAGGCCTGTTCACCGGTACAATCTATTGAATCAGCAATAAGGTCTGGAACAACAAAGTCAAAATCAGCTTCAATTGTTAATGAATCTATCATAATACATCCCTCGAGATTGAGAAGAGAATAATAGTAGCTACCAGCATTGCTTAGAATAAATTCAGTGGAATCATTATAACTTTCATTTAAGTTGAGCCAATTGAGTTGGTAAAAGCTTGAATCATAATTTAGTTGCACCAGTGAAAAGGAATCTAAACAGTTGATCAAACTGTCATAGCTGACGCTAAAATCAAAGTTGATAGCAATTTCATCTACTGTAATAGTGTCCTTGGCTATGCAACCATTTTCAAGAACAACGCTTGCTGAATAATTGCCAGACTGGCTTATCAATAAAGTATCATTATTCGATATAGGATCATTACCGGCATGATATATCCAATGTACTGAATCAGATTCAATAGATGTATAAAGTGTAGATTCTGTATTGATGCATGTTAGCGGGTCTCCGCCCAAAATGAAAAAATCCGAGACGGTAAAATCTTCATCTAAAAAAATGGAATCCAGCGTCTGACATCCAGAATCATCATCAGTTGCCAAAAGATAATAAAAGCCTCCTTGAGTCACTGTAATCTCTTCATCATCACCTATTGGTATATTTTGATCATTGAACCATTCAAACAATGTTCCTCGAAGGTTTGAATCTGCAGTAAGTTGACTGGATAGTTGTTCACAATTTAAGTCATTACTACTTGCAAGTTCAGGCTCTGGATAATTGTATTCTGCCTCTACGTCGAATTCATAAATTAAAGAGCATCCCCATTCATCTGTCACCTCGAAATGATATTCACCAGGGGTATCAAGAGTGAAGTAAAACTCATCTGTACTTGAACTTTCAATGACAGTACCCTCGAAGCTTAATTCAATGTCATAAATGCCAGGTGGATCGATGACAAAAAGACCTTCGGTTTCGATAACAATACAATTCAAAAGTTCAATACCTAATAAATCAACTTCAAATTCAGAATGGCTAACTGTGAAGCTTGCTTCATCCTGGCAAACTTGGTAAAATCCAATATTATCAAGAGCAAAGTCATTCCCACTTGCGGCAGTATTCTGGTTGGTTACACAGATTTCGATTGTCGTAGATGCATCAGACCCCCATTCAGCTTCGAATTCTTCCCAGTCACACAGGTTTGAGGTTAAAGAAAACAAATTGCCGATTAAATTGCCATCAATAGAAAATTGGAGCTGTGCGGGTGAAGCTGCATTTACTGAAGTAGCCCATGCATTGAACAGGTAATTGGCACCAACTTCGACACAAACTTCCTGACACCATATTTCTTGCAAGCTTGAAGCACCATTTACTACCATCATATTACCACCTCCTTCGACATCAGAACAAGCAGCGAAATTAGCATGACCTAAACTAGGGTCATCTATAACGCCATAGGTACCTTCACAATCTAAGAATCCTAATCCGAAGCAGGAAAAACTTCCAAGCTCATAATCTGTAGTGAATCCAGAAGCACCATCTTCAAAGTCACCATTTTCAATTATATTTTCACCACTGCTTCCCCATGCAATGAGAGTGAAAGTAGTTGTCTGATCTATTTCTACCTCTTCATTAAGTGAATGGTTAGTCGAAGATCCATTTTCAAGCCATTCAAATTCTTCATAATCACCATTAATTACTCCTCCTAGATTAAATGTTTCGTCAAAGCATACGTGAAAATTATCTGGGATTTCTACTTCAATAGTACAATCGGTAGGGTCATCAATTGAATACAATCCCTTAGAATGCTCTATTCCATAAGAATGGATATTAAAAATTATTGCAAGCGCAATTGTTATTGGGTGTTTCACTGTATTAAGGATAAATTCAATACCTGCCTTTTTAATAAAAACAGGGCAATTAAGGTAGTAAAAAATATTTAATGCATAAAAGCAATAGTACTTTTCATTATTATACCGAACATGAAGTTCTAATGAGATACAAAACCTTCAAAGACAAAGGACTCCTTATTGGATCAGGGCCAATTGAAGCTGCACACCGAAACGTAATTCAATAACGATTGATATTCTCAGGTCAAAAGTGGTTTATCAATGGAGCGCAAGCCATTGCTAATCTTAGATGCTACAAACAAAGTGAAGCTTGGGGTATAATCAATAATCTGATAAAACGCGCAGCTTGATTTCTGTATTTTGTCATACATTCATTTGTATTGTCTTCAGGTATTTGAAATTATCTCAAGATTTCTATATTTTCAAGCGCAATAATTAAAAGTATGAAAAGATTCATTTTTAGCCTTGTATGTATATTCTCTTTTTTAGTAGTTAATGGTCAAGCCTTAGATTTTGATAAATTCAAATCTATGCGATGGCGAAATATTGGACCTGCAGGAATGAGTGGAAGAATTACTTCTATCGATGTAAACCTACATGACAAAGAACATATCATTGTAGGGTCAGCATCTGGTGGGGTTTGGGAGTCCACTAATGGAGGCGTCTCTTGGAAACCTATATTCGATGATCAGCCAACCTTATCTATAGGTGCAGTAAAGTTTAATCAGAAAAATCCTGATGAAATCTGGGTAGGAACTGGAGAAGGAAATCCAAGAAATTCTCATAATAGTGGTGCTGGCGTATTCAAATCTATTGATGGTGGTAAGACCTGGAAATATATGGGTTTGAAAGAAACAAAATTAATACATAGAATCATCATTCATAGTGATGATCCCAATACGGTTTCTATAGGAGCATTGGGTTCTGCTTGGGGCCCAACGGAAGATCGAGGTGTCTTTAAAACTACTGATGGCGGCAAGACTTGGAATAAAGTGCTTTATACATCTGACTCTTCTGGAGTAGCAGATATGGTTTGTGATCCTTCAAATCCAAACAAACTAATTGCTGCGATGTGGGAATTTGGAAGAACACCTTGGGGATTTAATTCAGGAGGAAAAAATTCTGGATTATATCTAACTTATGATGGTGGTGAAAACTGGAAAAGAATTACAAGTAAAGAGGGTCTACCGAAAGGAGATCTTGGGAGAATAGGAATTGCATTTTCAAAGTCTAAACCTAATATTGTATATGCACTTATTGAAGCGAAAAAAAATGGCTTATATAAAAGTGTTGATGGTGGTGAAAAATGGTCTCTAGTGTCTACAAAGAACATTGGAAATAGACCATTTTATTATGCAGAAATATATGTAGATCCACAAAATGAAAATAGAATTTATAATTTATGGTCCTATGTGTCTAAATCTGAAGATGGAGGAAAAACATTTAGTACGATAATGGATTATGGGAGTAAAGTGCATCCGGATCATCATGCCTTTTGGATAGATCCAGATAACTCTAATTACCTAATTAACGGAAATGATGGTGGACTTAATATATCGAGGGATGGATCAAAGTCCTGGGAATTCGTTGAAAACCTTCCAGTAGGTCAATTCTATCATGTAAATGTAGATAATGATTTTCCATATAATGTTTATGGTGGCATGCAGGATAATGGTTCATGGGTAGGACCTGGATTTGTATTGAAAAGAGGAGGTATAAGAAATTACGATTGGCAAGAACTATATTTTGGTGATGGTTTTGATGTGGCCCCAAAACCTGATGATAATAGGTATGGTTTTGTTATGTCACAGGAAGGTAACATTGCTTACTTTGATAGAATAACTGGAAGAACACATTTTATACAACCTCAACATCCTGACGGCTTAAATTTGCGTTATAACTGGAATGCAGCCTTAGCATTGGATCCATTTAATGATTGTGGCCTCTATTATGGCTCTCAGTTTGTTCATAAAAGCGAAGACTGTGGACATTCTTGGCGTATCATATCACCTGACCTGACTACCAATGATACTTTAAAACAGAACCAGTCGAAAAGTGGAGGATTGACATTAGATATTACAGGAGCAGAAAATCATACTACTATACTTGCTATTGCACCAAGTTCATTTGATTCAAATTTAATATTTGCATCTACAGATGATGGCAACCTTCAGAGGACTCGAGATGGAGGAAAGTCTTGGGTAAACATTAGCAATCGACTGCCAGGAATTCCAGAATATTCATGGATACCACAAATTGAACTATCAAAGATCAATAGAGAAGAGTTGTTCGTTGTCGTCAATAATTATAGAATGAATGATTGGTCCGCATACCTTTATCACTCGCTTGATGCCGGTGATACATGGGACAGGGTAGTGGATGATAGTACTGTTAGTGGATTTGTTTGTTCCGTACTTCAAGATCCAGAAGAAGAAAATCTAATTTTTCTAGGAACGGATGTTGGTCTCTATATATCATTCGATCATGGAAAAACTTGGCTTAAATGGGAAAAGGGGTTTCCTCCTGTACAAATAAGAGATATGAAAATCCAGACAACACATGATGATCTGGTATTAGGAACATTCGGTAGGGCATTTTGGATATTAGATGATATCAAACCACTTCGAGCAATTGCAAGAAATGGCTTAGAATTACTTGATAAGGAGTTTATGGCTTTTGAGACTTCAGATGTTTATTTGACAAGCAGTAGATCTTATGACGGTATAAGATTTATTGCTCAAGGAGAATTTGTTGGTGATAACAAAAATACATCTGCGATATTTACGCTTTGGAATAAACCAAAAGAAGAGATTAAAAGGGATTCGTTAGTGGATCAAGTTTTGGCTAAAGCCAAAAAAGGAAAAAAGAAATCAAAGAAAACACCAGATGAAACTAAAGACGATAATTCAAGTGAAGATAAAACGGGGGACAAAGCTAAATCCAAAAAATCCTCAGAAGTGAAAGTATTTGTCATTAATGCTCATGGTGATACCGTTAGAACTTTTGAAAGAAAGTTATCGGAGGGATTGAATAGATTGTCCTGGAGGCCTGATCAAAAAGGAGTAGAATTTCCTAGAAAATCTGAGCCAAGAGTTAAACGAGAACCTGGAGGAATGCCTATCATACCAGGAAGCCACAAGATCATATTTAAGTTTGGTGACTTAAAGGATTCAACTTCAGTAACTATTAGAACGGACCCAAGAGAACCTTCCGGTCTGCACGATTCGAAAGCAAAGTATGATGCAATGAAAGAATTTAATAAGACAATTATGGTTGCTACTTCTGCTTTTGATCAATTGAAAGAAGCCAAAAAGTCTATGGAGATCTATTCGAAAATTATTGAAATTCAGGAAGACAGCATTAAAAAGGAGACTAATAAAATGCATAAAAAAATGACTGATCAAGTCGACAGTTTAATGCACTTATATATGCTTCCGCCTGAAAGGAAAACCGAATATCGTGACAACTCTAAAACACTTAATTCGAAATTGGGTAAGGCAAACAGCTTTTTGCGTACAAGTACCGCGGAACCTACACCAAATGGGAAGTCTGCCATTAGAACAGCAGAGAAAAGTACTAATGAAGTAATAGTTGCTGTAAATTTGTTTTTCAAAACGGAGTGGAAAACGTATATCGAAGCCATTAAAGCGTTACCGGTAAATATTTATAAGGAGTTTGAAGAAATAAAAATTAAATGAAAATTAGAATTAAGTCCAATACGATTCGACTTAGACTTAGTCAAGTAGAAGTAAGTGCGTTGGTTAGTGCTGCTGAGGTATGGGACAGTTGTCATTTTGCATCTTCTACACTCAAATATGGAATAAGTCCTATTGACAGCGAAATTATGAATGCTGATTTTGACCAAGCGAAAATTCATATAACAATTCCCAAATCCTGGTTAGAAAATTGGGATAAAGACAATCGAGTAGGATTTGATTATCAATTAACTAACGGCACATATCTTTTGGTTGAAAAAGACTTTAAATGTTTGGTAGATCGTGAACATGAGGATGAATCTAATTTGTATCCCAATCCTAAATCAGAGGAATCATGATAGAAGTCTATCAAGATTCTTAAGGATGACTACTGAGGTCAAAGCTGCAGTTTCTGTCCGTAATCTGTTTTTAGAGATATTGACAGCTATAAATCCGTTCTCTTTCGACTGAAGATACTCTTCTTCAGAAAAGTCTCCTTCAGGTCCTATGATAATAACTTTATTTTCTTTTAAGGATTTTTCTTGGATAAGATGATTGTGGTCGTCACTATATTTTGCGATATATTTCGCTGCATCATTATCGCGGTATTGGTCCATTAATTCTTTAAACGAAATAGAATCTTGTATTGAGGGATGTATAATTCTTTTGGACTGCAGGGCAGAACTTCTTATGATTTTTGAAGCTCTATCAATATTCAATCTTACCCTTTCAGAATGTTGACTATAGATAGGTTGAATATGATTAACGCCTACTTCCACACATTTTTCAAGCAGAAATTCCCATCGCGATTTCGATTTTGGCGGTGCAATGGCTAAAGTGATAAAGCTTTTTTCTGGTATAATTTTGCATTGACTAACAATCTCAAGTATGGCATTTCTTTTTGACAGTTTTATGATTTTTGCTTCCGCAAAAATGCCATTCCCGTTTGTAATGTTTATCACATCACCTTCTCTGTGACGCAATACTTTTATACAATGTTGAAACTCTTCTTCCTCTAACAATGTTAGTCTTTCATCTAGATTATCTACGTAGAATAGAATCATTTGCCATCTTGAGTTTTATTGGTCATAAAAGTAATTAGTTTGATCATAAAGCGTTATTATGGTTTTATGCAATTTAAATTGCTACTTTTGCGGCTTTTAAACATATCTAAGTTGCTTTAATTTTTCAAAATATAAAAATATGTGGGTTACTATTGCTCAATTTCTTTTAAGCCTTTCAATACTAATTGTTTTACATGAGTTAGGACATTTTAGTGCAGCAAAATGGTTTAAGACAAGAGTAGAAAAATTTTATTTGTTTTTTAATCCAGGCTTTACATTATTTAAAATTCAAAAAGGTGAAACTGAGTATGGATTAGGATGGCTTCCATTGGGAGGGTATGTAAAAATATCTGGGATGATAGATGAAAGTTTTGACAAGGAACAAATGAAAGAAGAGCCTAAACCCTATGAGTTCAGATCGAAGCCTGCATGGCAAAGGTTAATTATTATGGTAGGAGGTGTTGCAGTTAATTTTATACTTGGCATCATTTTGTTTTCTATTATAGTTTTTGTTTGGGGTGAAATGTATATCGCTAATAAAGACGTTAAAGAAGGAATTGCAGTAAGTCAGATGGCTTATGAAATGGGTTTACGAGATGGGGATAAAATAATTTCTGTTGGTGATAAAGAGTTCGATCGATTTAAGTCAGGAGTTTTAAGCAAGGAAATTATTATTAACCAAGCTGACAATATTAAACTTGAGCGTGATGGTCAAGTTATAGACTTAGCTATTGATCCAACTTATATTAAGGAACTTACAAAATTTGAAAACAGAAACGAACAGCTTATTCATTTGAAATATCCTGCAGTAGTTTCACATTATGATGAAACGTCTCCAGCTAAAGCAAAGGAAGCTGGAATAAATATTGGAGATAGGATTATAGCTGTCAACGGCAAGCAAAGTAATTACGCTCATTTGTTTCAAGAGAATGTTGTTTCTGCTGCAGATTCTATTTTGACCTTAACAGTTGTAAGGGAGCAGGATACATTGGCGTATAGTTATAATACAATGTTTAAGCAAAAGCAAGGATTAGTACAACGTGTACTAGGAAGGGATGCTATAATGAAAAGAAGAATTGGTTTTTGGATTGAAGACAGTACCAAATACTATGACTATCAAAAAGAAAAATATTCTTTGTTGCAATCTGTACCAAAAGGTATGAGTCTTTCATGGAGCTTTCTTACTGATCAACTCAAGGCGTTTGGTCAGATGTTTAAAGGAAACATAGAAGTAAAAGAAAGTCTTGGCAGTTTTATTACAATTGGTAAAATGTTTGGAACTAATTGGGATTGGCGAAGGTTTTGGTATATGACAGCAAGTTTGTCTATTCTTCTTGGCTTTTTAAATTTATTGCCAATACCTGCGCTTGATGGAGGTTACGTTATGTTTTTGTTATTTGAAAGCATCACAGGGGTTAAGGTACCAGATAGGGTAATGGAGATTGCAACCTTCGCAGGTTTCTTGATTCTTATCGTATTGATGATATATGCATTGGGACTTGATATCTCAAGAATGTTTTAGGAAATA
Source organism: Saprospiraceae bacterium (assembly GCA_029262995.1). Taxonomy (GTDB): domain Bacteria; phylum Bacteroidota; class Bacteroidia; order Chitinophagales; family Saprospiraceae; genus RFSX01. Next base: position 122,942 of record JAJCYH010000018.1, on the reverse strand, counting down.
TGGGATTAAATTACTTTGAATTGTTTGAACTTGAACCTACATTTAATGTTGATGAAGTTGCTTTGCGCAAAAAGTTTTATCAAAAAAGCATGCAATTTCATCCTGATAAAATTGTTTTAAGCAATGATAAAGAAAAAGATTTATCTTTGCAGAAGGCGACACTGATAAATCAGGCATTTAAAGTACTGTCTGATGAAGAGTTGAGAATGAAATATTTGCTTGAATTATCTGGCATTGATTTTGCAGAAGGTAAGGAAACTGTTCCCCAAGACTTCCTAATGGAGGTTATGGAAATTAACGAGATGATCATGGATTATAAAATGGAATCTAAAAGGGAACTGAAAAATAGTATAATTAAGCAAATAACTACCTTAAAATCCAATCTATTGAACAACATCGATGATATTCTTAGTAATTATGAATATCAGAAAGCTGATAAAAAACAATTAGAATTTATTAAAGATTATTATCTTAAGGCTAAATACCTAAAGAGAATTGAATTAAACTTAGAGAATTAAATCCTTATTCGATGTCAAACGTACAAAGAGAAAAAAAAATTAAGAGTCTCCAGGGCGAGCGATGGAAGCAAATTGAAACGCCACGCCCCACTCTTAAAATGGACTACTATGTTTCCAACATGGGTCGTCTTAAGTCTGTTAGCAAATCAGATAAATCTGAACATATCTTAACGCCAACAGCGGATTCAAAAGATTATTTAAAATCCAGTGTCAAGTTAGAAGGCGGTAGTTATGGACTTTATGTTCATATGGCTGTTGCTAAATATTGGTCCAAAAGACCAAACAAACCAGGATATAATAAGTATATCCACAAAGACTTGAACAGGCTAAACAACAAATCTTCAAATGTTGTTTGGGTTACCAATGAAGAGTGGAAAGAATATGTTCGTGCTCGCGCGAAAAAATATGGTTATGTCCCTCATAGACGAGGAGGCAAACCAAAACTTACGGAAAAACAAGTTATTCAAATTAAAAAACATCTGGCAGCAGGTCGTATGGCCAAAAGTAAGATTGCAGCTAAATTCAGTGTTAGTCATACTCAAATCAATAGAATTGAGTCTGGAGAAAATTGGAGCGAGTTGAAAGTCGAAGGCTTTACACCAGTAAAAGCTGGTTCAAGAACTGCCGCTAAAAAATCAAATTCTAAATCTGTGAAAAAAGCACCAGTCAAAAAAGCAGCAGCTAAGAAAGCTCCTGCAAAAAAAGCAGCAGCTAAGAAGGCACCTGCAAAGAAAGCAGCAGCTAAGAAGGCACCTGCAAAGAAAGCAGCAGCTAAGAAGGCACCAGCTAAAAGAACTACTGCAAGAAAGAAGAAATAATTAGTTTTCTTTTTTGAAAAGAATAGATTAGCCTTGATTCAGAATTAATGAATCAGGGCTATTTATGTTTGGTCCATATTATCTCAGGGATAAAGTCATTTACTGAAATAATTTTTGCTAGTTTGAGATTATAAATAATACTCTCAATCATTTTATTGCTGATCCACGCATTTGTAGCCCATTCAGTTGAATGATACCATTTTTGAACATCGGATAGTCCTAGATTATATCTTTTTTCAACTTTCAATACAGAATCTAGATCATTCATGAATGAAGCATTTGATTCCAGTATGATTTTACATACTCTGTCTATCAGCTCAGGTTCTTTATCAATAATTCTATTAGTAGCCGCCATGACGAAACAAGGCCATGGACTGTAGAATTCTCCAATCCTATTCAATGTACCATTATCTACATGAGGTTTGGTTGTAAATTTTTCCCAGTAAAACACATCTGTTTCAAGCTTAGTCAATGATTCGATAGCATTTGATAATTTGTTTATGATTATGAACTGTGATTCATCAATTATTTTACCTTTGCTATTTGCATCAACTATCGCCATAAGGTGAGATCCTGATCCTTTTCTACTTATGGCATATTTTTTATCAAAAATCTTATCATAATGATCTAATGTATTATTGCTGCCTGTATGTATGCCCCAACATAGTGGTGTGTTAATATATATACTTACTAATTTACTAGGATTACCATTTATAATATCAGCGATTATACCTTCAGAAAGAACAACACACATGTCGACATCATCATTTCTTAAAGCTTTTGTCATTTGCCCTGTCCCCCCATCAAATGTTTTCCATTCTAAATCTATTTTTAAGGGATCGAATTTTCCAGTTTCCATTGCTAGATGAATTGGGAGATTAAAATGCTCTGGTACGCCGCCAATTCTAATTTTTTTGCACATTATTTAGTTTTAATTCTCGTTGACTGGAATAAGATTCGATTATAAAGCTAGCCATAATTAAGCTCCCTCCTAAAATTGTATTTAGATTAGGTACTTCATTTAAAAATACTAAACCCCAAAGAATACCATACAAAGGAATGACGCTGCTGATGAGCCCAACACTCACTGCACTGAAATGTCTCAATGCATTTACCAACAGTGTATGACCAATTACCGTGGTGAAGATTGCCAATGCAAGAATATATTTCCAGTCCACTTCAAGAGCTGAAGAATCTTGAATAAAAAGAAAAGGACTCAACAGAACCGTCATAATAATAAGGTGGAAATACATGATTACTGAGGCATTGTAATGCATCATTATTTTTCTTGTCCAAATATTTCTGAGGGCATAACTAAGCGCCGAGAGTAATCCACAGAATGTTGCGATAACAATAATATCACTTGTGTCGGTTGATGGAAGGATAATGCATATACCTATGATTACAAGAAGAGCTAAGAGTAGATGATAAACTTTAAATGGCGTTTTTAATATTATAGGTTCCAAGATAGATGTCATTGCAGGAAAACTGTGTAAAGTGATCATAGCTATGGCAATGCTAGACAGCGTTAATGCATAAAAATAGCTAACCCAATGAACTGCCATCAGTACACCACCAAGCGCAATATATTTCCAATGTGTTGGTTCAATAAGTTTGAATGAAAGCTTCTTGTATTTAATAAATGCATATAATAATAAGGATGCTATTAGACACCTATAGAAAATGGTAATCTCAGGACTTAAAGTTATTAACCTACCAAAAATACCAGATGTACTAATCAGAAATACTGAAAGATTTAGAAAAATAAGATGTTTTGAAATCTTCAAATTAAGAAGCTTGCTTGAGAAGATTCTTCAAGCTGTTCCAAACGTTTTCCAATACTATTCTTTGACCTTCGGCATTTGGGTGCTTCCCATCTGGGAGATTTAATTCTTCTACACCTGCAACACCCTCAAGGAAAAAAGGGATAAGTTCAGCATTAAATTCTTTAGACAATTGTGGAAAAATATTATTAAAAGCCTGTTCGTAAGTTTTACCCATGTTTGGTGGTGACATCATACCAGCAATTATAATTTTACAATCAGGATATTTACTTAAAAGCTTTTCAAGTATACCGTTCAAATTTTCAGACGTGCTTTGTACATCTAATCCTCTTAACATATCGTTAGCTCCAAGTTCAAGGATAAATATATCTGGTCTTTGTCTTAACACCCAATCGATCCGATTTAAGCCACCTGAGCTTGTTTCTCCACTAAGACCTGCATTCACAACTCTATAATCCAGATGAAGAGAATCTAGTCGTTTCTGCAATAGCGAAGGCCATGCCTCTTCTTCATTCAATCCCAAGCCAGCAGTTAGGCTGTTGCCAAAACATAATAGGGTCATTTTTGTCTCTTCAATAGATTTTTGAGTCTCATTGGTCTGTTTATTTGCTATTTGGTCAACTTCATCAGCTTTAGACTGTTTATTTTTACAATTTGATAATAAAATTAAAAAGCCTAGGCCTGCCCAAATAAAAATCAGCTTCTTTAAGTTAAGAGCGTACATTGTTTATTACTTTATTCAAAAGTAACAATAATGAAGCTCTTCGGTTTTATGAGGGACAATATTAAGAATGAGATAATGGAAGAAATATTGAAAATTGAGAATGTATCCAAAAGCTACATAAGTGGTGAAAGGGAGTTATTGGTATTGGATGACATTACATTTAATGTGAATGCAGGTGATATCATTTCGATCGTAGGTCCTTCAGGAAGTGGAAAAACTACTCTATTGGGTTTATGTGCTGGTCTTGATAAATCTACAGGTGGAGTGATTACCTTATGTGATAAGGATTTGGCAAAATTAAATGAAAATGAACGGGCTGAATTAAGAAATAAAAAAGTGGGATTTATATTCCAAAATTTTCAACTTATTCCTACTTTGACGGCTCTTGAAAACGTAATGATCCCTCTTGAACTTCAAGGAGTGGATGGAGCGGAAGAAGATGCAAAGAAATTGCTGGATAGGGTAGGTTTGTTAGATCGTGCTAGTCATTACCCAAGTCAATTATCAGGAGGAGAACAACAGAGAGTTTCTATAGCAAGAGCTTTTATCAATTCACCAGATATATTATTTGCAGATGAACCTACTGGAAATCTTGACGATACAACCGGTCAAAAAATTGAGCAGCTTTTGTTTGATTTGAACCAAGAAAGCAATACCACATTAGTATTGGTTACTCATGATCTTGAACTGGCGAATAGAACACATCGTATCGTCAGGCTTAAAGGCGGAAGAGTAATTTCTGATAAAGTCAATAATCAGAAAGTCAATGCGTAAGTTATCCTTTATCTTAAAAATGGCTTTCAGAGACTGTAGAAAGAATCGTGGTAGATTGTTTCTTTTCATGTCTTCAATTGTGCTTGGTATTACTGCTTTAGTAGCGATCAATTCATTTAATTACAATCTTGTTAAGGATATAGACAAGCAGTCCAAATCCTTGTTAGGTGCAGATTTGCAAGTTAATGCTAATAAAGCTATAACGGAAGACCTAAAAGTGATACTGGATTCACTCCCTGGGGAACGTGCAGAGGAGCAAGAACTATTTTCAATGGCCTACATTCCAAAGTCTGATGGTTCACAGTTTGTTCGTATTAAAGCCATCAATGGCGATTTTCCATTTTACGGAAATCTTAATACTGAACCACCAATCGCAAAGAATGCCTATCAACCCAATAAATCAGCATTAGTTGATGATGGCTTAATGCTTGAGCATGGCTTAGCAGTTGGAGATAGTATTCATTTAGGTCTTGCTAAATTTGTTATTGAAGGTAGATTAAAATCTGCATTTGGTTCGATTGGATTAGGTTCAGGCTTTGCACCCGTGATTTACATTGGGCTTGATCAATTGGAGAAAACATCATTGGTAAAACCAGGCAGCATGATGGAGTATTCATACTTCTTCAAGCTTCCTGCTGATTTTGATACGGATGAATGGGAAGATCAAAAAGATCGCAAGCAAAAGTTTAGATCTGAGAGTTATAGGCTTACTACAATTAATGACCAAAAAAGGAGCCTGGATAGAGCATTTTCGGGATTGAATAGTTTTCTAAATCTTATTGCGTTAGTCTCTTTGATTCTTGGGTGTATAGGTGTAGCGAGTAGTGTTTTTATTTACATAAAATCAAAAATTTCATCTATTGCTGTACTAAGATGTCTAGGAACTAAAGCATCAGATGCTTTTTGGATTTACTTTATTCAAATTTCTGTTTTAGGATTTTTAAGCGTATTGACAGGAGTTATCTTAGGCAGTCTTACACAGATTGTTTTACCTATTATTTTAAAGGACGTTTTACCCTATGCTGTAGAATTAAGTATCTCACCTAGAGCAATTTTGGAAGGTCTTATCATTGGTTCTGTTATTACAGCATTGTTTTCTATTATTCCACTTTTAACAATACGGAAGATTAGCCCTCTACAAACGCTAAGAGTATCATTTGAAGAATCTTCTGGGAGGGATTTTCTTAGATGGCTGGTATATGTTTTAGTAATTTCTAGCTTATATGGATTCCTGTGGTTCTTAACCGAGGATGCTCAGTCTGCTTTTTCTTTTTTGGTTGGTTTGTTGATCAGTTTTGTTGTTCTAAGTTTGATCGCTACTTCAATTATGTGGTTTGTCAGAAGGTTTACGCCTAAGAAATTGAATTTTGTTTTTAGGCAAGGGCTAGCTAACTTGTATAGGCCCAACAACCAAACTAAAACATTGATTATTTCCATTGGTTTGGGCACTTGCATTCTAACGATATTGTTTATTGTGCAAGGACTCCTATTGAATAATGTTGCCTCTATGGATGCAGGCAATCAACCCAATATGATATTGTATGGCATTGAAACAGATCAAAGAGATTCCCTAGCAGATATAACAAGGCGCTTTGACATGCCTGTCAAACAGCAAGTACCTATCGTTACAATGCGCTTGGCAGGATGGAAGGGGAAATCTAAAACCGAGTGGATGGCAGATACAACCAGAACTGCTAACAGGTGGGCAATAAACCGTGAGGCAAGAGTTAGTTACCGTGATACGCTCGAGGATGATGAGAAAATGTTATCTGGTGATTTGATACCATTTAATCCAGGAAGGGACTCAATATTTATCAGTTTGGAAGAGGGATTTGCTGATGCTTTGGATGTAGAAATTGGAGATGAATTAATTTGGAATGTACAAGGTGCCATGATAACAAGTTATGTCGGAAGCTTGCGAGAAATTGAATTTCGTTCGATGCGTACTAGATTTTTTATACTTTTCCCAGAAGGTGTACTTGAGGAGGCTCCCCAGTTTCATGTACTTGTCACTAAGTCACCTAATAATAGTGTAATGGCGGAGTACAGAAAAGAAGTTGTAAAGCGATTTCCAAATATATCAGTTGTAGATCTGGCTTCTATCTTGACGACATTAAATGACATTCTTTCCAAGATTTCCTATGTTATAAAATTCATGGCAGGCTTTAGTATTCTCACAGGATTAATTGTATTGCTCAGTTCACTCTTACTTAGTAAGTATCAGAGGATACAAGAGAGTGTATTGTTGAGAACTTTGGGCGCTAGCCACAAACAGATATTTACTATAAATGCAACTGAATATCTGATGATCGGAGTGTTATCTGCACTTACGGGAATTGTGTTGGCGATTTTTGGAAGTTATATGATTGCAACGTATCAACTTGACCTTCAATTCTCATTGAACTGGACACCCATAGTATTAATATTTATCTTAATAGTTTCATTAACAGTTGGTATTGGCTTACTAAACAGTAGGGATGTCATCAATAAATCGCCACTTGAAGTATTGCGAAAAGAAGTCTCCTAATAAAGATTTAAAGTGAGATATTTATTTGAAATAAAATATGATGGCACAGCCTATAGCGGATGGCAAAGACAAAGCAATACGGATAACACAATCCAAGCATTTATAGAAAGGGCATTGTCAGTTATACTTGGTGAACAGATTACTTCGATATCTTGTGGTCGGACAGATAAGGGGGTACATGCTAAAAGGTTTTATTTTCATTTTGATTACAATCAAAAATTACCAACTGAAATTACATATAGACTGAATAGATTCTTACCTGAAGATATTTGTATAGTTGGTTATAGGATCGTGAATGGAAATGTTCACGCTAGATTCAGTGCCGTTTCAAGAACATATCATTTTTATTTTCATAATTCAAAGAATTCTTTTTTAAGAGATCACAGTACTCTTATCGAGGGAAACATAGATTTTGAATTGATAAGAGAAGCTTTGTTGTTTGTGAAGCAGCAGTCAGATTTTAGATCATTTTGCAAAAGTCCTGACAAGTATGAAAATACAATTTGTAAAATAAGATCAACACCCCAAATAATAGAATTGGATGCCCCAAGATTTTATATTTCAATAACAGCTAACAGATTTCTTAGATCAATGGTTAGAATATTAGCTTATCGTTTGATTGAATTGGGGAAAGGGAATATTGCGATAGATGATTTCAGAAATATATTTTTAGAAAATAAGTCAATAGATAATTATAAAATGATGCCGCCTGAAGGACTTCATCTGTATGATTTGAAGTATAATTTTCAGAAAGAATAAGTTAGTTGCTTCTGTTGGAGTTAAAGTTTTTTACAGCAAGAATTCTGTCGTAGAAGCTTCCAAATTCTCTGTAGTAAACAATGATTTGGTAGTCATTTTCTGTTTCAAACCAGCTTCCTTCAATAGTCTGAAAATCCAATGTTCCATCTTCATTTTGAAGAGCAAATAGATAATCATAGTAGCCTTGTTTAAAATAGGATTGACCAAAGTATGTTTGTCTTATTGTGTCATACGTAAGTTTGTACTCTTCCTTTGCTTGCCAGTCGTTAAAAGCACCTACGATGTATAAATCTCTGTCAAAAGGATTTACAGATGCCAAAGAAAAGATTACTCGACAGTATTCACTAGAGACAAATGCATCTTGATATCTTGCATTGTCTAGTATAAAAAAACCATTGGCATCAATTTCGTCGAGGAAGTTTCGATTGGATCTTTTTTCTCCAAGGTCCAATAGAACGGTTGACTCTACTTCGTCTCTATCAATGCTAGTAACAAACTCGGTTGTATAACTTAAAGGTCTTATGTCGAAGTTTCTAAATTCTTTTAGTGCTGGGAAAGAAATTTTATCAAACTGATCAAAATACAGTTTTTCACCTCTTTCATACTCACCCCTCATATTTAGTTTGCCTGTATTCCAGTTTCCATTTTGAAGTACAGTAACATAAAGCTCATTTATCGGTTGACTGATCCGGAAGTTTTTATAACTTATGGTCACTTTGAACTCCTGGTGCGTATCCATTTTTCTAACATTTCTTGGTTTCAGAATCTGGTAGCCAATATTTACCTTGTTCTCTGCCACCATAAATCTCCTGGTTAATACAGGAATTTCCAAGTCATCATCATAAACTATTAAAAGATAGTTGCCTGAGACGGTCCATTTGAGATCTCTATTGGGAAGGACTAGCCTGTAATGCGTATAATCTGAATATCCATTTGTAGAATAAGAGTAGTCTGCAATATCCTGTCCGTTAAAACCATCGAGATATTCAATTTCCTCCATTTCAGTAGAGGGTTGCCAATACATGTTACAATGCACAATCCTGTATGTATAGCGTTTGTAACCTCCTTCCATATCATCAAAACTCAAAAGCATCCTGCCCTGAAAAGAAGAGCCTAAATCAACAATAGGATATGAAGTTGCCAGCCCTGCTAGACTTAGTTTAACCGATTTAATGTAATCCAGGTATACATTATTATCATAAACAAAATCTTGAGCACTTAAACTCATACTATATGATAGCATTAAGAGGAGGATAAGTGGTTTATATGTTGATCTAATCAATTTATTTGGTTTGCTTAAGCAAATAAAGTAACACCATCTTGTCTAATAAAATTTTAATGTATGTTTTTTTAACAAAAGTTTATTGAAGGAGATTAGTTTTCCTTTGGTGCAATAGACTTTGAATTCATTATTATCATTAATAGTTTACCAGCATAGGACTACTGGTCCAATTGTTATCTTTAATCTGATATCTCCATGGCCAATGTGCAGATTCTTCAGCATAAGCAACGCCAACACGAGGCCCTGATAGAATTTGATGTTTGTCAATAGAGTCATTATCTGCAAGCCACAGCATAGAACTTTTATCACAAAGATGAATAGCATTATGATATTGGTATCTAATTCCTAGTGCATGACATAACTTGCCTGGGCCATTTGTTAATTTTGCGCTAAGCGTAATATTCCTTCTTTGGAGGATATGATCAATTCCTGTTAATGGCTCAACAGCACGAATCAAAACTGCATGTGCATAACCTTTAGGTCCAGTAACTACATTTAGCATGTGATGAATGCCATAGCAAAGATAGACGTATGAAATACCAGCTTTTTCAAACATGAATTTAGTCCTTTCTGTTTTTTTGTTTTGGTAGGCATGTGAGGCTTTGTCTTCGGGTGCTCTATAAGCTTCTGTTTCGACAATCCGACATATAATTTCATTATTGTCTATAGTTGATATTAGATATTTTCCAAGCAGATATTTTGCTACTTCAGGTGTTTCCTTGGAAAGCAGATTGCTTATTGCCAAAACCTTTAATTGGTCACTTTGCAAAACTTAAAATCATTGCATGATGAGGGATATCATCTTCAAGGTATTCTTCTCCTACCTCAACAAATCCAAATTTTGCATAGAAGGGCATAATATAGACTTGAGATGAAATTTTTATGGTATCGTTAGGAAAGAGTGACTTCATCTTCGTAAGCGTCTTTTCCATAATCTTATATCCTAATCCTGTATTTCTATTTACTTTATTGGTAGCTACTCGTCCTATTGAAGAGTAATCATCATAAGAAATACCTTTTGGTAAAATTCGAGTGTAAGCTGAATAATGATTTTCGATGGTTGCCCATAGGTGCCATGCTTGGTAGTCTTTGTCATCACAATCTAAGTATGGACAATTTTGTTCTACAACAAATATATCTTGCCTTAGTTTTAATATTTCGTACAGCTCTTTTGTTGTCAGCTCATCAAACCTCTTAAAGAAATATTCTATTTTTTGATTGCTGATACTCATTATTTAATCTGATAAGTTCCCTTTAATCCCAGATGGTTATTACTCAAGTCAGTTATTTCTTGAAACCCAATACACTCTAGTCGTTTGGTATAGAAAATATGATCATCAGGATTTAAATTCTCAATACTGATACTTCGTCTACTGTTTTCAAGTGAACTATTTTTCATGAATTTAATCAATTCGTTGGACCAATACATTTTATTGAAATCTCCAATCACAATGGATGGATATCTACTTGACTGGATTTTTTCTGATAGTATGGATAGATGGGAATCGGCATTTTGATCTTGGGTTGGATATTCAGCCGGAAGATGAGAAGATAATAGTGTTAGTTTACTCGATCCATTATCCACTACGACCTTAATGTTTGGAATATCATTAAAATAAAAGTTTTCGATATTATATATCTTTCTTCTTGTATAAATCGCAATTCCAAAATTGTCATTCCTTTTTTGCATATGTGCATAAGGATAGGACTTAATAAGTGTTTTGTTTATTTTTTCATCCCAAATTTGATTGTATTCCTGAAGTACTAGTAAATCAGCATCTAGTGAGTTTATAATACTAAAGATATCGGCACCGGATTCCTCTGTTAAATTTAAGCTCATTAGAACTATTTCGATTTTAGAGGAACTGTTTTCATCTGGAAGTATCAGATGATTGTTAGAAGCAGTTTTAAGGTAAAATGCAATTAAGGCGGTGCTTAGCAAACTAATAATCATCAAGCTTTTTTGATTTAACACCAGAAATATAAAGCTGATAAAAAGTATAGTAAACATTACCTGTGGAGCGAAAACTAAAACGTTTGCAAATATCTTTTTGTTGGGTGGAATTAATATAATCAATATTGCTGCCAGAAATATTAATCCTGCAAAAACTTGTGAGCCTTTATTTATTATTTTTGTTTTCAATCTAATCAGTTGTTAAGGTCCTGTGCTAGGACAACTACTTTTTTTCCTTCAAATATATCACCATCTGGGTGGAAAAATGAGTAAAATATTATATACATTCCAATTGGAAGTGCAAGATTATGATCATCTAAGCCTGACCATTTAAAAATTCCACTGTTTCCCATTAAGTGATTATTGGTTAATCTTGAGATTTTGTAGCCTGAATCATCATAGATGGTTATGTTCGCCAGAAAGCCAGGTTTATACAAATTATAGTTAATTACAAGAAAATCTCTATATCCATCACCATCAGGCGAGAATATTTGATATGGAAATGTTAAAACCTCCTCCTTTATTGCAGGGATTACTGTAAAAGCTGAATTTTTAAACCCTGGTGTTGCAAAGTTATTATCTTGAGAAGATGAAAACCAATTGTTGACATCATTTGTACGGATATCCGAATTTATCCTTTCCAAGCTTATCCCTTCACTATCATTCAATAGTTTATAATGCATTGACTCTGAATAGTCAAAGGAATCAATAATTACCCAGTCTCCATTGGCGAGCCACCTAAGCGTTACATTACCTGAATCATTGTTAAAGGCAGGTAAATGATTTTTTGCAATATTGGCAGTATCGGGCACATTATATATGTCCCTTAGTTTTTCAACATCCTGTGTAAAAGCAATTATCTCACCAGGCTTTAAATAATTATTATAGTAGATACTTTCGTCCTTAGAATTGTGATCATTGATAATATTCAGTTGTTGGATAGTTACAAATTTATTTGAATTATTAATCAGCTCCAGAAAGTCATATTGATCGATGTAAGGATTAAAAAGTAATTCGTTGATCAGGATATCACCCTTTTCGGGATTTTCAATAAGCCTTAGATCATTTACTTGATCAGAAAGAGTATCCATGCATGAGTTGATCAATTTGCTTAGTTTAAGTTTATATATTGTTCCAGCTGAAAGTTCGTTTTCTAAGGTGATAAAAATATTTTTATTGTTTTCATCATTAACACTTATATCGACTATTTCTATACCGTTAATGTCATAATTGCCGTAAGTTAATATACTGGGTAAGTACATCTGGTCGACAAACAGAAGTTCAATTTCCAAGGAGTTGGTTATATGGACGCCAAGGTAATCTGTATTGTCTTGAATAGAATTTTGATACCCTGGTGTTCCAAAGTATTTGTTTATTGATGAAGACCAATTATTAGGGAGCTGTGTAGCATGAGATAGGGCTATTCGCTCAAGACTTATGCCATCAGTTGAATTGAGATTAAGATTATGTTGATTTTCATTATAATCAAAAGAATCGATAGTAATTCTATTGCTAAGACTATCTTCTATCATTATTGTAATATTGCCTGAGGCATTGTTGAAGTCCGGAAGACTTATTTCAATTAGGACAATATCATCAGGAGGGTGATAATTTTCAATAACAGAAATGGAATCTTCTGTAAACACAATGATTTGCGACGGTCTGATAGGGATATCATCATTGATTTTAATTTCTTCATCCTTGTCGTTGTTTCTTATAATTAGTCCCTTGAGACTAAAGGCTTTTGATGTAGGATTGATCAACTCAAGGTAGTCACTGCCACCTGACTTCGGATCAGAAAGAAGTTCGTTGATAAGAATATCTCCATGTTCAAGGTCTTCAAATACTTCAAAATTAGTACTGAATTCTATTGAGATATTGGCTGACAAATCCTGAATACCATTTGTTATTATCTTATAAGGAGAACATCCATTGAGTGTTTCTAAAGTATGTAAATACACAGCATTTATCCTATCGTCATATATGACATTTGAAATAGTGATTGGAGGTGCGATTGTATAATTGTTTTTGTCTATAGCAGTGCTAGAGTCTAAGGCTTCATCAAATTGGAGAGTTATTATAGATTCTTCTACTGCTTTAATGGATAGGATACGAGGCGGTATTGTGTCATTTTGAATTTTATCAATTTTGATGTTATCAAAAGAAAAAGCATCTACATTCGATGAAGTATATGTGCAAATCATCCCAAAATATTGCATATCAGTAATCTTATCATTTTGATTATTTAAGTCAACTACAAACTCCAACTCTTTATTTGAGCCATCGATATTCTGAGAAAACAATTGCCAGTGATTATATTCATTTTTAGTAATCAGATAAGTAAGATTGAAAGCTTTGGATACTTTTCCAGGAATACCAGTTGCTAAGTCCTCTGTAATTCCATTTGTAATTTTCGCAAATTTAATAGCATCCTGATTTCCTGACTCGCCAATATCAAGTACATAAGACGTGCCTGAATTTATATTTAACTCCGAAGAGGCCAGTACTATCCTTAATCTGTTATTATTGGAAGGAGAAAAGCTAAGACTTATCTCAATTTGCCATTGTATTGAATCTGGAAAAGATACAATATGGAACAATGATGAATTCCCTGATCCTTCAGCAAAAAGCTGCAATTGTTTTTTTTCGTTTATTATAAAATGCTCGTAATCACCTTTCCAGTCCCTAGAGAGTTTATCATTAAAGTCATCAGAAAACTGTGCAACAGCAGTTAAGTGAATGAATATTATCGCAATAGTAATCGTCCATTTCATAAATTAAAATTTATCCTTCCATGAATTATTAATATAATAAAAGAGTAGATTAAGCTCTATGCAGATGAAAAAATTCATTAAGCGTAAACAGTCATTTGTTATAGACTAGGTTTCTATTTTGTCTTGAATAAGCATTATTGAATAAGTCATCTTACTTTTGCAAGCTAATATGTATTAAATATGAAATTAGCTGTTGTTGGTGTTACTGGATTAGTTGGACGTGAAATGCTTGAAGTATTAGCTGAAAGAAAAATTGTCGTAGATAAGTTTATACCAGTAGCCTCATCCAAATCAGTAGGTAGTTTGGTAAATTATATGGGAAAGGAATACCCTATAATGTCTATGTCTCAAGCCATTGAAGAAGCTCCTGATTTTGCATTATTTTCTGCAGGAGGTTCTGTTTCTTCTGAATATGCACCGCTTTTTGTTGAGAAAGGGACAACAGTTATAGATAATTCATCTGCATGGAGAATGAAACCTTCAGTAAAGTTGATTGTTCCGGAAGTCAATGGTCATGAATTAACAAAAGGAGATAAGCTTATTGCAAATCCAAATTGTTCAACAATCCAATTGGTTGTTGCGCTTAATCCTTTGCATAAAAAATATGGAATTAAGCGATTGGTAATTTCTACTTATCAGAGTTTTACAGGAACTGGAGCAAAGGCTATGAAACAATATTCCAAGGAATCTCAAGGCGATTTTTCTAGTGATTACCCAAAAGCTTATCAATATCCAATTTTTGAAAACTGCATTCCTCACTGTGATGTTTTTCTGGATAATAATTATACGAAAGAAGAAATGAAGTTGGTTCATGAGACAAGAAAAATAATGGATGCTCCTGAATTGGCAATTACGGCTACTGCAGTTAGGGTTCCAGTATGTGGCGGACATTCAGAATCAGTGAACATAGAATTTAATAATGCCTTTGATATTGATGAGCTAAGAACATTGCTTTCTACTGAAAAAGGTATCATATTGCAGGATGATATTAATGTGAATCATTATCCTATGCCTAGATTCGTTAGAAAAAAGGACGAAGTATTTATAGGTAGAATCAGAAGAGATGATTCCATTGAAAATGCATTAAATATTTGGATTGTAGCTGATAATCTCAGAAAAGGCGCAGCTACAAATGCCATTCAGATTTTGCAAAAAATACAAAGTTTATAGAGACTGTTTGAATAAGTTATATTATTCAAACGTTTTGATTGAATGCAATCTTTAATCGGAATGCAGAATTACGGAATGAATAAAGAAAAATGAAAAAGAAGATTGTACTGTGGGCCAGTGATGAAAATGAAAAGAAAGTTTTAATAGCCTTGGAATTATTGGCAAAAGAAAACAAAGTAAAAATGCTTAGTTTCCCTGAGGAGGTTGCTACTGAAGAATTATACAACCAATTGATGAATGAATGGCGAGAAGACAAAGAAGTTGTTTTGCCTGAAGGTCATACTGTACTGGACAGGCCTCTTTCTATAACCGATGACTTGCTTCCTGAAAATTTAAAGGTTCAAAGATCAGATGTGATTATCAGAGCCAAAACGGAGTGGCATTTTGTTGTTTTATCAACCAAATTATATGACCTCTACAGTTCAGAACTTGAGGAACTAAAAGAAAAAGCTGAAAAGCTTACAGAATATGATAGTTCATTGTTTGAAGAAATGAAAGCATTTTGGTCCAAGCTTTCTGATCAGGCACGAGAGAGAAATCTGTTTCGTGATCATGCAGATAAACTTAAAGATTCAGCCAATGAAGTTTTTAAAAGTTTAAAAGAATTAAGGCATAGAGCCAATGAGGAATTTGGTAAAATTTCAAAGGCCAATGCACAAGCTTTTACCGAGAAAATAAAAGTAATAGAGGAGAAGATTGAAAAGGGATTGGGTCTTAAACCTATTTTTGATGAGCTTAAAAAATTGCAAGAGGAATTTAAAGATCAGAAACTAACGAAAGGTGATCGTTCTTCCATTTGGAAAAAGATCGATGAGGCTTTTAAAAAATATAAGGAAAAGAGATATGGCGAGCGTCCTTCCGAAAGCTCTAACACTAGCCGTTTAGAGAGAAGATATCAAGGACTTTTATCAGCAATAGACAAAATGGAAAAATCTATTGCCAGAGATGTAAAAGATATCAATTTTCAAAACAAGAGAGTAGGGGAAACACAAGGGCAATTGGAAATGCAGCTTAGACAGGCAAAAGTTCTGATGGTACAAGAACGTATTAACTCAAAGAATGAAAAACTCGATGAGATGATGCGTACCAAAACCGAACTTGAAACCAAGTTAGAGAATGAAAAAGCCAAGCAAATCAAACTTGAGGAAAAAAAGAAGATTAAAGAAAAGGAAGCAGAGATTAAAATTAAGGTAGCTGAAGAAATTAGTCAGAAAGTAGAAGAGCAAAGTGATGAGGCAAAGAAGCTTGAAGAGGCTGCTAAAGCTATTAATGAATCTCCAGCAAAAAAGGCTAAAGCCAAGAAGGAAAGTTTGCTTTCTAAAATGAAAACTGAAGCAGAAGAAATTATTGAGGATGTAACGGATACTGTAAAAGCGATTGCTCATGTTGCTGAAGAAAAAATTGACGAAAGTACGGAAAATATAAAATCAGATATCAAGGAGGCTAAAGAAAAATACCATATAGATGAAAAGCTTGATAAATTAAAAAAGAAGGGCAAGGAGATAATTGATAAAGTTGAAAATGCAGCAGAAGATCTTGCGGACAAAGTTCTTGGAGAGGAAGAGTAAACTTTAATTTAACAGATAAAAAAAAGCGATGAGGAATTTCCCATCGCTTTTTTTATTTCCAAGATTATTATTATTCAATAATTAATTTCTTGGTTACTATGCCACTCGCACTTTGAAGTTGAACAAAATAAATACCAGTAGGTAGTTTAGTTGTATTTACTTGTACAGTATTAAAGTTTCTGTTGAGCTTTTTGAATTCATTAAAGACTACTTCTCCTTTAACGTTTATGATATTTATATTAGCTTCATCAGCGTTAATATTGCCAAACTCTACATTAAGGAATTCTCCAGCAGGATTAGGATACAGTTTAAGCGTTAGAGACTCTAGATCAAGCTCATTGTTACTACTGATCATCTGCGGATCAAGAATTGAGAAGAATGCCTCTGTGCAGGCTTGATCTGAAATCGTAGTTACACAAGCCTGGGTTTCGTTTCTTATCAGATCAATTAAATCTATATCATCAATAAACCAACCGGCGTCAGGGGGAAAAACTTCATCATTTGCAGTACCTGCGATGTTTGTTCCAAATCTGAATCTTAAGCTAATTGTCTCTCCATTAAAATCTGAAAGGTCAATATAACTGTCCAGATAACTACTTGATGTTGATCTGCCAGAAAATGCCTGTAGTGCAGGAATTGCAAAGGTTGTAAATGCTAGAGGACATTCATATCCATTCCTGATGAAATGGTCTCTTACATCTTGCCATAATAGACCATCTGTAGAGATTTCTACGAACCCTCCATTTCGAGCAAATTCTGTATTCATTCTGTGCCAAAATCTAACAACAGGCATTTCACCGATAACTTCAATATTGTCAAATCTGATTATGGCTTCCGTATCTTCATCAAGTTCCTGAACAAACCAGCAGTTTTCGCCTGAATAAGTAGGAAAAATTGTATTGGAATTGATTCTGAAAATGTTTGTTTGGTTTTCAACTAATTCTCTTTGCCATTCTCCGATTTCTCCATTTGATTCTACAGTGTTGCTAAAGAGTATAGTTGAAACTGCTGAATTGTCATATTGAAGTTTGAATCGAATCGTACTTCTTTGTTGTGACATTAGGGAGTCATACTCGAAAATAACTTGATCACCAATTACGGCAGCATCAATGTTGGCTGATCCTTCAACAAATCTCAGTCCTTTAGGAATTTCATCGCTTACGGTCAAATCATATACCGTGTCATCTTTATGGTTGGCAATGATTATTGTAACATCAATTTCACTGTTCCCTTCAATCAGAGCAGGCATTTCTTTGTAAATTTTAATGGTTTTTTGACATTCTGGCAAAGGCAGAAAATCTTCTTTACCATCATTTCTGTTATTTACAGAACCACCATCAGCAAAAAATCCAAGTCCTCTTCTGGCAAATGCCTCCCATAGCATACATTGATTGTCACCATTGGTATTAGCTTGTTCAGCTGCTATTATGGCATCTCTTCCTGAAATAAAACCAGGATTGCACCCCACCATTTTCATTCCGTCCAAAACCAATTGAAAAGCTTTGAAATTACCAGACTCAGAATTGTTCCAATCAGAATCATAACCATACTTATCTACATATAACCAGAATATGTCCCAAAGCATATCGGCCCAAACCTCACCAAGAGGGTGAGGTGCCGTAGTTGCTTTTATGCTTTTAAATGTTTGAGGATTAACGGCCATGTCTGTAGAGTATGGAAATCTTCTTATCCCTCTTCCATTAATATCTTCTCCTTGTACGAAATTCCCAATGCCTCTTGCATCTTCTCCAAGATCATCTGGTTCCACTGTTAATGCTAGGCTAAAAAAGTCGGACCATCCTTCTCCCATCTGTTCGTCAGAACCCATACAAACCTGTCCAGGACCACCAACTAGTCTACTGCTTATGCCATGTCCATATTCATGAAATATAATGCCGTTATCAAAACCGGAACTAACTTCTCGTGGTCCGCCTTTGTCTACCGCTTTAATTTTGCCTACAACAGGGGTGCCTCCCTGAATGGTTGCAACAATTGTATTACAATCCTGAAATCCTAATGCAAATACTGGAATTGTAACATTTGCTCCTGAAGCACCAGCACCCATACCATTTGAGATTGGGTCATTGCCATCACTTGTAGGATCATTTCCAGCTCCTGGAACGTTACAGATTATTACCGCTATAGCTCCTGCATTTTGTGCATTCAATGCTTTTACGCCAAACTCACATCTCCCTCTGTAAATCATTGCTATTTTACCTTCAACTTCTTCAGGATTGGCAATAAGACTACATGCATTATTGGCATTTTGCAAACTGTTATCATAAGCTGGTGCCAGCTCTGCTTCAATATCTATATCTGAATAGGTTTCATCAAAGCCCCATCCACCACCTGCAGCTCCATTCTGATAATTCATTTGCAATTCCTGAGGTAGTACTATAGAAAATAAACTGGATTGCGGTATTTCCCACTTGAACATATTCATGTTACCACTGAATCCATCAGGGACTATAGAAAAGTTTGCGTTATTTACTCCAGATCCGTCAAGTGAATGAGCAACAACAAAATCACTGTCAACTCCTCCATTACCGTAATTATTAGCCTGAAAATTTCCAGAACCCTCATCAAATCCCATCAAATATGTAATGTCATGAATCATATTATTAGCATAAAACAAGTTGATAACATCCGCATCTCTGTTCATTTCAGGTTCTACAGTTGGATCGTGGGGGATATCAAACAATAACTCCACGCCGCCATCAGGTTCATCACCTGCACTTTGACCATCATCGTTATCATCGTTATAGGCATGAACATTATTTCCTCTTGTAATTGTATATTCAGGACCTTCCATGCCATCAATGTCATGCCATCCGAAAGGCGAAGCAGCAGGGTAATGAGGGTCAACTACTAATAGCTGTGGTCCATGTATTGGGCTTTCCGATGGCAATGCGTATACGTTATAGGAAGAAGCTTGCGTAGCAGTTGGAAATTTGCTTTGCTTTGCAACTTCATTTGTGCTTTCACATTCATCTGAATGATTGTGATATTTTCCTGGAGTATGGCTGCAGTATAGCGTTCTGTTTTCCATTTCTAGCACCTTAGAACTCACGGCATCTATTTTAGAGCTCCAGCTATCCGTAGAGTTTTTTTGATGAAAACTAACCTCCCATGCTAATCTGACATCCTCTTCAGAATAAGGAAAGTAAATTTGTTTAACCCGGATTTTTCCTTGAGAAAAATTGGTTTCCTGAAATTCCATTTGACCATTTGTTGATTTTTTCAAGAACTTAGCGTCTTCGGGATTATCGATGCCTAAAGCTATTGCAGTAGACTTGATTGCATCTTGTGCCTTAAACAAAGATTTTGTAGAATTGATTTTAGTTTCAAGCTTTTCAACAAATGTATTACCGCAGTAAAGCATCTTATCTTCCTTACTTAAATTAAGGTTGATAATAGCATTGTAAACAGATATGCCATTATACGTTTGATTATAAAACATGTGTGTTACACCATTATGTTTGGTCTGATACATGTCAACCAACTGTGCATCTCTAATATCTAAATTTGAGATATTTAAGTTTTGCTGGTTTTCTTTAAGAAATTTGTCACCGATTGACTTTTTGCTGCTTTGCGCAAAAGTTAAAAGGCTACTCAACAATAATGCAAGGAGAAGTAAATGTCTGATCATAATAGAATAAAATTTAATTTTGATCGTGAATATAAAACTAAAATGCTTTATGCAAACTGGCTTTTACATTTATTAAAGACAAATTGTATTGAAAATGTAGTCTTGATACATAATTTGGTCGTAGAAAAAATCTGATATCTATTGAATAACCATTTAAACAGCAGTTTCTAATTCAGATTATATTTGGCATATGAAAGATGATACTTTACTTATTGGAAGAAAACCCGTGACCGATGCTTTGGATCAGGCGACCAAATTGGAAAAAATTTGGATAGACAAGGATATGAGGGGAGAATTGGAAAAGTTGATAAGAAAGTTATCCCGAGAAAATAAGATTCCTTTGCAATATGTACCTAAGCAAAAACTGTCTTCATTGTGTGGTAATGCGAATCATCAAGGCCTTATTGCTCAATTGGCAATTGTTGATTATTATACTGTTGAGGAATTGGTTCCACTTTTATACGAACATGGAAAGAGTCCATTTCTTTTGGTTTTGGATGGTATTGAAGATGTAAGGAATTTGGGTGCCTTGGCAAGATCTGCCGTTTGGTTTGATTGTGATGGTATTGTCTTACCGGCAAAAAAAGCAGCACCCATAAACAGTTTTGCCTATAAGGCATCTTCAGGGGCGATAAAAGATATTCCTATTTGCCGAGAAGCTAGTTTGCAAAAGGCAATTCAGTATCTTAAAAGTTCAGGTGTTAAAATCCTGATCGCTGATACAGAAAACAATGATGCTAATAGCCTTAACTATTCTGAACCTATTGCACTAGTTTTGGGTTCTGAAGGTACTGGCGTTGCAAGAGAAATTAAAAATGAAGGAGATGCGACCATCTCCATTCCTGGTTCGGGAAAAGTGGAGTCACTTAACGTATCGGTAGCGGGGGCGATTTTGATGCATCAGATTTTTATTCATAGACAAACAAACATCAATGTTTAGAATTATAATTTATCTATTCTTTTTTGGTAGCTTATTAGTCTCTTGTAATAACACAAAAAAGATAGCTAAAGCAACTGGAGATATTTCATCTACAAACCAGAAGCAGGACATAGAAGAGCTATCGAATTCACTTTTATGGAAAATTGAAGGGAAAGGATTGGAACAAGCTTCTTATCTATTTGGTACGATTCATATGATTACAAGCGATGAATTTTATTGGCCCAAAGGTACACTTGCAGCTTTTGATGAAGTAAGTTCTGTTGTTTTTGAAATAGATATGGACGACATGTTTGATATCTCAAAACAAATGAGTTTGCTTACTAAAGCCTTCATGAATGATGGAAAATCTTTAAAGGATTTTTATTCGGAAGAAGATTACAAGCTTATCAAATCTCATTTTGAAGATATCGGAATCCCCTTATTTTTTCTTGAGAGATTGAAGCCCATGTTTCTAACGGTTTTTGCTAGTGGTGATGTAGAATTTGGTGCTGGAATGTCTGGAAACAGTAGAATGAAATCCTATGAGATGGAATTATACGAATTGAGTGAACAATCACAAAAGAAAGTTAAGGGATTGGAAACCATAGAGTTTCAGCTTAGTGTTTTTGATTCCATTCCATATCAGGTTCAGGCAGATATGCTTTTAGAAACTATTAAATCCTCAGATATTGGTGATGATTCATTTAAAGAGATGGTACAGATGTATAAGCAACAGGATATTACCAGAATGGTCAGTAGTATGTCTGAAGATGAAAGTATTGGTGAATATGAAGACTTGCTTCTTCATAAGAGAAATGCAAACTGGATTCCATTAATGGAGGAACTGATGAAAAGCGAACAAATGTTTTTTGCTGTTGGCGCAGGACATTTGGCTGGATCAAAAGGTGTCATTAGACTGCTTATAAAAGAAGGATATACACTCACTCCGATAAGCAATGAATTGTAATGGCTAATTTAATTAAGGTAAATGGTATTGAACCACGTATTCATTCTTCAGTATGGGTGGCAGAAAATGCTACAATAACAGGTGATGTTGAAGTAGGGGAGAACTCTAGTATTTGGTTTCAAGTTGTCATTCGTGGAGATGTAAATAAAATTAGAATTGGGAAGGATTGTAATATTCAAGACGGTGCTGTAGTCCATGGAACAATTGGACGTGGTGATACAATCCTAAAGGATCGTGTAAGTGTTGGTCATCGGGCAATCATTCATGGCTGTCAAATTGAATCTGATGTCTTAATAGGAATGGGTGCAATTATACTAGATGATATTGTTATTCCATCTCATACCATTATTGCAGCAGGAGCATTAGTGACTTCAGGCGCAAAATTGGAATCAGGATTTATTTATGCAGGTACTCCAGCAAAAAAACTAAAACCCATTGATGATTATATGGCTCAAATGTATATTAAAAGAACGGCCGAAGCTTACGTGAAATATAAGACTTGGTATAGTAATCCAAAATAAGCTAAAGGGATTTATGTTTGAAACTTTTAACTAGGAATACACCTCCCAGTATAAACAGTAGGGCAAGAAAGTGAAAAATTGTAATTATTTCACCGTCTACAATACCCCACAAAAGAGCGACAATAGGAATAACGAAACTCACTGATGATGCAAATACAGCATCTGTCAATTGTATTAATCGAAAAAATAAAATATTGGCCAGAAATGTTCCTAGCAGGGAAAGTGCGGAAACAGCCATAAGTGAATTCCAGCCATGTTCAGTTTCAGTGATATGACTTATAAAATCAGTGCTTAGTAAATAGGCTAACATGAAGGGCCCAAGTATTGTAAATGAAATGACGCTAATAACAGTTGGTCTGACGGAGCTTAAATATTTGCTTAATGTATTTGCACTGACGGCGTAAGAAATTGTGGCTAAAACCAGAAGAAGGCTCATTCCAATCGGAAAGGCAATTTGACCCTCTCTTTTGATGAAAAACAACATGAGAACACCAAGAATGCTTAGGATAATCCCAAAAAGTTGTTTTTTAATCAGTTTCCCATTGAAGAAAAGTATAGCCAAGATAAGGGTAAAAACAGGCGTTAAACTGTTTATTACACCAGCTATACTGCTTGGAATTTCTGTTTGTCCTATTGCATAAAGGAAGGCTGGTAATCCACTACCACAGACACCGACCACAATGAAAGCCTTGTATTTATGCCATGGGATTTCCTTGAAATATTTGATAAAAAGCGGTAAGAAAGCAAGGAACGATATAGAGACTCTTGCGGCACCAACTTCTAAGGCGGTAAAGCTAACCAAAGCTTTTTTTATCAGAATAAATGAACTCCCCCAAATAACACTAAGTATAATCAGAAGTAACCATGCCAAGGCAGAATCGTTGCGGAGATTTTTTTTCAATCTATTATTTAATCAAATCATCATGTATAAGAGGCAATTGTGCTTTAGCTTTCTTATTTTCGCAGCCAAAGATATCCTATAATTATGGTAGATGTAAAACTCTTTTCAGGGGCCAACTCAAAATATTTATCTGAAAAGATAGCCGACTTTTATGGAGAACCACTTGGTCGATTGCAAATCAACAGATTTAGCGACGGAGAAATGCAAACCGTTATTACCGAATCAGTGCGGGGATCCTATGTGTTTTTTATCCAAACGACCAGTGCCCCATCAGATAACCTGATGGAGTTGTTGCTCCTAATTGATTCTGCAAAGCGTGCATCTGCTGGATATATTACAGCAGTCATTCCTTATTTTGGATATGCTAGACAAGATAGAAAAGATAAACCAAGAGTTCCAATTTCTGCAAAGCTAATCGCCAATCTATTGCAAGCTGCTGGTGCTGATCGGATAGTTACAATGGATTTACATGCAGATCAAATTCAAGGCTTTTTTGATATTCCTGTGGATCACTTGAAAGGAGAGGCCATTTTTATGCCTTTTTTGGCAGAGCAAAAATTAACGAATGTCATTTTTGCAAGTCCTGATGTTGGAGGCGTAAAGCGTGCAAGGAGTTTTGCAAAATATTTTGAATGTGACTTGGTTATTTGTGATAAGGTAAGAAAAGTAGCAAATAAGGTTGAAAGCATGACAGTTATTGGAGAAGTAGCTGGTGCAGATGTTATTTTGGTTGATGATTTAGTAGATACTGCAGGTACACTATGCAAGGCTGCACAATCTATTTTGGATAAAGGTGCAAAAAGTGTTAGGGCTTTAGCTACGCACCCTGTATTATCTGGAAACGCATATGAAAATATAGAAAACTCTGTTTTGACTGAGCTGATTGTAACGGATACTATCCCTTTGGCGAAAAAGTCAAAAAAGATTAGAGTACTGTCTTGTGCAAAGTTATTTGCTAAAGCAATCAGGAATACACATGAATTTAAGTCTATTTCAGCTTTATTTGTTGATAAATAATATTGCAAGAATCGAATTTTCTTTCGTATCTTTGCACACCTTTTGATAAATATTGGATTTATCAATGAACAATTAAACATAAGAAAATGAATATTGTAACTATTCAAGCAGAAGGAAGAGATGTAAATGTTAAAGCATCTGTTATAAGAAAAGAGAGTAAAATTCCTGCCATCCTTTATGGAGGTAAAGAAAATATTGCTATTTCAACAACTGTAAACGATGTTAAACATATTATTTATACAGGCGACTTTAAACTTGCGGAGTTAGATATTGCAGGGAAGAAGTATAAAGCAATTGTAAAAAACGTTCAATTTCACCCAGTAACAGACGCTATTGAGCATATTGATTTTCTGGAAGTTGAAGATGGAAGAAAAATTAAAATTGAAATACCTGTAAGATTTAAGGGGATTTCTCCTGGAGTTAAATCTGGTGGTAAACTTTTACAATCAATGAGAAAGGTAAAAGTTAAGCTTGATCCAAAAGACTTGGTAGATGAATTATTCATAGATATTTCAAAACTAGAACTTGGTGGATCAGTAAGAGTAAAAGATATAGAAATCAAAGAAGGAATTGAATTGATGGCTAATAAAAGTATTCCTGTTGCTAATGTTGAGGTACCAAGAGCACTTAAGAGTGTTACAGCAATAACTGAAGAAGTAGAAGAAGTTGAGAGCTAGGTCTTAAAAGCTTTTCGCTAATAATATACAAGACCCAAGGAAATTTTCTTTGGGTTTTTTTTGTTGTATTAGAATAAGAGACTTCTTTTTTCCGTTCGTTATACGGTTTATCATACATTGTTTTATGAGATATGTTTTACTTCTACTCTTTGTAATTTCACATGAGATCTATCCTCTTACATTTTTTAATACAAAAGAAAATCATAGAAAGGAAGTGGTCAAACTTGCGGAATCGCTAATAGAAACACAATATAGATTCGGTGGAAAAAAGCCATCTGGTTTTGATTGTTCTGGTTTTACAAGGTATGTTTATTCAAAAGCATGCAAAATCAATCTCGCAGCAAGTTCAAATCTCCAATCACGACAAGGGAAAAAAGTATCTCTTAAAAAGTGCAAAGTCGGAGATTTGATATTTTTTGCCAACAAAAAGAAAATAAGCCATGTTGGTGTCATTAACAGAAAGAACAAAAAGGGCATTTGGATGATCCATTCTTCAAGCTCAAAAGGTGTAATTTCTGAAGAAATTACCCATTCTAACTACTGGAACTCACGAATAGTAGTGATTAAGAGTCACTTTTGAGTATTTTCGCACAAACTTTGCATATACTATAAGTGTTACTTTTACAATAACTAGATTCAATATGATTAATTTAATAATATTTGGACCTCCAGGTTCAGGTAAGGGTACTCAAGCTCAAACAATAGTTGAAAAATTCGATTTAACTCATATCTCTACTGGAGATTTGTTTCGTGATGAAATTGGAAATGAAACGGTTTTAGGTAAGAAGGCCAAGGAATATATGAATCAGGGAAATCTCGTTCCTGATGAAGTGACGATTGGTATGTTGGACAACAAATTGGATCAAAGTCAGAACCCAGCCGGATATATTTTTGATGGATTCCCTCGAACGCTTGCACAGGCTGAAGCACTCGATGAGATCCTAAAGAAGCGTAATACGAAAATTACACACTTAATTGCCTTAGATGTAAATGATGATGAAATCGTCAATCGTCTGTTGGAAAGAGGTAAAACATCAAAAAGACCAGATGACCAAAATGAAGAGATTATTCGTAATCGAATAGAAGAATATTTGGAAAAGACCAGTCCAGTATTTAATTATTATAACGAGCAAGGTGTTTCAAATAAAGTAGATGGAATGGGTAGCATGGATGACATCTTTAACAGAATTTACGATATACTTAGTTAAGCATTACGACTAAGAGATAAGACATGATTTTACGAGATTATACAATGAATACTCAGAAGCTGTTTCTGGATACTTAACTTTTCTGTGGATGCATTCAAATATGGCTTTAAAAGTCGTTGAGCCAATTGCTAGGACCTGTTCACCTCTATCATGATACATTGAATAATATGTCCTTACATTAAGTGGACTTGTGAAAATTAGAATATCACAATTAGGCAGTTCAAATTTGATTTTAGGATCATTACTATAAACCTCTAAGTCGTCTGATTGAACATTTCCATCCAATTTTTTTTGTATGCTTGAAATTGAGTTTTTTGCTTTGACAAATAGAATGTTTTGTCCCTTAATTTTAGTTAATAATGAATCAGCAGTTTCTTTGGGACTGCCTTGACCAACAAACTCTGGTTTATGTCCAGTAATATTTTTAAAATAGATTGCACTTGATTCACCCATTACACCATAAGAGATGTTGGGATCATATTTTTGAGAATTAAAAAAATAGAAGATTCCCTTTTTGCTGTAAAAGAAAAGATTTTGATACATTTTTTTAGGCAGCTTGAAATCCAAGGCATTGAACTCAATCAAGGAGTCATCATAAATTTCTATTCCCTCACTGATCAGATCATGAAATGGAGAGTCTGAAAGCAATTTACGAGATATAAAGATTCGCTTTGTCATTATTTATTCTTCATCAAAGAGGTCCTCAAATTGACCAGAGATCATTAAAGCTTTAAAGCACCTTGTTGCAGCAATTACATCTGCTCTCGCATTATTTGGAGGGGAGTAAGATTTTTGAAATATAATGGAATGAAGCTGAGTCAAACTGGGCCATTTGTAGCCACCAGTTTTGCTTGGAAGTTTACAGAAAAAAGTGCTTTCCTGCATAATACAAAATCGTTCTTTCTGGAATAATGAATGTTTGATTCCCTTTCTTAAAAATTCAGCAGCGATTACATTTTCATTGAAATTCATATTGTGAGCAAACACAAAGTCAACTTGCTGCAGGCTTTTTTCAAATGCTTCTAATACTTTTTCGAGTGGGGCACCTTTGTTGTCGATATCATCCTGGTCAATCCTGCAAAATTTTTCAATATTGGAATCAAATGAAAACCCTTCGGGAATAATAATATGATCATAGTCATCAATAGGATTGAGTTCTTTGTCCAAAATGATCCATGATAGATGAATCATTCTTGGCCATGCAAATGTATCGGAGAATGGAGCTTTCCAATTTTTAGGTTTGTTTATACCTGAACAATCAAATATTAAATACATATTATTTTCCTTGTTTTAATTTTTCTACAATCTTTTCAGCAAGTTGATAACTAGTGCTTTGAGACAAATTGAAGTGTATAAGTTTATCCTCAGCATTTTTGGAATAAGAGGCATAAGAATGATAATTGCCTTGTTTATCCATTTGACAGTAGACGCCCAGAGGTGTGTGACATCCTCCATCCATAAGTTGAAGAACCTTGCGTTCTACATTGCTACAAAGAGCAACTTCTCTGTGATGAATTTTATCAAGGATTTTTCGAGCATTCAAATCTTTTTCTCTGCATTGAAAAACGACTACACCTTGTCCTGGAGCTGGTATAAATTCTTTAGGATTTAACCTGATACAGTTTAAGTCCTCTAAGTTTATTTCAAGCCTTCGAATTCCAGCACTGGCAAGAATTATGGCATCATATTCTCCAGAACGTAGTTTTTCAATTCTGGTTGGAACATTTCCTCTTAAATCTTTAATAGTGATTTCTTTTAACAGATGTTGAATCTGGGACTTTCTTCGTATAGACGAAGTTCCAATAACAGCATTCTTTTTAAGCTGTAGTAAACGACCCTCTTCTATGCTGTCTTTGCGTATAATGAGCAGATCAGATGGGTCTTCACGATAACTTAGACCAGCTAGAACGAGTTCCTTTGTAGATTCCGTTGGCATGTCCTTTAATGAATGCACTGCAATGTCCACAGATTCGTCCAATAAAGCATTTTCTATTTCTTTGGTAAAAAACCCTTTTCCTTCAATCTTATCAAAGCTTAAATGCTGAACAATATCACCTTTGGTTTTGATAATGTGGAGTTCTGACTCAAAACCTGCATTTTTCAATTCACTTTGAAGGTGATAAGCTTGCCAAAGGGCTAACTTGCTTCCTCTGGTACCAATTATGAGTTTTTTATTCATTTCTATATTTGCAATGCAAATGTGCTTCAATTCAAGAATAATTACAAATCTCAGGAGTAAGCATTATTTTCGCAGGCTAGAATGACCGGTTTTGAAGCAAGAATTGTTGGTGCAGACATATTTCTATGTTATTTAGTAATTTTTCTGACTATTATTATAAAAACTCTGAGTCTTGTTAAATCTTAATGATAACTTTTCTTTTAGTGAAGAAAGTTATATAATAAGATGGTATAAAACTTGCCAAGTTAAAGATGGTGTTTTGATCTTCAATCTAATTAGAACAAATACATGATTATCACAGTTGAAAATATTGCAAAACAAATAGGAGGCACAGTACGTGGAGATGGAACGATTGAGATAAATGGTGCTTCTGATATTGTTTCAGCTCAAAAAGGACAAATAACCTTTCTATCCAATGATAGGTATCTTGATAAAGCTAAAGCTACAAATGCTTCAGCTATATTACTATCCAAAGAATGGAGTAATATAGATTTTGATGTGCCTGTAATCGCAGTTGATAATGTATATGCTTCATTAGCAGAATTATTAAACCTGTTTGGTGAAATGAATCTTGTAGATACAGAAGTATCTCCTTTTGCAAGTATTTCAAAGAATGCTATTGTTCACAAAAGCAGTTCAATAGGAGCATTTTCAGTTGTTGAAAGTGGAGCAAATGTTGGCTCCAAAACACAGATATATTCTCATGTATTTATAGGCAAAAATGTTAGAATCGGAGACAATTGTATCATTTATCCAGGCGTCATAATTTATAAAGATTGTTTGATCGGAGATAACTGCATTATCCACTCTAATGCTGTTATAGGTGCTGATGGATTTGGTTTTGCACCTTTAAAAGATGGGTCTTTTAAAAAAATACCACAAATCGGTAATGTTATCGTTGAAGATGAAGTTGAAATTGGTTCGAATACGGTTATCGATCGCGCAACAATGGGCTCTACTGTAATTCGAAAAGGCGTAAAGTTGGATAATCTAATCCAGATTGCCCACAATGTTGAAATCGGAAAGAACACTGTTTTGGCAGCTCAATCCGGTATTGCAGGAAGTACAAAAGTTGGTTCCAATTGTCAAATTGGCGGACAGGCTGGCATCGTAGGTCATATTCATATTGCTGATAGGACATTGATTCAAGCGCAAAGCGGAATGACCAAAAGCGTTAAATCTTCTGATACAAAGTGGTATGGATCACCTGCTATAGACTACAATAATTATCTAAAATCTTTTGCTATATACAAGAATTTACCCGACCTTCAAAGCCGCATAAATAAATTGGAAAAACGCCTTGAAGAACTTTCAGATCAGGCTGATAAATTATGAAGCAAAAAACGATAGCAGGAGAATTTAAGTTAGAAGGGATAGGACTTCATACAGGTAAGTTAGCCGAGATGGTTTGTCTACCTGCCAAGGAAGGCAAAGGCATCTACTTTGTCAGAACAGATTTGGAGTCTAAACCAGAAATCCCAGCATCTATTACCAATGTAGATTCAACGTACAGAAGCACCACAATAAAGTCTGGTGACGTATTTATATATACAACAGAGCACTTGTTAAGTGCCTTATATGGTCTTGGTATTGATAATGCTAGAATTGAGTTGTCGGGGCCTGAAATTCCAATATTAGATGGAAGTGCCATGCCTTTTGTAAATGAAATATTAAAGGTAGGTACAATAGAGCAGGAAGGAGAAAGGGAATTATTGGAAATCAGCAAACAGCTTCAGTTTAAAGACCCAACCAGCGGAGCTGAATATTATTACTTTCCTGTAGAAGATCACAAGGATTCTGAAATTACATCCATAATAGAATACAGTGCAAAAGTTGGAAGGCAAGTAGCAATATTTAACAATTCAGTTGACTACAAAACAGATATTGCTCCTTCTAGAACTTTTGTTTTTGTAAATGAATTGGAAGAATTACAAAAGCGTGGCGTCATCAAAGGTGGACGAGTAGATAATGCAATAGTTTTTAGTCATCAAGATTATTCTATTGAAAAGATCAAAGAGCTTGCAATTAAATTTAATGTTAGCGAAGAAATCATTGTTGACAATGGTATTCTTAATGGTTTGACATTACAATTTCCAAATGAACCAGCAAGGCACAAACTTTTGGATTTATTAGGGGATTTATACCTTCTTCGAAAGCCAATAAAAGGAACGATTATTGCGAAAAAACCTGGGCATACAGGTAATGTGGCTTTTGCCAAATTCTTCAGAGAGGAACATATGAAGGAAAAGAAGCTTAAAGGTAAGCCTAATTATGACCCATCTGTTCTGCCGCTATATGAACATGAAGATATTAAGGGCTTTATTCCGCACAGGTATCCTTTTTTATTGGTAGATAAAATTATTGACATCCAATCCGATTTGGTCGTTGGCATTAAAAATGTGACGGGAGATGAAAGTTTCTTCCTCGGGCATTTCCCTGGCAATCCAGTTTTCCCTGGTGTTCTCCAGATGGAAGCACTTGCGCAAACAGGTGGAATTCTGGCATTGTCACAAGTAGAAAACCCTACTGAATGGGATACTTATTTTGTAAAGATGGATAATGTCAAATTTAAAAAAGTTGTTAGACCAGGAGATACTCTTATTTTGAAAATGCAATTATTGTCACCCATACGTAGAGGACTTGTTCATATGCAAGGAACAGCTTATGTCGGAGATTCAATTGCATCAGAAGGGGAGCTAACAGCTCAGATTATTAAAAGGAATTAATGCAGGAATTTCCATTAAACTATGTTCACCCTGATGCCAAAATTGGTCCTAATGTGACTATTGAACCATTTGCGAGTATACGCTCCGGTGTTAGTATAGGTGAAGGAAGTTGGATAGGCTCCAATGCAGTTATTTACGAAGATGTGATCGTTGGAAAAAACTGCCGAATATTCCCCGGCGCAGTCATTGGTGCTGTTCCTCAAGATCTTAAATATGCAGGTGAAAAGACAATAGTAGAAATAGGAGACAATGTTTCTATAAGAGAATGTTGTACAATAAATAAAGGAACAAAGGCTTATGGTAAGACTATTGTTGAGTCTAATTCATTGTTAATGGCATATGTACATGTTGCTCATGATTGCCATATAAAAAAGAACTGCATCATCGCCAATGCCGTTAATTTGGCTGGTCATGTAGTTATTGGAGAGCATGTTGGTATAGGTGGTATGACAGCTGTACAACAATTTGTTGCTATAGGAGAGCATGCATATATTTCAGGAGGAAGTCTGGTACGAAAAAATGTACCGCCTTATGTTAAAGCCGGTCGTGAACCGCTCTCTTATATTGGCGTCAACCGTATTGGCTTGGAAAGAAGGGGCTTTAGCCTTGAAGCTATAAATAGAATTCAAGATATTTACAGATTACTATTTGTAAAAGGCTGGTCAATAAGTAAAGCCCTGGATATGATTAAAGAAGAATGTCCTTCAAGCGTTGAGCGAAATCAGATTCTTGAATTCATTAATCAATCGGAAAATGGTTTAATGAGAGGATTTCAGAGTATTATTGGCGCAGACTAAATGAAAATTGAGCTTAAAAATATTTCTAAGCGATTTGACTCCGGATGGGTTATAAAGAATTTGAATTTAAATATTGAAAGTGGAGACAGAATAGCCATTAAAGGGCCAAATGGCAGTGGAAAATCAACTTTAATTGGAATTTTATCTGGATATCTTTCCCAAAGCAAAGGTGAAATTGCATATTCCTATCAGAGTATTAAAATTAACCGCGATTCAATTTATAAGCATTTATCACTTTCTGCAGCTTATAGTGAGTTGGATGAGGAATTGAACCCCCATGAGCTATTCAATCATTATAAGATATATAAAGATTACAAACTAAAAGATGAAAAACTGTTCTTACAGTTGGCTGATATGGAAAAACATAGAAATAAAGCCATCAAATATTTTTCATCAGGAATGAAGCAAAGATTAAACTTAAGTCTTGCGATATGTACGAATTGTCCACTTCTGATTCTTGACGAACCAACTTCATTTTTGGATCAATCCAAAAAAGAATGGTTTTATGATTTGATGGAAGAGTACACAGATGGTAAGACAATTATTGTAGCTTCGAATGATGAAGCTGATTTTAATTTTTGTACAAAAAGCATCGAATTGAATCCTATTTAATATGCTCTTTTAACTTGGTCATTTCGTTTCTAAGATCAATTAGTTCCCTTTTTATTTTATTCAAAGTTTGCTTGTTGGGACCTGCTGATTTATTTTCTGCTGTACTTTTTTTGCGCAAAGCAAGTTTTGCTCCTTTTAATTTGAATCCCTGAATTTTTACAAGTGCATAAATCCTGTTAAGGATCAGAATGTCATCTTTCTGAAATTTTCTAATTCCTGATTTAGTCTTAGCAGGCTTTAATTGCGTAAACTCTTCTTCCCAAAACCTGATTAGAGAAGGAGCTACATCAAACATTTTGGCAACTTCGCCAATTTTGTAATATCGTTTTTGTAATTCATCAGGGTTTATCATGCCGATTAGATATGCGTTAATCAAATATACGATGAAATATATTTGCTAAGAAAACTAAGCGATAAGCTTTAAAAGAACATAAGTGAAAAAACGCCAATGATCGTCATGATAATTCCAACACAGATAAAATAAAAGACATTTATAATCAATAGCTTTCCTAATGTTTTTATAAGCTTTTCACCATAGTAGCTTTTAATAGAGATAAGAAAATATAATATTCCCGCTAGTAGAGAAAAGAATATCATTTCTGGAAATAATTCTAATGCAGTAATCAGATGAAGCAGCATTACAAAGCTAATCAATAGCAGAATGAGGCAATGCACATTGGATACATGCAGTAAGTGTTCAATATAATAGCTTTCATGTCTTATATATAACAGCTTTAATACAGCGGCAATCATTATAGTTAAAAGGATCAATCCCCAAATCAGATTTCCAATAAAAAACCTTATAGCAGATTCAGGATGCGTGGCTACTCTTTTAAATTGACTCAGGATATATTGATCTTTTCTGCTTACTACCTTATATTTTTCAAACATATCCTCATTCTCTAATTTGAAAGCATCTAAAGTAGAAATGCCATATTTACTGAGATCGGATCCAAAAATTTTTGCATCAAAAAATGTATCTCTTTCAAGTTTGTCTGCATCTCTATAGAGTTTGGTTTTTATACTGTCGATAATGCCTGGGTCACAGTTAGCTACATATTCCTGACTCAGCGTGTCAAACTCTTGATAGAACTCGTATTCAGCTACAATTTCGTTAAGATTGAATTCATTAAACTCTATATTTTTTGTCAAAAAAGAAAGCATTGTAAAGAATATGATAAGGCAAATAAAATAAAATCTAAATGGGTGGATATGATACTCTCTTTTCCCTTCTAAAAATGTTTTGGTGATCTTATTGGGGACCCAAATATCTCTCATACTATGAAAGATTTTGACATCAAAATTCAAAAAGGCTTCAAAAAATGATTTGATCAGAAATCTGATTGACAGGTTTCTGTATTTGGTTTCTAATCCGCATTGAGGACAGTATTTATCCGTTTCTGAAATTGAAAAACTGCAACTGAGGCATTTGTTTTTAGAATTGGTCAAGACCCTTTGCTTTTAAATAAAGTTACTAATTCTTGAGGGTAATCTAATTCTAATCAGAGTAATAATTCTGCGAAAATCATGGCATGTACTATCATATTACAATTTGGTATAATGTTTGCCTCATACAAATTATGAATTAAAAAAACTTTGAATATATCATTGTCTTAATGCTTAAAAGCCTGAAAAACAATGAGATATGAAAAATAGAATCTTTAATACTAAAAATATTTAATTCATTTTAATGAGAAGAATAGAAAATACTAACGTAAGAACACAAAAATTTTTAACCATGAAAAATTTTAATAACACAATCTTGAGGACAATGATCAAGACCTATTTTACAGCAATGTGTATGGTCTTATTTTGTACAAGTATTGATGCCCAAACATCCGTAGTTATAGATACACCAATGGATGGCTACACCGACTGTGCCGAATTCGGAAATACAGTTACTTTTACGGCTACTGGCTATAATGGAGCAAATCCAATAGACGATGCCAATATTGCTTGGACTTGGACTGGTCCTAATGGCTTTTCTTCTACATTGATAAGCCCAGACTTGGAGTTGAATTCACCTAACTATACAGGTGAGTATATTGTATCAGCAAAATTTCAATCGGGGGATGTAAGGAAAGACACTATTGACATAGTTGTTAATAATATCGTTGATTGGGAATGTCCTAAGACAATTATAGTTACACCAGACTTAAATGATCCAGACTGTGCAAAAAACTTATTATTCAATGGATTTACCATTAATCAGGTATTTTGTACTGGGACTGCCTATACATGGGACATTACATTATCATTGCAGAGCGGATCAGGTCAAGCGGCTGATGTTCCACCAATGAATCCAGCTATCAATAATGTGTTGTTAAATCAAACCTATGGTGCGGGATTAAGCTATTCTGATATTCCCTTCGGTTTTCATGAACTAAGAATTGATATTCTTTCTGGAGCAGAGATATTGGATCAGTGCTTGACTGAAGTAAGGGTAGTAGAGAGCAGAGGGAATTTAGCGTGTAACGATTTGATCAATATGACCCTAGATGGCGATTGTGAAGCAATTATTACACCTGATATGATTTTAGAAGGTGATTATTGCTTTGATCTCTTCCAATTGGATATTGAAGAAGTTGCAACTGGATTTGCATCATCGGATATTGGATCAGTAATGATATCAGCTCCAGGTATGTATAATGTTACCGTAACGGGACAAACAGGTATTTCATGTTGGGGACAAATCCTGGCTGAAGATAAATCCGCACCAATACTTGACTGTGATACAGTTGTGATGTATTGTTCTACATTAGGAACCGCTCCTGGTGATGAAATTAGAGGTTTTGATAGAGGATGGGTGATAAATGAGACAGTATCTCCTTCAACAACAGAAGTGTATAACCTTAACCTTCCGGATATTGCTGGTGAAATAACAGGTGTTCTTGTGAATTTTAAAGCGAATATGGAAGATGTTAGCAATCTGGAATTAAGATTGACATCGCCTTCAGGAACACAAAATTTATTGGTGGATCTTGGAGATCCTGGATTTAGTTCTCCATGTACCAAGAGTAATTTGAGTGTTTGTTTTAGAGACAACGCCAATCAAAGTTATGCTATGTTTGGTTCACCAGTATTGTGTCGTTCAACGAAGAACGCCTTAATTGGAAGTTTTCAACCATCAGATTTCTTCAATCAGTTTTATGGTGAAGATGCTGAGGATATGGGCAATACGGTTTGGCAACTCGAGGTAGTTAACAATTCAGGTTCTGATGATATTTTAATCATCGAAGCCGATTTACAGGTATATACCATTGAGGGCTATCTATTAAGTGCAACGGAAGTAGTTGAATCCAATGGTTGTTCAACTGGTCAATCTACTACCTATGAAGATGAGCAATTGGGAACAAACTGTGAAGATGGTTTTTGGAGGCATATCATAAGGACATGGAGAGTGACCAATAACGCTTCAGGTAAATCTGCAACTTGTGATCAGAATATATATTTGAGACAATGGACTGTGGATGAAATCATCTGGCCAAAGAGTTATGATGACCTGAATCAACCAGCATTAAGATGTAAAGATTTAGTGGATTCTGATTTTGATGACAATGGTGTGCCATTACCTTCAAGAACAGGTGAGCCAAGAGTTCCTTTTGGTGACTTGTGTGGTAATTTCCAAGTGACACATAATGATTTGACATTTGAAATATGTGGTCCCGTAGCTAAGAAAACGATACGTTCATGGGCTGTACTAGACTGGTGTTCAGGTGACATCGTTCAATATGATCAGACAATAAAAGTTATAGATGATCAACCAATAAGCATCTCTTGTGTTCCTGATAATTTGAGTTCTTCTCAAGCAGCGAGCATTGGATACGATTTGGCATTAGATGCATATACAGCAACGTCTAACCCTTATACATGTGATGGTAATTGGAAAATAGTACCTCCTATTATTACGGACAATGCTTGTGGTGATGATTTATCACTAAGAGTATTTTATCTTTTGGACAATGATGATGATCCTACAGTTCCACCAGTAAATGGAGCATATATTCAAACAAACGTATATGATGAACAGGGTAGACAGGTTAATGATGTATTTAGCTCTGGAATTCCTTATGAAATTAGAGGCATTCCTGTAGGAAGAAGAGCATGGATCAAGATGGTAGTGACCGATGAATGTGGAAATACAGGAGAGTGCTTTACCGAGGTTGATGTTGTTGATAAAACAAAGCCAATACCGGTATGTATAGAATATACAGTAGCTGCTTTTGGAGAGACAGGAATTGCTAAAGTACATGCAGAATCATTAGATAACGGATCATGGGATAACTGTGGTGTAGTATCTTATGAAATCAAAGGTGCAAACGAAAGTAATTTTGCTTACCGTGCAACCTATGAATTTGGATGTAGTTGCCAAAATCCGAACAGAATAATGCATTTAAGAGTTACAGATGCTGCAGGTAATACAAATACTTGTCAAGTGGAAGTAGAATTACAAGATAATCTACCTCCTCAGGAGGTACAGACACCTCAGCGTTCATTCACTTTTGATTGTACTGAGAGTCCTGTAGATATCAATTCAATTATTGATCAATCATTGACAGAATTTGTTTGGGTAGATAACTGTTTTAACAGAAATTTACAAAATCCAGAGTTAAACTTAAAAGTGGTTGTAGTAAATGAATCGCAGGCTAGATCTCCTTTTGAAGCACAAGGATGTGGGGTTGGTCAAAGATCGGTTAGATATCAAGTATTGGATCAATGTAATGATGTTCTTGATGATTTTACTCAGACATTTTCATACACAAATGCGTCCGTTTCTAATCCTAATAACTTTCAGGTTAGTAGATGGCCGCAAGATTATATAGTGAGCAATTGTTCTGACATCGCTGGCTTAGAGCCTTATAACCTGCCTTTCCAGAATGGAGCAGATTATATTATCGTAAACTCTAGTATTTGCAATGATATTGCAATAGGATGGGATGATACAATATTTCCTGAAGTGCAAGATGCATGTTTGAAAATCTTAAGAGAATGGACTGTAATTGATTGGTGTTTGGCTGAAAGAACAAGTATTGCTCAGGCAACAAGAACACATATACAGGTGATTAAGATTGATGATAATACGCCACCTGATATTAATGTTACAGGTAACTTGACCATTGAATCTAAAACTGAGAGTTGTCTGACTGTTATTGACACTTCTGCATTGGTAGCTGATATTACAGATACTTGTACAGATATGTTTGATACTCAGGATATCACGTATAACTATAGAATACAATTCCCTGATGGAAGTTTCTCTTCTACGATTACAAGCATGGATGCCAATGGTGCGTATCCCTTTGGACTAAGCACAATTTACTGGTATGCTGAAGATCATTGTGGAAATGTCTTTGAAACAACAACGAGGGTAAATGTAATAGACAGAAAAGCACCTACGCCTTATTGCCTTGGTTCGGTTGTTACTGCAACGATGAATACCAATGGTTCGGCAGAGATATGGGCTTCTGACTTTGACTTGGGAGGATTTGACAATTACACAGGTAATGCTGATTGTAATAACTTTAATTCTCTTGATGTTTATTTCCTTGATGGAAATACAAAGACTTACTTCTTAATCTTTGATTGTGATGATATTTTAAATGGAATATCTCAGGTTCTTCCTTTGAATGTATATTATGAGGATGAATATGGAAACAGAGATTTCTGTATCGTTCAGTTGAACTTACAGGACAACCAAAGTGATTTATGTCCTGATATTGCAGGTTCTAAAATTGCTGGTAATGTTAAAACTGAATTTAGCGAGAATTTAGAAAACGTTTCAGTTACCATTAGAAATATGAATGTTGACTTCACAAATGTAGATGTTACGGAAGCAAATGGTAGATATGCTTTTGAAGACATTCCAACATCAACAGATTATGAAATTAGTGGTAGAATGGATGATGATCCGTTGAACGGTGTAAGTACATTGGATTTAGTTTTGATCCAGAGACATATACTAGGATTGAGTTCATTAAATTCTCCATACAAATTGATTGCAGCTGATGCTGACAATAGTGGAAGTTTGAGTGCATTAGATTTATTGACGATACGTAAGTTGATATTAGGAATTACTGAAGAGTTTCCTAATGGGCAGCAGGCTTGGAGATTCCCTGATCAAGGTCAGGCATTCCTTGACGTACAGTCGCCATTCCCTTACAGTGAAACGATTGATATTTTCAATCTCCAAGGAGATATGAACAATCAGAATTTTGTTGCTGTGAAAATTGGTGATGTCAATGCTTCTGCTGATCTTAAGTTCCAAGGCATTGAAAGAGAAGGGGAAAGAAGATCTCCTGCAAACTTAGATTTAGTGACGGATGAAGTATCATTGGTAAGAGGTGAAAGAGTAAGAATACCATTCTTCGCCAAGAATATTGAAGAAGTTGTTGGATTCCAGAATACTTTCAACTTTGATACAGAAAGATTAGAATTTGTAGGTGTTGAATCTTCTTCAATTGACTTAAACGAAGAAAACCTTGGAACTGCATATCTAAATGAAGGTATGGTTAGTTTGAGTTGGAATACAATTAACGAAAGCAATGTAGATTCTGATGAGGTATTATTCGAACTTATATTCGATGTTAAGGAAAGTTCTCAGTTGAGTGATGAATTGTATATCAGTTCAAATCTTACAAAAATGGAGGCTTATGATAGTGATCTTAGAATCATGGATATGAGCATCGAATTCAGAGGTCAGGAATCAAAAGAATTTGTTCTTTTCCAGAACGTTCCTAACCCATTCCTAGAAACAACAGATATCAGATTCAGATTACCAGAAAGTTCTAATGTAAAGTTCACTGTTTTTGATGTAACAGGAAGAGTTTTACTACAGGACAAATCGAGATATGATGCAGGAATGCATACACTTAGACTTTCAAGGGAACA
Organism: Saprospiraceae bacterium; assembly: GCA_029262995.1. Lineage (GTDB taxonomy): Bacteria > Bacteroidota > Bacteroidia > Chitinophagales > Saprospiraceae > RFSX01. Next base: position 83,229 of record JAJCYH010000018.1, on the reverse strand, counting down.
ACTTAATTCTACGGGAGTTATGTACTACAAAATAGAGACTGATTATGGAACAGATAGTCGTAAAATGATACAAATACGTTAGTATTGAATTCTATTGAATCTAGAAGCTGCATGTTTACCATGCGGCTTTTTTTTATTTTGTTTCCTTTTTATACAACAAGAAGTTCGATTCATTGTTAAGAATTTAGTAATCTTGTTTAGATAATATCTAAATAATGAAATAGTGTTTTTTGAGCTTGTGAGTGGATTAAGTTATGCTTAAAGAATTTTATATTTGCGCTGATTTTCGGGGCTGTTTTAATTGCTCTGAAGCAAGCTTAAGTGAATCAAACAATTGAGTAATGCTAATTGCTGCCTTAATTATCATAGTTGTCCTTCTGGTATTGGCTTCTGTTTTTTCAATTTCAGATAATTTAATCCAGATCGAGGCCCAAAAACAAGGAATAGATACATCGAAAAAGAATTTGAGTATTTATCCTAAACTTTCCGAACTATTTGCAAAACCTACTCCTCCTTATGTCGACAAATCTAGGTTTCACAGATTAACAAAAGGACGTGATATTCTTTTATCTGGAATGCCAGGAACCACAATCGTAGATGCAGAAGTAAGCAGATTTGGAGTCAAGCCAACAGATTTCAGAGGCATTGCTCCTATTCCTAAAGTTGAAGTTGAAGAGGGTAGTGAAGTTCTGGCTGGTGATGCATTATTTTTTGATAAATCAAACCCAAACATTAAATATGTTTCACCAGTAAGTGGAGAATTGGTAGAAATCAGGAGGGGTGCTAAAAGGTCTATATCTCATCTGGTAATACTTGCTGACAGAGAACAGCAATATAAAAAGTTTGATGTTCCTTCACTGCATTCAAGCAGGGAAGAAATATCTTCATTTCTTCAAGCTTCGGGTGTGTGGCCAATGATCCTTCAAAGACCTTTTGATGTGATTGCTGATCCAGAAAATTCACCAGAGAATATCTTTATTTCATGTTTTGATACTGCACCATTGGCAATAGGAAGTCAATTTATTCTTAATGAAAGATCTGAAGATTTCCAAATGGCTATTGATGTGTTGAATAAGCTTACAGATGGTAAAGTATATTTGGGTTTAGACGGAAGAGAAGGAAATCAGCCACATGATGTGTTGCTAAAAGCAAAAGGCGTAGAAAAGCATTGGTTTGCTGGACAGCATCCTGCTGGAAATGTTGGCGTTCAAATTCATCACATCGCTCCGATAAGAGGTAATGCTACAGTTTGGACACTAAAAATTGAAGATCTATTGGTTATTGGTAAACTATTTCGAGTAGGGATATTTGACACAACTAGAATTATTGGAATAACTGGGGGGCAAATCATTGAGCCTATCCTAGTGAGAACAAAGGCTGGAGCTAGCGTTAGTGACCTTTTAAAGGGGAGACTTAACGACGATGTAGAATCAAGAATAATTCTTGGTAATGTTCTTTCGGGCGAAACAAGTGGAGAGGATGATTTCCTTGGCGTAAAGTACAATATGATAACAGCTATTAAGGAAGGAGATTATTATGAATTGTTTGGTTGGTTGTTGCCGATCAAACCAAGACCTAGTTTTTCGGGGACTTTTCCAAACTTCTTATTTAAGAATCATAGATTTGAAGTAGATACCAATACACATGGTGAATTAAGAGCCTTTGTAATGACAGGTCAATATGAAAAGGTATTGCCAATGGATATTTATCCTCAACATTTAATGAAGGCAATAATGATTGGAGATATTGAAAGAATGGAGGCATTAGGAATTAATGAGTTGAGTGAAGAAGATGTGGCTTTAGCTGAATTTAGTTGTACGTCAAAGATGCCATTGCAGTCTATCCTTAGAGATGGGTTAGAAATGATGCGTGAACAAGCATAATACATTTAAGAGTTTATAATGGGATTAGTAGATTTATTTAAAAAGATTGAACCGGACAAAAAGAATAGTCCGTTTTTACATACGGCGTACGATGCATTTTTCACATTTGCATTTACACCAAATACAACAACTAAAGGAGGAGTTCATATCCGTGATGGAATGGATTTAAAGAGAACAATGGTATTTGTTGTAATCGCCCTTCAACTTTGTTATTTATTTGGTACATACAACATTGGTCATCAACATTTTGATGCGGTTGGGATGTACCCAGGATTCCTTGAAGGATTTCATTTGAAATTAGGTCATGGACTGATCAAGATGCTTCCAATATTCATCTGGACCCACGTTGTTGGTTTGGGTATTGAATTCTGGTTTGCTGCAAAGAAAGGACATGCCGTTGAAGAAGGATTTTTGGTTTCTGGTGCTCTTATTCCATTGATTATGCCTCCTGATATTCCGATTTGGATTCTTTGTGTTTCTGTTGTTTTTGCAGTTATTCTTGGAAAAGAAGCTTTTGGAGGTACAGGAATGAACATTTGGAATGTGGCATTATTGGCTAGAGTGTTTGTATTCTTTGCTTATCCAACATCAATTTCTGGAGATGGTGCTTGGGTTGCTGGATTTACAGAGATAGCACCTGGTGCTGCTGTAGATTATGGATGGGCGCACAATGTTTTTAACAGTTTGTTTGGTTGGATGAACCTAGATACCTTTAATTCTACTGCGGTGATAGCGGATGGGTACAGTGGAGCGACTCCACTGGCTTTGGCCTATCAAGGTGGATGGGAGGCTGTTACAGAGCAATTTACAGTTGCTCATATGTGGTGGGGAACTATTCCAGGATCTATTGGAGAAACTTCTAAGCCTTTAATTTTAATAGGAGCTGCTATGTTATTGTTGACTGGTATTGCCAGTTGGAGAATTATGCTAAGCATGGTTTTAGGGGCAGCTTTTATGGGATATATTTTTAATGCCTGGGATGCAACTGCATTTATGAGTGTACCATGGTATTATCACTTTTATATGGGTAGTTTCTTCTTTGCAATGGCATTTATGGCAACTGACCCTGTAACAGCAGCATCAACCAATACAGGAAAATGGATCTATGGTTTTATGATTGGTGCTTTAGGTTTATTGATTAGAGTATTTAACCCAGCCTATCCTGAAGGATGGATGTTGGCTATATTATTCTTGAATACAATGGCTCCATTAATTGATCATTTTGTTCTTGAATCAAACATGAAAAAAAGATTATCGCATGCATAGTACAACTTCAATAATTCGCTTTGTATTGATAATGACTTCAATTGTTGCCCTTATTCTGGCTGCATTGCAAAATGGACTAAAATCAAAACACGATCAAAACGAATCTATTTATTCAAAAAAAGCAACCTTAGCTGCAGTTTCAAATCATATAGCAGGTGATTTTGCTACTTTGAAAGATAATGATGTACAAAAAATATTTGATGAGCAAATAGAGCAAGTAGTTGTTGATCAATCTGGCAAGGTATACAGTACCGAAGAGCTTATTGAAAGGGGTATTAAAGAAGGTAAAGCAGAGAATCTTGATCTTTCAAGAGAACAGAAAAAACCAGCTGCAGATAGATTAAGACCTGTTTATAAATTTACCAAATCTGACGGATCAGTGTATTATATTTTATATACTAGAGGTAAGGGTCTTTGGGATGCGATATGGGGGAATATTGCTCTTGAATCTGACTTGAGTACTATAGCTGGAGTATCCTTTGATCATAAAGGAGAGACTCCTGGATTGGGTGCTGAAATTAAAGACAACAAATCATGGGTACGTCAATTTATTGGCAAAAAGATCTATGATGGAGATAAATTTATGTCTGTAACAGTCAGGAAAGGAGGCGCAAAAGATCCTGTCCATGAAGTGGATGGAATTTCTGGTGCTACTATTACAGCGGATGGTGTAAGCGATATGTTAGAAAGTGGTTTAAAAGCCTACGAACCGTATTTGAAAACAATTAAAAGTTAATTATGGCAGATACTGCGGTAGTTGAAAAGAAAAGAACAATTTCCTTCGGAAAGAAGGAAAGAAAGTTGTTGACAGATCCAATAAACGATGACAATCCTATCACAGTACAGGTTTTAGGAATATGCTCGGCTCTTGCTGTTACAACGGGAATGAAGAATGCTTTGGTTATGGCTATTGCTGTTATCTTTGTTTGTATATTCTCCAATGCCATTACTTCCATGTTCAGGAAGTCAATTCCCAAGCAGGTTAGGATGATCGTTCAATTGATAATTATTGCATCTCTTGTAACAATTGTGGAGTTGGTTTTAAAAGCTTATGCTTTTGAAAGCTATAAGCAATTATCTGTGTTCATTGGATTGATTATTACCAACTGTATAGTTATGGGAAGACTTGAAGCTTTTGCTATGGCTAACAGACCTTATGAATCTGCCTTGGATGGTCTAGGAAACGGTATTGGTTATGGAATTATCTTAATAATCGTTGCTTTTTTCAGAGAGTTCTTTGGTAAAGGGGAAATCTATGGTGCTAAAATTATTGGTGCATCTGCAGAATATGCTATCAACACAACGGAAAGTACATTATTTGGATGGTATCAAAGCAATAACTTGATGGTTTTATTTCCATCGGCAATGTTTGTGATCGCTATATTAATCTGGGCACATAGAGCTTGGAATCCTAAATTGGTTGACGTATCCTAAAGAAATATAAAATGGAATTAGTAAATATTTTTATAAAATCCGCATTCATAGAAAATCTTGCTTTGTCTTATTTTCTTGGAATGTGTTCTTATTTGGCCGTTTCTAAAACAGTGAAAACAGCCTTTGGTCTTGGACTAGCTGTAATCTTTGTTCTTGGTATTACGATGCCGATTAACTGGTTGATTAATACTGTGTTGTTGTCAGAGAATGGCATTTTTGGAACAGATTTAACTTTTCTAAGGTTTATTCTTTTTATCGCTGTTATCGCTTCAATGGTGCAGTTGGTTGAAATGGTTGTTGAGAAATATTCTCCAGCTTTATATAATTCTCTTGGAATTTTCCTTCCATTAATTACAGTAAACTGTGCTATTCTGGGCGGGTCACTTTTTATGGTATCTAAGGAGTATAATTTTACTGAATCTGTTGCCTTCGGGTTAGGAGGTGGATTTGGATGGTTTTTAGCTATAGTTGCTATCGCTGCGATAAGAGAAAAAATTAAGTATTCTAATGTTCCTCCTGCATTAAGGGGATTAGGAATGGCCTTTTTATTAACAGGATTAATGGGAATGGCATTTATGGGATTAATGGGAATTGATCCTGCAGCATTTTAGTTTAAATAACGACAATTTAAAGAAATGACGATTATTGTTCTTTTGGAATTGATGCCGGTTTTATTCGCACTTATTGTTTTTTGTGGAGTGATTCTAGCGCTTTCAATGATGTTGATTTACGCGCGTAAAAAACTGGTACCACAAGGTGATGTATTTATTATTGTTAACGAAGATGAAGAAAATCCCCTTAGAGTACAACCTGGTGTAAATTTGCTTGGAGCTCTATCTGAGAATAATCTTTTCCTTCCGTCTGCTTGTGGTGGTGGTGGAACCTGTGCTATGTGTGAATGTCATGTTTATTCAGGAGGTGGAGATGTTCTTCCAACTGAAATGAACCACCTTACCAGAAAAGAAGCTGCAGAAGGTAAGCGTTTAGCATGTCAGGTAAAAGTTAGAGAAAACATGCAAATCTCTGTTCCTGAAGAAGTATTTGGCATTAAGAAATGGGAATGTGAAGTCATCGCCAATTATAATGTAGCTTCCTTCATCAAAGAATTTGTTGTAAGACTACCGGAAGGAGAAGAACTTGATTTTAAAGCAGGTGGTTATATACAAATTGATGTACCGCTGGTAACCGTAAATTTTAAAGATATTGATATTACAGCGCATCCTGATTATCATGATGATCCCAAAAAGTTTAAATCAGAATGGGATGATTATAATCTATGGAATCTAAAAATGGTTAATGATGAGCCACAATTTAGAGCTTATTCAATGGCCAACCACCCCGCTGAAGGTAATATAGTTAAGCTAAACATTCGTATTGCCACACCGCCTTGGGATAGAACTAAGAATGGATGGTTAGATGTAAATCCTGGAGTATGTTCATCTTATGTATTTGGACTTAAGCCTGGTGATAAATGTGTTATATCTGGTCCATATGGTGAATTCTTTATTAAAGACACCAAAAAGGAAATGGTTTATATTGGTGGTGGTGCTGGAATGGCTCCATTGAGATCTCATTTGTTCCATATGTTTCATACTTTAAAAATTACAGATCGTAAAGTATCGTTTTGGTATGGTGGAAGAACTAAAAGAGAACTATTCTACATTGATGAATTCAGACAGATAGAGAAGGAATTTCCAAACTTTAAATTTTATGTAGCCTTAGATAATCCATTAGAAGAGGATAACTGGCAAGTAAAAGAGGATATTGATGCTCCTGGTGATGGTTTTAAAGGGTTCATTATGCCGGTTTGTGTTCAACAATATTTGGCAAAACATGAAGAACCAGAAGAAGTAGAATATTATTTCTGTGGCCCTCCAGCTATGAATGCTTCAGTAATTAAAGCATTGGATGAACTTGGTGTACCTGAAGAAAATATCGCCTTCGATGATTTTGGAGGATAGAATAATAAAATAAATTCATATGGAAAGTTGTTGTCTTAATTGATAACAACTTTCTTATTTTAGGATATGAGCTCTATGAATCAAAAATATATTTTCTTATCATTATTAGCTGGATTGGTGTACATCACTTCATGTACCAAAGAAGCACAGCCTATATTTATTACAGGTACCTGGGAAGCATATTATTATGAAAAAGTTGAATGCGAAGATTCAATTTCTGATATCAAAATTGATTTTACGCTAGACAGTACATACAGCATAAATGGTAAGGAAGTAAAATTTCTTTCTTATTCCCTTGATTTTGATGATTCTGGAAATTATACTTTCATGTTATCCAAAAATGTAGACGGAAAGGATACACTCGAAACTGAGTCAGGCAATTATTTGTCTTCAGGTTTTAACGATATAAATTTTTGTTTGTCCGACTGCAAAGATTCACTTTACAACTCTGGGATTTTTGTCCGAACTTCCAATCAACTTGATTTAACTTGGCAAGATACGTTTGATATCAACTGTGGCTTTCTTTTTCAAGCAAGACTAAAGTAAACTCAAATATCATTACTTAAAAAATGAAAGAGTTTATTATAGGCTAATTGAACATCGGATTCAATTTCTGAAGACAACTTAATTGCAGCCTTTTGCTTTTGTCGAACGGCATCTTTTGTAAGGTTATTTAAAAAAGCTTTCAATTGATCGTCTATAGGTTTGAGATTATCGATTCTCCATCCCGCTTCATTTAAATATTCCCAACTATCACTTGTCTGCGGACCCATAAAAAGAAAGCAAGAAGATTGATGCACTGCACTTACCAATTTGGACGGCACACATATATGAGTCCATTCAGTATTCAGACTTGCACTATGGATATCTATATGAGTTAAATCCCCTCTATCGATATGATCTAATAGAAGGATAGTATCTGATTTGTTTTTGATATACCCTAAAAGTTCTTGTGACTTAGATCCATAAACAGCCAGGACTAATCTATGGAAATCAGGATTTAAATTATCGATTAAAAGTTTGAGAAAGTCAACAGAATGCGCTTCTCCTAAATTGCCTATATATCCGAAATAAATTTTATCTTTTTCTTTTTTCCAAAAAGGAATTTTACCTCTAGCTTCATTATTTGAATTCAAGAATACACCGCAAGGAAGGATGAAATTATTAAGATTTTTACCAAACTTATGATTTAGATATGCTGCTTGATTTTTTCCAAGTGCTATAATTGCCTCGGGAGGATAAGAATAAGATATTGCTAGAACATGTTTATAGATGAGATTATTGGCATTGACCAATTTGTTAGCTTTAAAGGCTTCAGGGTATAGATCCAAGCTCCAGTAAATCCATCTTTTTTTTCTTTTTCTAAAAAGAAGAGCAACGAAATAATTAAGCAATGGTGGACTCGTCATTACAATAGTAATATCAGCGTTTATCTTTAAAGATTTTCTAATCAATAAAAATGACTCAACTGTGCTTGAGATAAGTCTCAAGAAGTTATTTTTCCCTTGATAAAATCCAGAAATTCGATGAACTATGCCAAGGATTGTTCTGGCAATATTACTATTACTATTATTGTATGCTGCTTTGGTGCAAATTATATTGACTACAACACCTTTGGAAATTAAAAATTTACATAAATCAAGAGCTGATTCAGAAGTGATACTGCCATCAGGAGGGTAGTATCGATTAACGATGGTTACGCTTATTTTTTTCGTTGCACCCAAGAATCGTATATTTCTTTAAAAATATCTTCCAGTGATTTGCTAATACCCCATTGTGGGTAGTGTTTTTTCATTTTACTTAAATCTGAATAATAGCAAATGTGATCACCTATGCGATTGATCTCACTGTAACTATATTTCATTTCTTTACCGCTTATTTTGGATATTATATCAAAAGCTTCGAGTATAGAACAACTGTTTGATTTTCCTCCACCCAAATTGTATACTTCAGCTATTCTTGGTGCTTTAATAAATTCATGGATAAACCGTGCAACATCAAGCGAGTGAATATTGTCTCTTACTTGCTTGCCTTTATATCCAAAAACTGTATACTGTTTTTCCGTTATGTTGCATTGAATTAGATAGCTTAGAAACCCATGCAGTTCAACTCCACTGTGGTTGGGACCAGTAAGGCAACCTCCCCTTAAGCAAGTTGTTGGCATATTAAAATACCTTCCATATTCCTGAACGCAAATATCTGCTGATACTTTTGACGCACCAAATAATGAATGTTTGCACTGATCAATTCCGAAGTCTTCAGAAATTCCGTTTATATACTTGTCATCACTATAATCAAATCTACTTTCTGACTCTTTTAAAGGAATTGAATTGGGCTTATCTCCATAGACTTTATTTGTTGAAAGATGGATAAAGGGAACTTCAGTACTATACCTTCGTGTTGCTTCTAGCAAATTGAATGTACCAACTGCATTGGTATCAAAATCTTGGAATGGAATTTCTGCAGCCTTATCATGAGAAGGTTGGGCGGCAGCATGAACGATGGCAGTAGGTTTAATGGTTTTAATAACTTCAACTATTCTGTCTCTGTCTCTAATGTCAATTTCATGATGATGAAAATTATTTATTTCACGAGAAAGTCGATTTTGATTCCATCGTGTATCTCCTTTTTCACCAAGAAATATAGCACGCTGATTATTATCAATCCCATGAGCCTCCCAACCCAGCTGAGCAAAATGACTGCACACTTCCGAGCCTATCAAACCTGAAGAACCTGTAACTAAAAGTTTAGCCATAATATAGATTAATCAAATTATATTTTATCGTAATATAATGAGACTCGAAGTAAACCAAATTATCTTATGATTGCACTATGTTATGGGCAAAAAAATTAAGGAAATCGCGATAATAAATAACGTAGTGAGTAAATATTGATAGTCAAACCTGCTTTTGTCTTAAGATTAAATAGCTTAGTTTCGCATTGTGAAAAATCGTGTTTATAGCATAAAGGAAATCTACTATACTCTTCAGGGTGAAGCATATCACTCAGGGCAGCCAGCTGTGTTTTGTCGTTTTTCTGGTTGTAATTTATGGTCCGGTAGAGAAGAGGACAGAGAAAAAGCGATTTGCAAATTTTGTGATACTGATTTTTGGGGAATAGATGGATTAAATGGCGGGAAATATATTGCTTCGGAATTATGTGCAAAAATATTGGAGATATGGCCTTTGGATCACGCCCCATTTATAGTTTTTACAGGTGGGGAACCAGCTCTACAATTAGATTCAGTATTGATAAAAGAATTGAAAGCAATCAACAGTTACATTGCCATTGAGACGAATGGAACTTTAGCACTACCAGAAGGTATAGACTGGATTTGTATGAGTCCAAAAGCTAATACTAAACTTGTAATCCAATCGGGCCAAGAAATTAAAATTGTATATCCTCAGAAGGGAATTGATCCTTTGGATTTTTCAAACTGGGATTTTCCGCATAAATATATCCAACCTATGGATTCTGAAATGGCTGAAGAAAATACTAAAGCAGCTATTAAATTCTGTAAGGAAAATCCTCAATTCAAATTAAGTGTGCAGACACATAAGTATCTTGATATTCCTTAATAAATTGCATTGCTGGTTCTTATAAACTAAAAGTTAAACCTAATGATGCTTTTGTTGTGTTTATCTTTTCTAATTCGAAGGTATAGTAATCTTCTAAAGCAACTCTATATTCTGCAAATACTGAAATGCCTTTATGTATATTGTATTCTAGGCCTAATGATGTTATAGGAATAATTTTATTTCCTTTTTCGATCTGATAAAGATTTTCTGAACTTAAATTTATTTCATTAAAGCTTTCATTGATCAATCTCAGATGATCAAGATAATAGTCAAATCCTACACTTAACTTTAATGATAACCCCTTATTGAATTTATATTTAGCATACAGATTGGTCATCCATGCATTTAGATTTCCGGTACTGGATTTCAATACTGAAATGGATTCGATTGTCGATAATGTTCCAGTATTAGTATCTTCTACCGTTGGTATATCTACATCCTGATTTAATAAACCATCTTCATCTGTTATGGTTCTTTTATTAATTGAATAGGCTAACTGCGATCCAATCGACAGTGATTTACTAATTGGTTTTTCGATAATAACTCCCCCCATAACTCCAGGTGACTTAAAGTCGATAAGATATTCTCCTCCAATCAGAGCACCAATGTGAATACCCGTATCAAACGAATCTTCAACTCTGATATGGCTTTCGGCTAACGCTATCGAAATAGCTGGTAAATATTCATTGTAAATCAAGTTAAATTCACGTTTGTTGATCAAAGGCAGTTCATTAATATTATCCTTTGCCTCAGCTTGGTAAATTATAGGCGTATTAGTTGAGGTATTTGATGATGTATTATTATACTTTTTTGCGTTAAGCACTATAAATTTATTTTTACTCTCAGTATTCCTTGATATTTCATTTTTTTCAACTATTGATTCATATTGAGAAGATTTAATTGCTTGTTTATCATTGATGTTTATTATCGACTTGTTTATTGTGGAATTAGAGTTACTAACGGATGGAGAAATGTTACCTTCAATTTTTGATTCGTTAATCAATGCTGTCGTAACGGTTCTTTTATCCATTCCCACTTCTACATTGTCATGTTCCGCTAAAGTGATAGGTGATTGGTTTTCACTAATTATGCTTTGCGTTGAATCCGCAAGATGCTCATCATTGATAGGCTGGATAAAGAAATTAGTAGACCATAAAATAGCAATACCCGCTAGAAGCCAAATAATTATCAAGTACCTTCTTTTCTTAGGCGGCATTTCTTTTTCGAGCATGGCTTCCATATTTTGCCATCCTCGATCTGTTCTGCTGTAGGTTGCGTTAGGCTGTTTCATTAAAATCTTTTAAGTAATATTTATTGTACTCTACTTGGAGTAATTTTCTTGCCTCTGCCAAATACCATCTACATGTGTTGTGATTGATGTTCAATTTGACACTTATTTCTTTATTGTTATAACCTTCAATTGCATATAAGTGAAAAACTTGCATATGCATTTCAGGCAGATTATTTATAAGCTTCATTAGATCTTGATAGTATAACTTTTGATCTTCTGCTTGTGTGGGTTCTTTGGAAAATTCCTTTTCGTAAATCAAAAATTTCAAATCCTTTTGACGACTTCTGAAATAATCACTAATAGAGTGATAAACGATCTTTCTTATCCAACCTTCAAAAGAACCATTCCCTTGAAAAGATTCTATCTTCTTAAAGACTTTCAAGAATGCATTATTTAGTATATCAATGATCTGATCTTCATCGTTTGTAAAGCGAAGTACCATTCTTTCCATTACAGGAAAAAAATGACGGTAAAGCAGCTCTTGTGCTTTCCTTTCGTTTTTGGCACATCGAATTCTTATCTCATGCCATTCATTTTTCATATATGTCTGATCAGACAACTTTCAATCAATTATATTTTGTGTATTGAAGCAATTATTGCAAAAACTTCGTCACGATTTGATTCATCAAATTCAACGCTTAAAGCTTCTAGAAACTCTTGGTTAATCTTCATAAAGTACCTACCTTGTATTCTTTGAACGTCATTATAATATAGTATTCCAACTTCCGCATTGTTGTAACAGAATGTTTGCTTTTGATCAAGAGTAAAATATTGATTTTGTTGATTTACAATTAACAATTGATCAGGTTGAGGACTTTCTAGGCTTCCGCCAAAATCTTCACAGAATAATGGGCCGCAATAAAAGTACTTGAATAGGGCAGAGCTGTCTGCTTTAAATTTGGAGAACAAATTACCTTCAAACCCTGCCATTCCAAATCCTTCATATTGTTCAGGAAATTGAATATAATATTCTGACTTAAAGTTTTCGGTGTTCCAGTCGGAGACAATCACCAATTCCTGGCATGCTTTGGTTTCTTCTTTAGCACATGAGGATAAAGTTAGTAGAATTGAAACTGTATTAATTAAAATTAAAAATCTCATTTTTTTCTTTACAAAGTGACTCCAAATCCTAAAGTCATACGTTTATACAAAATATCATGCCTAGAAGTTTCTCCAAAATTCCATGGATTAGCATAAGTAAATTCGGCATTTTGAAATTTATAACCAAAGCTTACTAAAAAGCTTGTTGATTCATGGCCCCATCGGATACCAATATTGGGATAAACCATAAACCCTCCTTTGGCTTCAATCAATAAATATTGCTCATCAGTACTTGCAAAAGAATACCCACTCTGTAAGTTATAAAACAAAGAAGTATTTTTTGGATTAAAAAATCCAGTGACTTCTGCGAAAATGGGGATCAGGTTTTCACCTGACTCCCATATAAAACGATCATATCCTATTCCTCCGCCTAGGCTGAACCATCTATTGAATCGATGACCTGCTGACAGAGATACTCCAGTGCCAAACACACCATTTGCTCTTTGTCCATCATTACCGGCAATGATGTGAGTTCTTACGTTATAGTAAATGCCATTTTCTTTGAAGCTATATGGTGCTTGCAAATTTGCTTTGGCAGACTTTTGCGTAATCTTTTTAATTTCATACTGTTGAAATTTAGTCGTTGCTCCCCAAGGAAATTTTATTGTAATTGACTCTCCAAAATTCCAATCGATGATTTCTCCTTCTACAAGGTTTCCATTTTTAAGATGGATGATCGCCATCCTGTTATCAGGGACTTGCTCTGACTGTGCGGATAGTTGTCCTACTGAAAATAAGACCAGCAAAAATGTCAATACTTTTATATGCGCTAATGTTTTCATCTTAATTTATTTTTCTACGCTTATAAAACTCATTTCTGATAGATTAGAAGGATTGCTTGTATCATATTGATATAGACCATCTTTACCAATAACTAACAGATGTTCTAAACTAAGAGAAATAGCATCGTATGCATGAATGTTTTTAATGTGGTCTATTTTATGATCATCAATATTTTTAAGATCATCGGTTTCAAATACTTTTAGGCCATAAGCTCCCTCACATAGATATAGTTTATTTCCACTTACTGATAACCCATGAGGATGTTCCATATCATAGGATTTAATCAATTCAGGAGAGCGTATATCTGAGACATCTAAGATATTGAGCTCATTGATAAAGTTCTGGCAATTGGTTCCATTTCTTAAGGTTACATAGGCAATATCATCTTGTACAAATACAGGATCACAAGAATTGGCATGTCTAAATTCTGATACATATTGTGGTTGAGATGGTACTGTAGCATCATAGATATACATGCCATTGTTAGCGCCAATAAATAGATATTGTTTATAAGGGAAAAGTGTTTCAATTCCCCAACTTACATAAGTGATTTCTCCTCTATCAGGACAATTACTACCTGATACATCGTAAGGAATAAGTTCTTGCTGGTTGATGACATACAAAAAGTTATTTCTAATGGTAAATCGCGCAAATGATCCTCCTACTCCGGTACTTCCGTTATTGTTTAATGCAGTCGGTGCTCCTGTTGAAATGTTAGCATCTTCATTAAAAAGAATGAACCCATTTCGATTAAATGTATTGTCTCCAAAGTTCGGATCTGAACAATCTAGCGTCATGGTTCTTCCCGTAGCTTCTACACCTACATAATAGCCTCTTTGTGGATCAATCCAGTAACTGCTGAAAACATCTTCGTCTCTGCAAAGAAGTGTTGGTTGTTGGAAATTACTAATGTCAATTGTTAAAAGATCGGCGTAGTTGTCAGCGTATAATGTTGTTCCCTTAATGGCTATATCGACATTTCCTGGGATATTGATAAATCCAATGTTGTCAGGTTGTAGAGGGTTAGAGTTGTCAATGATATGTATGCCTTCATTTCTTTCATTAATGAATATGTAATCCTGATAAAAGTATATTTTTCCTGTATTTTTCAGAACCTTGCTGCTTTCAAAGCTAGGATCGATTCTGAATTCTTCAGCTTTGACAAAGAGACTTCTATATTCTAGAAAGTTTCTTTCTTCAGTACATTCATCTTTCAGGCATGAACTCAAGTTAATACAGATAAAAGCAAACAAAAGGACAGTTGGGAAATAGTATTTGATTGTATTTTTCATCTTAGAAGTGTTTGTGATTTTAAATTAAGCTATACTCCTTAAGACGGTAGTTTGATATCATGGTGTTGGTAAAACTATTTTATTACTCCTCACTCCTCACTCCTCACCCCTCACTCCTCACCCCTCACTCCTCAGTCCTCAGTTTTCAGTCCTCACTCCTCACCCCTCAGTCCTCACCCCTCACTCCTCAGTCCTCAGTCCTCACTCCTCAGTTTTCAGTCCTCACCCCTCACTCCTCACCCCTCACTCCTCACTCCTCACTCCTCAGTCCTCACCCCTCACTCCTCAGTCCTCACCCCTCACTTCTCAGTCCTCACCCCTCACTCCTCAGTTTTCAGTCCTCAGTCCTCAGTCCTCACTCCTCACCCCTCAGTCCTCAGTTTTCAGTCCTCACTCCTCACCCCTCACCTTCCAACTCAATAACTTCATTGTTTTCAAGACTATCAAGCTCAACTTTTAGATTATCGATGATAAAATGTTGTCTTTCGAGGGTGTTTTTACCCATATAATAGCTTAAGAGATCTGTAATTTTAGTGTTGTTTTTAATTCTTACCGGTTCAAGTTTTATCTTTTCACCTATGAACCCACCAAATTCGTCAGGTGAGATTTCTCCGAGCCCTTTAAATCGAGTAATTTCTGCATTGCCCTTTAGAGCCTTAATGGCTTGCTGTTTTTCTTGTTCTGAATAACAATAAAATGTTTTTCGCTTATCTCTTACTCTAAATAGCGGAGTCTCAAGAATATACAAGTGTTTTTCCCTTACAAGGTCTGGAAAAAACTGTAAGAAAAAAGTCAGTAATAGCAATCGGATATGCATACCATCAACATCAGCATCAGTTGCGATTACTACTTTATTAAATCTTAAACCTTCAAGACCATCTTCAATATTAAGGGCATGTTGCAAAAGATTTAATTCTTCATTTTCATATACGATTTTTTTGGTTTGCCCAAAACTGTTTAGAGGTTTACCTCTAAGAGAAAAGACAGCCTGGGTTCTTACATCTCTTGCCTTGGTAATTGATCCACTTGCGGAATCACCTTCGGTAATAAATATGGTAGTACCATTTTTCTCGGTTTCATCGCCTTTTTTATCATTGTAATGTGCTTTGCAATCTCGGAGCTTCTTATTGTGAATATTTGCTTTTTTAGCTCTTTGGTTAGCTAATTTTTTGATGCCTGCAATTTCCTTTCTTTCTCTTTCAGATTGTTGAATTCTTTTTAAAAGAGCATCTGCATGGGATTTATTTTTGTGAAGGAAATTATCAAGATTTTCCTTTACGAAATCCATTATGAAAGATCTTACTGTCATGCCATCTGGTGACATTTTAAGAGATCCTAATTTGGTTTTTGTTTGGCTTTCAAAAACGGGTTCTTCAACTCTGACAGATATTGCGCCTATGATAGCAGACTGAATATCACGTGAATCAAAACTTTTATTGTAATGATCACGGACCGTCTTAACGATTGCTTCTCTAAATGCCTGTAAATGTGTTCCCCCATGGGTAGTGTTCTGACCATTGACGAAAGAATAATATTCCTCACCATATTGTCCACCATGTGTTAAGGTGAATTCAATATCTTCTGATTTCAAATGGATAATTGGATACCTTAATTTGTCTGGATCTGTTTTGCTTTCAAGCAAATCTAAAAGTCCGTTTTTTGAATGATAGGTCTTTTTGTTAAATATAATTTTTAGACCGGCATTCAAATAAGCATAATCCCATAATCTTTCAGCAATGAACTCTTCTCTAAATTTGAATTTTTTAAAAATTTCAGGATCAGGGTGAAATTCAATTAAGGTTCCATTGTCTTCTTTAGACTTTGTTATTTTGGATTCGGAAATGAGCTCACCTTGATTAAATTCTGCCAACTTGCATTTACCTTCTCTAAAAGCTGATACTTTAAAGTAGTCGGATAATGCATTAACAGCTTTTGTACCTACACCATTTAGCCCTACAGATTTTTTAAACGCTTTGGAATCATATTTACCTCCAGTATTAATTTTTGATACGCAATCCACTAATTTACCCAGAGGGATGCCTCTTCCAAAATCCCTTATTGAAACTACTCCATCTTCTATTTCTATGATAATCTGTTTGCCATGGCCCATTACATATTCATCTATGCAATTGTCGATTACCTCTTTAAGAAGTACATATATTCCATCGTCTGTAGTTGATCCATCACCAAGTTTACCGATATACATCCCGGGACGTAATCGTATATGTTGTTTCCAATCTAAGGACTTGATGTTATCTTCGGTATAGCTTACTTGAGTCATTTCGAATTTATTTAAACATCATATTCTGATGTCAAGCCAAAGTTAATAACATATTATATAATAATACAATATGATTAAAGGCTTTTTAATTAGCGAATTAGAGTAATATCACCAACAATTGTTTGAGGATTGGATGTATTGTCCAAAACAGTGATCTTATATATATAAACACCTTGTTCCAAAAGACGTTCATTCATCCTTCCATCCCAAGTGAATTCTTTTCCGTCAGAGCCGTCATTAAAATAGACCAGGTTACCCCAACGGTCGTATATGCTCATGTCGGTAATTACTAAGTTATTGCCTAGAACGGTGAATGTATTATTGCCTGGATCAGATATGTCAAATACATTTGGGATATAAAAGTTGAATTCTTCTACAGGTCGAATATATTGTAGTAATACAGAAGTACTGATCTGGCATCCTTCAGCTGAAATTAGTACAAGATTAACTTGTGTATCCTCAGTGATTTCTACACCAATGGATTCTTCATTTTGTATCGTTCCTCCAAAATCAATTACCCATTCTATGGAAGTTTCCTCAAAGTTATTTACATAACTTAATTCATATAGATTTTCAGATATCTCCTTGACCATTAAATCTAACCCCAAGTCAGCTAAAACATCAAGGCTAACCAACTCTTCGTATGTACAAGAATTGGCATCTAGGATACTTATGTTTAACATGCCAGGAGGAAGCATTAACTCGATAGGGCTTGAATCGTATGAACCGATAAAGTTGTTGTTAACACTGATGTCAATAGGATATTCCAAATTCTCAGTTTCATTTATTATTACTAGACCTTCAGAATCTTCAGGACATAAACTTGTAGTGATGATCTCTGCCATGCTTAAGGTTAATTGCAAATTTACATTTACAATACTGTCGCATCCGAAGACGGATTGATTGGGCAAGGTTGTACTTCCTGATAAATTATCTTGATCATATATGTCTCCACCTATAATGATTTCTTCTCCAGGACAAATGCTTTGATTCAAAGAAAAGACTGGAGGCACTTGTACGGTTAGTTCTACATTGACAATACTATCACAACCATTTAATGCAGCTCCTGATAAAACAGTTGTTCCGATCAAATTATTTATATCATAAATATCAGATCCAACCAATAGGTTTTCGCTTTCGCAAATGTTACCTGTCAAATTATTTACTGCTGGGCTAAGCAAGGTCAATGTTACATTTACAATGCTGTCGCAGCCATTTGAAGCGACATTAGGTAAAATGCTTGTTCCGGTCAAATTATTTTCATCATAACTAACTCCTCCTACCTGTATGCTATCGCCTGGACATATTTCATTAAGGAGCGTAAATACGGCTTCAGAGTAAAGTTCTAAGTCAATATTGACTATACTATCGCAACCATTTGAGGCAGCATTTTCCAAGATGCTAACTCCAGATAAATTATCAATATCATAGATGTCTGTTCCTATAGTTATACTTTCATCTGAGCAGATTTGTATTTGAAAATCTGATTCTTGTGAAGATAAAAAACTAACATTTATAAGAATGATACTATCGCAACCCATGATGCTTATAAGCGTATCCATGCCAGATGGATTTGAAAAGTTATATATGGTGTTATTGATTTCAATTTCCTCACCCTCACACAGTTCTTCTGAAATATTAGTGATAACTGTAGATTCAAATATGAGGTCTATCATTATCAATGAGTCACAACCAAAACTAGATTCACCAGAAAAAGTTTCAAGAATTTGTATGTTTTCAAAATAGCTTTGTCCCAATATTTGTATGGTATCTCCTGTACAGAATACTCCAGAAAATGTTCCTACCTCCTGAGGATAGTTAGAAATATTTATATTAATGATACTGTCACAACCAGCAGTGCCTCCAGGGAAATTCAATACTTGGGAGCTGGTATAGAAAACTCCATCATATTCAAAAGATTCTTCTTCACAAATTTGCGCATCAATATTTACTATAAATGATTCAAAAACCTCAATAACAACTTCTACATTTTGATCATCCTGGCAAAGGCCCGAATCATCAAAGGCTAGAATTTGCATTCTATACTCCCCTGGCATAGCGTTAATGAATAAAGTATCGTTGGATAATAGTGGTCCATTGGTACTTGATATTACTTTAAGGTTAATGGTGTTTTGACTGGTTGAATCTGCTTGATAAATTAGAGAATTGTCTAAATTATTAAACAAGTAAAATTCAAATATATTTGTGTTTGACCCTAAAGGGATAATATTTAGGTCTATTGCCAGATTTTCATTTCCAGAACATAATTCATTGCCCGAGAATACAACATTATAGGAAGGTCTGTTTATTATTTCAACTGAAAAAGAAAGGGTGTCAGAATCACATGATTCTGTACCTTCTATAATAAAGTAGAAATCTTCTGTCGTATTGCCTGTCCATAAACCGTTTATTATTTCTGCACTAGGATCTGCTTGAGTGATGAAAACACCAGGACCAGAGGCATTAATGATGAAGTTGTTTAAATCTACAAGATCTCCCTCGCATGCGATAGCAGGTGTTATTGCATTTCCTGCTGACAATTGCTCAACAAGATAGATACTTATTTTAGCTGTATCTCCTGGACATGATTGGTCATTACTGAGTATTATATACCGAATGTCATAAGTGAGGTTAGGTATTGATGCGGAAGTGTTCCAGCTTGTTCCACTGAATACTATATTATTGCCTTCAAAAAAGCCATTGGAATCAGCATCCCCAGATAGCAGATTTGTCAGTTCAACGATTTCACCTTGGCATGCAGTCGTCAAGGTATCAGATCCTGCGTTTACACCAGATCCAATTGTAATAAACAGTGAGGAAGATTCGGGCTCGCAATATTCAGTTATGGCTTCACCTTCGATCACATAAAGAAAACCATAAAGACCGTTGATTAAACCAGATAAGTCTACAGAAGAACTATCTGCAAAGACTACTGGCTCAGGACCCAATACTTGTTCCCAAGCACCTCCTGTATCAGGACTGGACACGAGTTCCATGAAATTTAAGTTGTTTACACCTTGGCACAAACTGATATTATTGTTTTCACCGCCATAAGGTGGTTCTATCACTTGAAGACTTATCTCACTTGTATAAATTCCACAAATGCTATCTTCAATAGTATATTGAAAATTAAAATTTCCAATTGGAAATACATCAAGATCAATCATCGTTGAATCAAAAGGCATAAAGTCAGGCACGACAGGGTAATTCCATTCCCCTCCAGTATCAGGGTTTGAAAGTAAAGACATGAAATCAAAATTACTGGACTCAAAGCCTTCACATATAATTAAAGTAGTATCACTACCAGCAAAGGGTTCTTTGACTATTACTACAGTCATGCTATCAAAGAACTCACATGATCCAATCGTATCCAAAACAAATAAAATTTGTGAGAAAGCAAGCGTATCCCCTGGGTAATAACTTGAATTTAAATCTGTTATAGGAAATTGAGCATACCTGATATTAGGACCAGTTACCCCACCAAATTCTGGAAGAACAATAAATTCACAAGCCATAGTATCGGATGGAAATATAGGTTCAAGTCCCAAACCAAAATTAATATTTATAGTATCTTCACTTGCACAATTTGCATCAAGACTGGTATCGAAAATATATAAGTCCCCATTAAATGGTGCATAAATCACATCACCTGCTATTAATTGTATCCCCATTCCCATTGAAGCGGTATAGTATGCTTCTCCACCTGTAGATGGTAAAATAGAAGGTAAAACCAGTGAATCACAGAGTTGGGAAGGAATATTTACTATATAATTAATATCTGATTCCAAAGTAATATCAACTTCTATGACTACTTCACAACCGTTATTACTTAAAGCTATGAGAAATAATTCTGATATGTTATCAGCTGAATTTATGATATCTCCTGCATCAAATGAAAACCCTGTTCCATCTTCTTCAAGGTTGTACTGGAAATCATCAATATTATTACCTTCGGGGAATGGTAGTATTAAGGACCCACAACCAGCAAGTCCATCAATAGGACTTTCAACATCAGGAGCTTCAAATAGATTAAGAGGAATGACGACAGAAGTAGAACAATCTGGACCTGCAGAATCAAAAATGTATATTTCATCGACTTCTTCAGCGTTAATACTGGTGTAAGGTCCATCAATTCCTTCAGCATCTAAATAATATCCAGGATTATTGGGATTTGTAATATTGACCACATCTTCTAGAGGAGGAAGAATAAAATCTCCTGAAAAACATCCAGATAATGGAGATTGGATCACATCAATTAGAGGTAAGAAGTTTATATCAAGCATAATTTCAATTGCCTCAGAAAAGCATTCACCATCATCAACTACAGCCCAGACAGTTGTTCCATTACTAATATCATACTGCGAAGGATTATTGATTTGATCTTCAAGATCTGAATCTTCAAACCAGAGTACATCGAAGTCATTCGGGTCAATATCATCATCCATAAGTGTCAAATCAATAAGACCGGGTTCATCTACACAATAGAATGGAGATTCTGTAGGATTAATATCTGGAGGAGGAACAATATCATATGCTACAGAACCACCCAATATGTTACCCATACATCCATTTGCATCAACGACATCTATCAATTCAACAACGATAGGGAATAGGAAACTCGGTACAATTAATTGAGGAGGGTTTGTGTCTTCATCATATTCTGGCACAATAGCATCGGGGTCATTACAAATTCTAATTACGGCATCTACATCTGTTGCAGGCGCAAATGGTACGGCAATTCCATTGACCGTAAAACTAAGTTCATACAATGGTTCTCCACCAGAAATTTCAATGATTAGATCAGAATCATCATCTGTACATTCTCCTTCACAGAGATCTCCACCACCTTGAAGAGTTACATCAAAATTGTTAATCACTACTTCAGCTGTTTCTACACCTTGGCAATCATTAACATCAGTTGTTGTCAAGGTAAATTCATCACCATCCATGGCACCGCTAGCAAAAGTGATTTGACTTGCATCATCATTAATTATTGCTGATCCATCTGTTGTCCACTCCCAACTGTTAACTACGGATGGGTCAAGTGCATCACCAATCAAGTCCAGTGTAGAAGAACTACATGCTGAATTCAAGGGCTCTATGGTTGGCTGTCCTTCCCAGCATAAGATGCTTACATTTGAATATATATTAGTTTCAGCAGCAGCCCAGTTTTGATTTGTTATTTCAATGTGAGCATTCTCTTCCTCGGTAACACAATAGATAAATGAAAAGGTACCGGAACTTTCTGCATCTGTAGTGCCTTCATCACCAATAAGATTTTCAGTGATCGCATTACCGTCAACCATAAACCGAATCCACATAAAATCCCAACAGCCAACCATACCACTACAAGTCATATTTTGTAGACATCCTAGTTGAGTTGGATTTTCAGGATCACCATCACAATCCATACAGCATTCATCTAAATATTCGAGGTTTCCTCCACCTTCCCATCCAGCCGGGAAAGAATAGTCGATTGTGAACTCAATTGAAGTACAATTAGAAATATCTACTTCAGGTGTTACATCAAGTACAGGACCATCTGTATTTGTATGTGATTGTCCTGCAGGATCGCTATATAAAACGGTTTGTCCTGATATTTCGGATCCCATAAAAGACAGGATGATAAGTATAATATTGATTAACTTCATTAAGTACAGGCTGAATTAGGATTCAAAATTAAGGAAATAGTTTATTCTCGTTGCTTTAAATTAGAACGAATAAAGTTAAGGCATTGTAATACTATTACTTAAAATAGACAAACTTGTCTTTCTCATTTTCATAGTAGAGCTATGAATAATATGTTAATTTTGCGCTTTAAATTAAATGATTATGGAAAGGCATTTGAGTGAACAGGAAATTATAAGAAGAGAAAATCTTAATAAAATCATAGAAATGGGGATTAATCCATTTCCAAATGAAACATTTGAAATTAGTCATTCTGCTAAAGAAATTATTGAAAACTTTAAGGAAGGGAGTGAAGATTTCGGTTCTGTACAGCTTGCGGGAAGGTTAATGAGTCAAAGAGTAATGGGCAAAGCTTCATTTGCAGAAATTCAAGATAGTTCTGGAAGAATTCAAATCTATGTCAACAGAGATGAAATATGTCCAGGCGAAAACAAAACCCTTTATAATCAAATTTTTAAAAAGAATCTTGACCTAGGAGACATTATCGGCATAAAAGGTCATGTATTTATTACGCAAACAGGAACGATTTCCATTCATGTGAAGGCATTGGTGTTGCTTAGTAAATCTGTAAAGCCTTTGCCTGTTGTCAAAACAGATGCAGAAGGAAAAGTACATGATGGAGTTTCAGATCCTGAGTTTAAATATAGACAGAGATATGTTGATTTGACCGTTAACCCAGAAGTAAGAAGCACTTTTATCAAAAGAACCAAAATGATTAATGCCATGAGAAAATTCATGACTGATCGTGGTTATCTAGAAGTTGAAACACCAATTCTTCAATCTATTTATGGAGGAGCTGCTGCTCGCCCTTTTAAGACGCATCATAACGCATTAGATACAGCATTTTACTTGCGTATTGCAAATGAATTATATTTAAAAAGATTGATTGTTGGAGGATTCGATGGTGTCTTCGAATTTGCTAAGGATTTCAGGAATGAGGGAATGAGCCGTTTTCATAATCCTGAGTTTACCATGATGGAGCTCTATGTTGCCTATAAAGATTACAACTGGATGATGGATCTTATGGAAGAAATGATAGAATATGTTGCGCAAGAGATCCATGGGACTACCAAGGTAAAAGTAGGAGATAATATCATCAGTTTTAAAAGGCCATGGAAACGGTTTACAATGTTCGAAGCCATTGAGCATTATACTGGCATTGATATTTCAAATATGGATGAAGCTGAATTAAGGACGACAGCCAAAAGCCTGAAAATACATGTAGATGATACTATGGGTAAGGGCAAACTGATTGATGAGATTTTTGGAGAGCAATGCGAACATCACCTTATTCAGCCTACATTCATCACAGACTATCCTGTTGAAATGTCTCCATTGGCAAAGAAACATAGAACAAAGGAAGGCTTGGTCGAGAGATTTGAGGTTATATGTAATGCTAAAGAAATTTGTAATGCGTTCACTGAACTTAATGATCCGATTGACCAAAGGAAAAGATTTGAGGATCAGTTGGAGCTAGGTAAAAGAGGCGATGAAGAAGCGATGCAATTGGATGAGGATTACCTAAGAGCTTTGGAGTATGGTATGCCACCAACAGCAGGAATTGGAATCGGTATTGATAGGTTGGCTATGATAATGACTAATGCTGAATCTATTCAAGATGTCTTGTTTTTTCCACAGATGAAGCCAGAAAAGAATAAGGATTAAACGGAAAGAGAAATTCGATGCACCCCAGGATTGTATTGCTTTGATATCAGAAATTTAATCGTTTCATAATGCGTTGCATTACTTACAAAATCCAAGTCTTTAATGTCTAGAATCAGGACAGGAAAGGACGTGATATTTCTAAGGTATTCAAAGTAAGAATCTTGAATTGTTTTAAGATATTCTTGAGTGATGCTCAGTTCATAACTTCTATTCCTTTCTCTAATATTGTTTATCAGATGTTCTGTATCTCGATGGAGAAATACCATCAAATCAGGTGTAGGAAATGATTTATTTAATACAGAAAAAAGCATTTGGAATAATTTGTATTCTTCCTTCTGTAGGTTTTTTCTTGCAAAAAGCAGTGTTTTTATAAATGAAAAGTCTGTGAATAAATAGCGATTGAATAAATCCTGATTGCTCATGTGGTTTTGCATTTGCTTGTACCTTTCCGTCATAAAAAACAACTCCACAGTAAAAGCATACCTTTCTGGATCATTATAAAATAAAGGAAGGAATGGATTGTCTTCAAATTCTTCCAACAAAATTCTACCCCCATAATCTGTGGAAAGTTTTTCTACAAGAGAAGTTTTACCACTTCCTATATTTCCTTCTATGCAGACAAATTGGTATAGTAATTCCTTAGTACTCATGTATTAACTTTCCGAACATTACAAGAGTCCAAACATTCGGATAATATTTTAGTGATTGTTTTAAATAATTCCGGATGTTCAAAATCCGGGATAATTTCATTTAATGGGATGAGGACAAAATTACGATTTGTTAATTCAGGATGGGGTATTTTCAAATCACCATTTTTGATTATTTCAGAATCGTAAAAGATAATATCTATATCTATGATTCGAGCTCCCCACTTTTCTGCTTTGATGCGACCTAAATTATATTCAATTTTTTGGATTGAATCCAAAACTTCTTCTGGACTCAAATTAGTTTCAACCACAATAGCTTGATTGATGAAATCTTTTTGATTTTTATTGCCCCAGGCCTCAGTTTCATAATAGGAGGATCTCTTTAAAACGACTCCAATCATTTTTTTAATAAAAAAAATCGCAATAGAAATATACTTGAATCGATCTCCTAAATTTGATCCAAGATGAAGAACTAGCTTAGCCAATTCGTTTATGAATTTTTTCCATTAATGGCAGCTAAATATTTATCAAGCTCTTCCTTAACTTTTGGATATAAAAAGAATAATCCAATCATATTTGGAAATACTAATGCAAGTATCATGGCATCAGAAAACTTAATAACCGCATCTAGTTTAGCTGCTGATCCAATCACGACAAATGCAAGAAATAGTACCTTAAATACGATATCGGCTTTCTTGCCTTTACCAAATAAGAACTTCCATGATTGCATGCCATAATAAGACCAAGAAATCATTGTAGAAAATGCAAAGAGAATAATTGCAACGGTTAGTACATACGGAAACCAAGGTAATGTATCTGCGAACGCCATACTCGTAAGATCAACTCCACCAAAAGATTCTCCTGTAGCGTTTAGGATTATATTATTATTTACGTCTAGATTACCATAGGTAAATGCACCATCACTATTGAACATGATGATAACCAAGGCAGTCATTGTACAAATGACTATGGTATCAATGAAAGGCTCCATCAAAGCTACGATTCCTTCACTGGCAGGAAATCTTGTTCTTACAGCGGAATGTGCGATCGCCGCGGACCCGGCACCAGCTTCATTTGAGAAAGCTGCTCTTTGGAACCCAACAATTATTACACCTAGTAATCCACCAAAACCGGCTGCCGGTGTAAAAGCTCCTGAGATGATCAATCTAAAAGCATCATCAACAAAACCAAAATTTGAAATTATTATAAAGAGACAAGCTGCTACATAAATGGCTGCCATAAACGGCACAATCTTCTCCGTAACTTTTGCAATACTCTTGATTCCTCCAAGGATAACAAGACCAACCAATGTCGCCAAAATAAATCCAATTACGGTCTTGATCGCCCCACCTGAAAGACCCAACATTGATATTAATTGCACGGTTGCCTGATTGGACTGAAATGCATTTCCTCCTCCGAATGAAGCACCTACGCACAAAACAGCAAAAGTTACCGCAAGGACTTTTCCGATTTTTTCAAAGCCGCGTTCTTTTAAGCCTTTTGATAGATAATACATTGGACCACCATACACAGTTCCATCTTTATCAACATCTCTATATTTAACACCTAAGGTACATTCCACAAATTTTGAAGACATTCCCAAAAGCCCACAAATAATCATCCAGAATGTAGCACCAGGACCACCTATAGCAATAGCTACTGCAACACCTGCAATATTACCCAAACCTACAGTTCCTGAAACTGCAGTTGCTAATGCTTGAAAGTGACTTACTTCTCCTTGTTTCCCTTCTATACGTATTGTATCAACGATATCCCCATCTACTACATTTACAGTGTCAGTCGTGATTGGTTCTTCACCACCTTCTATGCTATCATATTTGCCTCTTACGACACTAATGGCCAATGGAAATTTCCTAATATTTACGAATTTGAAATAGAAAGTGAAAAACCCTGCACCAACTACAAGCAATATGACGACAAAAGGAACACTTAGTCCAGCTATTGGGATTGGCGTAAATACCAAGGACTCCCAAGCCGTTGCAATTGGACTAAACCAATCATCAATAGTTTCATCAAGTCCTTTAGCAAAAGAAGTTAATGGCAACAGTAGTCCCATTAAAATGATTGAAATTCTGTTCTTAAAATACATATAATTCTAGCTTAGTTAATGTCAATTATTCAAATTGATGAGCCTAGATCCTAATAGATTGCCCAATTTTAGCAGCGTAATATATTTATTAGTTTGCTTATATTAAAATTTAAAAAATTATTCCTCAGAACGGTTTATGCAAATCATTTGAATTTTTATATACTTTATTTTATCATATATAAATGGTAGAATAGTATTTTAGCGCAACATTCAAAGTTTTGAAGCAGTACCACGATTTACTAAGACATATATTAAGCAATGGTGTAAAGAAGCAGGACAGAACCGGCACTGGAACGTTTAGTTGCTTTGGTTATCAGATGAGATTTGACCTTTCTGAAGGATTTCCAATGCTAACTACCAAGAAATTACATCTCAAATCTATAGTCCATGAACTGTTATGGTTTCTAAGGGGAGATACCAATGTGAAGTATTTGCAGGATAATGGTGTTCGAATATGGAATGAATGGGCTGATGAGAATGGTGAATTAGGCCCTGTATATGGTAAACAGTGGCGATCATGGACCAAACCAGATGGTTCAACAATTGATCAAATCAGCAGAGCTGTTGAGTTGATTAAAAATAATCCTGATTCAAGGCGAATTGTAGTTAATGCATGGAATGCTGGTGAATTGGATGATATGGCCCTTACGCCTTGTCATTGCTTGTTCCAATTCTATGTATCGGAAGGCAAATTGTCTTGTCAATTGTATCAAAGATCAGCAGATACTTTTCTTGGCGTACCTTTTAATATTGCTTCCTATGCTTTGCTTACAATGATGATGGCGAAAGTTTGTGGTTTGGAATACGG
This sequence comes from Saprospiraceae bacterium, assembly GCA_029262995.1. Lineage (GTDB taxonomy): Bacteria > Bacteroidota > Bacteroidia > Chitinophagales > Saprospiraceae > RFSX01. Next base: position 55,441 of record JAJCYH010000018.1, on the reverse strand, counting down.
TGATTTTGTACACACTTTTGGTGATGTGCACCTTTATTCAGACCATTTGGAGCAAGCTGAATTGCAATTAAGCAGGTCTCCAAGACCATTGCCAATTATGGATATTAACCCTAAAGTAAATAGGATTTTTGACTTTATATATGATGACTTTGAGTTGAAGGATTACGACCCGCATCCCCATATAAAGGCTAGGGTTTCTGTTTGATTATTTAGACGATATCTAAATAATTAAGTACCTACATATTTATTGTTAAATCAATTGTTGAAATTATAAATTTGCAGCAATTATTGAGCTTGATTTTTGAAGAGTCCAACTACATAAAAAAAATAAGAATGACCAGATATTCTTTTAAATCATTTTTCCTATCTCTGACACTCATTTTCTTTTCGTTCTCTTTGTTGGCAGAACCTACGATTGATGAGGGTAAAGATTTGTTTCGTATCAATTGTGCCCAGTGTCATGCCAAAAACATGAAATCCAAAGCAACAGGACCTGCCCTAGGTGGTGCAGAGGAACGTTGGGCAGATTATGATCGTGAAGATTTGTATGCATGGATCAAGAATTCTCAGCAGTTGGTTGCTGACGAACATCCTCGAGCGGTAGAGGTTTACAATGAATGGAATAAAGTGGCTATGCAGTCATTTCCAAACTTGACAAACGATAACATAGAATCGATATTATTATACATTGATGACGTATATGTCAATGGTGCTGGTGGAACTACTGTGGGATCTACAGCAGTTGTTGTGCAAGAAAGGCAAACGCCAGATTGGATGTATTACCTTTTATTTGCTTTTCTTTTTATCCTTTCTATTACTTTAGCTAGGGTCATTTCCAACCTTAATGTTATTTCAGCTGAGAAAGAAGGACGAACATTCCAAAGAAAATCTTTGTGGCAAACACTTACAAGCAGAGGTATAATTACTTTTTTGTTATTTGCAACAGTTATTTTAGGTGCTTACACCACGGTAAATAATTCAGTATCACTTGGAAGACAAGAAGGATATGCCCCTGAGCAACCAATTAAGTTTTCTCACGAAACACATGCAGGATTAAATAAAATAGATTGCCAATACTGTCATGATGGTGCCAGAAGATCTAAGCATTCTGTAATTCCGTCAGCAAATACATGTATGAACTGTCACAGAGCTATTACCGTAGGTTCTGAATATGGAACTGCTGAATTAACAAAGATATTTGCTTCTATTGGTTACAATCCAACAGATAACACCTACATAGACAACTACGATGAACTTGGCAATGAAGAGTTGAAAGCTATTTATGCTAAATGGATAGGAGATACTTACTTAGAAACCAAAGGGCTTGCAGAGTTGGATAACGAAGGAGAAAGAGTTGTAGAAGAACAATGGGATGGTATTGTAAATTCATTAACCAATGATCAAAAGCAAAAAATTCAAGGTCCTATTGAGTGGATTAGAATTCATAACCTTCCGGATCATGTTTACTTTAATCATGAACAGCATGTCTCAGTTGGTAAAGTAGAGTGTCAGCAATGTCATGGGAAAGTTGAAGAGATGAAAGTACTTGAACAGTATTCTCCTTTGTCAATGGGATGGTGTATCAATTGTCACAGACAAACTGAAGTTCAATTCGAAGGAAATGAATATTACGATAGTTATAAATTATATCATGATGAAATGGCATCAGGTAGCCGTGATAAGGTTACTGTAGAAGAGATCGGTGGTCTTGAATGTCAAAAATGTCACTATTAATTGCAAATTGAACCTAAATTATAATGGATAAGAATTCTATTTGGATTGGAGAGAAAGATCTTGTTAGAGATGAAGCATTTCTAGAAACTGTCGAGCAAGAATTTGCTGGTGGAGATATTCTTGAAAACAGTGAAGGATTAGATTATACACAATCTAACCGTAGGGACTTTCTTAAGTTCTTAGGCTTTGGATTGGGCGCAGCAACGGTAGCTGCTGGTTGCGATATTCCTATTAAAAGAGCAATACCTTATGTTATTAAGCCAGATGAAATAGTACCTGGTGTAGCAACATACTACGCTTCTAGTTATGTAGTTGGTGGAGACTATTGCCCTATTTTAGTAAAATGTAGAGAAGGTCGTCCTATTAAAGTGGAAGGTAACGACCTTTCTTCTATAACTAAAGGAGGGACTTCAGCAAGGGTGCAAGCATCTGTGCTTAGTTTATATGATACCAACAGATATCGTTCACCATTGAAGAAATCAGAAAATGGTTTTGAAGCCATTTCTTGGAATAAACTAGATACAGAAGTTAAGGAGGCATTGTCAACTGCAAAGAATGTGCGTTTGGTATCAAATACCATACTTAGTCCAACAGCAAAAAATGCAATTGAAGAATTTATTAGTGCCTATCCGTCATCACAATGGATTAGTTATGATCCTGTGTCATCTGCTGCAATATTGGATGCTAATGAAATGAGTTATGGTCAAGCCGTAATACCTTCGTATCATTTTGATAAGGCAGATGTTATAGTAAGTTTTAATGCTGACTTTCTTGGTACTTGGATATCTCCAGTTGAATATGCGAAGGCTTATTCTAAAAATAGAATCGTCAATGCGGACAATCCAAAGATGTCAAGACATATCCAAGTGGAGAGTCACATGTCAATGACAGGTTCTAATGCAGATAATAGAGTATTGATTAAGCCATCAGAACTTGGGCAAGCAATTGCCTACTTGCATGGTATATTAAGTGATGGTAGTTCTTCAGCTGCCCTTAATGATAAAGCAAAAAGCGCTTTGGATAGAGTAGCTCAAGAGCTTAAATCAGCAAGCGGAAATTCTTTAGTCATAAGCGCTTCGAATAATCCATACGAACAAGTATTGGTTAATCACATGAATGAAATTCTTGGCAATTATGGTTCAACCATTTCCATGAGTGATGCTTCAATGCAGAGACAGGGTAATGAGAAAAACCTTGAGGCTTTGATCAACGAAATGAACGGTGGAAGAATTGATGCAGTTGTGATGTTGGATACAAATCCTGCATACGATTCATCAAGTGCTTCTAAGTTTGCTGAAGCATTATCAAAAGTAGGAACTAAGGTTGCAGTTCACTATCAACCAAATGAAACATCAGTTCTTTGTGATTATGTAGCCCCTTGTAATCATTTCCTTGAAAGCTGGGGTGATGTAGAAGCAAAGAAAGGACATTATAGCTTGGTACAACCAACGATTGGTCCACTATTTGATACAAGACAAACAGAGCAATCGATATTGGTCTGGGCATCTTCTGCAAACTTAAATGCAGACTCTGATCAACCATACATGGATTACCTAAAATCTAATTGGAAATCCAATTTGTTCGTTGATCAATCTGAATACTTAAGTTTTAATAAATTTTGGGACAGTGCACTTCATGATGGTGTCCTATCTCATGGATCACATAATGAAACTGCAATACCTTTCAGTGGTGATGTAGCAATGGCTAAATCAAAAGTTTCATATCCATCATCTTCAGAATTGGAAGTCGTATTTTTTGAAACGGCCAATATGGGTAATGGACAGTTTTCTAGTAACCCATGGTTACAGGAAATGCCTGATCCAGTTGCTAGAACTACTTGGGGTAATTACCTTGCTGTACCTGTTGCTTTTGATGGTAACAAAAGGTTTGTCGGCTTGAATGACCTCGAAGATGGCGATATGGTCGAATTGACCATTGGATCTGAAAGTTTCAATGTCCCTGTCATCAAGCAGTTTGGTATGGCTCCTGGTACAGTTGCTTTAGCCTTAGGTTATGGTCGTACAGAAGCTGGAAAATGTGGAACTGGCGTAGGTGTTAATGTCAATAACTGCATTACCAAACTAGAAGGATTAAGCCAATATTATAGCACTGAAGTCAGTGTATCTAGAAAAAAAGGGAAAGAAGATCATTTCTCTTGTGTTCAGTATCATCACACCTTTGGAGTAAAAGCCGAGAAAAACGGAGAGATGATCAATGCAGATGAAGCTGCATTGGGTAATGCATATGGTGTCACTGGATATCAGGGATCTCTTGTGGAGCGTTCCATAATGTTTACATCAACATTAAGCGGATTAGGTGAAAGTCTGAAGGATAAAAAGGAAAGAAGAGATGAGTACGAACATTTAAATCAAGCTACTCTGTATCCTTTTGAAGAATATTCAGAAGAAAAATATAGTCAGGGACATTATTGGGGAATGCATGTAGATTTGAATGCATGTATCGGATGTAATGCTTGTACAGTAGCATGTATGGCAGAAAACAATGTTCCAGTAGTTGGTAAAAGAGAAGTTTCAAGACATCATGAAATGACATGGTTGCGTATTGATAGATACTATTTCGGGAGTGCTGAAAATCCCAATGTTGTATATCAGCCAATGATGTGTCAACATTGTGATAATGCGCCTTGTGAAAATGTTTGTCCTGTAAATGCAACCAACCACAGTTCGGAAGGCTTAAATCAAATGGCTTACAACAGATGTGTTGGTACAAGATATTGTGCTAATAACTGTCCTTATAAAGTACGTCGTTTCAATTGGTTGGATTATACCACAGCGGATATTTTCCCTGCTAACCAGCCTACTTTGAGTGGGGAAGAAATTCCATTTGGTGCGGATAACTTAACGCGAATGGTTTTAAATCCAGACGTTACGGTTCGTTCAAGAGGCGTTATTGAAAAATGTAGCTTTTGTGTGCAAAGAATTCAAGAAGGTAAGTTAAGTTCTAAAAGTGAAGGAAGACGATTGGTTGATGCAGATGTAAGAACAGCATGTCAGACAGCTTGCCCTACTGGTGCTATTACTTTTGGAGACAGAAACAATAAGCAAGGAGAGCTGTACAAGAAATTTGAAAACCCGTTGAACTTCATTTCACTTGAAGAAGTGAATGTAAGATCATCTGTTAATTATACCATGAAAGTTGTCAATAGAGACGAAAGTCTTGAGGCATAATTTTTATTAAATTCAAATAAGATTATTTGATGAGTCATCACGTAAGTTCAATTAGAGAACCATTAGTTCAAGGACACAAGAGCTACCATGATATCACGGAAGATTTGGTATCTCCAACGGAACGTGCCCCAGGAATGGCATGGAAAGTCGGATTTGCTATTTCCGTCAGCTTATTATCTTTTGGGGTATTTTGTATCCTTTGGACTATATGGCATGGAATAGGAACCTGGAACCTAAACAGGACCATTGGTTGGGGTTGGGATATTACCAATTTCGTTTGGTGGATTGGAATAGGACATGCAGGTACCTTAATTTCTGCAATCCTTTTGCTGTTCAGGCAAAAATGGAGAACAGGTGTTAACAGAGCAGCGGAAGCGATGACAATATTTGCTGTAATCTGTGCAGCCTTGTTCCCAGGCATTCACGTAGGAAGAGCATGGGTAGTATTTTATTTCTTCCCATATCCAAATACAAGAGGACCATTGTGGCCAAATTTTAACTCTCCATTATTGTGGGATTTGTTTGCGATATCAACATATTTTATTGTGTCTTTTTTGTTTTGGTACACTGGTTTGGTTCCTGATTTTGCTACGGTAAGAGATAGAGCAAAAGGCTTAAGAAGAAAGATATACAATGTGTTGTCTTTTGGATGGACTGGTTCTGCAAAGCATTGGCAAAGATGGGAATCTTTATGTCTCATTTTAGCAGGTATTGCAACTCCCCTTGTTTTATCTGTACACACGATTGTAAGTTTTGACTTTGCAACTTCAGTAATACCAGGATGGCATACTACTATTTTCCCTCCATACTTTGTTGCTGGTGCAATCTTTTCTGGATTTGCAATGGTATTGACGCTTATGATTGTAACTCGAAAAGTATTACATCTGGAGCAATACATTACAATTGGACATATTGAATCGATGAACAAGGTTATCCTAGTTACTGGTACCATTGTCGGTGTAGCTTATTTGACAGAGCTTTTTGTTGCTTGGTATTCTGGATATGTATATGAGCAATTTGCTTTCTTTAACAGAGCAGTTGGTCCTTACTGGTGGGCATATTTTGGAATGATGTTTTGTAATGTAGTTTCTCCTCAGATTTTCTGGTTTAGAAAAATGAGAAGAAGTGTTGCGGTTACATTCTTTATTTCCATTGTTATTAATATAGGAATGTGGTTTGAAAGATTTGTAATCATAGGCACAACACTTGCTAGAGATTATTTACCATCGTCTTGGTCTTATTATTCACCTAGTTGGGTGGAAATAGGAATCTTCTTAGGAACACTAGGTATTTTCTTCACATTGTATCTTCTCTTTACAAGAGTTGCTCCTGTAGTTGCAATTGCAGAAATTAAGAGCATTCTTAAATCTGCAGGAGATCAGTACACTGGACCAGACGCAGTTCATTCATCTACTGAGCATGTTGAAGAACAAGCGCATGATTAATTAATTTTTGTATCAAATAAAGAGAATACAGAAAATGGCTAATAATAAAGATATAATTTACGGTTTGTACAACGATGAGGAGGACCTTCTCAGGGCCGTAAAACAAGCTAATTCAGATCACCTGGAAATCATGGATGTTTATACTCCATTTCCAGTGCATGGATTAGATCCATTACTAGGTCTAACGGAATCTCGCCTACATATTGCAGGTTTTATCTACGGATTGTTAGGTACACTAACCGCATTTTTGGGGATGACATGGATCTTTACAAAAGACTGGCCTATTATTTTTGGTGGTAAGCCACACTGGTCTTTACCTGCCTTTATACCAATCATATTTGAGCTGACTGTATTATTTTCAGCTATTGGAATGACGGTTACATTTTACATTGTAAATGGTTTAGGTCCAGGTGTTGTGAATCCAACCATTGATTTAAGAATTACGGATGATAAGTTCTGTATTGCTTTTGACAAATCTGAAGTGGAAGCATCTAAGGCAGAATCATTTTTAAGAAGCAGCGGTGCTGCTGAAATCCATTCTAAGACAATATAAATGATGACAAAGCACTTAAAAAAATATTGTTTGGTATTGACAGTTGTGGCTATTGTTTTTATGCAATCTTGTCAGCAAACTGATGGCAATACAACTGGTAGTGAATTTATGCCTGATATGGCGCATTCAATCGCTTATGAAGCCAACTATTATAATTACTATTATAATAATACTTGGGGTACTCAGGGTGAATATTACGAATTTGCTAAGCCAAAACTTCCAGTTTCTGGAACGGTACCAAGAAAAACCTCTAATAGGATTGCAATACCTACTGCTCCTCAATCTAATCCATATTATTATAGTGATTCAGAAGAGGATAGAGAATTGGCTACAGTTGAGGTGATATTTAATCCTTATGATATCACGGATAAGGGATTGGCAAAAGGAAAAGGACTTTACAATATATTCTGTGGTATTTGCCATGGAGATAAAGGAGATGGCCTAGGATATTTAGCAAGAGATGGTAGCGCTTACCCTGTTGCTCCTGCAATTTTAATTAGTGATGAGTTTATTGCTTCTTCAAATGGAAGGTTATACCATTCAATTATGTATGGAAAAAACCTGATGGGATCCTACAAGGACAAAATCTCATATGAAGAAAGATGGCAGGTAATTCACTATATAAGATCATTGCAAGCCAAGTCAAAAAAAATGGAATACAATCAGTTGGTGAATACCTTGAATAATATAGACCGACCGGCAGGTGAAATGATACAAGTAGTTGAACTTCATGAGGATCATTTAGAAGGGGAGCATCACAGTGATGATGATTCGGGAGAAGATCACGGTCATGATCATTCTGATGGAGACCATAGTAATGATGGTCATTAATAAATGTTATATCAAAAGAAAATCAGCATAAAAGAATCGAGATGACTTATAATTTCACGAGTAAAAGCAAAACATGGTTAGCCGCAGGAATGGTTCTAGGTTTACTTTGTTTGGTTTTGACCTGGTTTGGTGACGATGAATTGCATACGCGATTCTGGTCCAATTTTTTGCACAATTCCGTATTCTTTACTGGGATTGCTATAATGGCAGGCTTTTTTATGTCTGCAAGTATTACAGCTTGGGCAGGATGGTATGTTGTATTCAAAAGAGTATGGGAAGCTATTTCCTTATACCTTATTATTGGAATACCTCTTATGCTTTTAGTTGGTATTGGTATCATTGGTGACTGGCACCATCTTTACCACTGGTCCGATTTAACTACAATAGATCCAGATCATGAAAATTTTGATAAAATTCTATTTGGAAAGAAAGGATTTTTAAATTCTACATGGTATTTGGGAGTTACATTGGTTCTTGGTATTATTTGGATTTTTATTATCAGCAAAATAAGAAGTCTTTCTTTGGCTGAAGACACACATGGTCCAGATGGTTTTAACAGACAATATGGAATGAGAAAGTGGGCCGCTATGTTTTTGCCATTTGCTGGTTTTGGTAGTGCAGCTGTGATATGGCTTTGGATTATGTCTGTGGATGCGCATTGGTACAGTACTTTGTTTGCTTGGTATACAGGAGCAAGCTGGTTTGTTTCAATGATTTGTTTGACTATTCTGATTCTGTTATATCTTAAATCTAAAGGTTATTTTGCTGAAGTTACGGTTGAGCATTTCCATGATCTAGGTAAATTTTTATTCGCTTTTAGTATCTTTTGGACTTATCTATGGTTTTCACAGTATATGTTAATTTGGTATGGAAACATAGGTGAAGAAACAGTTTACTTTAAGGAGCGATTTACCAATTATCCTGTCCTGTTTTATGGTAACCTGCTGATCAATTTCGTTGCACCATTCTTGATATTGATGAGAAACGATACGAAGAGAAAAATGGGATCATTGGCATTTGTTGCAGGATTGGTTTTATTGGGACACTGGGTAGATTTCTTTCTGATGGTAAAGCCTGGAGTCTTACATACAGCTCATTCGGCGATGGCTCACGGTACTCATGATTCAGTTGCTGAACATGGTCATAGCGTTGAAGAGCTTGCTCAGGGTGCCGAACATGCCAGTACTTTTGAAATGGGATTTACCATTCCAGGATTTTTAGAATTAGGAACATTCATAGGATTCTTATGTTTATTTATATTCTTTGTTTTCTATATACTTTCAAAAGCACCGCTAGTAGGTAAAAATGACGTATATATTGAAGAAAGTAAACATCATCATACATAATAAATATTATATCAATGACAGGTTTAATAGCCATTTTAACGGTAGTTCTTTTAGCGGTCATTATTGTCCAGCTTGCAAGAATTTCGGAGATTGCTTCAAAAATAAGAGGTGAGGAAAGCGTTAGAGCTCAGGTCAACAACAGAACAGCTTTTTACTGTCTTGTTTTCATGATTGGATTCTTAATATTCTGTATTGTTTCTGCATGGTATTATAAGAATGATATGCTTGGATATGGTCCACATGCAGCTGCTTCAGCTCATGGAGGATCGTTGGATGACATGTTTGATATTACCTTGGTTTTCACAGGTATCGTCTTTGTTCTAACGCATATTGCTCTATTCTGGTTTCCTTACAAATACAAAGAAGATAAAAGCAGAATTGCAACTTTTTTTGCGCACAGTACAACACTTGAAATTGTATGGACAGCTATTCCAACTGTAGTTTTAATATTCTTGGTAGTACGTGGTCTGAATGTGTGGAATAATGCAATGGCAGATATTGATCCAGAAGAAGATTACATTGAAATAGAAGCTACTGGTTATCAGTTTGCTTGGGATCTGAGATACCCTGGTAATGATGGTAAGTTGGGAACAAGAGATTATAAAATGATTAATACAGCTAACAACCCTTTGGGACAGGATTGGACAGATGAGAAAAATCACGATGACTTTTTGCCTACTGAATTGGTATTGCCTGTTGGTGTAAAAGTTCGTGTTAGAATAACAGCAAAGGATGTATTGCACAACTTCTATTTACCTCACTTTAGAGTTAAAATGGATGCGGTACCTGGTCTTCCAACGTATTTTATATTTACCCCAATTAAGACGACTGATGAATATAGACAGGAGTTGAGAAAATACCCAGCTTACCAAGTGCCATCTGATCCTACTGAACCAGATGGTCCTCAGAAATGGGAAACTTTTAACTATGAATTAGCATGTGCGGAACTTTGTGGCAAAGGCCACTACAGTATGAGAAGAGTAGTTAGAATTGTAGAGCAAGATGAATATGAAGAATGGTTATCTCAGCAGAGTTCTTACTATATGTTGAATATCCGATATACCGAAAACGATCCGAATTTGGATAAACTAATTGGGTTAGAAATTAATCAGCGTAAGCAAGAATTAAAATCAGCGTTTGATAATGCCGTTTCAATGGGTGATATCAATACAATCAGATTGAAAAACGTGTTTTTTGAAACCGGTTCTGCTTCTTTAAAAAATGATTCTAAATATGAACTTGATTATTTGGCTGAATTATTATCATCCAGTGAAGGACTAAAAGTTGAACTTTCAGGGCATACTGATAACACTGGAGAATCAGAAGTTAACATGACTCTATCACAATCCAGGGCAGAAGCTGTGAGAGATTATCTGATTGGTAAAGGTGTTTCTGCAGATCAACTTTCTGCGAAAGGTTATGGTGACACTAAACCGGTTAATTCAAACGAAACAGAGGAAGGTCGTCAAAACAACAGACGATCTGAATTAAAAATAATATCTAAATAATATTTAACTATGGCACACGTAGCAGTAGATCCAAATGATAAAGAAGCAGTAATGATTGAAAAAACGGGGTATGATGATCATTTCCATGATCACCATCACGGTGACAAATATCAGTCTAACTTTATCTCACATTACATCTTCTCGATGGACCATAAAATTATAGCCAGACAATTTCTGATTACTGGTATTTTCTGGGCTATAGTTGGAGCTGCAATGTCAATTATCTTCAGACTTCAATTGGGATTTCCTGAAGCTGATTTGCAATGGATCAAACCACTCTTAGGCAAATGGATAGTTGTTGATAACGGAATAGGTTCTTTGTCTCAAGAGTTTTATTACGCATTGGTTACCATGCACGGTACGATACTGGTTTTCTTTGTATTGACCGCTGGTCTGAGTGGTACTTTTAGTAACTTGCTAATTCCACTTCAAATTGGTGCACGGGATATGGCGTCGCCGTTTTTGAATATGCTTTCATATTGGTTCTTCTTCCTTGCTGGAGCCGTAATGTTCTATTCATTATTCTTAAACACAGGACCTTTTTCAGGAGGATGGACGGGATATCCACCCCTTAGTGCCTTGCCTCAAGCTTCAACAGGATCAGGAACTGGTATGACATTGTGGTTGATCAGTTTGACCTTATTCGTAGTGTCTGTTCTTTTGGGAGGCATCAACTATATCACTACGATTCTAAACCTTAGAACTAAAGGAATGAGCATGTGGAGAATGCCTCTTCCAATGTGGGCATTTTTTGTAACTGCAGTCTTGGGTTTGCTTTCTTTCCCAGTATTGGCATCTGGCTTCTTTATGTTGATGTTTGATAGAGGATTAGGAACAAGTTTTTTCTTAAATGAAATATTTATTCAAGGTCAGGCTTTGGATAGAGTAGGAGGTAGTCCAATTCTTTACCAGCATTTATTCTGGTTCCTTGGGCACCCCGAAGTATATATAATCATATTACCAGCGATGGGTATAGTATCTGAGGTTTTGTCAGTACATGCAAGAAAACCAATTTTTGGTTATCAGGCAATGGTACTTTCGATTTTGGCCATTGGATTCTTGTCTTTTATTGTATGGGCACACCACATGTTTATGTCTGGAGTGAATCCATTCCTTTCAAATTTCTTTGTGATTTTCACATTGATAATTGCAGTGCCCTCAGCAGTCAAGGTCTTTAATTGGATAACCACCCTCTATGGGGGGAACATCCGATTTAATTCTGCAATGTTATTTGCCATAGGATTTGTTTCTATGTTTATTTCTGGTGGTCTGACAGGTATCTTCTTAGGAAACTCTGCAATTGATATTCAAATGCATGATACTTATTTTGTAGTAGCCCACTTCCATATTGTTATGGGTGTTGCTGCTTTCTTTGGTATGTTCTCTGGAATATACCACTGGTTCCCTAGGATGTTCGGTCGTTTTATGAATGAAACTTTAGGAAGAATTCACTTCTGGGGAACAATGATTGGAGCATATGCTATTTTCTGGCCCATGCATTACATTGGTATGGCAGGAGTTCCGAGAAGGTATTACAGCTTTGATACCTTTGAGTCATTCAATCATTTCGGACCTATGAATCAATTCATTACCATAGCTGCTATCATAGTATTTGGACTTCAAATCTTATTTGTAATAAACTTTTTCTACAGCATATTTAAAGGAAAAGTTATGACAGAAAAAAACCCATATGGAGCAAATACCTTAGAATGGACTACACCTATTGAAGCTGGTCACGGAAACTGGCCAGGAAAAATTCCAGTAGTTCACAGATGGGCTTATGATTATGGAAAAGATGGAAGAGAATTTATACCTCAAATAGAGCCAATGGCTTCTGACGAGGTTGCTGGTGATCATTAATATATTGATGAAATAATAAACTAAGCGTGAGTAAAGCAATAGCAAAAAAAATGGATTCAGGACTTAAGTTGAGCAAACTTGATGATGTCTATATATTGGTGAAATTCAAACTATCGCTAATGGTAGTTATTTCATCATGCCTTGCTTATTTGGTTATCGCAGGTTCTTCATTTTCCTTTTTAACATTGAGCTTACTCTTTTTAGGAGGAATGGCAGTTACCGGTGCAGCTAACGCTGTAAATCAAGTTCTTGAAAAAGAGTTTGATTCCATGATGGAAAGAACTAAACTAAGACCGCTTGCAGATGATAGAATGAAAAGTTCCGAGGCTGTATTGATTAGTGGTTTGTTATTGGTTTTTGGAACCCTCTGTCTTGGTCTTCTTCATCCATTGGCAGCATTCCTAGGAATGGCTTCTTTTATCTTGTATGCATTTGTTTATACGCCTCTAAAAAGATATTCAACCCTTTCAGTAGCTATAGGAGCAATTCCGGGGGCATTACCAGTTTTGATTGGAACGGTAGTACATGACGGTAGTATTACTATGCTAGGTCTCGTATTATTTTTTATACAATTTTTATGGCAATTCCCACATTTTTGGGCAATTTCCTATTTATCGTTTGAAGATTATAATAAAGCAAACTATAAACTATTACCAAAGGGTAAGGATGGTAATATAGATAAAAATCTAGGTGCATATTCTGCTTTGTATGCTGTTATGATAGTTCCTGTAGTAATACTTAGTTATTATTTTGAAGGTGCACAAATGAGTATAATTAGTCTAGCAGCTATATTATTGATGACGCTCTATTATACGTTCAAAAGCCTTCAGCTGCAATGGAACCCTTCAAGAGCGACAGCTAGAGGCTTGATGTTTTGTTCCTTCTTTTATTTACCAGTAGTATTAATTTTTTACCTAATAGGATAAAATGAAAGTGGCAGCCATAGAACAAAAATCTTTTAGAAACAGAATACATCCGCATAAATTTGCATTATATGTGGCTTTTGCCTCGATCATTATGATGTTTGGTTCATTGACAAGTGCCTATATCGTAAAGAATGCTGCTGGCAATTGGTTGGAATATACCTTGCCTAATTATTTTTATGCTTCTACAGCGGTTTTAATTTTAAGCAGCGTCTGTCTGCATATATCATTTAATAGTTTTAAGAGTAACAAGGAAGCAGCATACAAAATTCTGTTGCTTTGTACTTTTGCACTTGGAATAACATTTGTAACACTTCAATATTATGGTTGGAATGCCTTGTTTAATGTCGGTGTTGATTTAAAAGCAAGTGTTAGTGGTTCATTTTTATATTTAATAACGGGTTTGCATGCCGCTCATATATTGGGTGGAATTGCCGCTATTTTAGTTGCGATTGTACATGCATTTACCTTACCCTTTGTGGTTACAGAGAAACGTAAAGTAAGATTTCAATTGGTTTTACATTATTGGCATTTTGTTGATATTCTCTGGATTTATTTGTTAATATTCTTATTGGTTTGTAAATAATTTCAAATGGCAGATACAATTACGCATCCGGCACAAGAAGTAGATGAAAAATTATGGAAAGGTGGTAAGTCACCTTTTAAGATTAGTTATGGTAAGCTGATGATGTGGTACTTCTTATTATCAGATGCTTTCACTTTTGCTGGATTTTTAATCGCTTATGGTTCTTTACGAGCCAGTATGCCTACATGGCCAGTTCCTGATTTTGTATTCAGTACATTTCCGGGTGGGCTACATGACAAACCGCTTCTGTTTGTTACCGTTATGACTTTTATACTTCTAGCGAGTTCCTATACGATGGTTCGCGCAGTTCAGGAAGGTCATAGAGAAAACAAGAAAGGTGTTATCTTTTGGATGATCTTAACCATAATTGGTGGATTGGGATTCCTTGGTTCTCAAGCTTGGGAGTGGACGACTTTGATTGGAGAGGAGCATGTAACAGTTACTACTAATCCTTTTAGTGCTCATACAGAATCAGGCGTTTATCTTGAAGGTGACGGTCATACAATTAATGAAGGTGATACATTCATTGCTGGCGATCCATATTTGATCCATAAACATCATGGGGAATGGCATCAATTATCTTATAAAGTTACTGAAGGTGACGATGCTGGTCTTGTAAAGCAACAAAACTTTGGACCAAGAGCCTTTGGTGCATTATTTTTTTTTATTACAGGATTTCACGGATTCCACGTTCTTTCAGGTGTAATCTTTCTTTTAATCATATGTGTAAATGTGGCTACAGGTTTATATGTGGAAAGAAAAAATGGTTACGAGATGGTTGAAAAAATTGGACTTTATTGGCACTTTGTCGATTTGGTTTGGGTATTCGTATTCTTGGTATTCTATCTAATTTAAAAATTAAGACACTATGGGTCATTCTTACGATAAATCAAAAAAAATTGCACTTAAAACCATTCTTATTCTAGGTGCTATAACAATATTTGAGGTATTATTTGCTCTTACTGGTAAAGGTCATTTATTTGGTGGCAAATTAATGATGCCTGGGATTGCGATAGCCTTGATGATGATTGTACTTAGTGCTACCAAAGCCTATTTGATCATTTATGAATTCATGCACATGAAATACGAAGTGCCTGCGCTTGTAAGGACAGTGTTGTTGCCAACCATACTATTGGTATGGGCTGTAATTGCATTCTTTTATGAAGGCAATGACTGGCAAAAAAGACGTGACTTGATCATACAGAAAAACAAGGAGCAAGTGCAAAAAAGAGACCTGGACCAAAACTCTGATCAAAGTGGGATGGTAAAGGAAATCAAAAATGAAGATTTAATTCAAGGATAAACTGAAGCCACCAAGAGGTGGCTTTTTTTTGTCCATAACAAGTTATAAGTCATGAAGCATATTAAATCTATATTGATACTACTTATCTTAGTAGGTCTACCATTGGGGTCTTGGTATTTTTTGAGTAGAGGATTGGAATGGCGTAAGTCTAAAGTTTCCGATCTTAAAGCCAAGGAACTTTTTCTTAAAGCGTATGATTTCAGTGATGAAGACAAAAACAGACTTTATGAGTTGATGGCTCATAGAACGACTATTGTAAAATTGCATGGTGCAATTAATGATAATGATATAGCCATTATTAATCAGTTTGAAAATGCCTACACCTTCCAGTTCCTTTCATTTGAAAAAACGGATGGCAACTCTAAGACATGGTCCTCTAAGTCCGCAGCAAGGTTTTATAAACCAAGTTCACAAAATGCTATCCCAGCTACTTTAAAAGATTGTAACTATGTGATTGTAGATACAGCAGGATTTATACGGCAATGTTATGAGGGTGATTCTGAACAAATGTTAGGATTATTGGTTGAAGATACGGCCGTTGTGTTGCCACGAAAAAAGCCAAAAGATATAGGTATTAAAAAGTCAAACGCTGATAAGGAATAATGGATTATAAGGAAAATAGCGACCTAAGAAAAAAGCTAGATATTGTTGCTTACATCTTATCTGTAATTGTAATTGCAATTGTAATTGTAATGAGGCCTGCAGAGAGATTTAACGTAGAGTTCGAAACAATGTGGATGCCCGGATTTAATGCAGCTGTTAACACGCTTGCTGGAATATGTTTGATTATATCATTTTACTTCATTAAAAAAGGAAATGTTACAGCGCACAGAAATATGATATTTGCTGCAATGGGATTTTCAGCAATCTTCCTTCTTGTTTATGTGACGTATCATTTTACAACGGCAGAAACAAGCTATTGCAAAGAAGGAGCCATCAGGTATGTTTACTATTTTATTTTAATCACGCATATCATATTGGCAGGAATATCATTGCCATTTATTTTATTGACTTTTAACAGAGGTTTTAGTTTTTCAATTATAAAACATAAAAAGATGGCTAAATGGGTATTCCCATTATGGTTATATGTTGTGTTTACAGGGCCGATTGTATATTTAATGCTTCGACCTTGCTATGGAATTTAATGATTAGGGTTAAATTTGTTCTATGAATTCAGTTTTTAAAATATTTATTCTTGTTACTGTTATATTCATGATTTCAGTTTGCCTAGATTCTGAACTTCTTGCTCAATGTCCTATGTGTAGATTATCGGCTGAAACGAATTTGAAAAATGGAGGAACAGAAGGTCTTGGTTTGAATAAAGGAATACTTTATATGCTTTCTTTACCTTACTTATTGGTGGCAAGTTTGGGATTTATTTGGTGGAAAAACAGAAACAAATTCTCTGATCATATCATAGAAGAACCCTTCTCAGATAACTGAAAAGGGCCTTCATCTATAAGCACTTACGGATTAAAACCTAATTCCGTAACCTATACTCAAAGACCACGATTTATTTCTAACACCTACATCGATGATTGTTGTTTGATCATTGGTAAAATCATTCAAGGAATGGTTATAGTTTAATTCTGCCATATAGAAGCCATTGCCTCGATTTAATTCTACTCCTGCTCCTATTAGTGCTTCCGTACCCCATCTATTGAATGCTGATCCACTTAGGTCTATATCTATTGTACTTAGATTAAAGTCAAACAATGCGTTGGCTGTTGTCTGTATTTGAGCGGATTGAGCACGAGCGATATTAATTCCACCGATTCCATAGATTTTCATATTTGAGTCATCCATAAAATCGTATTTCAATGCTATTGGAATAGTGAAGCCTTTAATTTCTGTATTGACACTTACACCTACTGGAATATTTATTCCACCAATATCAAGACTAAAAGATTCACTAATTCTAAATCCTCTTTTCGTGAATACTGCGCCAGATCTTGCAGATAATTTTTGTGTCAACTCTCTTTCGTAGTAAAGTCCTGTATGAAAATTGATTAATGGTTTGAAATCAATAAATGATTGATTGATGCCTTGAGTTGTGATGTTGGATTGAGTAAATCCTCCAATTGCTGTAATGCTATTTTGCGCGAAAGCGCTAGAAAATATAAAAAGCAATCCAATGATTTGGTTGAGTGTTAATAACTTTTTCATGATCCTTGCTTTAGGTTATATAATTAATTAAAAGCAAGACGGGAATAAAAATGTTAATGGAAGTTAGCGGAAAGTTAAATTAAAAAAACCCCGACAATGTCGAGGTTTCTACCGTTTTTAGAATTCGAATAGCACTAGAAAAAATAATTCTCAAACAGTATTTGGATAATCATTTTGGTTTATCGTCAAACTTAAAACAAAACACCGCCGGCAATAGAAAAAGATTCGTAGCCTCCGATATTCAGCTTTGGTTCAACATATATATGATATGAATCGCTAGGTACAAAATCAATAAATGCACCTAAATTAATTCCAATTTCGGTAGTGGATCCAAAACCAGCAACACCAAATCTTGTGATTCCTAATCCAGCAACTGGTGCAAGATCGAAATTATCACTGATTTGCAATAGCTTGTATTGTGCATCAAGATCAATGGTCCAATCAGGTCCTGAGTCTAAATGGAGTGTAAAAGTTCCAGCACCTCTCCAGGTTTCGTCAACATCATAAAGGGCTTTCCCTTGAATTCCGAAAACACCACCATCAAGTATAAGTTGAGCACCAGCACCAAAATGAAACTGACTCCATCCACTAATTGTAAACGAAATAAGAAGGCAAAGTGTGATTAATAATTTTCTCATTCTTAAACTTTTTTTGTTATTGCTAATATAAATATGTTATTTAACAATGTAATATAATCAGACAGTTTTTATTCTAACAATGGTGAAGAAAACGGCTGCCCAAGATCCCATAAGTGCTAATCCTCCTATTGGCGTTAGCATTCCGATAATCTCAAAAGATTGAATGCCCAATAGATGTTTGATGGACAACATATATAGACTTCCAGAAAACAGACAGATGCCACCTAGAAAAAATAAGCCAATAAAATAGAGTCCCCTGATTCTGTATATGCGATAGAGAAAAGCTACACCCATAATCGCAAGTGTATGTACGAAATGATAATTTACTGCAGTTTTAAATGCATTGACTTCAGCAGGGTTTAATTTATCTCTTAGATAATGACTGCCAAATGCTCCCATTCCTACAGCTAGAATACCAAGAACAGAAACAATGAGGATAAGCGTTTTGAATTTTTGTTGCATAATAAACAATGCTTTTATACTATAAAAATAGTCTTTTCAAATGGTTATTTAAGGTTTCCAGTCAATTGGATTTTGACCGTTTTTGATAAGTATTTCATTTGTCTTTGAAAAATGCTTACAGCCAGAAAATGCATTTCTTGCTAGCGGAGAAGGGTGGGCAGCTTCAAGTACATAATGCTTGGTTTGATCAATAATTTTTTTCTTGCTTTGCGCAAAACGACCCCATAGTAAAAAGATACAATTGGACTTTTTATCTGAAATGGTTTTAATGACTGAATCAGTAAAATCTTGCCATCCAATTCTCTGATGAGAACCCGCTTTGTTATGTTCAACAGTTAGCATCGCATTCAATAAGAAAACACCCTGATTGGTCCAGGAAGTAAGGTCTCCATGATTAGGAATATCCAAACCGATGTCTGCTTTAATTTCTTTATATATATTGACTAGGGAAGGTGGAGTCTTGCAATTTTTAGGAACGGAAAAGCAAAGTCCCATGGCTTGATTAGGATTGTGGTAGGGATCTTGCCCTAGGATGACCACTTTTACATCATTGAATGGTGTCAACTCGAAAGCTTTAAAAATCAAACTACCAGGAGGGTAGATCGTTTTGCCTTTAGCAATTTCGGATTTAAGAAAACTTACAATTTGATTAAAATAAGGCTTATTGAACTCTTGGGACAGAGCTTCTTTCCAACTGACTTCTATATTAATATCTGAAGAATTCATTTTTATAATATAGTAAAATAATCAGTGGAAACTTATGCCCACTCATCATTTTTTCTAAAAACGGTCCCTTTAAAGAGGGCAACAATTTTATCGTCTTGATTTACAACAGAAACTTCATAGATCGCTAAAGAGTTGGATAGGTTTTTTTCTTTGGCGGTGGCTGTAAGGGTATCTCCACTAAATACTGGTCTTGTGTGTGAAATACAAGTTTCTATAGAAACTGATTTCTTACCACGTGAATTTGAAGCAAATGCAAAGGCACTATCCGCTAATGAAAATGTGATGCCACCATGAGCAACTTCAAAGCCATTGGTCATTTCTTTTCGGACTTTCATTTTTGTTTTACAGAATCCCGTATCGATTTCTAGAATGCTTATTCCAAGCCATTGGCTGAAATCATCGTTCTCATACATTTTATTAGCTATATCCTCTGGTGTCATAAATGATAGGATTAATGACTAAACAATAGGTACATTTTCTACGATTTCAAGATCATAACCCATCAGTGCAATTCTTTTTCTCGGTCTATTGGTTAGCAAGCGTAAATGTCTGATGCCAAGATCATTGAGAATTTGAGCACCAATGCCTAAATCTCGTTGATGATTAGACTTGCTGATTTCAGGTCTCGGGTCGATGTTTCTACCATTTTCTTTCTGAGATTTCATGTTTTTTAAGGTATCCAGTATCGTATTATGATCTTCAGATTGTCTCAGATAAATCAGCACACCCCTTCCTTCTCCCTGAATCATTTTAAGAGTTTTGTGAAGTTCTTGACCATAACCTAAAAGGAGGGCTCCTAGAATATCTCCGGTATTGGTTGAGCTATGCACTCGGGTTAGTACGGCATCATCTTCATTCCATTCACCTTTTTTAAAGACAAGGTGCGTCAAATTACTACCGTTTTCCTTATATGCGATAACAGTAAATGGACCGAAATCAGTATTGAATTCTACTTCTAATTCTTTATGAACCAGACGTTCGTTGTTCATTCTAAAGGCTACGAGATCTTTTATACTGATTATTTTAAGATCATGAGCTTTCGCCATTTTTAGCAGTTGAGGCAAGCGAGCCATCGTTCCATCCGGGTTCAGGATTTCTACCAATGTCCCCGCTGGGTATAGTCCGGCCATTCGTGCCAGATCGACAGCAGCTTCGGTGTGACCAGTTCTTCTAAGGACACCGCCATCTTCTGCGATCAGCGGAAATATATGACCAGGTCTAGCAAAATCTAATGCTTTAGTTTCCTTTTCTACCAAAGCTTTAATGCCGGTTGCTCTGTCATAAGCAGAAATTCCTGTTGAGCATCCTTTCCCTATGAGGTCTATTGATACTGTAAATGCAGTTTCATGGAGAGCTGTATTGCTGCTTACCATTTTCTGTAAGTTTAATTCATTGGCTCTTTCATTGGTGATAGGTGTACAGATAAGTCCTCTACCAAATGTAGCCATAAAATTGATTATCTCGGGCGTAATGAGTTCGGCAGCGCAAATAAAGTCTCCTTCATTTTCACGATCTTCGTCATCAACGACAATGATGACTTTTCCATCTTTGATGTCTTTGATGGCTTCTTCGATCGAATTAAGTTTTATTTGTATATGAGTTTCTGAATGCATGGTCTTGCTTAAGGTCTTTTAATATTATTATAACGGCAAAATTATAATAAGGCTCAAATTATCCTTTGATTTGTTGAATAAAGTTAAATTTATATTAGCTATTTCAGTTAAATCTAAAAATACAATAATGCAAAACTTAAAATTACACCGTTTTCTTGCTGCTTTTTTAATGATAGGCATGCTGACAATCTTTGTAAGTTCTTGTGGGGATGATGATGTTGAAGGATGTACAGACCCAGATGCAGAAAATTACAACGTAAATGCTACTGTTGAGGATGAATCATGCGTTTATGCTCGAGATAAATTCATTGGCGATTATGTAGGTTCATTTCTTTGCCCTGGGGCATTGGCATTTATTAGTTCAGATACACTTAATTTTTCTATTCAACCGGGATTGGATCCGGCGAAAAAGGATGAGTTGATTGTCACATTGATGAATGTTGCTGGCGGTATTACCATTGACCTTACAGCTACAGCTTTGGGAGATGAATTAATCATCGATGCAGAATTGCTTGGTGTCCCTGTTATGGGTGTTCCTGGAGATGTTATCGGAACAGGCACAGCTACATTGAATGCTGATGGAACTCAGATAATGGCAGATTTAAACATGAACATTAAAGTTGCTGCGATTATGTTAGATCGAACTGACGATTGTACTTTGGTAGGAACCAAGCAATAAAAAGATACTATAACAATTTGGTGAGGGAGCTATACTGTAGTTCCCTTTTTTTATTGATTCTTCCACCATTCTTCTTTTGGAAAGTCTTTGTTTACTTCGACAGTCTGCCCTAATCTAGGCGTAATGATACTTTCTACCCCTTTTTCATTTGCGCTAAGCAATAATCTTTCAATCGGTTCGCGCCAATCATGTGGTGCAAGAGAAAATGCACCCCAATGTATGGGAACCATAATCTTTCCGTTCAATTCTAAAAATGCTTGTAATGATTCTTCTGGCATCATGTGATTTTCTCTCCACAGCGTATTGTATTGACCACATTCTACAAAGCACAGATCAAATGGCCCATAGTTTTCACCGACGAATTTGAAACCATTAAAATATCCAGAATCACTACTGAAATAGATGTTTTGTGTTGGGGACTGAATGACCCATGAGCACCATAGCGTTGAATTTCTTCCTTTAGGGGTTCTTCCAGAGAAATGTTTGGTCGGGCAACTCGTGAAGTTGATGCCTTTAAAGCTTATTGACTGGTGCCAATAACATTCAGAGATACGGTCTGGTTCAATGCCCCAATGCTCAAGATGAGAACCAACGCCAAGTGGAGTAATAAATTTTTTAACCTTGTCCTTTATTCTCTTGATGGTGTAATAGTCTAGATGATCATAATGGTCGTGAGAAAGAAGTACAAGATCTATATCTGGAAGATTGTTCCAATCTATATCGCTGGTATCAGAAAATCTTTTAACAGTTCCAGGCACTGGAGAGGCATAAGGGCCTAGCATGGGATCTATTAATATATTTAGGCCATCTAGTTCAAGCCATATACTTGAATGACCAAACCAGGTAAATTTAAAGATATTGGAAGCGAGATCTTTTAATGAATTGATTCTGTCGGTTTGCAGTGTTAATTTATTAGCGGGTCTTTTTTGAATATTTTTAGTGCGATTTTGTTTGATAAGGGTTGGTAATTTGCTTACAGACATTGGTTCCTCAACACGGACGATATTTCGGAATCTGCCTTTGATATAATTGGGGCTTTTCATTATCCTTTGTAGGCGATGACCGGATGGCAATTGCCCGAATTGTGGTGTTTTTAGATATAGCTTATAGGTGATGACTATGGTTGCTATGATCATAAAAAGTATAAGAATAAATGTCAATGTTCATGCATTTATTATTCACTAACGAGTAAATTGAAATAAAGTTGAATGCGCGTTTAAACCTAATTCATATTCTGTAAATGATTAATATATACTTAATTAACATATAAAGTTTTCGTTTAGCATATCTTAATGAAAGGGTATTCTTGACATGACAATTGTGATATACTTTTGAGCATGCGAAAATTAGATATACTTGTTCTTTCTGATTTACACCTTGGCACATATGGGTCACATGCAGGGGATCTGCTCAATTACCTTCAGACAATTAAAGTTGATACTATTATCCTTAATGGAGATATCATTGATATTTGGCAATTTAATAGAAAGTATTTTCCTGAAGCGCATTTCAAAGTCCTTAAGGAATTAATAGACAAGATATGCAATGGCACAAAAGTGTATTATTTGACGGGCAACCATGATGACCTATTACGGCGAATCTCCCCCATACAAATTGCAAATTTTCAGTTGGTTGACAAATTGGTTTTGAATGTCGACGATGTAAAGATGTGGTTTTTTCATGGTGATGTATTTGACTCTATAGTCAATCATTCACAGTTTATAGCTAAGTTGGGAGGTCACGGCTATGATATATTAATTAGGATAAACAGGCTGATTAACAGAATCCTTAAATCATTCGGTAGATCGCCGTATAGTTTTTCAAAAATGATAAAGATGAGTGTAAAAAAGGCTGCTAAACACATCTCGGATTTTGAAAGCACAGCAGCCAAATTAGCAATTGAAAAAGGGTATAAATATGTTGTCTGTGGGCATATTCATGAGCCCGTTATTAAGAAAGTTTACAATGAAGATTCACATATAATTTATATGAACAGTGGAGATTGGGTAGAGAGTTTGACCAGTCTAGAATATGCAGAAGGTAAGTGGCGTATTTATAGCCACCTTGAAGAGACAAGCGAAGATAATAATTGCAAAATTGAACTAGAAGAATTGGCACTATGAAGATACTATATGCAACCCAGGCTACTGGAAATGGACATATGATAAGAGCATTGGAACTTATCCCATTATTTAAAAAATATGCAGATGTAGATATTTTTGTAAGTGGCTCTCAATGCCAAATCAAACTGCCTTTTGAGGTGGATATTACAAAATATGGCTTAAGTTTTATTCCTGGACCAGCAGGAGGTATCAGTTATAGCAAGACATTAAAATCCTTAAGGATGATTCAGCTTTTTCAGGATATTAGGTCATTGAAGATTGAAGATTATGATTTATTGGTTAATGATTTTGAACCGATAAGTTCATGGGCTGCAAAGCTAAAAGGTGTCAAATCCATTGGATTGTCGCATCAGGCGTCTTTTAATTCTGAAAAAACACCAAGACCTAGAAATAGAAACTTAGCTCAAGAGATGATTATAAGGCATTATGCTCCGACCAGTGATTATAAAGGATTTCATTACATGCCGTATGATGACAAGATAGAAACGCCAATAATATGCAGGGATATACGCCAATTGAATTGTGAAAATAGGAGGGAAGTTTGCGTTTATTTACCAGCCTATAATATTGATTATCTAACCTACCACTTTGAGCGTGTGTTATCCCATAAGTGGAATATTTTTTCACCTAAGGTAAAAGAGTCAAGGAGTTATGGAAACATTGTGATAAACCCTGTCAGTAGAAAAGAGTGGTTATCCAGTTTTGCCAGATCAGAAGCTTTGTTGATGGGTGCTGGCTTTGAGGGGCCTTCTGAAGCTATTCACCATGGTAAAAAGCTAATGGTTATCCCGATGAAAAAACAATATGAACAGCAATGTAATGCTATAGCTCTTCAAAAATTGGGTGTTAATGTTCAAGGAGAAATTGGTTATTATTTTTATGAAAGGCTTAATGCTTGGTTGAGGAATTCCCATGTAATACAATATAATTATCCCGATAATAGTGAAGGTATTGTAAAGGAAGCACTCTGTAGGGTCTAATCTAAAATATTGACCTTTAATTAGTGCCTTTTAATTTTTTGTGAGGCATTGTATCTTTCGTGGATTATATTTTATATTTGCACACTCTTTTGAAATAAGGAGATATTTTAACCCTTTACGGGTTAAAACTATGGCCCTCTACCGGTTAAAACCGTGGCAGACAAGCTTCGCTCTCCCGATACAGATCGGGATGGATACTTGCCTACCTGGCGGTAAGGCAGGCAGGGAGCAACTGGCAATCTAATTGTTGGAAGAACTAAGTAAAAAGCAGAAGTTTCTAAAGTGAAACTTCATTAAAATATAAATCATGGCCCTCTACCGGTTAAAACCGTGGCAGACAAGCTTCGCTCTCCCGATACAGATCGGGATGGATACCTGCCTACCTGGCGGTACGGCCAGGCAGGCCTACCGTCTGAAAGAAGGCAGGCAGGGAGCAACTGGCAATCTAATTGTTGGAAGAACTAAGTAAAAAGCAGAAGTTTCTAAAGTGAAACTTCAATAAAATATAAATCATGGCCCCGTAGCTCAGCTGGATAGAGCAACTGACTTCTAATCAGTAGGTCTCAGGTTCGAAGCCTGACGGGGTCACTAGAGCATCAAAATCCTTTGTCGTAAGACAAGGGTTTTTTTGATTGAAAAGGTGTATGAGTTATCTTGATAAAGCATTTTCTATCAAAAAAGCAAAAATGCCGAAGGCAGGGCTATTGATGTTGACCTTGGAACACTATGGGATGGACGCAGTCAATCCTGACGGGGTCACTAGAGCTGATCTTACCCCCATTGTTAGGACAACAAATTAATAGTTTTCATTTATAAAATTAATTTAATGTTAAATGGCGGCAAGCTGACCCCCCGAAAGGCGCGCCATTATACATTTAAAGTCTCTTAATATGTGCATACCCCCAAGAGATAGGTTAATAAATTGCAAGAAGCAGCTAAGTGTAGCTGTAAAAGAACAAAGTGCATTTATTGCTAAGTCAATCATGAAGTCAACAGAGTCAAGAACAAAAAAGATAATAGCACCACTTGACAAGCAAATTAAGGCTATAGAAAAAGAAATGCTAGCATTGATAAAGGGTGATCATGAATTAAATCACATTTATCAAATCACAACCAGTGTCCCAGGAGTAGGAGTGATTACCGGAATTGAGTTCATCATTAGTACTGAGGAATTTAAAAAAATAACTGAGGCTAAAAAATGTGCATGTAATTTTGGTGTATCACCCTTTGAACATAGTTCAGGAACAAGTATTAGAGGTAAGTCAAGAGTATCTCACATGGCCAATAAAAGGGCAAAAACACGGTTACATATGGCTGCTTTAAGGGCTATTCAGATGCCCGGAGAATTAAAGGACTATTTTGACCGAAAAGTATCAGAGGGTAAAAATAAAATGAGTGTAATAAATGCGGTACGAAATAAAATCATTGCTCGAGTGTTTGCCTGTATAAAACAGAATAAAATGTTTGAAAAAGAATATCAAAATGATTTGGTGGTGTCATAGAAATCGATTGGCAATAGTTTTTTCTATATATTAATTATCATAATATTGAATCAGTTTTCTAACAGTTTCAAGAGTTCTTTAAAGTGTCCTGACGATTTTCGCCAAGTGTTTTTAAAATCAGGAAGGTCATCTTTAGTCATTTGTTTCCCTAAACTTGTATTCCAGTCTCTTTCAAACGTTTTCATTTTCGGCATAACCTTATTTATAAACTCTTTTGGATTGTGACCTTTGTTCTCGGCTTTTCGCATAAATTCGATATAAACGCCTTGAAGTTCTAGCCCTTCTTCTTCAATTAAATAATCAAAATCATATAGATCTCGTGGAATTGTTCGTCCCATCAATGCAGTCATTTTTTCGATTAATACTTCTTCGAGAGAGTAGCAATGGATTCGTGTTTCGTCCTCATCCTCAAGATCACTATAATTGTTTAGTACTATTCGATGCTCAACGTCAAATTCAATTATCTCCCCTCTAGTGACATCAACTTTTATTTCGTCAGCTCCATGGGTTGCACTATAACTTATTTTAAATTTAAGGCTACCGGAGGCCTCATGATTGTCAATCGAATTATCTATTAACTCAACTTTTATTCTTGACTCTTCATATATTTTTTCGAAAATAGTTTTAAAACTCTCCAAGATATCTTCATCAGATACACTATCATCTCGTAGTGTGAAATCCATGTCTTCAGAGTACCTGTAATCTTCAAAGTGCATTTTCTTTAAGCAAGTTCCTCCCTTAAATACTAGATTGTTATTTAACAACTCGTTTCGTTCAATACCCCAAAGAACCCAAGAGATAACATAGTCTTTTTCTATTTGTTTCGCTCTTACACCTTTGGCAATGGCGATTTTGTCTATTTCTCCAGGTTTAATCATGTAAACATTGCGTCTTTTATAGTATTAATATCTCGATTAATTTTTAATTCATATCTAGTGTTGAATCTTCCTTCATCTGGGGCAGATGTGTCCAAGCGAAGAAATGAACCACTCAGGTTGTTTTGCAGTAAGCTTTCATGATATGATGAACTTATTTCTAAAAGGTCACAAATGAACACGTACCTTCTTGCTGCAACTTTATTACTTGATCTAGCGAAATAGTCCATTATTTTGCCCTGATTGATTTTGTTTCGCGTTTCATATACCGCCTTTGCAATCTCAACCATACCATTGCTGTAATGTGGGTTAATAAATGAATCAACCAAGGTCTTTTCTAAGTCACTACATTGTACCTTATTATAATCATCAATCCAAGTGTTCTTCACTCCAAAAAAACGATTTTTTTTGTGATTAATAAATTGAAACCTAACTCCTTGAATTTCGATGTTACTTGGCTTTATTTGAACATCTGTAACTACAATTTCTGTCAGGCTAGGTTGAGTTATTAGCTTATGTATTTGAAGCGCAGAGTAATAACCAATGTAGTAGTTTTTATTTCGCAACAAATACTTAGCTACTAAATGCCAATTAGGGAGAAACTTCGGGCTATTGTGTTCTAGAGGGACAATATAGTACACCCCTCTGTTAAGCCGAATGAGCATATTACTCTTCACCATTCTCATTAGAGTATTGGTCAAGTGCGATGGACTAATATTTCTGAATTCTTTGCGAACATCACCTGTTGAGAAGCATGGTGTATCATTTTGAGAGAATCTCTTAATTATTTCCCATTCTAGTTTCATTTAAATTGCTATTTGTATCGTTAAAACCACATATACGAGTAATTCAAAGATATGAAAAACAAATTAAATTTGCTATTTGTATCTATTAAATCACAAATAGAAGTATTGACAAGATACAAATGACTATGTTTAATAGTCAAAGTTGCTAAGCTTCTACAATTAATGATAACTTATTATAGTCCTAATAAATATACTAATTATCTCACATACGGATGTTACTATTAGCCCAAGTGTGAGAAATATGGCTGCGCCACAGCTGTTGCATCGAGTTATAGCAGAATAGAGTAATTAGTTGCAATTGACTAATTTGAGACCCAAGTTACATTCAAACTAAGAATAACACAAATAATTATCAATCAATGTTCATTATAATGGACAATAATTACATATTTGTTCATTATATAAAACATTATGAATAAAAATATGGGATTATTGCCAAAGGAGAAACGAATTCTAAAACAACTAGGTGAGAATTTAAAGTTAGCTCGTTTAAGGAGGAAATATTCAGCCCAAATGGTAGCGGAAAGGGCCAAAATAAGCAGAACAACCTTATGGCATTTAGAAAAAGGAAATTCAGTAACATCAATTTCAACCCTTCTCCAAGTAATGTCTGTTTATGGTCTGGAAAAAGACTTACTTAAACTAGCCGAAGATGATACACTTGGAAGAAAGCTTCAAGATGCAAAATTACAAGTGAAAAAGCGTGTCTCAAAAAAATAGAATATTATGAATGAAATTTTGGTTTACGCAGATTGGAAAGAACTACCGCACATGATGCAAATGGGAATTCTTCGTTCACAGGTTTCAAAAGGAGAAGAAATATTTTCATTTGAGTATTCTAAGGGTTGGTTAGAAAGTGGGTATGCACAAGATCTTGATCCTGATTTAAAATTATTTACTGGACCTCAATATCTAAATGATGAAAAACCAAATTTCGGAATATTCTTTGATTCATCTCCGGACCGATGGGGACGAATATTAATGAAGAGAAGAGAGGCAATCAAAGAAAGAGAAGCTGGAGAAAAACCTAAACATCTATATGAATCAGACTTTCTTATGGGAGTAAACGATGAAACAAGAATGGGAGGCATTCGCTTTAAGTTACACGAAAATGAAAACTTTTTAGAACATAATGAAGCAGTAAAAGCACCTCCAATATCAAGTATACGAGAATTGGAACAAGCAAGTTTAAGAATTGAGGATGACAATTTTTTCAAAGATGATAATGCTAAAAAATGGCTAAAATTAATGATGGCACCAGGCTCTTCTTTAGGTGGTGCGAGACCTAAAGCAAATGTACGACATACTGACGGTAGTCTATGGATTGCCAAATTCCCCAGTAAAAATGATGATAAAGATTCGGGGATATGGGAATTTTTGGTAAATAGGATAGCAAAAAATGTAAATATTAATGTAGCTGAAGCTTCAGCATCAACATTCTCTCAGAAACAACATACTTATCTGACAAAAAGATTTGATCGATCAATAGAGAATAAAAGACTACACTTTGCTTCAGCTATGACATTATTAGGTTATAAAGATAGCTATTGTCAAAAAGAAGGAGGAAGTTATTTAGAGATCGTTGACTTAATAGAAACATATGGAGCATCACCCAACATGGATTTGATAGAGCTTTGGCGTCGAATAGTTTTCTCTGTTGGCGTTTCAAATACAGACGACCACTTACGAAACCATGGGTTTATTCTTACAAGAAAGGGCTGGATTCTATCCCCAGCTTACGATATAAATCCAAATGAAAGTGGAACAGGATTAAGCCTAAATATATCAGAAAATGATAATAGTCTTGATTATGACTTATGTTTAAGTATTGCAGAATATTATAGGTGGGAACTTAATGATGCTAAGGCCTATATAACAAAAGTTAAAAAAGAAATATCGTCTTGGCGTAAGATTGCAAATGAATTGAAAATATCAAATAAAGAACAAAACTTCATGGAACAAGCTTTTAATATTTAAACAAATGCCAGCCTGTAATATATATCACTCCAATCTTCCGTCGTCAGACCACCTGATATAATATCCCTCGTGCATATTGTCTTTCAAGCATGTATAGTAAAATTTTATATTAAAATATTTTCGATCTTTAACTCTCTGCACATTAGCCAATATGACAGTTGAGAAGACATTAATTAATTAGCATCAAATTGTCAAATTAATTCTCAATTTTGCAATTTTGGCTTAATTAAGGGGAGTACTCCATATAATAGGAGATCTAAATTTATCACGTGATGTCACTTATTTGACAACAAGGATTTCACCAAGGAAGGTTTTAAGTTCTCCGTTTTTCATCATCAGTTCAAAATGATATACAAATACATTGGGATCAACCAAACTGTTGTTAAACCTGCCATTCCAATAGGAAGTTGCATCGGGCTTGCTGTCTAATTTTTCAAATACCAAATTACCCCATCGATCATATATCCTGAATGAATGAATCAACTCAACACTGCCTGAATGAAAAATTCCAAAGTCATCATTTACCTTGTCTCCATTTGGAGAAAAAATATTCGGAATGTAAACTCCCGAATTTTTGATCTTAATATGAATGATTCTTAGACTAAGGCAACCATCACTGCTGATCACATGAAGCTCTAGGATCAAGTCTTCATCTGAATATACTACGAGATCAAGACAATCTGTACAGGATAACACTTCTGGATGAGACCAATAGAAACTGTCGACATTTGTTGGCAATGTAATATTCAAAGGATATGGTTGACCGTTGAGAATTGTGATCTCAGAAGGCAGATTTATAACGAGCTCTTCGGGCCATTCCAGCGAGACTATCATTTCTTCAGATATGCATCCCTCGGCATCTTGTATTAAGATACTATATGCACCTTCTTCCTGAAGTGTTATCATAGGCATATCACTTGTTATGTTAGAGTTCAATATGTATTGGTAGGGTTCAGTCCCTCCTTCAACATTAAAGATGAAAAGATCTACAGGTGAAAAAGGATCGCAAGGGTCAAATTCTAATTCATAGTCAAAGCTAATTTCTTCAAAATGATATTCAATGATAACTAATGAATCACAGCCATCAGAATTAGAGAAAAGTAAAGTGTCGTTCGGTAAGGTCTCGCATGATATTTCCTGTATAACTGTTTCACTGCTTTCAAGCAAATGGGTATTCGTAATTATTATGCTATCGCATTCTAAACTAAAAATCATCATCGTGTCCAGTCCAATGTTTTGCTGATTGCAGCTGTACGTATCAACATAGATTGGCGGAATAGGCTCGTAAAATACATCAATTATAACCAAAGAGTCACATCCATTTTCATTGATGTAGTAGCTTGTGTCTATGCCCAGGTCCTGGATCCTGCAAGAGCCCGAGATAATATACGAGGTGTCCTTTGCTAGTGGTATGACTTCCGTGATCACTATAGAATCACAAAGCATACCGGCTAGGACTTCAGTTAGAAACTCGGTTTCCTTGATATCGCAATCAAACTCAAACAGATAGGTGGTGTCATCTTTAAGGGGGATAGTCTGCAGGATTACTATTGTATCACATAAGATACCTGGAATTGAACTTGTGTCATAATTTTCAGATTCAATATCGCAACTGTAACCTATAGTGTAAATAGTGTCACTAGAGCTATATTGTGTGTGCAAGTAAACGATGCTGTCACAGCCTTGAATATTTTGATGAATTAAAGTATCAATGCCTATCTGAGTAGAATCACATGTTTGTTTTATAATATTTAAAGTATCAGAATCTGCAACTAATATATGTAAGTACACAAGACTGTCGCATCCCTGGACATTTTGAAAAATTAGTGTGTCAGTACCTATCTGACTAGAGTCACAGACATTCTCGAATAGCATGACGGTATCTGATCTAAGTAACATGGTTTGCAGATATACAATGCTATCACAGCCCGCCAGATTGCTGCTTATCAGTGTATCAAATCCCACTTCTTGTGGATCACAACTGTACTCCGTTAATTCAAGGGTATCACTGGGATTGAATTCAATATTCAGAATGATCAAACTGTCACATGTGGTAGGGGAATCAATGAATTCTTCAAATATTCCAGCTATTGAAGGATCACAGGTTGTTGAATCTATTCTAATCGTATCGATGTTACCTGTATATATTATTTGAGCTATTGTGGTGTTTGCGTTGCCGCAAAAATCCATCGCGATAAAACTCACAATATCCGTGCTGTCATAATTTCCTGTAAAATCATTCACTATAGTAAAATCACAATCGTCCATAGCTAAAGAACCTGCATTGTTGGCTAACCAGTTATCGATTATTGAAACAGAAGAGCTATCACATGGGATGATAAGATCTGATGGGACTTGGATAAAAACCGGATCGCTTCTGTCATCAACTTCGAAAAATGCATTTTCTTCTACGGAATGACCACATAGATCAGAGTATATAAAAGTTACAAGTGTTTGACTGCATGAGTTTAGATCTATAACGTCATGTTCTACTTCTACAAGTATCTCACCGCAATTTTCATCTATCACAGCAAAGCCATAATTGGCAACCCAATCATTGAAGACTTCTAATATGTCATCATTGCAGAATATTTTAAGATCCTCAGGAGGGGAAAGTACTTCAGGACTTTCATCATCAATAACACTGATGACCTGAGTATATTCACTGATCTTACCACAATCGTCTTCTACGCTCCAATCTCTATAGATCACATAATTACAGCCCTGTTCTTCAATCTCTTCATTGAATTCAACTTCAAGATCAACGGTACAATCATCGCTTGCTTTAATGTCTGGATCTTCAGGTACATCATCCAGACACATCACAGTGAGGTCCTGTGGCATTTGATCGAGAACAGGTTCTTCAGCATCAGTCGGACAGCATGAAAAGCTGATGTCATCGATCAACATGCCACAACAATTTACTGTCACTAGGCTTTCGAAGCATAGTTCCATAGAAGTACTTGTGGCAGTGAAACTGTAATTGGCTTCAAGCCATTCATTGCTTCCAACATTGTCTGCTTCCCAGGTTTCATTCAGGACAGACCCACCTTCAAGGCTAACTGTGGCTTCTCCGGAAGAGATCCCGTTGTGGATAGCATAAAAGAAGGTTAAGGTGCATTCCGATCCAACGGTAAATCCATTGATAGTCTGGCAAATGCCTCCTGGGGAAAAGCCGTTGAGATCTACATGTGCTGTTGAAGGGTTTGGGTTACCATTACCCAAATTATTATGTCCATCATCATGATGGCTGATGGATCCAAAAGAAACATCCCAAGGACCGAATCCTGAAGTATAATCTATCCATCCACCGGGAGCGGGATAGGGGCTGAATTCAAAATCTCCTCCAGGAACTTCAACTTCTTCATCAGCGCCACAACAGCATTGCTCTTGGGCAGATATTGTTTGATCCAGGTTAAAGAAGCAAAAAAATAATATTAAGGCAATATGAATACTATCAAGATTCAAACTTCGTCTTCTAATCATTAGGGTGTTAAGTCATTCGCAATATAATGATTTGCTGCGATTGGCATTACTATGATCCTTAATTTATAACTGAAACGATTATGCAACATACTTTTGTAGGTATATTGTTTTCTATTAGAGAAATAGAGTATTACTCTATTTAGGAATCAGAATCTTATATTCCCACGCAGCAAAATTATATGTTCCTCCTAAATTATAATCCTCCGGTTCTCCATTCATCCAATTGGTAAATCTTCCTTCTATTGGAAAATTAAATTCTGCCGGGTCCGCTGACATATTTCCAATAAAATATACTGTTGATTCACCTTTCTGTCTGCTGAAGACCATTATATGTTCAGAACCATAAGCATCAAGACGATTATAACTTGCTGGATTCTTACCTCCATTTAGAGCTGGATTATCCGTTTTCAATTTCCCCAGCTTCACTAAAGTATTCCACGTGCTTCCTTTGGTTTTTGGAATTTGATCTTTTTCAAAAAAGAGAAGTTTGTGATCCATATCATATTCCTGACCGCTATAAATCAAAGGCATACCCGGTTGGAGATAACTAAAGGCTAACATCAGTTCAGAAGCATCGCCCATTCTTTCTTTCACAGGTCCCGCCCATGAATTCTCATCATGATTGGTAACAAAATTCATGCGTATATCATCCGCTTCATAATTAGTACTGCATCTGATCATGTACTGATCCCAATCGGATACAGACTTATTTCCTTTTGAAATATCATTCATAATATGATGTCCCTCCCAATTGTAATCCATTTCAAACGCATTCTTTAATAACGTACTTGACTCTGCTTCGGCAAGCATGAAAATGTCTTTTTCCTTACGTAGTTTAGGAACGGCATATTCCCAGAATTCAACAGGTACACCGTGAGCTACATCGCAACGATAGCCATCGATATCAAAATCTGTAATCCAGTATTTCATCTCATCAATCATAGCTTCCCATAATTCCTTGTTGTCAAAATTCAAGTCCGCAACATCCGTCCATCCCCATGATGCTCCAGTACCTGGGTCTATTGGATCTATGATATTTCCCAATGAATCCTGTGTATAATAATCAGGATGCTCAGTTATCCAAGGATGATCCCATCCTGTATGATTTGGTACCCAGTCCAGAATGACGTACATACCGTTATTATGAGCTACTTTTATAAGTTCCTCGAAATCATTAGCATCACCAAATTCAGGATTGATACTTCGGTAATCAGATACGGAGTAATAGCTACCCAGATATTTTTTTCTTTCTTCTGGGTCTTCAATGTCGGAGACATTGACGTCACTTTTAGCTTTCCGTTTCTCTATGCTTATCGCATGTATCGGCATCAACCAGATTATCTTTACACCCAATTCTTTTAAACTTGGAATATCTTTGGTGAAACTACTAAAATCACCTTGCTCTGAATACTGCCTAATATTGGCTTCATAAATTACCGCTGATTCTAGATCCGTATCGGTGATTGTGGAATAACTTTTTACAACAACAGCTTCTTTTTGAATACAATTGATAAACAAGAAACCACAGGAAAAGAGCAGAATACTTAAAGTCTTTATTTGTTTCATAATAAGTATTTGATTGATTAATGCGTAGGTAGTATAAATTCAAAAGGAATATGCAACCTTCTTTGCCAGGAACGTTCGTTATGATCATGACCTTTGAAATACATATTCTTACCACTACCTACATTACAATTATTATTGGCCAGTATACTATCAACCCGTGGTCCATATTGTAGGTAAAAACGGTCCAGTGTCTTATCTCCGTAATCAAAGTATAAGCGATGATCATCACAGGAAGGTATGTTATCTTCTAAATATGAAAATATCGAACCTGCAATATCTTCGTTTGCTTTGGGACTTATCCCCGGCCAGTGTGTTGAAAGACAAGCTGCTCCCCCAAACACAGTAGGGTATTCACATATTGCATACATCGAAATTAGGCCACCCATACTGGCACCAGCTGTGCAATTATATGCTTTATCGCTATTTACACTATATGTTGCTTCGATACAAGGTTTTAGTTCTTCCACTATAAACTTTAAATAATTGTCAGCATTGAAATCTTTGTCATTTAAAAAAGCTTTATCGCCTTTATAGTAATCCAGTGCCTTATGTGGAAAGTAATTATTGTAACGCTCACCATCAATGTTCCAAATGCCAACAATAATTGCAGGAACGACACTTTTTTTATCGATCAAGCCTTGAAGGACTTCATCTGCTCGCCATTCTTGTT
The DNA here is from genome assembly GCA_029262995.1 of Saprospiraceae bacterium. Lineage (GTDB taxonomy): Bacteria > Bacteroidota > Bacteroidia > Chitinophagales > Saprospiraceae > RFSX01. The sequence continues at coordinate 19,895 of JAJCYH010000018.1, read as the reverse complement.
TGTTCCATGTAGTAGTGCTATCGAATAGCATTTGTCCATCATGCATATATATGACTGCATGTTCAGTAGTGTCGTTATAATTTTTTGGAAGCCATATATCTACATTTCTCGCATTCACATAGTTGGACTGAAAGTCGTGAATTCTGTACACTTTACCTTTACTGACTTTTAGTTCAGAAAGTTCAGCGTTTGTACAGCTGGCTGAATTTGAATTGTCACCTGTAGGCTTGCAGGAAATAATCAGTAAAACAAGTAAGAAAAGCAGTAGATTTTTCATGTCTAAAATTCTAGTATTAAAGAAGTTCGCGCTTTGATTTTTAGTTCATTTAGGAGAAGGAATTTTTCACCACTTAGAATATCTATTGCTGCGTTATTGCCTTTCAGCCGTTCATTAAATCTGGACAAATTTAATACTCTGTCTTCTACACTATTATTAATTACTACCATAACTTGTTCCTCATCGTTGTATCTAAAATAAACGTAAACATCCTGCTTGGGCGCAAATTGCATTGTTTGTCCCTTGTGGATGACAGGTTTGTTTTTACGCCAGTTAAAGACCTTACGCGCAAAATCGTAATAGGCATTCTGTTCTTTATTCCTGCCACTGTTAGTAAAGGCATTATTTGTGTCTTCTTTCCACCCACCAGGAAAATCTCTTCTTATATCTCCATCACCGACATCTTTTTTTCCTTTCATTCCAATTTCACTTCCATAGTAGATTTGAGGGATACCACGCAGGGTAGCAAGAAGAGTAATTGCTAGCTTGTATGTTGAAAGTTTAGGATATAATTCGTTAAATCTTGGTGTATCATGATTTTCGAGAAAGATCATAATATTGTCTACATCTGCATAAAGAAAATCATTTGCGAGGTTGTCATAAATTTTTACGAGTCCTTTTCCCCATATGGAATCGCTTTCGCTAAAAACGGCCATTAGGGCATCATGTAAAGTAAAATCCATAACACTGGGGCAATAAGAATTATAAGCTTGGATGGACCCTATTGGGCTATCTTTTTGCCAGTAAGAAATCTGTGCCTGATTATGATACCATGCTTCACCTACGATATTGAAATTAGGGTACTCATCCATTATCGCTTTCGTCCATCGAGCGATAGCGTCTTTGTCATTATAGGAATAGGTGTCAACTCGAAAACCATCCAATTCTGCATATTCAATCCACCAGATGGCGTTTTGAATTAAGTAGTTTAATACCAATGGATTTCTCTGATTCAAATCTGGCATTGTTGGCACGAACCAACCATCTTCAGAATATCTTTTATCCCGTCTCGATGCATTGGGGTCAAACTGTGTCGTCATCCGATGATTTGTATTGGCATAGCCAGGAAACTGGTGAATCCAATCATAGCAGGGGAGATCCTTTACCATCCAATGGACAATACTCCAATGATTGGTGACATAATCCATGATTAACTTCATTTCTTTTGCGTGCAATGCTCTTGATAATTCAATGTATTCTTCATTAGTGCCAAAACGAGGATCTATTCTGTATACATCTGATTGCGCATAATGATGATAGGAATATCGATGATAATTGTCTTCCAACAAAGGTGTACTCCATATAGCAGTTGCCCCAAGCTCATGAATATATTCCAGATTATTGATGACCCCTCTGATATCTCCTCCATGTCTGCCTCCATTAAAACTTCGATTGGTAACTTCTATCATATCTTCTCGATTATCATTGCTTTCATCACCGTTAGCAAAGCGGTCAGGCATAATCAAATACACAAGATCACTGGAATTAAATCCTTGACGCCACCTAGAGTCTTTTATGCGTTCTTTGAATTCATATTTTGTAGTAGAAGTAACAATTCCATGCTTTATTAACTTTATATCAACATACCCAGGTTCAATATCTCTAGTATTGATTGTAACAAATAAGTAATTGCTGTTTTCAGTTTTGACAATATTAGTAATCTGAAACCCCTCAATTATCACATCATGACTTGCAATATCAGAGCCATATAACATGATTTGTAATTCAGGATTTGTCATATCACTCCACCAGAATGGTGGTTCTATTTTTTCAATTTGGGCGCCAAGCCAATTGCACAAAAGAAGACAAATAATTATAGAGTAAGATATCTTTTTAGTACTCATTTTCGATTAGCTTAATACTCTGGCTTCAGATTCAATTTGGATAAGATTTCCATTCAGATAAAGTTCCAATTCATTCCCTTTTTCCAGAACAAATTTCGTAGATTCTTTACTGACTTCAACTCTTAAAATATGATTTCTAAAATTAACTTTGAACGTATAGGCCTTCCAATTGTCTGGAATTTTTGGATTAAACGATAGTCTGTCATTTAAGATTCGCATGCCTCCAAAACCTTCAACAATACTTAACCAGGTTCCAGCCATACTCGTTATGTGACATCCTTCTTCAACTTCATGGTTGTAATCATCTATGTCAAGACGCGATGTTCTTAGATATAATGAATAAGCCTTTTCTGTTCTCCCGAGTGAAGATGCTAAAATACTGTGTACACAAGGAGACAATGATGACTCATGAACAGTTAAAGGTTCATAAAACTCAAAATTCCTTTCTAGCTCTGCTTTTGTAAATTGATCTTCAAATAAATACATTCCCTGTAATACATCTGCCTGTTTAATATAACAAGACCGAAGTATCCTATCCCATGACCAATTCTGATTGATGGGACGCTCATCTGGCTTTAAAGAAGAGGCAGGTGCAATTTCTTTATCGAGAAATAAATCTTGTTGTAAGAAAATATCCCTTTCGCTATCATAAGGCAGATAAATATTTTCAGAAACATTTTTCATCTTCTCAGATTCTGCATCTGTAAATAACAATTTTTCTTTTATATCTTCAAAACCTTCCTTATTGATTTGCTTCAAATTATCTAAGGTTTCTAATGCATAAGACATGCACCATTTAGCTATAAAATTCGTGTACCAATTGTTATTGACATTGTTTTCATATTCGTTTGGGCCAGTTACACCTAGAATAACATATTGGTTTTTTACTTTAGAAAAATGAACCCGCTGCACCCAGAATCGTGCTACGGCAATCAGTACTTCAATGCCTTCATTAAAGAGATATTTAGTATCTCCGGTATATCTTGTGTAATTAAATATTGCATAGGAAATTGCTCCATTTCTATGAATTTCTTCAAATGTTATTTCCCATTCATTATGGCACTCTTCTCCGTTCATTGTGACCATGGGATAGAGAGCAGCACCCGTATTAAAGCCTAATTTTATTGCATTTTCTTTGGCCTTTTCAAGATGTTGATACCGGTATCTTAATAGATTGAGTGCAACTTCCTGATTCTTTGTAACCATATAAAAAGGCAAACAATATGCTTCAGTATCCCAGTAGGTTCCTCCACCATATTTTTCACCTGTAAATCCTTTTGGTCCAATATTTAGTCTGTAATCTTCTCCGTTATAGGTTTGATTCAGTTGGAATATATTGAAGCGTATTCCTTGCTGAGCGGATACATCTCCTTCTATTTGAATATCAGACATTTTCCATACGTCACCCCATTTTTTCTTTTGAATATTCAAGAGCGCATCAAATCCTATTTCGTTTGCTTTACTGATAATAGAAACTACTTTTTGATCAATCCCATCGGAAGGGGTATTAAGCGAACTTACATAACCACCAAATTTTATGAGGGTAGCAGATTGTCCTTTTTCCAAATGGAATTCGTAATTATGCTCTACTTTTTTATGCCCTGAAATTTGATTCTTCTCAACCAAATCACCGGAGTCCAATATTAGTTTGGTGTCCATGAAAGTAGCCACATCAAAATTGGTTTTATTGGTTATCGTTCGTATCCAGGCTGCATTCCCTTGAAATTTACTGCCAACTATATTCCAAAATTTATGATCCCAATTGGAGTCCGAATTATTGATATCTGCATCTACAAAAGGAATGATTTTTACATCAGCATCTATATTGATAAGTTGTACATCATATTTTATAGCACCTAATTCCTTAATGGCTAAGGAAATGAATCTTCTGGAATTTATTTTGAGATGGCTTCCATTTTGTAATATAATTTCAAAACTTCGGTTTAGCCATCCCGCTCTCATATTTAGCTCGAGACGGTAGTTTATTATTTCTTTTGCTAAATTTAAATCTAGTTCTTCATCATTACATATAACTTTTAACCCGATCCAGTTTGGAGCATTAAGGACTTTGGCAAAATACTCGGGATATCCATTTTTCCACCATCCCACACGTGTCTTATCGGGATAATACACACCGCCTACATAACTCCCCTGAAATGTCTTTCCTGAGTATGTTTCTTCAAAATTAGCTCTCTGACCAATAAATCCGTTCCCTATGCTAAATAGGCTTTCCGAAGATTCAACTCTTTCAGCATTCCATCCCTCTTGAATGAGGGACCAAGGGTCTTCTTTTATATATTTCTTTTGCATATTATGCAGCAATAATTTTTATTAATAAATCGGTTGACAATTCGGATAAGGATGAAAATTTATAATCCGCTAGTCTTAATTCATCTGCTTGACCAACACCAATAGTCTTCATTCCTAATTTTTGTGCAGCTTGAATTCCTGCTACTGCATCTTCAATAACAAGGCATTCTTCATAATTGACTTTTAATCTTTCGGCCCCCAACGCAAATACTTCAGGATCTGGTTTGCCTCTTTTAACGTCTGTACCATCTACAATAACATCGAATCGATCTGTCAGCTCAAGTTTCTCAAGAATATATCGGGCGTTTTTACTTGACGAACCAATTGCTGTATTGACATTTAGGGTGCGCAAACAAGCCAATACATCCATTATGCCAGGCAAAATATCATTTTGTGTCAAACGCTCAACATGAGACAAGTAATTTTTATTCTTTTCAATAAGTAACCTTTCTTTCGTTTCTTCACGAAGAGGTTTTTTAGCCCAGCCAAGAATAATCTCCAATGAATTTTTACGGCTTACACCTTTTAATTTCTCGTTTTCCTTCTCACTAAATGGATAATCTAATTTTTCAGCTAGCTCTTTCCAAGCCAAAAAATGAAATTTAGCTGTATCCACTACAACTCCATCCAGATCGAATATGCACACTTTCGTTTTCATCATAATTAGATTTCCTGATAGCTTATTGCGTGCTTATTGGTAATAAATAAATTGCTTAACCCAGCGAGTATCAGACTAATTCCAGCTACTGTCATAGCGTTAATGGCTCCTTCACCTAATAATTTATACAGGAAATTAATACCACCCAAGGCTGCAATAATCTGTGGTATAACTATGAACATGTTAAAAATTCCCATAACCACGCCCATCTTATCCGGTTCGACTGAACTCGAGAGCATTGCATAGGGCATACTAAGAATACTTCCCCAAGCAAAACCAATTAGACCAAAACAAAGTGCTAGCCATTCAGGTGAAGGAATGAAATTCATCAGTATAAATCCAATGCCTCCCAGACACAATGAACCTAGATGAACCAGTTTTCTGTTAATCCGTTTTTTAGCAGTATATAATGTTAGAATAAAGGCAAATAACATGGAACTCAATCCATAAATACCCATATAAGAGCCGACCAGATTTGATGATTTTTGAAACTTTGTGTTTGCTATATCAAATATCAGCAATGCTTCAGTATTCCCCATATCGTATTCTTCTACAACAGGGATTGGTGTTTCAAAAACATGCTCAGTCAAAGCGGGATTAGCCATACTCCACATTGTGAAAAATGCAAACCAGCTAAAAAACTGAATGAGTCCCAGTTTTTTCATTGTTGTCGGCATACTCCCGATGTTTTCCAGAATATCTTTAAAGAAATTATTTTTCTCCTTTTTCATCTTTTCGAATGCCTGCATGTCATCTGGAGGATATTCAGAAGTCTTAAAAACCGTCCATAGTATTGAAAGGAGAAACACTAAAGCACCGATTGCAAAAGCTATCTTAACCGACATCGGCAATACCCCAGCTGAAGCGGCATCACTTATGCCCATCTTTGAGATAAACCATGGCAAATTACTCGCTATCCATGTTCCAATACCAATTATTAGCGTTTGGACTATAAAGCCATAGGACCGCTGTTCTTCCGAAAGCTTGTCTGCAACAAGGGCTCTGAAGGGTTCCATTGAAATATTGATAGAGGCATCCAAAATCCATAAAAATCCGGCCGCAACCCAAAGCACTGGTGAATGAGGAACAAAAAATAGTGCAAGTGAACTTAGAACGGCACCTATAAGAAAATAAGGTTTACGTCGCCCCCATCTTGGGCTCCAAGTACGATCACTCATATAGCCAATTATGGGTTGAACCAGCAATCCCGTTAAAGGCGCCGCAATCCATAATAATGGTATTTCACTTTCACTTGCTCCAAGAGTCTGGAAGATTCTGGACATAAATCCGCCCTGTAGGGCAAATCCGAATTGAATCCCGAGGAATCCAAAACTCATATTCCAAATTTCCCAGAAACTTAGTTTCTGTTTATTCATGTTATATAATAAATATAGGATACACTTAACCAAAATTGGTTAATGTCAGAAGTGAAGTGTTACAAGAAGTGTTGGTGCAAATATATATAACTCAGAGAAAATTCAAAATTGTTTTTTTGTTGAGTCCCGTTTTATCCACTTGGTTTCAATAATTTCTGTTTTAAATAAAGGGGCTTGCCTTTTCTTTGCTTTTGCTTCTAATCTTTTGATGAGTAAGGTAGCAGAAGCCATTCCCATTTGCATTCCTTGTTGATCTAGGGCTGTTAAATTTGGAGATGTAAATGTTGATAAAAGACCATCGCTAAAAGTGACTAAACTGATATCTTCTGGAACACTTTTCCCTTTTTTCCTAAGATGCATCAAAGCTTGAGCGGTGAAAGTTTCATTAACCCCGATAATGGCATCTACCTCAGATTTATCGATGAATTCTTTTATTTCTTCATTGGAATTATCCACATTGGAAACTTTCAGAATTCGAGATCTGTCCACTTCAATTCCCAATTTATTCAGTGCATCTTCATAGCCTTTTGTTCGCAATGTTCCAACACTTATAAAGTCCTGAGTTGTAATAAGACCTATTTTTCTTCTCCCTTCAGCAAGTAGATTATTAGTGACCTGAATTGCGCTTTCATAATCGTTTGAAATTACTTTATCGCATTCAACCAAATCAGTAACCCGATCAAATAAAACTACGGGATGCCCCGTGTCTATTGCTTCCTGAATATGAGCAATGGAATTGTTCCATTGTGTTTCTTTAGAAAGACATAGTATAAAACCATCGACATTTTTTTGAGCTAGGTTTTCAACATTTTGAATTTCTTTCTCAAGTGAATCCTGAGTTAAGCTTATGATCAGGTTGTATCCATTATTATGGATTACCTCTTCAATTCCTTTGATTACAGAAGAAAAAAAATGATGGATAATTTCAGGCAAAATTAAGGCGATGGTTTGACTCGACTTGTTTTTTAAATTTAAAGCAATGGGGTTTGGAAAATACTTGTTTTGTTTTGCGTAAGCTTGAATTTTATGTCTTAAATCTTTACTTATTTCATAGCTATCTTTAAGGGCTTTTGAAACCGTCGAAATCGAAACATTCATGTGTTTCGCTATTTCTTTCTGAGTAATACGATTTATCATATTGATATTTTATTAAACAGAATTACAGAATTTTATTTTGCCAAACAATAGTAACACAAAGGTTCGTTTTGTTAGAATTATATTTGCCTAATAACATTTACTAAATCGTTTGCGTAGATTTAGTAATATGCTAATCAAATGAATACAGTGAATTTACATACATTTAAGCAGAAGTTTTAGTGTTACAAGAATTTGGTTTTTATTTAAATAACAATTCTAACAATTCAAATTAAAAATTTAACGATGAAAAATATTTTAAAGTTTTCTTTTTTATTAGCCCTTTCAATGTCGCTATTCATGGTCTCTTGTGGAGATGATGATGATATTATTATCGATCCGGGATCTGGTGGCATCAATGTTGCTGATGGGTACTATATAGCTGCTGATGGACAAGATCCTTCATCAACTGCGCAGCTTACTACTGAAAATGTAGAAGATGATGGTTTTACTTCTCAGGGTCGATCAGGCTTTTTGGGAGGATATGTATTTCTAGCGGCTGGAAGCTATAACATTGTACAGATTACCAATAAAGAAGTAACAAGCACATTGGGTGGTACTACTGAAGTAATCACAGATGAAGGTTCTGATTGTGACTTTAACGATTACACAGTTGTTAGTGCTTCTGCATCAGCTTCAGCTTTCAATGTAGCTTCAGGAGATTTGTACAGAGTTACTTATGATCAGATGACTGGTGAAACAATTCTTTATGCAATCGATTCTCCAGGCCTTATTGGAGATGCAACACCGGGTGGATGGTCTTCAGATACAAGATTGACTGGTTCAGTTGATGCTACTGGAGGGTCATGGTCTATGTCTGATGTAATTTTAAGAAATGGCCAGTGGAAAATCAGATTTAACTGCCGATGGAGTATTGACAGAAGGGCTGATTCCAACGCTGGTTTTATGGCTTCAAATGGCTATCAAATGTTTACCAACTTTGGAGGTGCAGCTACTGATCTTCAGAATGGTAACGATGGTCCGAATATTGAGCAAACTGTCGAAGGAATATATACAATTACTGTAGATTGGGATCCTCGATCAGGATTTTCAGTTGACCTGAACAGAACAGGTGATGCACCTGAGCTTACGTTTGATCCTAATGATTTTAGCTGGGGTATAATCGGTGATGCAACTGCTAATGGCTGGGATTCCGACAGAAATTTGTTATACAAATTTGAAAATGATGTTCACGGATGGTACGGAGTTATAACTTTCGTAGATGGTGGATCATGGAAAATAAGAGCTAATGATGCATGGGATGTGAATTATGGAGGTGCTTCAGTAGATATGCTTGAAAGTAATTCAGGAACAAATTTTATGGCTCCAGGAACTGGTGCCTATTATTTGACGATGTCTACTGCGGATGAAGGAATGACATGGCAATTAACCGTTTCTGACCTGGGATGGAGTGTTATTGGAATGGGATCACCTACAGGAAGTTGGGACATGGATACAGACTTGGAATCTCAAGGTTTTGATTCTGGTATAGCTACATTTACTTTAACAGGAGACTTCACCACAGATCAGTGGAAATTCAGAGCTGGTCATGACTGGAAATTAAATTTAGGTGAAAACCTTAGTCCTTTAATTCAAGATGGTGGAAACCTGAGTTTTGCGGAAGCAGGAACATACCTGATTACAATGACATTTGATGGCGCCAATTATGGTGCAACTGCAGTAAAACAATAAAATAAAGTTCAATATTTATAGAAGGGGAGATAGTATTATTCTACTGTCTTCCCTTTTCTCAAGCTGACTATTTCTCCCAATACCGCTTGACTAAATATAAAGTCTCTTACATCTTCGGCTGTTTATTTTTTTTATTTACAAATCTTATAATAATTGCTGTGAAAAACTTACGCTCAATCAAGTTTTCTGATTTTTATTCAACCACATTTCTCACATTACTTTTAGTAATTTTTGTCAGCCAGACAGGAATCACTCAAGTACGTGGAGTAGTAACAGATGCTATTTCAGGAGAAAAATTAATTGGTGTCAATATTCTTATAAAAAACCAAGACTCTAGTGGTACTATATCTGATATAGCAGGTGCTTATTCTATAGATGTAAACTCCAATGACACATTGGTGTTTTCATATGTAGGTTATATATCTCAAGAAATTGCTGTTGGCAACCAAACTACCTTAAATATTTCCTTAAACGAAGCCATAGAACTTCTGGATGAAGTCGTGGTTGTTGGTTATGGTGCTGTAGTTAAAAAAGATCTTACAGGAGCTGTAACAAAAATTGGCCAAAAAGATTTTAACCGTGGAGCATTTAGTTCACCGGAAAGTTTAATTAATGGTAAAGTTGCTGGAGTTCAAATAAGTGGAGATGGCTCCCCAGGCGGTTCGACAAAGATAAGAATGCGTGGTTCTACCTCTATATCAGCTGATTCAGAACCATTGATTGTTATTGATGGAGTTCCGATGGAAGGCGGTAGCCTAGGTGGAAGAAATCCCTTAAACTTTGTAAATACTCATGATGTTGAATATGTGACTGTCCTTAAAGATGCATCCGCTGCAGCTATCTATGGTTCAAGAGGTGCAAATGGAGTAATAATTATCACGACAAAAGAAGGTAAAAAGGGTGGTCCTAAATTGAGTTATTCTGGAAGAGTTAATGTATCAAATTTCTCAGGAGGCAGTAATGTTTTAAGCCGTAATAATTTTGTAAATGCGATCACAGCAAAAGCACCTCAGGAATTGGAGTTCCTTGGAGAAGCTTCAACAGATTGGGTAGGCGAAGTTCTCCGCAATGGTATTGGACAGGATCACAATCTAAATTTTTCTGGTGCAACCGATGACCTTAATTACAATATATCATTAGGATATCAGGTCAACAATGGCGTCTTAAAAGGATCCCAAAATATAAATAAAAATATTTCTCTAAATCTGGGTACATCTCTATTCAATGACAAATTGAAGATCAACTTTAAAAGTAAAAGTGCACTACTAGACAACGTCTTTGTTAATAACGTCATTGGTAGCGCTCAGGGTTTTGATCCAACCAGACCAATATTGGATCCTGACTCTAAATACGGCGGCTATTTTGAATGGGATGATCCATTATCAGCAGGCAATCCTGTAGCTGACCTTGAGCTAAATAGTTCAGTAGGGCAGGTTAAACGAAGTTTGAATGCCGTCAATTTAGCCTATGACCTTCCTTTTCTGGATGGACTTACTATTAATTCTAACCTAAGTTATGATTATTCAAAAGCTGATGTACGCGTTTTATCAGATCCTCTTCTAAAAGGAAACGTAATTGCTAAAAATGGGGGGACATTGCGAAATGAAGATCAGCGGAATTATTCAGCAGTAATGGAAACCTTTCTTAGCTATACCAAAAAACTGGAATCCATTAATTCCTCATTGACTTTTATTGGAGGTCATTCCTGGCAGGAAGTTGACATAAATGTCTTTAACATCAATGGTATTCAATTGCAGGAAATAGATGGAGAATTGACCTATACAGACGAGATTAAAAAAGATTCAACCTTAACCAAAAACAGGTTAATTTCCTTTTTTGGTCGAGTGAATATGACCTTGGATGACAGATACTTATTAACAGCTTCATTAAGAAGGGATGGTTCGACAAAATTTGGTCCAGCGAATAAATGGGGACTATTTCCTGCTTTTGCTTTTGGCTGGCGAATACTTGAAGAAGGTTTTGCGACAGGGATAAACAACACATTTTCAGATTTGAAATTAAGAGTAGGTTGGGGTATTACCGGAAATGAGCGTATCGGAAGTTACCTTTTTTCAACATTTTATAGGTACGGTACCAATGATGCTACTTATCAATTCGGCGATGAATTCGTTAGAACATTAAGAGGAGTTGGCGTTGATCCAGACATTAAATGGGAACAAACTACCTCGATTAATCTTGGACTTGATTTCGGGTTTGCCAATGGTAGGGTTTCAGGATCACTGGACCTTTATGAGAAAAAGACAGAAGATTTATTGTTTACTGTAGCAGCAAGCGCCTTTACTAATTTGAGTGATAGAATATTAACCAATATTGGAGAGATGAACAATAAAGGTGTAGAACTTGTACTAAATACCGTGCTGGCAGATAAAAAAAATATAGACTGGAACCTAGGCTTCAACGCTGCGTATAACAAAAACAAGATTGTAAAATTAGATAACTCCAACCTACCAGACTTTTTAGGCTATGAAGAAGGAGGAATCAGCGGTGATATTGGACAGACTATCCAGATTCTTAAGGTAGGAGAAAGTTCAGAATCATTTAGAACATATCAACATCTTTATGGAACTGACGGTAAGCCTCTGGTTGACGGACGAGATTGGAATGGAGACGGAATTATAGACTTAGCAGATATTTACCAAGATCAAAATGATGATGGAATAGTCAACGAGCAGGATTTGGTTATTGCGAAAAATGCATTACCTGATGTTATACTGGGTATTACTTCCTCCCTTAGATTTAAAAAGTGGGACATGTCTGCAACAATAAGAGCGCACATGGGCAATTACGTTTATAATAATGTTGCTTCTTCAACAGGATTTTTTAATCGATTATCTGACAGACCACCTGTAACCAATAATGTTCATAAAAGTACTTTCATAAACAACTTTAGTGATAAACAATTAAAGTCTGATGTATATATCGAAAATGCATCTTTCATGAAGTTGGACAATATCACTTTTGGATACACTTTGAACACAAAATCATTCAGACAGTTGCGCGTGTATGCAACAGCTTCTAATATATTTACTTTAACTCAATATTCAGGTTTTGATCCTGAATTACCTCAGAATACCAATGGAATAGATAATAATCTTTATCCTGTTTCCAGGAATTTTTTACTGGGGGTTAATGTGGACTTCTAATTAATAAAATAAAGAAATCAATCCAATGAGAAATATATTTTTACTCGCTATCATAACACTATTTTCTGTTCGATGCACGGACCTTGATTTGGCCCCTGTTGATGCATTTACAGAAAGCGAAATTTTTCAGGACCCAGAAGCATATAGATCGTACTTGGCAAAAATATATGCCAGCTATTCACTTACTGGCCAGGATGGACCTGCAGGTGATAGTGATATCTCTATTGTTAGTGATGAAGGATTTACCAGTTACATAAGAGCTTATTGGAAAGCCCAGGAACTGACAACAGATGAAGCCGTTATTGCTTGGAATGATGCAGGCATTCGTGATTTACATTTCCAAAACTGGACCTCTGAAAATCAATTCATCAGAGTTCTTTACTATCGTATCGCCTTGATTATATCTATAGCAAATGATTTTCTTCAACAATCTTTACCAGAGATAATGGATAAAAATGGTATTTCTGATGAAGACCAAATAGTGATTGAAGATTATAGACATGAAGCAAGATTCTTGCGCGCACTGGCGTACTGGCATGCTATGGATTTTTTCGGTTCTATTGCACTTGTCACCAAAATTTCAGCAGGATTCCCTCTCCAAAGCACGAGAACAGAGATATTTGATTTTATAGAAGAAGAGTTAAATGACATTGAAGGAAAAATTACCACTCCTAGAAATAATGAATATGGGAGGGCGGATCAGGCAGCGGTATGGATGCTTCAAGCAAAACTATATCTAAATGCCGAGGCGATGATCGGTCAGAATAATTATACAAAATGTATCGAAGCATGCCAAAAAGTAATTAATGCTGGTTACTCCTTAAATTCTGAATACCGAACCCTGTTTATGATTGACAATCATCTTTCCAATGAAATTATATTTGCATTAAATTCAGATGGGAAAAAAAGTCAAAACTGGGGAAACACTACCTTCCTTGTTCATGCCGCCATCGGTGGTACTATGACTGAAGAAGATTATGGAGTTACCGCAGGTTGGGCTGGATTACGTACAACCAGCACAATGGTGAGTAAGTTTGAAAACCCTTCTGGCACAATGGACAGTCGCGGTATATTTTATACTGACGGACAATCATTGGAAATTAACGATGTTACAAAATTCGAAGAAGGCTATGCTGTTCCAAAATTCACCAATACAGATATTAATGGCAATCCTGGATCTGATCCTACACATGTAGATACTGATTTCCCAATGTTTAGATTGGCAGATGCTTATCTAATGTATGCTGAAGCTATCCTCAGAGGAGGAAGTGGAGGAAATATAAATGAAGCCATTGGATATATCAATGACTTAAGAAGCAGAGTAGATAATGCCGATCCTATTAATTCTATTGATTTGGATTTCGTTTTGGATGAAAGAGTACGAGAATTGTATTGGGAAGGGCATAGGAGACTTGACCTAATCAGATATAATCAATACACAGAAAATGGGATTTGGCCATGGAAAGGAAATGAAGCAGATGGTCGTGTAACAGAAAAGTTCAGAGATATATTCCCAATTCCTGCTTCTGATCTATTGGCAAACCCTAACTTGGTACAAAATGATGGCTATTGAGCTAATTAAGAAATATAGCATTGGTAAAGACTTACAATATGTTCAATTTGAAAAAGTTATCTTATAGCAAACTTGGTTTATCTGGTGTAGAAAAATCTATCTACGGTTTTCTAATACTTTCCTTTTGTACTTTTAGCAAATTATCAGCTCTGGATGTTTTGTTTAAAGTTAACATGAACCAAAAGTTTAACCAGGGATTATTTAATCCAGCAACTGACTTTGTTGATCTGGCAGGCACTTTTAATGGCTGGGGAAGTCCGGCGAATTCTATGTCCGATAACGATGGAGACCTCATTTATGAAGCCTTGGTATCTGGTTTTAATCAAGGAGATATTATTGAGTTTAAATTTCGCATAAATGGTAGCTGGTCAGGAACCGAAGAATTTCCAAATGGTGGACCCAATCGCCGCTTTACCGTACAAGGGAATAACAACATCATTGAAGTTTGGTACAGCGATGAGTTACCTAGCGATGCTGATCCTGAAGCCAGATTCATTACTGGAACAACAACTGTATTAAATAATGCGCTAGTATCTTATCAGAATATTTCTATTGGATCTTATGATCGGGTAGAGTGGTATTTTGAAGGGGGCGAACCTTCATTTTCTTCTGTGAATAACCCAATAATATCTTATTCAGAAACAGGTGTTTATGATGTTCAGCTCATCACTTATAAAGATAATTTTTCTGATACATCTTATGTTACCGATTATCTGACTGTTATTGAACGTGATAAATCGCAATTGGAATGGTGGAACGAATCGGTATTCTACGAAATCTTCGTACGTAGTTTTTATGACAGCGACGGAGATGGTATTGGTGACTTCAAGGGAATGGAGGATAAACTGGATTACCTAAACGATGGGGATGCTACTACTACAGATGACCTAGGCATAACTGGAATATGGCTAATGCCCATCCAGCATTCACCAAGTTACCATGGATACGATGTTCAAGATTATAAGACAGTAGAAAGTGACTACGGTACGATGGATGAATTTAAATCTTTCTTGGCAGCAGCTCACGAAAGAGGAATAAAAGTGATAATCGATTATGTAATGAATCATTCATCACGTGATCATCCATGGTTTATTGAATCAAGAAATAATCTGAATTCTCCAAAGCGCGATTGGTATGTGTGGGAAGACAATAATCCTGGCACAACAGGACCCTGGGGGCAACAGGTGTGGCATCAGTATGCAGGAGATTATTACTATGGATTATTCTGGGGTGGTATGCCTGACCTGAATTATAATTCACAGGAATTACAAGAAGAGATGTTTGATATAGCTGATTTCTGGCTCAATGATATCGGTGTGGATGGATTCAGGCTGGATGCAGTACGCTATCTATACGAAGTCGATGGTATAGTGGAAGATACTGAAGAAACAATCTCATTTTGGAAAGATTATACAAACCGTATTAAAGCAATGAAGGGTGATGCGTTTTCTGTTGGTGAGTCATGGACATCGACAGATAAAGTCGTTAAATATGTTGAAAATGAAGGCTTAGACATGTGTTTTGAATTTGGATTATCTTCTGCAATAATAGATGCTGTAAATATTGGAAGGTCAGACTTTTTATATCAAAAAATACAGGAAGTCGTCGATGTATATCCTCATTTCCAGTTTGCTAACTTCATTAGCAACCACGACCAGAACCGTTCGATTGAGACATTCGGTAACAATGTAAACAAGGCTAAAGTAGCTGCTTCAATTCTATTGGCTTTACCGGGTGTTCCATTCATGTATTATGGTGAAGAGATAGGAATGAAAGGAAGGAAACCTGATGAATTGATCCGACGTCCAATGCAATGGTCTTCTTCAAGCAACGCTGGATTCAGTGCTGTGAATCCATGGATTTCGCTCAATACCAATTACCCTGAGTATAATGTAGAAACAATGTCAGGAAATGCAGAATCATTATTATCGCATTACAGGAATCTTATTAATATTAGAAATAAGAATAAAGCACTTTCTCTTGGTGATTTCTATCCTGTCTTTTCAGATAACAACAAAATTCTTGCTTTTATACGTGCATATGAAAATGAAAACTATTTAGTGATACAAAACCTAAGTTCTCAATCGGTTGAAAATATAAATTTAGATTATAGCTATACGGATGTAACGGATTTAAAATATGCGACTAATGATTTACTTAACGGAGAAACCAATGTAGTAGATGTAACAAGCGGTATGAGTACAATGACAGAAATAGGTCCATATCAAACCAGAATCTTGCCACTGAAGAATACTACCTCTGTTGAAATAACTGAAGTTGAGGGGTACGTTAATGTTTATCCCAATCCGTCTAAAGGTATCATTAATATAAGTCTTGATGGAGCATATGATGTTTTGGAAGTTTTTGATGTTAGGGGTATTTTAGTTTACAATAACAGAGATTTATTCAACTATCCGAAAGGCTTAGAAATTGATTTATCATACTTAAGTTCGGGTCTATATTTTATAAAGATCTATAAAAAGGAGAGACAAGAGTTTATTGTAAAAAAGCTTTATGTTGAATAACAATTTAATGTTTGCATGATTTATATTCTTCTTTTCCTTCCAATTAATTAGGCAATAATTTATTATATAAATTCAATTTAATACTGACATCTATTAAGACTCAATTTTAATAGGAACGACTCCATAGCAAGGTGGATATCGACGAGCAATTTGTAGATATTGCTATTTGGCAGGATGGTATAAATTCTAATAATTCATAAAAATAAATACAATATTAAACTGCTAGTATCAATCTGACGGGGTCACAAGAAGTGTTTATGAGTTTACTGTTTGTGAGAGTTTTTCTTTTTATATCAAGCATCTGTCAAGCGAATTTGAAACATAATTATACAATTAGGGATGATTTGAAGCAATAATGTGAAGGGAGGGGGAATATCAGATGTTAGTGATTTTTTTCGTATTAATTTGATTTATTTACATTGATCGTTCCATTCGATATCCCATCTTTTTAAGTACAATTCAAGTGGCTGCAATCCAATAGACTTTCTTCTTTGATTTACACTTCGAAGTTCTTTAATTTCTGGCACAAAATATTGACCTGTTTCCTCATTTCTTAAAACTTGAGTACCATAAACTTGGGGCAATTTCTGTTGAACTAAAATTCTGTCCTCCAAAAATGCTAAATCAATTGGGTCACCTTCTCCATTATCAATAGCCTTTTTAATCAGTGGTAAATATTTGATTTGTGTTTCTAAATCTGAATGTTGTATTATTAGCCAAATAGTTTTATTGCCTTGATGACCAACCTTATTAGGTGCTAACCATCCATTAGCTTTTAAAATGTCATTGACTATTAAAATATTTATAGAGTCAATTTTTACCATTTCAGATAAATGTGATTTCATTTCATTTGAATCATATCCATAGATAGTCTCAATTATTTTCAGTTCTTCTCGATAGGATTGGTCAGATTGAAATACAGCATTGAGTTTCCTTACCAAAAATGTATCTAACATATTTTGTCCATTTTTCAATTCTGTAATTTCTTTATCTGAATACGATGATAGTTTAACTCTCCGCCTAAATTCATCTAATGAGTCTAAATCTATGATTGGACTATGAGCTATGCGTACACCTCTGTGGTCGACATAACTTTGTGTACCATACTTTTGAAGTCCACTCTTCAGAACACTTATTTTGTCATAAAGTCGAGCATAATAGTCCCACCTTAATTTTCCTGTGCTACATGCTTCTTTAAATATATTAAGGTAATTGTCAAGAGATTTCAGCTCATTGTTTTGTAAAATTAATTCTGGCAAAAGTAAACTTCCCCTTTTTCCAATTTCTTCAATTGTTTGAAATCCATTTTGCCTAATATATTCGTCAGCAAATTTCTGCAATCGTTTTTGTTGGTTTATATCTTTAGAGTATTTACATCTTTTTTGCGTTATAGGAAGTCGAATATTTGTTAGATAAGCATTTATGTCATTGTCTATTTTACTTTCAAAGTATAATGAGTCAAAAGTAAATTTTAAAGATTCATTCTTGTAAAGTTTATTTTTAATTATTTTGTATAATTTGTTCTTAAATATTTCAGCATTTTCTCCTTCACCCCAGCAATCAAATAATGACGTTATAGCTAATTTAGGTGGAACGAGATATACCCATTTTTTGAAAATTAAATTGTCGGCATCCTCATAATGTCCAATATGGGCAAACTCAAGAGCTTCTGTATATATCTTTTGGTGCACTTTACCTACGTTTAGGAATACTTCAACCCTTCTATCTTCAGGGTCTATTTTAGAGGATGCCTTAGACTCTCCGTAATTAATTGAAACAAGGTTAAGTGAATCAATTCCAGATTTAATAAGTTCCTTTTTCACAGACTCAATTCTGGATTCTCCAAGTTTTTTGTTCTCAGATCCTTGTATGTCCGTATATCCAAAGATATTTATTAGGTCTTGTTTAGTTCTTAGTTTATCAGCATATGAGTTGAGTAATTTTTTGTATTTATTTTCAATTTCTGACGAACCACTTTTGAAGTAAATAGTACAACTATCGATTCTTGCTGAGAATCTATTTTCTAATTGTTTTTCTATAAAAGGATCACCAACGTATTGAAATGGTAATTCTGGGTTTTTAGATTCTCGAACTTCCAAGGAATGTAATTTAAATTCATGTTGGCTAAAATCACTAAGATAATAGTCATCCATTTCATCTCCCTGAAAAACACCTATTACAAGATATTTGGTTTTAGTCATTGGCCTGAATTCAAATTCTATTTTTACTGGTTTTTCAGCTTCAAGGACTCCGAAATGAATAAATTGCTTGTACCATAGGCCCCATTCATTTTCAAATAAATTCGAAGCAACTGCGAATCCAAAATGATTTTGAAAGTATGGCATATCTAAATAATCCCTATCTAACCATAGGCTTATTTGAATATTGTACTGATGTCCAATCTTTAGTTTGTTATCACTAGGAATATAAATGTAATTGCATTGACCTCTTCCACTTTTTACTCCAATCAAAGTATATCCAGTTGAAGAATATGCTCCAGTAATTGGATAGATAGGTAGTCGGTCGTAATAATTTTTATAGATACTACCGATAGCCTTGTGGTAATGAACATTGGCAATTGGCGTTTGCTGATTATAGTTTATTATTAACTCTTGTGGAAATATTTTTATACTTAGACAAACACATGTGAGTACAGATGTAAATAATAGTTTTAAGTAATTCGAAATTCTATACATTGATATTAAAGTATGCAATCACACATAACGTTCAGGATAGCCTTTGTTCTTTGCTTAAAGAGCTATCCATGGTTGTCGTTGTTCTTTTTTTCATTTATAATAATCAAAACTAATAGTAAATGGTTGATCTTAGAAGTGAACCATCTGTACCACTAATAATTGAAGATGTAACAACGACTCCTAAATCAAATCTAAATTTAGAAAAAATAATAACATCAATCATAATTGGGATATGGGTGCTGCGGAACTTAAATGGATCATCTATTCCTAATTCATAGAAAAATTCTCTGTTATGGAATATTTCGAAACCAATACTTGGTCTTATTATTCCCAATTGCCATGGATGAAATTCTATTCCTCCACCAAATCGGTATATAGATTCGAAATTTGACGCATAACGAATGTTAATGGATAAGAGTTTTGTAAGATTTGAATTAAGATTGAAATTTACAGTGCTCTTCATTTGATTACCACCAAAATCAGCCCCAATACCAATGCTATTAGATTTACTGAATTGCGCATTTAAGAAACACTAAAAATTTCCTGATACGTTCTCGGAGGATGTGTGAGCATTCTTTGGAGTACTACATTTATAATTTCACCCTTCATCTTGTGCCTGTTAAATTTAAAATTGTATTCATCCAAA
>JAJCYH010000017.1 GCA_029262995.1 Saprospiraceae bacterium | reverse complement strand
GCAACAACGCCTTTCACCATATCTTTTTGTTGTGCAGTAATTAGTGTAGCCGCAATATCTGCACGAAAAGCCATTAGGCCATTTCATTGCTACAAGAGTATCCACACAAGATTTGTCATCTCCAAATTGCTTTTGGAAGTCGTAAATGCTTAGTCCTTTGAACAATTTATTCATAATTATATGATTTGATTCAATCATATATGAATTTTACAGTGAAAGGTAAATGCGCAATTCAATAAATCTAATTATTAAATTTCAAAATATTGGCTATTTAACAGGGATTGGCATCAGGTAAACCACAGTCTTCTTTATCCAATTCTGTTTCAATTATGTAATGTTTAAATGAGTACTTTCTTAATATTTTTATTAATTTCTGATTTGATATTTATGAGTTGTTGAGTATTATCTATTGCTTTCAATTTGACATGAGTCGTATATACATGATGCTGACCTTCCAAAGACCATATATGGGTATGATGAACAGAATCTACATGGTCTATTTCAATAATTTGGCCTTCCATTACTTCACGAGCTATATCCTTAGGAATACCCTACAGGAAAATGAATAATGTTTCTCTTAAATTCTTAATTGCATTCCACAAAATGTATAGTGTAATCAATAATGACAGGCATGGATCAAGAAGTGGGATATCTTTAAACAAAAGCATAATTGATCCAATTAGTATTGCACCCCATCCTAATTTATCTTTATTCAATTGTATTTGACCATACCCAATTGTAGTAGTGCAAAGTATAAATGCTATAGTGGTGACAGTTTTCATGTGCTTATTTCTTAAATTCTTCCCATTCACTATTCCCACCAGATGCATTGTCAAATGATGAGAAGGTAATATTATCATTTCCATCTGGCAAGGGCAGGCTATCATTATCCGTTAAAGCACCTTGTTAACTTAAGGTGTTTGGGACTTGAGAAATTTGATAAAACGGAAGTAAAATAATAAGGGGGAAAAGTAGAATACTGTTATTTATGATATTCATTTTAAGGAACAATAAGCTTAAGTTACTGTATTATAGTTAGTTATCAAAATATAATTTTCAATATTTAGATTAGTGATGGATAGATTTAAGAAGTGAAATATTATTGAGTATGTTTATTAAACAATACATACTAATGTTACATACACAGTTGCCTAGCTTGTATATCCTTGAAGATAAAAATAAAGGAAGAGGCGTATTTACAAGTGAAGCTATTGAATCTGGAAGTATTATCGAGCTTTGTCCTGTAATCGTTTTATCCGCAAATGATACAAAAATCATACACAACACATACCTCCATGACTATTATTTTATTTGGGATCTTGAGAAGAATATTTCTGCTATTGCATTAGGGTATGGATCATTGTATAATCACTCAGAAAATGCAAATGCTGAATTTATAACCGATCATGAAAGTATGATGATAAAAATAATGGCTAAAAGAAATATACTGGCCAATGAAGAAATTTGTTTGCATTACATGTCAGAGCATGAAAATACTTTTAAGCTTTGGTTTGATATAAATTCCCAATCTATTACTCGATTACTTGTTCAACTGAAGATACAGCGGAAACGTTAAATACACCTAAAACAGTGTCTTCACTATTGCTAGGATAAATATTTCCAACGGTATTGGCAAGAGGTTCTGCAAAAATCGTGTTATAACTATTTAGTAGTTGATCTCTCATTATCTCTAAAAATTTAAAGGCGTCATTTGAGATGGAATGTATTTCAACAGTAATAATATCTCCAACTTCCCATTGAATTGGAATTCCATCATCACCTGTTTCATTGATCAAATCTCTAATAGGATAGATGAATACAAAACCGTCTAGTTCACCTCCAGAATCAAAGCCTGCATCATAGGCGATATTAATTTCAAAAGGTCGGTTTAAGTATTGTCCATTTTTATATGATTGTATCCAATAAGAATCACCTAAACCATCAAAGTCGCGTGCAAATACTTGGCAATAAATTCCATCTTCCGTAAAGACTTCATCATCTCTATATTCTTGTACAAGAGAATCTATAGGTGTGACTCTATTCATCATGGCATTGGCAAAGTAATTTTTGCTATCAATAGCTATGTTTAATTCGAAACTATCTCCAATAGCGCCTATGGATTCATTTTCGTTAAAATCATAAACATATAGCCCATTGGCTTCGTGTGCAAATTGATATTCATTGCCATTATTGTTTTTAACTATGACAATGGCATTTTCTACACCTGGAGTAATCTCATTGGTAAAATAGGGTAGTGACTTGCTAATTCTGATTTCTTGGCGTTGATTATTGTTATCTAGCCACGCGTCAACTATTATCTGAGGGTCAGATTCTTCTAAATTAACATCTATTGTATCTTCACAAGATGCAAATAGGAATATAGCGATAAGAATTAAATAGTAATTTTTCATCTTAATTAAATTTGAAATTATAGGATACTGATGGAATAAAATTTCCGATAACTGATAATCTGATGGCTTCTGTTTTGACTGCAGTCATGCCAGCACTTCTGGATTCTTCAGGTCTAAAATAAATTGCAAAAGGATTTTTTCTGCTGTAAAGATTATATACTGAGAATACCCATTCCCCATACCATTTCTTGCCTGGTCTTTTCTTGCCTTTTAATGTAGCTCCAATATCTAGCCTGTGATACAAAGGAACTCTTACATTATTTCTGTTTTCACTGCCATTATGAGGAATTACATATCCTTGTTGCTCAAATCTAGACGTTGGGAATGTAATTGGAGTACCAGAAATAACGGTTAGTGTTGAGCTAAGACTCCATTTTTCGTTTAATTCATAAAACCCATTAAAAGTTAGTTTATGTGTCTGATCAAATCTAGAAGGATACCAATTGCCCTTATTGATGCCAATTGTTTGTCTTTCTGTCCTTGCTAAGGTGTAGCTAAACCAGCCTGTGAAATCACCTTTGTTTTTCTTCATAAGCAATTCTAAGCCATATGCCCTTCCTTGCCCTTCTAGCAGATCACCTTCAAGGTAAGGGTTAAGTATTAGATCTGCGGCATCTATATAATCTACAGAGTTATACATTTTTTTATAATAGACTTCAGATGAGAATTCATAGTGGTTGTCTTTTAAGTTGTTAAAATAACCTAAGGCATATTGGTCTGACATCTGGGGTTTGATGTTATTAGATGCAGGAGTCCATATGTCAACAGGTGTTGATGCCGTAGTATTGGATACAAGCTGAATGTATTGAGCCATTCGGTTATAGCTTGCTTTCAAAGAGCTTGTTGCATCTACTTGGTACTTGATAGCAAATCTTGGTTCAAAATTACTATATGTCTGTATGCTTTCCCATTGATCATAGATTTGTGATGAAAGGACTTCTCTTCTTTGTCCAGGAGTAGCTTCTGCAAAAGTAAAGGCTTCCCCTTTGCCTGTATAGTTGAAATGAGACCAACGTAATCCATAATTGATCTTTATTTTATCACTGATGTCTTGTTCATTTTCAACATACAATGCAGATTCAATGGCATATTTGTTGGTTAGCCCAAAATTTCTGACTTCACCTTCACTAATCCCAATGGCGTTTCCAGGTTCGAATTTATAAACGATAGATTGACCTCCATATCTTATTATATTTCTTGGGTTGAGGTAAAGGGTAAATTCTGGTTTCAAACTGTAATTTACAATTCGTGCATTCCAGTCAAATTTATTTTGAGGGTCGCTGAAGAATTTTATTTGATAATCATAATCACTATAATAAAAAGTAAGATTGGCAAATAGTTTTTCACTGAAAAGGTGATTCCATCGAAGAGTCCCAGTTGAATTACCCCAGTTAAATCCAGCCTGTTCTCCAAATTGGAAGTTATCTCTACCAAGGTATGCTGATAAAAAGATTCGATCTTTTTCACTGAATTTATAATTGGTTTTAAATGTTAAATCATAAAAGTTTAAACCTGAGTTTTGGTTGTCATCGCTTAAAAATGGTTTGGCCAATACATCAATATATGACCTTCTAGCAGCGATAATGAATGAAGCTTTATCCTTGACGATAGGAGCTTCAATGGATAATCTTGAAAAGATGAATCCTATTCCACCATTTACTTCAAGTTTTTTGTTGTTTCCTTCCTTCATTCTAACATCGAGGATGGAAGCAAGGCGTCCACCATATCTAGAAGGAACGCCAGCTTTATAGAGTTTTACATCTTTGACGGCATCAGGGTTAAATACTGAGAAGAATCCAAATAGATGAGAGGAATTAAAGACTGGAGCTTCATCAAGAAGAACTAAGTTTTGATCAATGCTACCACCTCTTACATTAAACCCACTTGCTCCTTCACCTACAGTTGTTACTCCAGGCAGAAGTTGTAGGCTTCTGATAATCTCTACTTCTCCAAGTAATGTAGGCATCTTTTTAATTGTAGAAACATCCAATTTGTTGGTGCTCATTTCAATATTGGTAACATTTTTATCTTCAGTTTCGGCAGTAATAACGATTTCCTCAAGCTCTGTGGCTTCTTCAGATAATTCGATATCAAATCTTAAATCATCAATGATATCCAGATTAAGAACCTTGCTTTGAAAACCTAGGTAAGCAAATTCTATAGTATAAGATGATCCATTGGCTACAGTTATCGAATAGAAACCATATTCATTACTTGTAGCACCAATCCCTAATTCGGTGATATAGGCAGTAGCACCTATAAGTGTTTCACCACTGTTGGCATCCCTAATATATCCGTTTAGAGTAGCTTCCTGACCAAACATGGAAAAGCCAATAAGTGCAAATAAAAAAGTAAAATAATGTCTCATAATAACTTAATCTGATATGGTAACAGAGAAATATTGAAAAGGAATAATCTGTTTGTTTTAAAAATAGATTGAGAGGCAAATTTAAGATAAAGAAGAGATGAGATTGTGACTAATAGATAACTAGCAATAAACCATCGATGTATTGTTTAATTTACGCCATAACATTAAATTAAACCTTGATATAATTTATAAATAAAAAAAAACCTGATTAAGAAATTAACCAGGGCAATGTATTTTGTCTAAGTCTGTAAACTATTGGTGGTACAAAGTATTGTGTACTAAAGTAGAGCCACAAGTGGCACAAGCAGTAGCACTACCAGCTCCACCTGTACATCCATTTGAGCATGTATAATGCCATACACCCGAAGCATTTTGAGGTGGTTCCGGACTCGGTGTAGGCGTGTTAGCTGGCGTTGGACTACCTGAAGTCGTAATGTTAGGATTTGCAGGAGTCGTTGTTGTTCCAGCATTAGCTTGATTATGGAATGCTTGATTATGTGTATAAGCAGTACCACAAACAGGACAATTTCCAGCAGCGTCTCCACCGCCACAATTATTAGGGCAGATATAATGGTATACGGATCCTCCAGTTGAAGCTTCATTAGAAAAAGTTGCAGGAGTAGAAGTAGCCGGTTGACCTGGCTCATAATTAGGGTCAAGCATAGGTTCTGGTCTTTCAGGCGAGTTGTTACAAGCAGTAAAAAGACAAAGACAGAAGAATGCTAGAATGTACGTGTATTTCATTTTTTAAAATTTTATCAAAGATAGAATAAATATTTAAGTGTCTCCAAATTTAAGGGTTCCATTGGAGAACGACCTTACCGATTGAATTTCTGGATTCGAGAAACTCGTGTGCATCTGCAATATCTGAAACTGGATAAATTTTAGAGACTTTAGGTTTTAGAACGCCCTCATTGGTAAGATTAATAACTTCAGTAAGAATTTGTTTAAAAACATGCGGTTTATGGTCTGCAACACGAAGCATATTTACGGCAATAATGGATTGCGATTGCATCAATAATTGAATAGGAGAGAAAATACCAAACCCTAATACAGCCATTACAGCTTTTATCTTATTGTTACCAGAGACTTGGGAGGCAGCTCCAAAACTAACCATGCTACCACATGGCCCTAAAAGTTTCATAGATTTTTTAAAAGTTGATCCTCCAATACTATCAAAAACGTAATCAATAGATTTTGCACCATGCTCTCTGATTATTTCTTGATAAAAATCCTTTTCTCGATAATTAATGAAGTGATCAAGACTTAAAGATTTCAGATATTCTTCTTTCGAATTGCTGGCAGTACCAATAACAATACATTTCTTGTATTTTGCAAGTTGTACTAACATATTACCTACGCCACCTGCAGCTGCATGAATAAGTACTTTGTCACCTTCTTGCAGATTAACCATGTATTCAGCACAATAATAAGCAGTACATGCCTGTGTAGCTAATGCAGTAAGTGATGCAAGATCCATTCCTTCAGGAACGATCCCAACTCCTTCTCCCATTGTCTTAACATACTCAGCATAACCCCCAAATCTTGTTAGAGCAGTAACTGTATCCCCTTGCTTTACGTGCTTAACTTTATTTCCGATACGCTCTACTATTCCAACGACATCGTAACCAAGGATAGCTGGATTTTTTGGAGCATCGGGGTAGAGTCCTCTCCTTGCGATTACATCAGCAAAATTAAGACCGGAGAACAATACCTTTATCAATACTTCCGTCTCTTTGATTTCAGGAATTTCTTTTTCCGTAAATCTAAATGCGCCACAGGCGTTACCATATTTAATTAATTCAATGGCTTTCATTTTGTAAATAAATTTTTAATGTTTTTGAAAGCTTTAAACTCAAGAGCATTTCCACAGGGATCTAAAAAAAACATAGTAGCTTGTTCGCCTACTTCTCCTTTAAATCGAATGTATGGTTCAATAATGAAAGTTATTGAATGCGTTCTAAGTTTAGAGGCCAGAGACTCCCACTCTTCCCAAGGTAATACAACTCCAAAATGAGGAATGGGTATATCATGTCCATCAACAGGATTGAATTTTGTTTCATCCTTATCCAAAGATTCTTTATAGTGTATTACCAATTGGTGTCCATATAAATTAAAATCTACCCAATTGATATCAGATCTTCCTTCTTCACAAGCCAGTATGTCTCTGTAAAAATTTCTCGCTTTCTCAAGGTTGTCAACAGGAATAGCTAGATGAAAAGGAGAGAGTTTATACATGTTGCTGTGTTTAATCTTTTAAAAAGTTTTTTGATCTCTTAAATTCGGAACTTGAATTCCATGTGGGCCAATCATTATTGCTAGATAGATCTAAGCCTATTTGAAAGTATAGTCTGGCATCATTTACAACGCCTTCAAGATCCCATATTTCAGGATTATATTCATCTGAAGGAGCATGGTATCTTTCATTGGTGTAGGTATCATTATAATCTTTAAAATACTCTATACCTTTTTCCATGTGCTCATATTCACCTTTAGCATAGAGTGCAGGAACTCCCTTTTTAGCAAAGTTAAAGTGGTCAGATCTGAAAAACATTCCCTTTTGTGGCTCTGGTTCAGGATTTAGGTATCTTCCTTGGGATTTCGCTGCCTTTTCTGCATAAATGTCCATTTCAGAATGTCCAATACCAGTAACTGTAAAGTCTTTCATAGCACCTGCAGTTTTCATTCCGTCCATGTTAATATTACATACCGTTTTGTCCAATTCATAGGAAGGATTTAAAGTATAGTATTCAGACCCCAGAAGACCTTGTTCTTCTGCAGTGACAAATAAAAATCCTACGGATCTATCACTTCCTGTCTGATTGGAAAATGCTTCTGCTATAGATAATAAGCTAGAGCTTCCTGTTGAATTATCTTGTGCACCATTATATATTGAATCACCGTCTACAGACTTTCCAGTTCCTAAATGATCCCAGTGTGCAGTGTAGATAATAATTTCATCTGGGTTTTTATTACCTTTTTTTACAGCCATTACATTTTGAGAAATGCATTCTGTTGATTGAGCGGTTAATGAAGCACTAACAGTGCTATTTAATAGAAAAGGCTTAAACCCTGGCGTTCTCGCTTTTTTAATTTCCTCTGTAAAGTTCAATCCATTATTCGTAAAGAGTTCAACGGCTTTGTCAAGCGATACCCAACCTTTAACTCCACAGTCATCTGATCGATCGATACCTGATATGCCTTGTTGTGGACCTGTCCAAGAACTTTGGATAACAAACCAAGGATAACCTGCAGAGTTTGTTTCATGAATGATCAATAAACCATCTACTCCTTGTCTATCTGCTTCTTCATACTTGTATGTCCATCTTCCGTAATAAGTCATTTTATCGCCAGTGAAAAACTCTGGATCGTCTCCACCGAATCCAGGGTCATTGATCATTACTACCGCAGTTTTACCCTTCATATCTATACCTGCATAATCATTCCAACCAAGCTTTTCGTCCACAATACCGTATCCGCAAAAAACCAATTGAGATTTATGCAAAGACAAGCTGTCTGCTATTCTTTGAGTGTGTATAACAAAATCTTCAATCTTGTTTAACTCCATAGAACTGTTTGGTGTTTCAATAATCATTTTGTCACTCATAAATGATTCAACATTAGAAAGCGGAACATCTTGGGTATAAGATTCTCCAAATCCAGGATCCAGTCCATAAGTTTTTAATAGTTTTTTAAGATATGCAACTGTTGAATCTTCACCTGTAGTGCATGGCATCCTACCCATATAATTGTCATCTGATAAAGTTAAAATGTGGCTGAGGATTACTTCCTCTTCAATAGTGAATTTATCTCCTCCACAGGAAATGAGAAAAATACCAAGGGTTATGGCTAGGATAGTAAGTTTAAAATACATTGAATGTTAATTATTTGTTTTGATTAAGGTGCTGTAGTAGCTTTTGTTTTCAGATTCAAGATATAACATGTATGTACCAAACGGCAAGGATTCAGTATCTATTTCAAATACTTTTGAATTTGGGCATGATGTTTTAATTTTTTCGCCTAAGAATGAAAGGATAGTATAGCATTGAACTTTGTTTTCTCCTTTTACTTTGATGATCTCCGAAAAAGGATTGGGGAAGATCTTAAATTTATTATTTATTATTTCTGAATCTCCACTTATTGGGTCATATATAATTTGATATGTATAAGGTCCAAATTCACAAAATTCACTATCCTCACTCATGTTCAAATCAAAAAAATATCCAAAATAATTATTGCCTAGAACTGTGGTGTTTATCCTAGCAAGATTTCCAATGTTATATGGATAAGTCAAGTTATTTGTAATTAAGTATAACTGAGGACCAGGATTTCCAAAATTGGCAAGGTTTACTGTTTCATCAGTTTGAATAAAGTAATCTCCGACATCAAGCTCTGTATCTAAAACAACTTCTTGAATGCCTGTATCTAAATCAATAGTTATGTCAGCAAAGAGTTGATTTACTGATCTACCTACAATTAAAAATCTCCTAGGACCCTTCGCTAATGAATTTACCTTAAAGGATTTCAGTGTGCTTTTTTTTAAGACATCAAACCAGGTAGTTAATGCTATAGACTCAAGTTGAACTTTTGAATCTCCGTTAGTTTCTTCAATCTTTGCTCCACCTATATAGTTAGGAGGTGAAGAAACAATTTCAACAGTGTAATAAAAACTTGTATCTTTTGATACTAAGCTTGTAAGAAAAATGTCATCTTCAGATATTAATTGGGTTGTTTCAAAGTCGGAATACCATTTGATATTGTTATGCATTGGATTAAGCAATACTTCTGAAGGATTATTTATTGTGTCTGAAATTAATTTACTAAAATTTTCCTCATTGATAAATGATAGATTAACTGTATCTGAATATACAGTATCACAATAATTGCTGTTTAATAAAAAGTAATTACCATTTTTGTTAATGTTATTAATTCTTCCAAAAGTACCATCCGACCATTGATAGGGATTGCTTAGTCTGTCAGAGAGTTTGACCAGACTATTATCACAAATCAATATCGAATCTAGAACATTGATTTCAGGTGTGGTTGGCAATTTCAAGTCTTCAATGATAATAGACTGACTGCTTAGATTACAATTATTAGTAGTATTTATTTCTGCATAATAATTACCTGCTTCATTAATCACTATCGAATCACTTAAAATTCCGTTGGACCATTCTGTTTCACTTTCGGTTACAATGGTAAGTAGTGATGTACTATCTATACAATCAAGGATGACATTAGAAGCATTAATAGAAGGTATCATTTCTAGGCATGAATTTTCTATAGCCAAATAAAAAGCATCTACAGAAAGATCCTTGTAAGTATCTAATTGACCGGATGGCCAGAAAATTTTTAGGGAATCTATATCCATAGTGTCATTTAAGCCAAAATGTACTTGCAGGCTATGAGTAACACCATATCCATTTCCAGATTGCAAAATCCTTGTTTGTGTGCCCCATTCGCCAAATATCTCAACTCTTGTTCCAATACCATTACGATTGCTCAGGGTACCTTGAAGATTTATTGCTATAAAATGATTTTCATTTGTAAAGTTTTCATAGAGTCTATCTGGAATGGAATTGGTAAAGCCGAAAATTTTATACGAAGCAAGAACATCAATGAACCCATCATGATTAGCATCTCCAAGTGCAAAACTTGCAATGTCTTTTAATCCAAATGCATTGCTGATGGCGTTGAAGGTTTTGTTGCCATTGTTAATAAGGAGGAAATCATTTTCTCCTGCTAATAGGATATCAATGAACCCGTCATTGTTAAAGTCATACATTGCAGACTGATATGTATAGGAATTAAGTTCTTGACCAGATTCGAAAATTTCAATTTCACTGAAGCGGTTATTGTCAATATTTTCGAATAGTTGGCTTCTAAACTCATGATTTGCTAAAAAGAGATCCATGTCTCCATCATTATCAATGTCTCCGAAATTAGCAGTCCATGTCTGAGCTCCGATATTGATTCCAAATTCTTCACCAGACTCTACAAAGTTGCCATTGTCATTAATATATAATGCATTTATACGTCTAGGATCATTAAACTCAGTTGCATTTATTCGACATTTTGCAATATAGAGATCAAGGTCACCATCTCCGTCAATATCTGTCCACTCGCTACTATAATTACCTGAGTTATCTGAGGGCACTTGAGTTGTCATATCAATATATCCACTACTGTCTATGAGTTGTCCTGAACCATTGTTGATAAAAATCTTACTAAGTCCTTCGTCGTTACAAATAAATGCATCCAGCCAACCGTCATTGTTAATGTCAACGAAATTTGAAGCTTGAGCAAAAAAATCTTTTGAACTAGAAGAAAGTTTAATAAAGTCTGTATTTCTGTTTTCGGATTTCCAAATAGTCATGCCATTGTAAACACCGGATGTAAGAACTTCATTTATGCCATCATTATCAATATCACCTACACCGATTGTCCATGCATCTCCACTGAAACTACCTAAATTATAATTAATAAACCTGCTACCATTATCAGAAGAGATATCGATATTTAATCGATTCAAATCATTTACTCTAATGATATCATCTCTGTAATCTCCATTGGCATCAGCAAAAGCACGGCAAATAGGGCCTGTGATTGTGTTGTTGTTCAATTTGTCACTTTGGTCTATAAATAGTGTTAGATCCTGACATATTAGAATAACAGGACATTGGAAGCAGATGATATTTAGAATAGAAATAGTAATTAATCTCAAACTCATTATCATTTAATTGATGATGTAAAATACAGTATTTGGTTTTTAAGAAAAGCAGCATTCATCCATGGAATCATATGACCCATACTTTCTTCTTCTTTCAATATCAACAAATCGGCTGGAATATGTTTTTTACTAAAACGAATATTTTCATCAAATGGTGCAAGACCATCTTTTTTACCATGAATATGCATAGTAGGTACTGTGAGGTTTTCCCAATCAGATTCAATGGCTTTTAATGATAAGGAATGGTATTGTTTTTCATCCGAGGCTACATTGATAAATTTTGGCAACAGCCAACGGGAAATTTTTAAGTTTGCTATCTTACTATATATAGGCATAGGTTCACTTTTAGGATCATTAAGGGGAGCTACCATAATAATACCATCGACCAATTCTGGATAATCCACAGCTAATTTACCTGCAATTG
Source organism: Saprospiraceae bacterium (assembly GCA_029262995.1). Classification (GTDB taxonomy): domain Bacteria; phylum Bacteroidota; class Bacteroidia; order Chitinophagales; family Saprospiraceae; genus RFSX01. The sequence continues at coordinate 34,713 of JAJCYH010000017.1, read as the reverse complement.
GAGCACCATAAGAATGGCCGATGATGATGACCTTAGATGAGGGATGCTTTCTAATAATTTGAGCGGCTGCCTCAGCATGAACAGAAATATTTGTTTCTGAATTTCCAAAATCTGACCCTCCATAGCCAATTCTATCCATAGAAATCATTTTATAACTTTTATTTAAGTCATAATCTGCTAAAAATCCTTTAAATGCACCCCATGTTCCAGGAGCGCCATGTATAAAAAAAAGTAATGGAGCTTCCTGTTTTTTTGCTCCTGTTTTAATATATCTTAATGTGGTAGTGCTGTCAAAATTTATCCTATTAATTTGATAGGGCATCTTTAGATTATTAAAATAAGCTTTAATGGCATAGTCAGGGGAGTTTAGTCTATGTGCTAATATGTTAATAATACTGATAAAAAGAATGAATAGGACCAGACAAATCAGACTTCCCCAAATAAGTATGGACTTAAACATTATAGATTTATTTATTTCAAGCGAAATATCCGTTTAAAGAATCTTTTTTCAAACTCCCAAAAGAACTTGAATTGGCCAAAGAGGAAGCCATATAAGAGTAAAAGAAGATTATAAATAGGGAGTATTAATATATAATATAAAACGGTAAAGAGTAGTGGTTGTTCACCATTTTCAGTGAATAGGGATACGATCGGCCTTTTGAGAAACATAACAGAAAATCCTGTGCAGGCAAAAACCAGTAAAATGATAAATACTTGAGCGGAAGAAACATTCCATCTTTTTTGGAGTTTTGCAACCCAGGACCCTGTATGTTTTTTACTTTCCAATTGTCTATTCTACCCAATCTGCAACAAACAGATTTGTATCTCTTGTACCATTATTGTTTCTGTTTGATGCAAAAACCAACTTTTTGCCATCATAGGAGAACATTGGAAAGGAATCAAATTGTTCATCAAACGTGATTTGTTTAAGTCCTGTACCATCCATATTAACCATAAATAAGTTGAAAGGAAAACCTCTTTCTGAATTATGATTAGATGAAAAGATTACTTTATTTCCTGAAGGATGGAAGTAAGGTGCCCAATTGGCATTCCCAAGAGAAGTAATCTGTTTAAGATCACTTCCATCAATATTACAAATGAATAATTCCATTTCTGTTGGTTGAACCAAACCTTCTTTTAGTAGGTCTTTATATGTTTTTATATCTTCTTCAGACGTTGGACGACTGGCTCTAAAAATCAGTTTTTCACCATCTGGTGAAAAGAATGCTCCTCCATCATAACCTAGTCCATCTGTAATCTGTTTTACATCGCTTCCGTCAATTTTCATAGTGTATAACTCAAGATCACCTGAACGCAATGATGTAAATACGATTAATTTTCCATCAGGGCTTAAGGTTGCTTCTGCATCATATCCAGGCGTATTTGTCAATTGTTGTATAATATTACCTTCTAAATCTGAGACGAAAATATCAAAGCTTTTATAAATTGGCCATACGTATTTACCGTCCTCCCTTCTTTCAGGAACAGGAGGACATTCTTCTGAATCTAAATGTGTGGAAGCATAAACAATCGAATTGTTGCCAGGCAAAAAATAGGAGCATGTAGTTCGTCCTTTTCCTGTGCTTAACAATGGATGAGTAGAATCAACAGTTAATTCGTCTGATGGATTCATGTAATAAATTTGATCACAATCAGCACCCCAGTTTTTATTTGAAGCCTGAAAGACGAGCAAACTGTCATCAAAACTCCAGTAAGCTTCTGCGTTATCACCACCGAAAGTCAATTGTTTAACATTGGACAAGTGCTTTTCTTGTGGATAAAGCAAACTTATTGTATCAAATGAAGATTCTGTTATTTCTGCTTGAGAATGTGGGTTAATACCATCTTTTTTATCAGATTTGCAAGCAAGAATCATTGAGAAAGCCAATAAGGCTATAATGGTTGATATTTGTTTCATAATATAAACTATAAGATTATGCGTTTTTTAAAGATCACAAAAATATCATTCTTTATTGTAATTACATTACTTGTTTCATGTAAGTCCAGTCAGAATGCAGTAGATCAAAAGAACTATTTATCAAACATGCAATCCGATGTTAGGTTTTTAGCCTCTGATGAATTAGAAGGAAGAGAAACTGGGACTGAAGGTGAACGGAAAGCTTCGGAATTCATATCTCAAAGGTTTAAAGATTTAGGCCTAGAAGGCATTTTTGATGATGCCTATTTTCAATATTTTCAAAAGACTATAAGGAGTAATCCTCATGCTACGGAAGCTAATCCAGATGACCCAGTGATTATAGGTAGAAATGTTGGTGGATTTAAAGATAACGGTTCTGAACATACGATTATTATTGGAGCACATTATGATCATTTAGGTTATGGAGGGGAAGGATCACTACACATAGGAGATCCTGCGATTCATAATGGTGCTGATGACAATGCATCTGGCGTTGCTACAATGCTGGCACTGGCAGAATATTTTTCGAAAAGAGAAATGGATAACAATTTTTTGTTCCTTGCATTTTCTGGTGAAGAAAAAGGACTTTGGGGTTCCAATTTCTTTGTTGATAACAGTCCAATAGGCGTTGATGACATCAACTTCATGATTAATCTTGATATGGTAGGACGATTGAATTCAGATAAACAAATTGCAGTTTATGGAACGGGTACAAGTCCTGTTTGGGAGAAAATATTTTCTAAGGTAAAATCTGAATTTAGGATGGCAAAATCTGAATCTGGAGTTGGTCCCTCCGATCATACATCATTCTATTTGGAAGATATTCCTGTTTTGATGTTTTTTACTGGCCAACATGAAGACTATCATCGTCCTAGTGACGATTATGAAAAAGTCAATTTCCAGGGAATGATGGATTTATTATTGTATTTGCAGTCTTTCGTGGATGTAGCTGATGATAAAGGGAAAATAAAATTCACAAAGACGGTAGATGAGCAAGCTGAAGTTCCAGATTTCAAAGTTACATTAGGCGTAATACCAGATTATCTATTCGATGGCAGAGGAATGCGTATTGATGGTGTCAGAGAAGAGAGACCTGCTTCCAATGCAGGTTTGCAAAAAGGAGATATAGTTGTGAAAATGGGAGAATTGGAAATTGTAGATATGATGAGTTATATGAAAGCGTTAGGAGCCTTTAACCCAGGTCAGACCATTAAAATTACTATTTTAAGAGAAGGTGATATGATGATTGAAAAGGATCTAACTTTTTAATTTTGTAGTATGAAAGAGAATAATGAATATATTCTAGGTACGGAATTAAAAGAGCTGCACCGACTAGGATATCAACATCAGGTTTGGTCCTCTGAAGCTAGAGAAGCATGGCGGAAAGCAGAATTTGGACCTGGGCAAAATATTTTGGATTTAGGTTCTGGTCCAGGATTTTGCACTGTGGAGCTTGCTTTTATGGTTGGAGAGGAAGGTTCTGTGATTGCAGTCGATAAATCACAAGCTTATATTGATTATTTGAACAAATTGAATGAGTTTCATCAATTGTCTATCAAGGCAGTTTGTTCTGATTTTGATTCGCTAATTTTAGAACCATCGTCACTTGATGGTGTTTATTCCAGATGGGCATTAGCATGGGTATCTAACCCTGAAGAGGTCATTCAAAAATCTGCGGAAGCTTTAAGAAGGGGTGGTGTTTTTGTTACTCAAGAATATTTTGATTGGTCTACATTTCAAACGGAACCTTTTATGCCAGCGCTGAAGCATGGAATTGATAGTATCTTAAAAAGTTTTAAAGATCAAGAAGGCGATATTGATGTTGGTCGTCAAGTAAGTCAGATATTTTATGAAAATGGCTTAGAAGTCATCAGCACAAGACCATTGGTTAAGATGGCTTTTCCAGATGATCTCAACTGGGCTTGGCCAAAGACTTTTTTGAATATTTATATGCCTAAATTAGTTGAATATGGCTATATGACAAAAGAAGAAGTCAAATCAGCACTGGAAGATTTTGAAGAGCTTGAATATCATACCAGTGCTTGTATTTTCTGTCCATCGATGATTGAAGTAATTGCGGTTAAACCTTAAATCATTTCAATCAAGACCCAAACTTTGCCTTTTGCCACTATTTTTATTTGAATTCAATGACCAGTAAGCTTCTTTTATCTGATGCGTTAAAACAGCTTTTGTAGTTCTAACCTCAGGATCAAAATAGCTAGGGTAAGAATCTGTCCAGCCTCTGATAATATAAGGAGCTACAGCATCAAATATAATTCTCACTGTCCTCTCAAGTTCAGGTATGGTGAACTCATAAGACTTTAGATTGTCACCACTGAATTCTGTTCCTTTATAATCTATTAATTTACCGTTAGCCTTATAAGATTTGGCTGGCAAGTGAAGAAATCTACTGACGATCTGCGAAATGATTATGTCAAATTTTCCAATTGGCAGAAGCTCTGGTGATAGGCGTATTTTTGTAAACAATTCTTCTTCAGGGACTACCGAATTTATCTTAGTTAAAATATCGGCTTCTTTTTCAAAATACGAATGAAGAGTATAGTTATAATTTTTTCCTTCAAGATTCAATTGAGAATATGTTGTTCCACACCACTCTTGCGAAGAAGAAGAAACTTTAATCGTTTTGGGATATTTGTTCACATCAAAGGGCGTGAAAGAGGAATCAAACATATGATAACTGTAGATTCCTGTGTTGAAATCACGAGTTTCAATTCTTTTTAGAACTCTTGTTGAATGCTTGCTTTCATAAGATTCATTTTTAACTTGCTTATCAAGCAAAAAATCCTCAGCTACGAAGACTTGAATCAAATTGCCCTCTCTGGATTCTCCATACCTTTGTTGTGTTAAATCATACCTGCTTACTTCAGCAAGCCCATCCGACCAATAGCTTTTTTCTATTGAAATATTTTCATTTTTATTGATCCTTTGAGAAACTGCATTTTCACAGGATAGTAATATTATGCAGGAGGAAAGTAGAAGTATTAGTTTCATTAAACATATGCTTTCCTTAATAACTTAAGTTGGTCTCTCTAGGTTGTGCAAATGGTGTAATTAATTGGATAAATAGGTAATCAGGTGTTGAGAATTACTGTATTTTTCTTTCAAGTAATATTTTTCTAATACCAAAGTCCGTGTCCCATTGTTTAATTTCTTTGAATCCTAGTTTGATGTATAAATCTGTAGCTGGTTCATTATTAGCACCTGTTTCAACAGAAAAAAGTGGTGAGTCAAAATTATTGAAAACAAATTCTATTAGTTTTCTTGCGATGCCGCGTCTAAAATATTTAGGATCTACGACCAAACTATTTATTTCTGTACGATCAATAGTATGCTCTATTTCAATAACACCTGCCAATTCTTTGTTTTTATGATATCCGAAGAACACATTATCGCTATTTAGATAACTCTCTAGTGGTCTTTTAAGCGGTGGAAAATCAATTGCGTTTAATAATTTGGCTTCAACAGCGTAGGATGATTGAAAAACGGAATGTATTTGATTAGATATTTCTAAGTTATTATTCTGAAGTTTTGTAATCATCGATTGTTGAATTGAAGAATTTTGAAAAGATAGTTTTTATTAATCACAACTCGTTTATATTTAGCTACAAGATTTTCTATTGTCAATAATTTCGATATTTGTTTCTAGAGTTATTAATTCAAGTTATGGAAGAGTTCAAATTATTAAGTCTGATTATTTTAAAGCGGCAATCTATATATCCTGGTTCATTTACTGGTGAGCTTATTGAAGATAGAATGATTGAGCAATTGTTGCTTAACGCAAATAATGCTCCAAGTCATAAACATACAGAGCCATGGCGGTTTCATGTGATAAGTGATTTTGCCAAAGACAGATTTTCAGACTTTATGCAAGATTTATATAAGTCAAAAAACTTAGGAAGTGCATTTAAGCAAATCAAGTATGATAAAATAGCAAAGAAGATAAACCAAAGTAGTCATATAATAGTGATCGGTATGCAGCGTCACAAAGAAATAAATATACCTCAATGGGAGGAAATAGCTGCTGTTTCATGTGCGGTTCAAAACATATATCTTTCAGTTGTCGCTGCTGGTTTAGGAGGTTATTGGAGTACACCATCTTATTTGCTTGAAAATGCACATTCATTTTTGGAAATGGAGATTAATGAAATTTGTCTGGGGATCTTTTATCTAGGTATACCAAAGAAGGATTTACCACCACCAATTGTAAAAAAGCCAATAGAAGAAAAGAGTAAATGGTATAGAGAATGATATGCTAAGGGTCAACGTCAATGGCAAAGCGTAAGGATTTTTTGCCTTGCATGTTGAGGATTTCGTCACGATATTCAAGGATCAATTCTTTGATTTTCTCAACTACTGTCCTTTTCTTTTCCATCTTGATTGTAATCTGCATATGATAGAATCCTCTGATTCTTGATATGCCAGGAATGGTTGGTCCTAAGACACGGCTGCCGAGCTTCTTTTGTAATTTACTCGCCATAATTTTGGAGGCCTCTTCTGCTACAGGGAATTTTTTGTGCTTAATCGTTAACCTTATCATTCTGTAAAAGGGAGGATAGAGAAAGTTTTTTCTCTCGGATAGTTCTCTGTGGTAGTACTGTTTATAGTTATACTTTTGCGTTTCCATTATTACGGGATGCATTGGACTAAAGGTCTGTATGATTACCTGACCTTTTTTACCTCTTCTGCCTGCTCTACCCGCTACTTGGGTTATGAGTTGGAAGGCTCTTTCATTTGCATTGAAATCAGGAAAGAACAATAGTCTATCCGCATTTAATATTCCTACAACGCTTATGTTATTAAAATCTAAGCCTTTGGTGATCATTTGTGTACCAACAAGGATATCTATCTCGCCATTTTGAAATTCAGTAATTATTTTTTCATAAGCTGCTTTGGTTTTAGCAGTATCATAATCCATTCGTTTGACAACGCTATTTGGAAATTGCTTTTGAATTTCCATTTCAATCTTCTCAGTTCCAAAACCAAGTTTGTCTAGCTCTCTATGCCCGCATTGAGGACAAGACTTAGGCAATTGGTGTTTGTAGCCACAATAATGACATCTTAATTCTTCGTACAATTGATGAAGTGTTAAACTGACATCGCAATTGGGGCATCCAGCATGAAAGTCACATTGTACACATTTGATGGTAGGAGAATAACCTCGTCTATTTTGAAATAGAAGTACTTGCTCTTTTTGATCTAATGCTTTTTGAATGGCAGCTTTAAGGTCGTTGCTAAAAAGAGATGACATCAATCCCATTTTATATTTTTCCTTAAGGTCTACGACCTTCATTTCAGGCAAAACTGAATCACCATGTCTTTCTAAAAGTTTAACTAAACCATATTTATTATTTATGGCGTTGAGGTACGTAGACAGGGATGGAGTAGCGCTTCCCATAAGAACTTTTGCTCCAGTAATCGTCGAAAGATATAAGGCAGCATCTCTAGCATTATATCGAGGGGATGGCTCACTTTGTTTGTAAGAGCTATCATGTTCTTCATCAATTATAATAAGGCCAAGGTTTGAAAAGGGAAGAAACAAACTTGACCTGGCACCCATAATAAGAGATTTACCATTTAAAGAAGCATTCCATAATTCGACCCTGTTATTATTGGTCATTTTGCTATGATAAACGCCAATGTCTCCGCTGTATACTTTGGTAAGTCTATCTACAATTTGAGTCGTTAGGGCTATTTCAGGCAACAAGTATAAAACTTGTTTACCTTCTGAGATACATTTATTGATCAGCTCAATATATACTCTTGTTTTACCGCTACCGGTCACACCAAAAAGAAGAACATGATCTTTTTCTTTATAAAATTGATTGATTTGTTTTACGGCTTCAACTTGATCAGGATTTAATTCAGAGCTTTCTTCATGATTTAGTTCTTGAGTTCCTATTCTGCTGACTTCTTGTTTTTCTATATTAAAAATGTTCTTTTTAACCATTGCTTTTATCACCTCTCCACCGACATCTGCCTCTTTGCAAATGATGGATTTAGCAATCCATATTGATTCCCTTCCATGATTTAAAAAACTCAATAATGCGCGTGTTTGCTTTTCTGACCTTTTAACAAGATCCAAAGCACCATGCATGGATTGCTCATCTTCTGTAAACTGATCTGTAAAGGATATAAAATCTTCTTTTTTTACGGCAAAACCAGATTTAAGCTCTTCTTTGATATAGAGTATTTCTTTGTCTAATAGTGATTTTATAATTGGATAAACGGTTTTTTGATTCAGGATTTCTTGAACCTGATCTATGCTGAGTTCATTTTGGATGCTTATGGCTTCTGCCAAAAGGAATTCTTTTTCATCAAGTTCAAGTTTGTAACTATCAACACCTTCTCTTGCAATTAATTTGGTTTCACTATTTAATTTTAATCCAGCAGGCATAGCAACATTCATTACTTCTCCAATTGTTGAGAGATAATACTTTGACATCCATGTCCAGAACTTAAATTGATCTTTCGTGATGATCGGCAGTTTGTCAATAATGCTCCTGATATCACGGACCTTATGAAGTGTATCTGGCTTTTCAGTTTCTGCGATAACTATAGCTGAATATAATTTATTGCGAAGAGGAACTTCAACACGGATTCCAAACTGTATGTCAGTCCATAACTCTACAGGCACAGAATAGCTGTAAACTTTAGGTACAGCTAGGGGCAGAATTACAGATATGTATTTTTTTTCACTCAAGGGATAGCAAATTACTAAAAGAAAATATATTGTACCGCCCTGTAAGTATTGGCGTGTGCTTCTATAATGTCAGAAATTTTTACGGAATATCCACCTTCCATTGTGACGACTATTGGGATATTGTTTTTGAAACATTGTTCAAGGAGGAAGTGATCACTTTTTTTACAAGCTTTAATGCTTACAGATAACCTACCCAATTTACCTGTTTCAAGGATATCTACACCTGATTGACAGAAAATCAAATCAGGTTTTTCACTTTCTATATGTACTGGTAGTGTGTTATATAAAATTTTCAGATAGACCTCGTCTTCTATTTTGTCAGCAACTCCAATATCAAGATCAGATTTTTCTTTTCTTTGTTGATAGTTGTTCTCAGCATGAAGACTAAAAGTAAAGACTCTTGGATCATTTTTGAAAATATTAGCATTTCCATTGCCTTGATGAACATCTAAATCTACAAATAGGATTTTATTAGCTAGTTTATGATGAAGGAGAAGCATGGAAGCAATTGCCATATCATTAAAAACACAAAAGCTCTCTACTTTATCTTTAAATGCATGATGCGTACCACCGGCAATATTCATTGATATGTCGTTTTGGAGTGCATAAATAGCGCATTGGTAAGTGCCACCAGAGATTACTTTAGCTCTTTCTATGGGTCCTTTGGGGACGGGGAATCCAATATTTCTTTCTTTTTTTCTGTTTAATGTCAAATGATTTAATTTGTCTAGATAATCCTTTGTATGAGTTAAAAGGATTTCTTTTCTGATAATGGAATGGGATGAAAAAAATTATCCTTGTTTATTGTGCCTTCATATGACAATTGCTCTGGCAGCAATTCATACTTTTTCATCGAGAAACGATGACCATCCAGCAATTGATATTTATATATTTCTGAGAATGCAATTTTTAACATTAGACTAATTACATATCAGCAGGTAATTGGTTCATTGACTTGGCTTAATTGTTTAGGAACCCTGCAATGGTTTCTTTAGAAAATTTTGATAAAACCAATTTGCCGCTTATTTCTGCTCTTTTTTCTAAAAGGGTATCCCAATTTTCTGTGTCTTCCCAAAATACTTTTTTAAGAAGACCTAATGCTTCAGGATTCATTGTGAGTAGTGTTTCAATAAACTCTTGTAGTTTATGATCCAGTAATTCGATTGAATCAAATACTTCATGATATAAGCCGTAGCTCTTTGCCCATTGAGCTGTCTGCCAATTTGTTGCATCAAGTGCCAATTGGCTGAATGCAGATGAGGACATTTTTCTCACTACTGAAGGTCCAATTACAAAGGGACCAATACCCACAGCCAATTCACTAAGTTTAATGGAAGCATATTTGGTAGCAAAACAATAATCAACGGCGGAAGCCAAACCTACTCCACCTCCAACGGCTTTCCCTTGAACTCGGCCAATAACGATTTTACCACAATTTCTAATCGCATTGATGACATTGGCAAATCCCATAAAGAAAGTTTTGCCAGCAGTTTCATCTTGAATAGATACCAATTCATCAAAACTTGCACCAGCGCAAAATGTTCTATCACCCGAACTTTTAAGTAGAATCAAATTAATCTTTTTATCTGCTCCACAATCCAAGATGGTTGAAGCCAAGCTTTTCAGCAAATTGGATGGAAGGGAATTATGTGATGGGTGATAAAATTCTATTACGGCAAGCCCGTTCTTATGTTCTGTTTTTACGTATCCTTCTTTTGTTTTATCCATGACAGTATAGCTTTGTTTATTTTTGATCTTTAATTGAGGTCGTAAAGGTCTTATTTAGTTTAAGAATTAATGCAAATGGCAGAGCAGAATTTTGTTGATTATGTAAAAATTTATTTCAGATCAGGAGCGGGAGGAGCTGGTGCTGTGCATTTTTACAGAGATAAACTGACGGCAAAAGGAGGTCCGGATGGTGGAGATGGTGGTCGTGGAGGACATATTATCATCAAAGGGAATAAGCAGATGTGGACCTTATTGCCATTGAAATACCGTAAACATGTAATAGCTGAAAGAGGTGTGAATGGATCAGGTACTAATAAGTCAGGATCTCAAGGAGAGGATATCATTTTGGAGGTCCCTTTAGGTACAGTAGCAAAAGATGCAGAAACTGGTGAGGTTCATTTTGAGATTACTGAGCATGGAGAAACAAAGGTACTTCTTCAAGGAGGGCGTGGTGGTCTAGGCAACACACATTTTAAATCAAGTACAAGACAGACACCTAGATATGCCCAACCGGGCGAATCTGGTCAAGAGAGTGCTAAAATCCTTGAGCTTAAAATATTGGCAGATGTTGGTTTGGTAGGATTTCCCAATGCAGGAAAATCTACTTTACTGTCTGTGGTATCCGCAGCTAAGCCAAAGATTGCCAACTATGCATTTACCACTTTGGTACCTAACCTTGGTATTGTTAAATATCGTGATACACGATCTTTTATTATGGCGGATATACCTGGAATAATTGAGGGTGCAGCCGAAGGGAAAGGCTTGGGTATTAGATTTTTAAGGCATATCGAAAGAAATTCTTTACTTCTTTTTATGGTATCTGCTGAGGCCGCTAATATTAATGAGCAATATAGGATATTGTTAAAAGAGCTTGAAAAATATAACCCTGAATTAATGGATAAGCCAAGGTTACTTGCCATAACCAAATCAGATTTACTGGATGCAGAATTGATCAAGCTTATAAAAAAAGAGATTGAAGTCGATATTCCAAGTATATTTATTTCCTCAGTTTCACAAAAGGGAATTCCTGAATTGAAGGATTTGATCTGGAATAAAATCCAAGAAAATTCTATCGAATAATTTCTACAGTTTGATGTGTTTTATTATTCTATAATTTCCAGTATCCATATCTACTAATCGAAGGTAATAGCTTCCTGAATTTAGATCTGAAATATTTATTGCTTTATGATCTACAAGTTGGGATATCTTCCTTACGATTCTTCCTGAGGAATCATAAATTAGAACTTCCAGATTTTTGTTTGAGGTATTTTTAAAATAGATTTGATCAATTGAAGGGTTCGGGAATACAACAATATTTTCTAGAATATAATTGTGAAGAGTGTTTGTTGCGATCGCAGGCTTTGGAATAATGTATTCTTTATTTTGAGCTATAAATATTCCATTACTATCCCATTCGTTTTTTAGGGATCGTGTGAAAACTATAAAATCTTTCGAATGGCTAAAGAAGACCTGGTGGTTTCGGTGCTCAGGATGATTGATAAGATCGGAATTAAATTTTTTAATTAGTGCAAAGTTTTCATCAAGGTTTTTGCGCTCGAGTGTATATAAACAAGGCTTTTTTCTTCTTTCGTCTAAGGAGATAAAGTATTCTAATCCATCGTTGCTTAATTTACCTGACTTGACTATATATTTCTTAGGGAATGCCATTTCAGATCTAAAGCTGTAAACATATTCAGATTCTCTTTTAAAGATTAAGATATATGCATGCGCCTTATATTCATTGAAAAAGTAGAGTTGTTCCATATTTTGCGTAAAGCTGGGAGAAATAACTGTACCCTTGATACCACCTTTTAATTCAATTTTCTGTGTCTTGTTAAAATTTTGATTGGTTGAATTTCTTTTACTGATAAAAATTTCTGTCATCCTTTCCCCTGTTGGAGTTCTTTGGACAAAGGCAATGGTTTTTTCATCCTCACTCAACCAGGGAGATAGGTTGTCATTGCTTTTTGAATTGCAAGGAATCAGCTGATGTTCATCAAAAGTGGCATTGATGTTATCTCTTTGTGAAAACCAAATGGAAGAAACTTTGAATTGTTTATTGTGGGCTGTATAATAGAGCCTTAAGCCATCATCGCTAATCCAGGGGTAAGCTTCTCCTGTGCTTAGTTGATCCAGTTCAAAAAGAGGTCTTACCGTATAGTCGGCTTTGCTTAAACCGGTTTGGCTGTGAAGGGGAATAAACAAATGTAAAAGGACGACTGTAACACCTAAATTAATCAGATGTTTCATAGCACGATCTTTTCATTAGGTCATAAAACTAAGTTCTACTTTTTTTTCTAATTCAGCAACTGTATCTTTAAAAAGTGAATCTGTGTCTATTAGGTCACGAACAGTATTGATCGAGTATATCACCGTGCTGTGGTCCTTTCCGCCAAAATTGTCGCCAATTGTCTTAAGTGAACTTTTAGTATAATTCTTTGCAAGATACATTGACAGCTGTCTTGCTATGACAACTTGGCGCTTTCTTGTCTTGCTGCTTAATGTTTCAATAGGAACGTCAAAATGTTCTGCTACCAGTGAAGCAATATTTTCAACTGTGATGCTTTTATTGAGTTGAGTGACAAATTTTTGTATAATTTCTTTGGCTAATTCAACATCCACTTTTCTATTATTAAGATTAGCTTGAGCCAAAAGAGAGATCATGACACCTTCCAGTTCTCTTATATTGTTTTTGATGTTGAAACAGATGTATTCCATTACATTATGAGGAACTTCAGATACGTCATCACCCATTTTATGTTCTAAAATAGCCAATCTTGTTTCAAAATCAGGGGATTTAAGGTCGGCTGTCAATCCCCACTTAAAGCGATTGATCAAGCGTTCCTTAATTCCCTCAAGGTCTTTGGGAGGCCTGTCTGAAGTTAAAATTATTTGTTTACCGGTTTGTTGTAACTGGTTGAAAATGTTAAAGAAAATATCTTGTGTTTTGTCTCTACCTGAAAGAAATTGAATATCATCAACGATAAGGGTATCAATCAATTGATAATAATGAATCAAGTCATCCATTGTACCGTTTTTAATAGCGGCAACAATTTGGTTGGTAAATGCTTCAGTAGTTATATACAGGACATTTTGATTAGGAAAGGATTTAAGGATCTCATTTCCAATAGAATGGGCAAGATGTGTTTTGCCTAGACCAACATCTCCGTATATTAGCAAAGGGTTAAAAGCTGTTCCTCCTGGCTTTTTACTGATGGATAGACCTGCAGATCTTCCCAGTCTGTTACAATCTCCTTCAATATAATTTTCAAAAGTATATTTTGGGATAAGGTAGCTTTCAATTTTTGTTTTCTTCAATCCTGGTATTACGAAGGGATTTTTAATGTCCTTTGAGCTAAAACCATTATCGTTGGAATGTGAATGAGTAGGAGAGTCAACTAAAATTTTATATTCAAGTTGACCTTTTGGCCCAAGTACCTGGTAAATTGTTTTTTTCAAAGTACCTAAATAGTGTTCCTCGATATAGTCATAGAAAAATCTATTTGGTACTTGTATGGTTAAAATGTTGTTTTCGAACTTAATAGACTTGATAGGATTAAACCAGGTGTTGAAACTCTTATCTGTTAAATTTGATTTTATGATTGAGAGACAACTTTCCCAAATTGATGCATGCGTTTGATTCATCAAGCTACTGTTTTAAAACATTACAATTACAAAAAATGATCTACGATTAAGTCTCCAGTTTTTGGAATAGCTTTAATTATTAATTAAAACGATTTCCTGGATGTATCGATTTAGGAGTGAACAAATATTGGAAAAAAACTCGTGTGCACAAAGGAAGTAATTAGGTTTTTTCAAAAAAAAATCACTTCTGCCGATAAATCACTGCAATTATATACATTATGATAAATATTAATGTATATAACTTTGATATTCAATTAATTATAGATAATTTATTCTGTAATCTGTAAAGAGCTAATACACAATAAAACCTACTTGATAAAGGCATTTTTACAACTTATGCAACGGTTCTTTTTATTTTTCTCAAAAAGGATATCAACACGTCCAAGGAGAATTCCAGCCCAACCTGCTTGACTAATTATAAGCTCATTTCCTTTTTTATTTCTTCGTATATCTGGCTTAGACATAAATGTATGTGTGTGACCCCCAAGTATTAAATCGATGTTTTCTGTATTTTGAGCAAGGTGAATATCAGAAACTTTGTCATTGCGATATTCGTAACCCAAGTGAGAAAGACAGATGACATAATCACATCCTTCATCATCTTTTAAATATTTTGCTTGTCTTTCAGCGTGAACAATAGGGTTAAGATACCTTGTTCCTTTTGTTAGACTATCAGGCACCAAACTATGCAATTCAATACCAACACCAGTAACACCGATCTTAAGATCATCGAGTTGAAATATTTGATGTTTTTTGATTTTTGAATCAAGTATTGTATCGCTAAAATCATAGTTGCTTACCAAGAAAGGGAAATTGGCATGAACCAACTGCTTGTCAAATCCGTCTACTCCTGCATCAAAATCATGATTACCCATTGTCGATGCGTCATACTTCATCTTTGACATTAGTTTGATTTCTAATTCGCCACCAAACATATTGAAATAGGGAGTACCCTGAAAGATATCTCCACTATCAAAAAGCAACACGTTTTCTTCTTCAGTACGAATATCTTGAATCATTTGAGCCCTTCTGACCGCTCCGCCTAGTCCTTGATTTCTCCCACCATCCATTGGAAATGGTTCGATACGACTATGAACATCATTGGTGTGAAGGATGGTTAGTTTCGAAATATTTGGGTCATCAGTAAATGCCTTAAATGGAAACTTGGCACTTGCCAAAAGCAATGATCCTTTGATACTTTGGTTGAGAAATCTTCTTCTTTCCATGTTAAAAGATTCGTTTTGATTTATCAATAGTTATTTCTCTGTTTTGGTTTTTTAAATCAGAAAGATATTCAATGATAACATCTCTAATATAGGTACCAGAATGCTTTTGTTCTATTTCAATAAGGAAATCACAATCCCCTCCACCATTTGCAATATAATCAGGCATAGCTACTCTATAGGTTTTGTTGATATCTAGATCCATTTCATTGAATTTAATAGCAACAGCTTTACCATTATCAATTTTGAAATTTAATCCCTGACTGATGGGCCATCCTCCGCTGTTGGCAATTTCATCTAAAAGGCGTTGAAGTAGAGTCGCATTAAGATCAAGAACGATCAATTTATTATCAAATGGCATTAATTCGTAGATATTACCTTTTGTTATCTCTCCTTTTGCTAAAAAAGGAATTCTAAGTCCTCCATAGTTTTGAATGGCGATATCTACATTTTGATTATCGTATTTATTAGACATCTCTAGCAATGCATCAGCGAACCAATTGCCCATGTTGGAATTAGGTCTGTCTTTTATTAAATCTTCAGGCAGATAACCCAAAATAAGACCCATTTCACTTTCCATCTCTGTTTTGTATGGAATGATCATTTCTTGAATTTTGGATGGACCTTCATGATCATATATTTCAGAAGCACGAACATATTCTACATTAACATCGGATATATGTTGTTTTGAACTGCTACAGGCTATGGTAAATAATAAAAAAGTACAAAGAATTATAGATTTAAGCATTTAAGATGATTTTGGCTTCTTCACGAATAGCTAGGATGGCAAGATCAATCGGATCCTTTTTTAATTTGTGATGCTCAGTTAATAATTTGTTCGCCAGATCAATGGATAATGCATCTGGATCGATATTGTTAGAATGTAGTTCGATAAAACTCATAACATCTGTTTTTGCCAAACTGATGATTTCCCATAATTTGGTACTTGTATAGAGTTGTTGGGCGATATTGTGTTCAAATTCCTTTTGCACAGAAATCATCATTACATTTTTTAGCTCAATGTTTTTCATCTCCTTGGTCTTAAGCCTCATAATTAAGTTAGGAATTGAAATACGATCACAAAAGAGAATCAATCTTTCATAAGACTGGAGTTTGAGCGGTATGGCTTCTTTTGAATATTTATTTTTAAATTCAAGAACTTGTAGATGATATTGATTATCTACTAATTTCTTTAAAATGTAATAACTGGTGGCAAAAACGATTAGTGCCGGAAGGATATACTTAAGAATTTCCAATAGTGCTTCCATGTTTAGATTTATTCAGCTCAAATTTAATCTTTCTGTGATTTGTCTAGTTATCACAAGGATATTTTTGTCAGATTTAAAAAACTTTATTGACTCTAATATCGTTAAGCTAAACATTCAGAGAAATATTTAAGTATTTCTATTTTTGTAAAAATTTAGTTAAGGCATGCAAGAAACTATAACAACTGAATCACCAATACAACTCACCGATGGTGCGGTAAAACAACTGAAAAGATTGTATTCTGAAAAGGAAGTTCCTGAAGGATATGGACTGCGGATCGGGGTTAAGGGTGGCGGATGTTCAGGATTTTCATACGTTTTAGGTTTTGATGAAAAATCTGAGAAAGATGTTGAGTATGAAATCAAAGGGATAAAAGTGTATATGGAAAAGTCTCATGGGCTATATCTTTTAGGGATGGAAGTAGATTGGTTAGACGGACTAAACAATAGAGGATTTGTTTTCAATAATCCTAATGCTAAAGATACATGTGGGTGCGGAACCAGTTTTTCAGCTTGATAACAACAAATAATCATATAAAAAAAGCCAGTGCTAAAAAACACCGGCTTTTTTGTTTATTCAATAAGATGAATTACATATTTCTGATAATTTCATCTCCAAATTCAGAGCATTTTAATAGAGTTGCCCCTTTCATCAATCTTTCAAAATCGTAGGTTACACGCTTAGCTTTAATTGCACCCTTCAATCCTCTTTCTATAATCTGTGATACTTTTTTCCAGCCCATATATTCAAACATCATCACACCAGACAGGATTAAAGAGCTTGGATTTACTTTATCTAGTCCTGCATATTTTGGAGCAGTACCATGTGTTGCTTCAAAAACAGCAACTCCTGTATCGTAATTAATATTAGCACCAGGCGCAATTCCTATTCCACCAACAATAGCTGCTAAAGCATCTGAAATATAGTCACCATTTAGATTTAGTGTTGCAATGACATCATATTCTGCTGGTCTAAGTAGGATTTGCTGTAAGAAAGCATCAGCTATAACATCTTTAATGATGATTTGTCTTCCCTTGTGTTCAATGACTTGCCAAGGTCCTCCATCGAGATCCTTTGCTCCAAATTCTCTTTTCGCAAGTGCATAGCCCCATTCTTTAAACTTTCCTTCAGTATACTTCATGATATTGCCTTTGTGAACTAGGCTAACAGAAGTACATTTTTTATTTTGAAGGGCATGATTGATAGCAGCTCTGACAATTCTTTCGGTTCCTTCCAATGAAACAGGTTTTATACCTATTGAAGATGTTTCTGGAAAACGAATTTGAGTCGCTCCCATCTCATTGATAAGAAAAGACTTTACTCTTTCATTTTCTTCAGTTCCGTGCAAATATTCAATTCCAGCATAGATGTCTTCTGTGTTTTCTCTGAAGATGACCATGTCAACCAAACCTGGCTTTTTTACAGGAGAAGGAACCCCTCTGTACCATTTAACTGGTCTTACGCATGCATATAAATCTAAGCGTTGTCTAATAGCAACATTCAAAGATCTTATCCCACCACCTACTGGTGTTGTCAAAGGTCCTTTAATGGCTACTAAATGTTCCTTGATCGAATCCGACGATGCCTCTGGCAACCAGTCTCCTGGAGTTCGTGAATTGGCTTTTTCGCCTGCATATATTTCTTTCCAATGGACTTTTCTTTCAGAATCATAAGCTTTTTCAACCGCCGCATCAAATACTTTGACTGCAGCAGCCCAGATATCAGGTCCTATACCATCTCCTTCAATAAATGGGATGATTGGATCTTTTGGGACAACTAATCGTCCTCTTTTGGATAGTGTTATTTTTGTTCCACTCATAATAGTAATGTGTTTATAAGGACGGCAAAACTATAAAAATTCGTGTGTTTACAGGCTAAAAAGAAAGAAATATGTTTAATTCAATCAATGAATTCTTATCTCAACAAAGTTGATCTTTCAATTAAATCAGACATAAATAACATATTAGCAAATAATTTACTTCCTCCAAGCCAAATCCCTCTAAAATTAGGATTGTCGACGCAAGCTATGATTGTCCCATTTCCATAGGCAGAACAGATGACTCCAGCAGCCCCAGCCGTTTTAACTCTATTTATTTCCGAGGCATAGCCACTTAAAACAGCATTTTCAGAATACACCATGGGCGTTGAACTCTCCTTGGGTACTACATAAAACTGTGTTCCTTGTTTCATCATAGGTAGTTCCTGTTTCAGATAGCCATAGAATAATGGGTGATGGATGTCTATAGTTGTATTTATTATAGTACCTCCCATAGCATTTGACCCTGACGAGGATTTGTAATTTGAATAACTGATCTTTTTAAGCTCATCAGTGTTTTCGACGTTTACTTCTTCAATACCTTCTAACCAACCCTGACGACGAGCATATTCTATAGATCTTCTCATGGCTATTAATGTACCACCGCTTTTTACCCAGTCTTTTATTATACTTGATTTCTGGCTATTCAGGGTATAGGACCCATCTGGTAGAATCAGTACATTATATTTTTTTAATGATGATGAACGTAAGTTCTTTTGATCGATCAAACTCAAAGGTATTTCCAATCTCTGGTCCATTTGATACCAAGTGTATCCAGAATCGTATGCATTTATACCATCGCCAATAATCATAGCAGCGTTTACAGCTTTTATACTTATCCAATTATTACTACCCAATGATGCGCCTTCCTTGGAATATCCACTATCTATAGGAAATAGCTCTATATTATATAACTCGGCTAGTTTGAATAGGCTTTCTATATTATTATTCCTTTCTGGATCACTAGCAATCGTTGTCATTATAACTGTTCCTGTGCTTAGCACTTTAGTTTCACCATTGATTACATATTCTGATGGTCTTGAGAGAGCTTTTAATTTTAGACCTTGTTCTAATAGTTTGTTTACGAGGGCAGGTGAATTATATGCACCCCAGTCAATGGCAACAGCGAGGCATTGAGAAAAATCTGATTTAACGTTAAGCTTATGGTTGGTTATGTTTTTGATTTTTTTATTAAGTAAATTCGAAAGTATTACTTCTCCCTCTGTGTAGTCTAGGTTTAGAGCCAAAGGAAGAGTCCATGCTGATACATCGTAAAAAATGCTATCCGGAAATTCGTTGACTTTTTCAAAAATAGTTTTGATCAAAGAGCTTTGTTTTTGTTTTTTTGG
Organism: Saprospiraceae bacterium; assembly: GCA_029262995.1. Lineage (GTDB taxonomy): Bacteria > Bacteroidota > Bacteroidia > Chitinophagales > Saprospiraceae > RFSX01. The sequence goes on along the minus strand of JAJCYH010000017.1, from coordinate 15,047 downwards.
AACAACAAAGGAGATATCATCAGGATATTCTATCTCATCAAGATGCATGCTCTTTTTAATAGAATAAACATCTATATCATGCCTGTTTAATAATTCAATAAAAAAATTAGAAATGTAATTGTCCTGAGATTTAAATATATAAAATGCATTATCGGATTGTTTATCATATCTGTTTTTATAAAATTCTCTTTTGTATTTCAAGATTTTAGTACGTAATTCCAATGCAGCTTCTTGTGTAGATAAGGAAGTAACCAATTGATTTCTGATCGTAAATGGGAAATCTAAGAGTCCATTTTTTGTTTCTCTGATATGACCTCGGCTGCTGGCTTGTTCAAATAAAATTCCGATACAACCATTAATATCTGGATAAGTAGATCCTTTACCATAATAATAATCATCATAGCGTTCTTTTGTGAAATATTGCGATCCTATAGAATCTAGAAAAGAGGCATGGTAATTCCCTATTTCTTCTGTTAGATCTTGATTGAGCTGTGGTGTATTGGGGTTGGTTCGACTTGGTACTCCTGGTTGAAAAAAAAATGTAGAATGAGATCCCATTTCATGGTGATCCGTTAGGATATCAGGTTTCCACTCGTGAAAAATTTGTATTCTTCCCTTGCTTGAAGGATGGATTGTAAATAACCAATCTCTGTTTAAGTCAAACCAATAGTGGTTGGTTCTACCACCCGGCCAGACTTCATTTAACTCAATACTAGATGGGTCCGGATTAGCGGTAAAGGCTTTATGACTATTTACCCAGCTGCTGAATCTGTTAAAACCATCTGGATTATAACATGGGTCCAATAGTATTATTGTGTTGTTTAATAATGAATCAATCTTTGCTGATTTTCCAGCCAGTAGATAATAGCATAAAAGTGCGGAAGCATTTCCTCCACTGCTTTCATTGCCATGAATACTATAGCCTTGATACAATACCAATGGAAGTTTTGCTATATTAATATCTTCCTTATTGGTTGGATCACTTAGTTTATTATGTTCTAGCCTCAATGAATCTATATTCCTCAAATTGTCCTTACTGCTTATTGTCAAATAGACAAGAGGTCTGTTTTCGTGACTTCTAGCATATTCAGTAATAGTACATTTTGCACTTTCACTACAAATATGTTCTAGGTAATCAACCAGTTGATCATGAGAGATATGCCATTCACCAATCTCATAGTTTAATATCTCTTTAGGTGTTGAAATGTCTGAGGAATAGGTTATATCGGGCAGGTAATACTCTAAGGCCTTTTGAGCTTGAAGCTCAATAAAGAGAAGGTTTGATATTAAAACGATAGCCAATAGTGCAATTGTCTTAACCCTAGAAAAATTAATCATAATTAAACAGTTGTAGTGGATTCCTTTTAGTTTATTCCTATTTTTTATTTAGATAAACTTATGGATAAATTGATAGAGATTGTTATTTGTATTACCAATAATCCTTAAAGCATTTATTAAGACAACTTGGTGAAAATATTGATATCATTTGCAAAATTTAAAAATATAATAGAATAATATTGAGCTTTACTTAGTCTTAAAGGATGAGATTCAGCGAATTATAGCTTGGGAAAAGTATTTAGCTTGGTAGAAATGTGACTACATTCGCAATCATTTTAGTTATGGCCTGGAAAAATTATTATGTACAATTACTTAATCATATTTATTGTTCTCTTCTTATTGGTAATCAATGTAATCTTTAGAGTTAAGATCATCAAAAAGTATAATGCATTAAAGAACAAGAATATATTTATAGATCCTAAAATGTTCATAAATAATCAGGAATTAGAATCTTATGTGAGTAAGCATTATCCGAAGCATAAAGTGGAAATAATGCAGTATAAGACTCTCCTTAATAAGATGATTTTTTTTACAATCGGAGGATTTATGCTAATTGTAATTATATTTTTATTGTTAAAATATCTATAAGTAAAGGAATATGAGAGTATTGATGATTATTGGGCTTTTGTTTGGAATTGGTTCTTGTACCTTATTTGATTCAACAGATAATGTCCCGATGTACTTTAAGGTAGATGAGGTGGCCTTAGAAACTTCACTTGGACAAGGCTTGAATACTCACAAGATAAATGATCTTTCTGTCTATGCTGATGGTTTTTCAATTGGCGTGTATCCATTACCAACTGATATTCCTGTAATTCAAACCAAGGAAGATATAGATGTTGTATTATTTGGTGTGGTGAGAAACAATGGTGTAGCAAGTAATCCTGTAGAATATCCTTTCTATGACGCAATCCGGTATGAATTTCCTTTTATGGGTGGAGAAGTTAAGACATTGAACCCTGTGTTCAATTATAGCAATCAAACTAAAGTCATTCAAGTGGCCAATTTTGAATCATCAAACGAATTCTCTATTCATTTTGATCAAAATTCAGATATTAGTTTTGTAAGATCAGCGGAAACACCTTATGGCAACTTTTGTGGTAAGATAAGTTTATCTCAGGATCAACTTTTTTTTGAGAAAACAACTTTTTCAAAAATAGAAAGACAGGATGTAGTTGCAGGATCTATTTTTCTTGAAATGGATTATAAAAACGAAATTCCTTTTTCTGTAGGAATCCTTGGAATACAGTCAAGTGGATTATTGGTGCCAAATTATAAGGTTCAGCTTGCTGTTCAAGAAGAATGGAATAAGATTTACATCGAGCTTACGCAATTATTAACCGATAATCTGAATGAAGAATTTACGATTATTCTAAAGTCTTTGAATTCTAATACAAGTACTGGTTCTATCTGGATTGATAATTTGAGAGTTCTACATTTTTAAGAATATACTGATTTAGCATTAAATGCGGAAAAAAAGAAAATCAGAATGGTTTATATATAGGTCGCTGGATTGGCTAATGGCTGCTGTCGCTTGGTTTCTGTTTTTTGCTTTTCGCAAAAAAATGGAGGAACCAACAATCCGCCTCGAGGATATTGTAAGAGATGATAAATTGCTATTTGGATTATTTTTGATTCCCCTCGCTTGGCTATTGCTGTATTTTTTATTTGAAAACAAAGGAGATATATACAGATTTTCAAGACTAGCTGTATTCAAAAGGACCTTCCTTCTTTCTTTAGCAGGTTGTTTGGTAATCTTTTTCACAGTAATGCTTGATGATACATCATGGATGTATCAATCATATTTGCAACCTTTTGTTAGACTTTTCTTATTACACTTTCTATTGACGGTTTCTTCACGGATGATATTCCTTACACTTGCGAAATCACGTGTTAAAAAAGGTATTATAAAGTATAACACACTAATAATCGGTGGAGACGAAAATGCGGTTAATTTATATGAAGATATTCAAAAGGAGCCTTCTCAATTAGGGCATCATTTCGTTGGATTTCTAGACTCAAATGGGAATAGTACGAATATGTTATCTCGGCACTTAATTAATTTGGGACAGCTAAATATTCTAGAGGAGCTTATTGAAAACCATCAAATAGAAGAAGTCATTATTGCTATTGAAAGTTCGGATCATAAAAAGATCAACTATTTACTCAATGTACTTTATACGTTTAAAGACAGCATTTCTGTCAGGATTATTCCAGATATGTATGATATTATGATTGGAATAGTAAAGATGAACCATGTTTATGGTGCAGTTTTAATTGATGTTGACCAAGAGTTAATGCCAAGGCATGAGCGTATATTCAAAAGGGCTATAGATATGTCGGTATCAATTCTGTTGCTGATTTTACTTTTGCCACTGTATATTTTTATTGCATTTAGAGTATGGAGATCATCTGATGGCCCTTTATTTTTTAAACAAGAGAGGGTAGGGAAAAATAATGTGGCGTTTGATATTTATAAATTCAGGTCAATGTATTTAAATGCTGAAAAGGATGGACCACAATTGTCACACGATACTGATCCAAGAATTACAAAATGGGGAAGAATCATGAGGAAATTCAGACTTGATGAATTGCCGCAGTTTTATAATGTTATAAGAGGGGATATGTCTCTGGTAGGTCCTAGGCCAGAAAGGCAGTATTTTATAGATCAAATAGTAAAGGAAGAGCCATTATACAAGCACCTGCTTAAAGTAAGGCCAGGTATTACATCATTAGGGCAAGTTAAATTTGGCTATGCTTCTAATGTGAAGCAAATGTTACAGCGTATGAAATATGATCTCATATATATTGAAAATATGTCTCTGGGCTTAGATTTTAAAATATTATTTTATACTGTGTTAATTCTAATTCAAGGAAAAGGAAAATAATGTCAATTAGAAATTATGGACTTATAGGAAAGAAACTCAATCATAGTTTTTCACCTACCTATTTTCAAGATAAGTTTCGTAAGGAGAATATTCTTAATTCATCTTATTCTATATATGAAATAAATGATGTATCAGATTTTGAAGCATTGAAAAAGCTTGATATTTTAGGTCTGAATGTTACCATCCCTTATAAAACAAGCATCATCCCTTATCTCGATTATTTGCACGAATCGGCAAAGGCAGTGGGAGCGGTAAACACTATTGAATTTGATGATGGTAGGCTAGTCGGTCACAATACAGATATATATGGTTTCGAAAGAAGTCTTCTTAAATTTATAAATGGGAAGAATCCTAAGAAAGCATTGATTTTGGGAACAGGCGGTGCATCAAAAGCGGTAAGTTTTGTTTTTAATAAATTAAACATTTCCTACAGGTATGTTTCTCGATCTTCAGAATTCCTTGGCTATGAAGATCTTGATCGATCTATAATGGAACAGGCTGATATCATAGTGAATACAACACCTTTAGGCATGTTTCCCAATGTGGAAGATTCTCCATCCGTTCCATATGAGTTAATGAATGAAAAACATTTGGTTATTGACCTCATCTATAATCCTGAAAAAACACTATTTTTGAAACAGGCGCAACAGCATTCTGCTCAAATTCAGAATGGTCTTGAGATGCTGATCTACCAGGCAGAAAGGTCATGGGAGATATGGAATAATGCATAATATTTTTAAATAAATACATAATGGATCCAGAGTCTCAGACGGAACTGAATTTTAACAATACGGAAATTGCTTTTAGCTATAAATCTGACAAAGAACTAAAACACTTAAAGTGGCTGTTTACAATGATGAACAACTCAAGATTGGTGAATTTTGGTTCTGCAATTACGCCTCTTTCTCTAAAGCTAAATATTCCATTTGTTAAGAGTATTCTTCGATCTACCATCTTTAAACAATTTGTCGGCGGTGAAAACCTATTGGATACTCAAAAGACTATAGATCTCCTTTTCAGATATAATACTTTGACGATATTAGATTATGGAGCGGAGTCCAAGACTTCAGAAATTGACATGGATGAAGTTGTGACAGAAACGGTCAGTGCTATTGAACTAGCAGCATCCAATAATTCAGTGCCAGTGGTAAGCACTAAAATAACTGGACTTGCGCCAAATTCATTATTGATAAAGATGCAATCCGATCAAGCCTTAAATCAAGGGGAAGAATATCAAAGGCAAAAAATGATCTCAAGATTAGATCGAATATGCAAAACCGCTTATGAACTGAAAGTTGGAGTGATGATAGATGCGGAAGAAAGCTGGATGCAAGAAACTATCGATAATTTAGTAAGCGCGATGATGGAAGAGTATAATAAAACGGAAGTCATTGTGTATAATACCTTCCAGCTCTATAGGCATGATAAATTAAATTATTTGAAAGCAAGTCATGAAAAGGCTATCAGTAGTAATTATATGCTTGGCGCAAAATTGGTTCGTGGAGCTTATTTAGAGAAGGAAAGGAATTATGCAGAAGAAAAAGGTATTCCTTCTGTGATTAATACAGATAAAGCGACTACCGACAAAGCATATGATGATGCTATAAAATATTGTGTAAAAAACTATAAAACTATAGCTTCTGTTTGTGCATCACACAATATGAATAGCAATTTATTGCAAGCAAATTTAATAGAAGATGCCGCTATAGAAAAAAATAACCCACATTTAAATTTTTGTCAATTATTGGGTATGAGTGACAATATTACCTTTAATCTTGCTGCTGCTGGTTTTAATGTTGCTAAATATGTGCCATATGGTCCAATTAAGGAAGTTATACCATATCTAATAAGAAGAGCACAGGAAAACTCATCTATTACAGGTGATATGAGTCGTGAATTACAACTCATTCTAAAAGAACAAAAGCGGAGGGGTCTCTAAAATTGACCTGTTTGTAACATCACAAGGGAGCATGCATTGATAGCTTCAATCCCATTGTTTTCAGCCAATAGTTTCAATCGACTATTTTCAGCACCTGGATTAAAAATAATTCTTTCGGGATTTAGAGAAAGCATATAGCTTTCATATTGACTTTGAAGTTCTGCCCTAAGATATAATGAAATGGTATGAATATGTTCTAGTGTTAGTTTGTCTGTGGTTATTTTTATATTTCCAACCTGTCCTTTTTTAATTCCAAGACCAAAGGCTGGAATATCAGCTAGAGATAATCTTTGCATTAATATATTGGAGTACCTGCTTGGATTTAGGGATGCACCGATTATAAGTGTTGTCTTTTGCGTTTTCATTTTCTATGGAATTCATCTTAATTAAGTATTTTCAAGCACATTTTGTTTAAAATCTAAGAATATGAAAAATATACATTTAGTTCTATTTATCCTGATTTTTATGGCATGTAATGATTCTGCTGTAAAAGATACTGCTGTTGTGGATTCAAAATTTGAAGCTGTTAATTATGATCTTGTTTATTCAAAAGAAAAATTAAACCCCTTACTAGGAAAATATACGCCATTTACGCTAAGTACCGATCTGGCTTTGTTGGATGAAAATGAAAAGCTAGTTATTAGAAAATTGATAGAGGCTGCTCAGTATATGGATGAAATGTTTTGGTATGAAGCTTATGGAGATAAGGAGGAATTGCTTGCTTCAATCGAAGATGAAGACTTGAAGACTTTTGCGACGATCAATTATGGTCCATGGGACAGATTGAATAATAATGCTGTATTTATTGAAGGTCATGAAGAAAAGACTGCAGGAAGTAACTATTATCCTAAGGACATGACCAAAGAAGAATTTGAATCTGCGGAATTGAATTCTAAGGAAGGTCTATACAGTTTCATAAGAAGAGATGATGATGGAGGCTTAAGCTTACTGCCATATCACGATCATTATAAGAAGGAAAATGCAGCAGTTGCTAAACTTTTGCGTGAAGCATCAGAATTGACGGATAATGAGGCTTTTAAGAATTATCTTGAGCTTCGAGCTGAGGCTTTGCTTAATGATGAATATCAGGCAAGTGATATGGCATGGTTAGATATGAAAGATAATCATTTGGATATCGTAATCGGACCAATAGAGACATATGAAGATCAACTCTTCGGTTTCAAAGCAGCTCACGAGGCCTATGTATTGGTAAAGGATATGGAATGGAGTGCTAAATTAGCCAAATATGCACAGTTTCTGCCTGATTTACAGAAAGGCCTTCCTGTTGCTCCGGAGTACAAATCTGAAAGCCCAGGAAATGATACTGAATTAAATGCCTACGATGTGATTTATTATGCTGGCGATTGTAATGCAGGCAGTAAGACAATAGCAATTAATTTGCCAAATGACGAACAAGTACAGCTTGAAAAGGGCACAAGAAGGCTGCAGCTTAAAAATGCTATGAAAGCCAAATTTGATAAAATATTATTGCCTATTTCCGAAGCGTTAATAGTTCCATCACAAAGAAAGCATATCACCTTTGATGCTTTTTTTGCTAATACGATGTTTCATGAGGTAGCTCATGGTTTAGGAATAAAGAACACAATTGACGGAAAGTCTACAGTGCGCAAAGCCCTAAAGGAACACTCCTCAGCATTGGAGGAAGGTAAGGCAGATATGCTAGGTTTGTATATGATTCATCAATTGCATAAAAGAGGAGAAATTGATGGTGATTTGATGGATTATTATGTAACATTTATGACAAGTATTTTTAGATCTGTTCGTTTTGGTGCTTCGTCAGCACATGGCAAAGCGAATATGATTCGGTTCAACTTTTTTGATGAGATGGGTGCTTTTAAGAGAGATGATAATACAGGATATTATACTGTTAACGCTGATAATCTATTAAAGGCAATGAATGAATTATCAGAAATAATACTCACGCTTCAAGGAGATGGCGACTATGACGCTGTGGCTTCATTGGTACAGGAAAAAGGGAAAATTGGCGAAGTATTGAAGTCAGATTTAGATAAATTGGCTGATTTGGGTATTCCGGTTGATGTTGTTTTCAATCAAGGAATTTCAGTATTAAAGTTGTAATATTCATCAGGTGATAGATAAATTTAAAATATTTTATCTGTAATAAATAAAAGTGTCATATGGGATATTGTCTATATGACACTTTCTTTTTTCTAAAATATTAGAATAAAATATCATTTGAAAATTTCTAATTTTTCATAAGATTACGCTCATCTTTATTATGTATTCTTCTCATAACCTTATGCTTATATATTACGATAGAATGCATATCTAAATTACATTTTTTTCATAGGGTTGTATTCAAACTTTCATATCATATTGTGTGAAATCAATACGACGAACAAATTGATATTACATCCTCACACTAAAAGAATACTTGGTGTTGATGTATATTATTAAAGCACAGTTCTACTGGTGAATAATTATTGTTTTCAAGTTTGCTAAGTAGTTGTCATTTAGCTGTTTTGAGGCTTTCAAAAGAATAAAATTCGAAGTGCTTTAACCAAATTTGCTCGTAAGGTAAAAACCTTAAACACCCTTTGAGTGAGAACTAGAACTTTACACCCGTGCTATGTCTCGTCCGTATACGAGTACATATGTCCAATAAAATGGACCATGAATCTGACATTTTTGTACAGTTTCATTAGTGCATTAGGTTGTTGTATAAATAAGAGATTGAGACAAATAAATTGGCCTTATACCGCTAGCGGTGTAAGGCTTTTTCCGTATAAAACCGAAGTTAATAACACTAACACCCTTTTGACATGAGAAACTTTAACACCCTGAATGGTAAACTATTCCATAGTTTATTAAAATGTTGTAATTACAATTTAAGCAGCAGAAATGTTATATTAAGTTTTATAGTTATAACACTTAACCTATTACTTATTGGAGGAATCAATTCACAATCTTGTTGTGAAAGACCTGTTGAAAATACAAGTCACTGTTCCTCTAGTATAAATTATTCAATCTACTTGGATTCACCATCTCAGGGATCTATACATTTGGCAAGTTCTAATCAGTTCTGGACGGAATGTTCAGATGGGACAGCAACACTTGATGGTTCTGCTACTGCTAGTAATGGTAACTATGCAGAAAGCATTAGCTATTCTTTTTCATTTAGTGGACGAACCACAATTCCACCATCTGGAAGTCCAAAATCACATTTCTGTCATAACCCAAGCACCAATGGTTGGTTTTATTATACCAATGTTACAGGTACAATTAATACAACTCAAGGCGGTATAATTACGGTTGAAAGAACTGGACCTGCATTTCAAGTTGGTAACGGTGCTAATATTACCAGTGATGATTTAAGTTTAGGTGGGTCAGGATGGTTTGAAGTTGTAAGTGGAGGTAATGGTTTTTATGATAATGGTGACATTAATATCATGTTGGGGAGTAATTGCAACACCATGAATCAACCTGACGGTGATTGTTGCGATCAAGTTAATGGCAAACCAGTTGAGTTGACCTTTAGGTTTGCAGGGGGCGGTTGTGCCGCAGACAATAATTCACAAGGTAGTAAGTCAGCTTGTACGGGTGGTGTTCCCGGATCAGGTCCTTATACTTGGACTGCTGGTGATGGAAGTAATGTATTTCAATCGGGTACTATTTCATTAGGTGATATTTTTACAGTAGAAGATGGGGGAAATAAATTACCCAATCCTACAATAATCAAGATAAATAATGGTCAGGAGGAAATAGAAATTCACACGTCTTGTTCTGCACCTATTGTTCCAGGTGAAAGATTCGGAAGTTTGGAGTTATTATCTATGCTGTCAGAAGATAATGAACAGTGTGGTAATCCATGTCCAGATCCTGGAATCCTATACCAAAGTGTACAGTGTATTGAAGACCCTGCATATTTTAGTTTGTCTTCTCCAGAATTTGGTGTTAACTATTTTTGGAATTTTGGTGATGGTGCATCACCATTGACATATTCTGGGATGAATCCACCAAGTGTGATTTATTCAACAACAGGCTTAAAAATGATCACATTATTACAAGATGGGACTTGTCCTGTTTCTGTTAATATTAATGTAGGTGAATGTGAGTGTCCAAACCCTGTCATTGATTACGATCAGGTATGTGCTGGAATTTCAAGTACATTTTCAACACCTGACCTTGGTTCAGGATTTAATTATGAATGGCATTTTGGTTCTGGAGCCTCACCTTCAACGGCAACTGGTTTAGGACCTCATATGGTAACATATAATTATTCTGGTTCTGCAACAGTAACGCTCGACGTTGAAAGAGAATGCGAAGAAGAAATCGTTCCTCAGAATTGTTGTGATGAATTTGATAGCTATCCTAAATCCATAACATTTAGATATGTAGGTGGGGGATGTGGAGAAAGCAATCATTCACAAGATTCAGGTAAAGTTGGTTGCTCTGGAAATGCAAACAATGCAAGTCCCACCAACATCAAGATTTATGCTGGAAGTACAATATACTTTGATGGTACAGTAAGTATCGGTGAAGAGTTTACTGCCACCTCAGGAGATAAGTTATCATCCAATATTGATTATAAAATCAATAACCAAGAAATAGGATTTTTCCATGCTTCTTGTTCTCAGCCATTGGGCATCGGGGATCAGTTTGGTAGTCTATTGGTTGTCGGAATGACAAGTAAAAATGGAGTGACGTGTGGTGAAGGTGGTTCAAGTGGCGGAAGTGGATCTGATTGTTGTGATGACGTAAGTGGTAAACCTACAGAATTGACATTTGTTTTTCAAGGTGGTGGTTGTGCTGCAGACAATAATGCTCAAGGAAGTAAATCTGATTGTATAGGTGGTGTAACGGGTTCTGGTCCTTATACATGGACCGCAGGCGATGGAAACAGTGTGTTCCAAACTGGGACAGTATCATTGGGTCAGTCTTTTACAATTAAAGACGGAGGCGCAAAACTGCCTAACCCTACAATTATTAAGTTAAATAATGGACAAGAAGAAATTGAAATACATACTTCTTGTTCTGCTCCTATAGTAATGGGTGATAGATATGGTAGTTTGGAATTAACCGGTATGGTAACAGAAAACAATGAATCATGTGAGCCTTATATTCCACCTGTAGTTTGCTTTCCTTGTACAGCAACAGAAATGGTTAATATCATAATTGAAACGCCATATGAATGTCCACCTGATGAAGACTTGACCTGTTATGATGACTTGTCTAGTGTTACAAGTGCCCCAATTCTATATTGTGGAGGAACTTCAGAATTTGAAGACAAAATATTAGCTTTTCAATGTCCAGATTTACAAATAATTGAAAGAACTTGGACAATTACTGTTCCTTGTTCAGGTGATGACACTTCTAATGGTACACCTCCGATTCCATTAAGCTCTTCTTGGACTGCTGTTGGAGGACATTTTGACAGTGGAGATGTCGCACTATTATATGATGGTAATACCAGTAATGGTGAAAGACTGCATCAAGGAAGCACAATAACAGGATCATTTAGTGGTCAGAATAGTGCAACAGATAAAATACAGATATACTGGAGTAATGAAGAACAAGATTCAAACAATTCTGACAAATGGATTGGTCTCGATGTATATGTTTCATCAAATGGAGGAGCTAGTTCAACCAAATTTTCAACTGCTTATGATGCTTTACCTGTTACAGGCAATCAAGTGTTTGAAATCACACCTGGTATTCCATTTAACCATATTGTGATTACCTCACGCTCAGGAGAGGATGATGGTAAGGATCCAATATTGAGAGAAATTAAGATAAACAATAATACACTAGTAGTTAATGGTGGTGGTTCCGGAAGCGGTAACGGTACTGATTGCTGCGATGATGTAAGTGGTAAACCAACAGAATTAACATTTGTATTTGAAGGTGGTGGATGTGCTGCTGATAATAATTCACAAGGAAGTAAGTCTTCATGTAGTGGAGGAGTTCCTGGTTCAGGTCCTTATACATGGACAGCATTAGATGGAAACAGTGTATTCCAATCAGGTACAATCTCACAAGGTCAGTCATTTACTGTAAAGGATGGAAATGACAAACTGCCAAATCCTACAACAATTAAAATTAACGGTGGACAGGAAGAAATTGAAATCCATACTTCATGTTCTGCTCCTATAGTAATGGGTGATAGATATGGTAGTCTTATGTTGACCAATATGGTTACTGAAAATAATGAGACTTGTTCTTTTATACCTCCACCACCACCCCCGCCTCCACCAGGTGAGTGTACTGTGGAATTTGAGTGCGTACAAATAATAAATATTGAAAGTGACCCACCAACAATAACATGTCCTCCTAATATGACCGTGGATTGTTACGAGAATATTCAAGAAGGTATTCCAGTAGTGACTACTTCTTGTGGAGAAACTTACACCTTGACTACTGATGGACCGCACAGAATAAGTGGTACAGATAATTGTCCTGGTGCAAAATATGAAATCACATATACAGCGATTGATGAATGTAATCGTACCGTTAGTTGTACACAGACATTTACAATTGTCAATAATCCTCCAACGATAACATGTCCTCCTGACATGACGGTAGAATGTTATGAGGATATTCAAGAAGGAATTGCTACAGCAGTTACTTCTTGTAACTTAAATTACGATATCACTACTTCTGGTCCGACACTTGTGTCTGGTCAGGATAAATGTGATAATGCAAAATACAAAATCGTTTATACAGCGACAGATGAGTGCGGAAGAACGGCTAGTTGTACGCAAACATTTACATTGGAGAATGAAGGACCAACGATTGTATGTCCACCAGATATGACTATTGAATGTGTAAATGAAATAATAGAAGGTATTCCTACTGTCACCGTTTCATGTGGATTAGACTATGAAGTTTTTGTAGCTACTCCTGATTTGTTCGGTCCAACCATCAATTGTCCAGGAAATGTATATTATATTTCTTATGCCGTTGTAGATGAATGTGGAAGAACGGCTGAATGTCAGCAGAAATTTACAATTGAAAATAATCCTCCGACTATTGTTTGTCCTCCAGATGAAGTAGTTGAGTGTTATAGTGACATCCATTTTGGAGCACCTATTGTTACCACTTCTTGTGGATTGGAATACACAATCACAACTGAAGGCCCAACTCTTGTCAGCGGTCAAGATGCATGTGATGGTGCTACTTATAAATTGACATATACTGTTACTGATGTTTGTGGAAGGAATGCAAGTTGTATGCAAACATTTACATTGGATAACGAAGGACCATCAATTGTATGTCCACCAGATATGACAGTAGAATGTTACTCAGATATTACTATAGGAGTTCCTACAGTATTAACTTCATGTAATTTATCATATGATATTGCAACTGTCGGAGTTTCACTTGTTAGCGGACAAGATGGCTGTGATGGAGCAAAGTATCAAATTACTTATACTGCAACTGACGAATGTGATCGATCAGTTAGTTGTACGCAAACATTTACATTGGATAACGAAGGACCTGTAATTACATGTCCTGCTGATAAAACTATTGAGTGTGTCAGCGATATGAGTCAAGGCATTGCTACAGTTGTTACTAGTTGCGAATTGGAATATGAAATCTTTATTGCTTCACCAACTATTGTAGGTCCGCAAGTCAATTGCCCTGATAATATTTATAAAATACTTTACTCTACTACAGATGAGTGTGGAAGGAGTGCTTCTTGTGAACAGAGCTTTACCATTGAGAATGATCCTCCTACAATTGTTTGCCCAGCTGATCAAACCGTAGAGTGCTACGATCACATTGTTGAAGGTATTCCTAATATTACAGTATCATGTAATCTTGATTATGATGTAACCACCGATGGTCCAATTTTGGTTCATGGACAATTTGGTTGTCACGGATCTAGATATACTATAACTTATACAGTAACAGATGTATGTGATAGAAGTGCAAGTTGTACACAGACATTTACATTAGATAACGATGGTCCAACAATAATATGCCCAGCTGATAAAACAGTAGAATGTTATGATCATATAATTGTAGGAATTCCAGTGATTACTACTACATGTGAACTTGGTTATGATTATGTGACCGAAGGACCACATTTAGTGCATGGACAATTTGGCTGTCATGGATCAAGATATGAAATTACTTATGCCGCTACAGATGAGTGCGGTAGAACAGCAAGTTGTATTCAAAAATTTACTTTGGATAATGAAGGACCTACAATCGTATGTCCGGTGGATAAAACAGTTGAATGTTATTATGATATAGCTGAAGGTGTCCCAGAGATTACTACTACATGTGAACTTGGCTATGATTATGTGACCGATGGTCCAAATCTAGTATTTGGTCAGGATGGTTGTCATGGATCAAGATATGAGATTGTATACAAGGTAACAGATGAGTGTGGAAGAATGAAGCGATGCACTCAAAGATTTACGCTTCAGAACGATGGTCCAACTATTGTATGTCCGGCGGATAAAACGGTTGAATGTTATTATGATATAGCTGAAGGCATCCCAGTGATAACTACATCATGTGAACTTGGCTATGATTATGTGACCGATGGACCACATTTGGTACATGGACAATTCGGTTGTGATGGTTCTAAGTATGAGATTACTTATACAGCCACAGATGAATGTGGAAGAACAGCAAGTTGTATTCAAACCTTTACTTTAGATAATAACGGACCAAGAATTGGCTGTCCTCTAGATAGGATTGTTGAATGTTATCAAGAAATTTCAGCAGGCATCCCAGTGATAACGACATCATGTGGATTGAGTTATTCCTATGTCACCGAAGGACCACATTTGGTATTTGGTCAATTTGGTTGTGATGGATCTAAATATGAGATTACGTATACTGCAACTGATGAGTGTGGCAGACAAGCAAGTTGTGTTCAGACATTT
>JAJCYH010000016.1 GCA_029262995.1 Saprospiraceae bacterium | reverse complement strand
CGTCGACTGAACCGAAGTCCATCGTTACCCCGCGACTTGCATGTATTAAGCCTCCCGCTAGCGTTCATCCTGAGCCAGGATCAAACTCTCCATAGTATTTATCTTCTAAATCTTTGATCCTAGTCCTGAAACTTCTATCGTCTTCTTTTTCTTACCTACCAACTATGTCAATAAACTTTTTCCCCTATACAACATACATATGTTTTATAAGGGATGGCAAAGATAAGTGTTAATCTTACTAATAGTCAAACTATTTGGTGTTATTTTTTTAACAAAAATATTAACATATGTTAGAATGAAATTCATTCCATAAAATCGACTTTTATAATTAAAATTTTCAAATTTGTAGGCGTTTGAATTCCAAGCAATTAAAAAACCAAAATTCTGTTAATTACAATTATTCACCTTTTGAAAAAATTTAATGAAAAAACATAACTTTTATGCCGGACCAGCAATTCTAGCCCCAGAAGTTAAAGAAAAAGCTTCTCAAGCTGCCTTAGATTACCAAGGAATCGGTTTGTCATTAATGGAACTTTCACATAGAGGGAAAGAATTTGTTGAAATATTAGACAAAACTCAATCTCATGTTAGAGAAATTCTATCTCTATCTGATGAATATGCAGTCTTGTTTCTCACAGGTGGAGCAAGCACACAATTTTTTATGACTGCCATGAATCTTCTTGATCAAAACGAAACTGCGGGTTATGTCGATACAGGTAGTTGGTCTTCAAAAGCAATTAAAGAAGCTAAGTCCTTTGGCAATATCGAAGTTCTTGCATCTTCCTCAGACAAGAATTACAACTATATTCCTAAAGCATATGACATTCCTAACAATCTAAAATACTTACACCTCACGGGCAACAACACCATTTTTGGAACGCAAACCAAAATGTGGCCAGAAATTAATTGTCCAATTGTATGTGATATGAGTTCAGATATCTTCAGCAGAGAAATCCCTGTAAACAAGTTTGGGTTAATCTACGCCGGAGCACAAAAAAATGTCGGACCAGCAGGTGTCACATTGGTTATAGTTAAAAAAGATATCGTAGGAAAAATCGAAAGACAGATTCCAACAATGCTAAATTATGCTACACACATTGCTAAAAATTCATCGTTTAACACACCACCAGTCTTTCCAATTTATGTTACTATGTTGACAATGGAGTGGATAATTAAAAACGGAGGTGCTAAGGCGATGGAGCAAAGAAACCAAAGAAAAGCAGAAACCCTTTATAATGAAATTGATCGAAACGAATTGTTTGTTGGAACATGTAATACAGAAGATCGTTCTCCTATGAATGCAACATTTGTACTTAAGAATGAGAATCTGGGAACAGATTTTTTAAGGCTCTGCGAAGATGCTGGAATTGTTGGTATAAAAGGTCACAAATCAGTAGGAGGCTTCAGAGCATCTATGTATAACGCTCTTGAACATGAAAGCGTAGAAGTACTTGTGTCCATTATGCAAGAAATGGTCAAAAAATTTGGGTAAAAATGTTCCTAGATATTGAGGGATTAAAAGTTCCCCTGAAAATTAAGCGTGAATGGAGAAAAACCGTTAGGTTTTCAATCAGTAATAAGAGCATTAATCTTGCGCTCCCAAAATTTTATACCCGTAATCAAATATTAGAAGAGTGTCATAAAATCAACATATGGGCAAAGGAACAACTAATTAAGTCTCCGTCATTAGCTGAAAGATTTCGATTCCGTATATATAATAACAATGATTGGTTTAAAATTTATGGGAATACTTTTCAAATAATACTTGAACCAACTTCTCAAAGAGGTCTATCGGGCGAAATCGATAATAATATAGTCAGACTACTTATCCCCGAAGACTTAAATGAGACAGACAAACATCATTCTGTCTCTACACTATTGTCTAGACTGTTTGCAAAGCATTATAAAACAGAAATAAGTAATAGAGTCTACCATTTCAATGGACATTACTTTAATGAAGAAATTCATTCTATTCGACTTAAAAATAACCAGAGCAACTGGGGAAGCTGTTCATCAAACAGGATCATTAATCTTTCTAGTAGACTATTGTTTGCGCCAATGGATGTAATAGACTATGTTATCGTACATGAGCTTTCCCATCTAAAGGAGATGAACCACTCTTCAAAATTCTGGAAAATTGTAGAAGAGGTAATGCCAGATTACAAGAAAAAAGATAAGTGGTTGACAAAAAACGGACATCTTTTAAGATTTTAATCTTTAAATAACAAATTTGTAATTTACTACTTGACTCTCTTGTAGATATATCTTATCTTAAGCATTACTTCAATTTTGCAAAGATGATCATTATTCAGGCACAGCTTTTGCTGTAACTATATTATTTATAGAAAAAACCTAACCCATGATAATCTTTAGCATTGCCTTGCTAATATTACTAGTTAATGGTGATAGATGGCTTCAAAAGGCACATTAAGAAAATAAAAAGCTCAGCAGCAAAACTGGGCTTTTTTTTATTTTATAGCCTCATACATTTTTTTGACTTGCTCTAAAGTGAATTGACCAAGAAGTCCTGTTTGAAATATGTATTCTTTGTCTCCCTGCACTCTGACATACCTAAAGTCATAACTAATTCTTTCTTCAGAATATTTTTTCTCAAAAATAAATCCACGGTCATCTTCTTCTATAATTTTTGAAAAAGTTCTCGTGCTAACTGCATCAGATTTTTGCTTTTCAACTACCTTAGAAATGTCGCTTTCGTAATTTTCACCTGCAATAATCTGTAAATAAAATTCTTCTCCATTCCTCACTGTGATATCCTGAACAATTCCCATGTCATCCAATTGAACTACAGATCCTTCGGGTGCTTTAATTTTTATTGGAACGCCATATTGTAATAAATCTAGATCTGGAAAATTGTTTTGAGTGACTGAAGGTTTGCAAGAGACAATAGCTAAAACAAGAGCTAGTATGACTATAGGGAAAAGGAAATTGATTGATTTCATGGTGTTGAGTTAAATAAAAAAATGTCCGACTATGCCGAACATTTAAATATATCCTATTTATATTCTGATAAACAAATTATTACTTTGATTTTATTGAGCAGCCAATTGCTTTTGTAGATTGTGGATCAGGATTTAAACCACCTTCCAATGCCATTATTGCATTTTCTACATACTTTACTTCTACTGCGGATGCATCTCTAGGGTTATCATCAATTGCTCCTATATATTTTACAACTCTATTTGCGTCAAGCAAAAATACATGCGGCGTCTTAGTTGCTCCATATTGAGGATAGATGTGTTGACCTTCGTCAAACAAATAGACAAATGGAAATGCTTTTTCTGAAGCTCTATTTTTCATTTCATCATAACCATCAGCCGGCTGAACCTGTGGGTCATTAGGGTTAATTGCAACTACTGGATAACCCATTGGCGCAAACTTATTATGCAATTCAATCAATCGGTCTTCATACATCACAGCATAAGGACAATGATTACAAGTAAAAGTGACAATATATCCTTTGACGTTTTCCATATCGGAAAGAGAAACCATTTCACCGTCAACATTCATTAATTCAAAGTCTGTCGCAGTTTCCCCAATATCATATCCAGGACCATCAACGAAAGTAAATGACAATCCAAAAAACGCCAAAAAAAGTAAAGTAAGATTTTTCATATCCAAAAAATTTATTAATTTAAAAAAGGTTTTAAAATTTCTTCAAGCTCATGTTCTGAGTGAAAAGTTTTTTCGTAAAACACCCTATTTTCTTGATTGTACACTATCGTAATCGGAAGTGCTCCTGACCATTCAGGATCAACTCTGTCAATCCATGAAGATTCTTTCTTATCAAGTAATAGAACGACTTCGGATCTGATTTCATTTTTGTTTAAAAAAGGAATCAATCTGGATTCGATTTGCTTTTCAAAATCAAGGCTAACTAATATAATCTTTACGTGCTTATCTCCATAAGAGCGATTCATTGCTTCAAAATAAGGCAATTCTTTTACACAAGGTCCACACCAAGTAGCCCAAAAATTAATAATATAAGTGAAATTATCTTTTTTTTTGAGGACATTTTCAAATGCATCAAATGAATGATAAACCTCTATGTCGTCTAGTGTCCAGTCTTGAGCTTTACAAAATCCAGTCGAAACAATTAGTATCGAAACAATAATAATCAATCGCATAGGGGCTTAACGAAATGACTGACTTTAATGTTTTTATTTAGGATTAATTTAACTTATAGCTTAATCCTAAGCTTCTTACCTGTTCTATAAAACCGGAATTGACTTCTACTTTAAACGCCGCAACATTAAAATCTAGAGAAATTTTTTCTTTAATAACTTTCATTTTTAACGCATGGTTGCCTGGGTTCGCCAAGCACAATACTTTCAATTCTTTTACCATTTCTTCAGTGAGATCATCCAGTTTAAGCCTTAGCGTTAAAGACTTTGTTAAATCATCGCTGACTGATGCCAAAAGTCTTATGTCGTATAATTTGAAAAATACTCTGTCGGAATGTCGATATTTTTGATTTTTCCCTACGATATATAAAACTTGTCCAACACTCAGTAAGTTCTTAAACTTCTCATAGTCTTCATTATATATGCCAAAAGTATGTGACCCAATATAATCTTGAACTGTTAGTCTACCATAACCCAAACCATTTCTCTGTGATACTCCATGAATTGCTTCTGATACAATTCCAGCAACTCTAAGCTCCACATCTATTAACTTATCTACATGTGACAATGGATGGTTTACATAATTTTCCAATTCCATTTTATAGTCATCAAGGGGATGACCTGATATATAAATTCCTGTAACCTCTTTTTCTTTTTCCAATAAATGCGTTTTAAGCCATGGCTTACACTCTGGAATTACAGGCTCGCTTAATAGAGAATCATCCATTTCACCAAACAATGAAGATTGTGATGAATCCTTCTGATCTTGATAAGCACTTCCAAATCGAATCGCATGTTCAATATATGTATCATGCTTGTCTGAAACAGAAAAATATTGTGACCTATACTTCCCAAAGGAATCTAACGCACCCCCATAAACAAGACTTTCTAAAGATTTCTTATTTACAGATCTTAGGTTTATCCTTTTAGTCATATCCACTAGTGAAATGAAATCACCGTTTTCCTGTTCTGTAATAATTTCTTCAGCAGGGCCTGCACCAAGACCTTTAAGCGCTGAAAGTCCAAATCTTATTTCACCCTTTTGATTTACTGTAAAGTTTATCTTACTCTTATTGATATCAGGCCCAAAAACAGGAATATTCATTCGTTTGCATTCCCTTAAAAAGAAATTAAGCTTAGAAATATCAGACTTATTATGATTAAGCACAGCAGTCATAAACTCAGATGGATAATGAGCCTTCAGGTATGCGGTCTGAAAAGCGATATAGGCATAACATGTAGAGTGGGACTTGTTAAAGGCATATAAAGCAAAAAACTCCCAATCCTTCCATATTTTTTCTACTATATCATCTGGGTGTCCGTTGGCTCTACAACCTTCTTGAAATTTTGGAAACATCTCATCGATGATCTTCTTTTTCTTTTTACCCATCGCCTTTCTCAGCTGATCTGCTTCACCTTTTGAAAAGCCAGCCAGCTTTTGCGAAAGCAACATAACCTGTTCCTGATATACTGTAATTCCATAAGTTTCCTCTAGGTACTCTTGCATTTCTGGAAGGTCGTAAGTAATCGCCTCACGACCATGCTTCCTAGCAACAAAAGCTGGAATATATTGCATTGGACCTGGACGGTACAAAGCATTCATAGCAATTAAGTCCTCAAACTTATTAGGTTTAAGTACCTTAAGGTGTTTTTGCATTCCAGCAGACTCATACTGAAATATTCCAATTGTTGAACCCTCATGAAACAGTGTATAGGTTTTATGGTCTCCAAGATCTAGATCGTCAATGTCCAGATCAAAACCTTTGGTTTCTTTTACAAACTTAACAGCATCTTTTATAATGGTTAAGGTCCGCAACCCAAGGAAGTCCATTTTTAATAAACCAGCATCTTCAGCTACACTATTGTCAAATTGACTAACAAGTAAATCTGAATCTTTGGCAACTGATACAGGCACAAATTTGGTTATATCATCTGGCGTAATAATAACCCCACAAGCATGAATCCCTGTATTTCGAATAGACCCTTCAATTCTTTTCGCTGATCTTATCATCTGACCAATATCATCCTGTTGCTCTGACATTTTTCTGAACTGGGCTGCTTTGTCCATGTCTTCTTTAGAAAAAGCATCTGAAAGCTTTTCATTAATCTTACCTTCTTCAAGGATGCCAGCTAAGGAAGCACTAAGGTTTTGAGGAAATGCCTTTGCAACTCTATCCACATCACCGAGAGGTATGTTCATCACTCTACCTACGTCTCTTAATGACATTTTAGCAGCCATTGTACCATATGTAATGATCTGAGCTACTTGATTCTTACCGTATTTGTCTATTACATAATCAATCACTTTTGACCTTCCTTCATCATCGAAATCAATATCGATATCTGGCATTGATATTCTTTCGGGATTTAGAAATCTCTCAAATAGAAGGTTATATTTTATTGGATCTATATTGGTAATCTCAAGGCAGTAAGCTACTGCAGACCCTGCGGCAGAACCTCTTCCTGGACCAACAGATACATCCATTTGTCTTGCTGAACTTGTAAAATCCTGTACAATTAAAAAATATCCAGGATAACCAGATTGATTAATTACATTCAACTCAAAATTAAGTCTGGTTTCAATTTCTGGTGTTAGGGTTTTGTATCTTTTTTTAGCACCCGCAAATGTTAAATGTCTTAGGTAGTCTTCTTGAGTAGCAAACCCATGTGGTAGTGGAAAGTTTGGTAAAAGCACATCCCTTGCCAATTCAAGCTTGTCCACCTTCGAGTAGATTTCCATTGTGTTATCAACAGCTTGAGGAACATCTTTAAACAAAGCAGACATCTCATTCTGTGTCTTGAAGTAAAAGTCAGAACTTGGAAATCTAAATCGTTCCTTCTCTTCAATCAATGAATTGGTATTAATGCAAAGCAAAATATCATGAGGTTGATAATCTTCCTCTTCCACATAATGAGAATCATTGGTTGCAATGACTTTAATATTTAGCTTGTTCGCTAAGCTAAGCAGAACTTGGTTAATTTCTTCCTGACTGTATTTTGAAAATGTCTTTCGTCCCTGATCATCATAAATATCAATTCTCTCTAATCCCCTGTGACGTTGAAGTTCAACATAGTAATCTTCCCCGAAAAGATCAAGCCACCATTTTAATTCTTTCTCAGCTTCATCAATCTTATCCTGAGCTATAAGAGAAGGGACAATGGCTCCCAAGCAACAACTTGTAGCAATAATCCCTTCATGATATTTTAAAACAAGTTCCTTATCAATTCTAGGAAATTTCTGGTATAAACCTTCAATGAACCCTGTTGAACAAAGCTTCATGAGGTTTTCATAACCTTGTTTGTTCTTTGCCAATAATAGTTGGTGATGTCTTTTGTCACGCTCTCCTTTTGCCCTACTAAATGACCTAGCGTGTCTGTCTTCAACAAGATAAAACTCACAGCCAACAATTGGCTTTATTTTTCTTTTATTAGCTTCTGCAACAAACTTAAAGGCGCCGAACATGTTTCCATGATCCGTTAAAGCAACTGCCTTTTGACCATCCAGCACTGCCTTATCCATCATCTTCCCTATATCTGAAGCTCCGTCAAGGAGAGAATATTGAGTGTGACAATGTAAATGGCAAAATTCTGGCATGATGATGATTTAAATAATCAGTAAGCTGGAACAAAGAAAAAATCTCCAGAGGACAAACGTAAAATTAGGCTTTTTTATATATGAATAAAAAGCTATTTGTTTGATTTATTAAGATAATTGGTCAAAGCCATCGACATTGAAGGACTTTCAGGAGAAGGTGCTTTAATATTTACTATAAGACCTCTATCTTCGACTGCTTTTGTTGTTTGTGAACCATAAACTGCTAGCCTGGTTTCATTTTGCTTAAAAGTTGGAAAGTTCTCATAAAGTGACTTGATGCCAAGTGGACTAAAAAAAACAAGGCAGTCGTAAGTAATGTCCATTAGATCTGATAAGTCACTGCTAACAGTCCTGTACATCATTGCCTCCTTAAAGTTGATTTCCTTGTCCTCTAGATATTTAACGACATCCTGAGAACCCAAGTTGGAACATGGTAATAGGAATTTCTCTGCTTCTTTATGTTTATTGAATGCCGAATCCAAATCCTCAATATTACGTACACCTACAAAAACTTTTCTTTTTCTGTAAACAATAAACTTTTGAAGATAGTTAGCGATCGCTTCAGTCAGGCAGAAATACTTTGTCTGCTGAGATAGATTGACACGCATCTCTTCGCACATTCTAAAGAAATGTTCAATAGAGTTCTTGCTCGTAAAAATGATTACAGTAAACTCATCTGGCCGCAATCTGTTTTTTCGAAACTCCTTCTCTGAAACGGCCTCCACGTGAATGAAGGGTCTCCAGTCAATTCTGATTCCCCATTTTTTCTCAATATCGTAATACGGAGATCTCTCCGGCTTAGGTTGAGAAATAAGAATTGAATCAATTCTTTTATAAGATTCCTTAGTTTTTGAATCTGTGTTTGATGCCATAAAAGTGCCTAACGATAATTTTCAAATAAAGTCTCTCAAAAAGCTATATATAATTAGCCAGGGTGAAAATTCAAAAGCGCAAAAATATAGAAAAAAATGAAAAAAGTTGGCATTTAAATATTTCCTCCCAATACCCAATCCTTTATAATACCTTGAAAACAAACCAATTATAAAAATAAATATTCCAAATAATCCTAGTGGTTTGATCCAGACCTCTGGTCCAAACAGTAAAATGATATTAATACAAAGAAAAAACAAAGCTAACATGTTATTCACAGTACTTATAGTAAATCCATAAACCTGCGCTTCTTTATGAAATTCAAATAACAATGAGAACAAACTTAGAATGATATGTTTCCCAATAAAATAAACACAACAAATAATAAAAAACCAATAAAAACCGATAGACAGCTCTACGCTGATAAGCTTATTGTAAACTAGAAATATAAAAAGTGAAAAATTTACTACGAATAACAAATACCCCATTAAATAAACCAATGAAAGCCCTGATGATTCTTCATAGGCGATAAGTCTCATATAATTGTCATTAAAAATTGACCTTATAAGCGTATAGATATGGTCTTTCTTTTTAAATAGTAAAAATGCTAGCAAGCTTAATGAAAAAACGACTAGCCACAAAGGTAGGTAGGATATAGAAATATTTTCCTTTTCTCTGCTGTCCTTAATTGCTAATTGCTCAATTTGCTTATACTGATTCTTGCGGATTGGGATATGTGAAACCGTAAATGGGTTTTCTGTATCTAGTTTTGTCTCCGGCTTAATGGTTTCAATCAAACCAGAGCTTGCGTCTACTTGTTCTACTGTATCCGTTCGCTTTATGTCAAAGGGGTTTGATCTCTGTGCATTCACAGATGAAAAACCAGTGATTAAAAATAAAAATGAAAACAGAAATAGCTTCATCATACAAAGCTATTAAATAAAATGCTGTGATTATCTTGCAATCAACGAAATGTTAATGAATCGTCAAGCATTTTAAAAGCATTTACGAATGAAGTTAAAATTGCCATTTTGATCAAATATTTGGCTTACATTGAACTAGTATTTCTATAAATGCCTAATCAATCCATTAAACTCATATTAATTTTAGGCTCCCTAGCCATTTGCGGGGTGATGCTTTTTCAATCCTTTTGGTTGATTGAAACTTGGCGTATAAAAAATGACGAATTTGACAATATGGTAATTAGGTCATTAAGACAAGTTGCCGTTAAAATTGCAGATGTTAACAAAACTGAACTGCCTAAAAGCAACTTAATTCAAAAAAGATCTTCAAATTATGCTGTAAATGTTAACAGTGCCATTGATGCCAATATCTTAGAAGATTTTCTGATACGAACCTTTGATGAGGCTTCTCTTAACACAGTATTCGAATATGCTGTCTATGATTGTGCAAATGATCAGCTGGCTTATCATAACCTATGTAACTTAAGTACGGGTCAAGATAACTTTATACGATCTGAAAATCTTCCAAAATTTGATGATCTCATCTACTATTTTGTAGTAAGTTTTCCAAAGAGAGATAGTTATCTGATTAATGACTTAAGATCAAACATTATTTTTAGTTTAATTACCATCCTTGCCGTCTTAATGTTCATGTATGCCGTCTGGGTAATATTAAGACAGCAGAAACTAACGGATCTTCAAAAGGATTTTATTAACAATATGACACATGAGTTTAAAACACCAATATCCTCTATCAAGATAGCGTCTGATGTTATTATTTCTGACTCAAAAGGTTCACAAAACAGAATCAAGCAATATGCTGACATTATAAAAAATCAAAATGAAAGATTAAATAATCAAGTTGAGAAAGTATTAAACATCGCTAGACTTGAAAAAGATCAGTTTAAACTCAATCTAGAGCCTTTAGATATTGTTGAATTAATCAAAAGAATTATCAGCCTTGAAAAAATTAAATTTGATGATGTCAATGGAGTACTTTCCTTAAATACCAATCTTAAGTCTTCAATAATCAAAGCAGACAAATTACATCTGACCAACGTGCTGTCAAACATTCTTGATAATGCTCTCAAATACTGTATCAATCGACCAATAATTGAAATTACCATTGAAAAAGTAAACAAGGAGTTACATCTATCAATTAACGATAATGGAATTGGAATAAAGAAGGAGAATCTGAAAAAAATATTTGAGAAATTTTACCGTGTGTCGACTGGAAATATTCATGATGTCAAAGGTTTTGGTTTGGGTTTGTTTTATGTTAAAAATATTTGTGATGCACACAATTGGAAAATAGATATTAAATCCGAAGAATCCATAGGAACTTCATTTATTATTATATTTCCAGAAAATCGCACTAAAATAAACAACTGATATGTCGCATATTCTTTACGTTGAAGATGATGAAGTTCTAGGATTTGTAACTAAAGACAATCTGGAACTAAATGGTTTAAAAGTCAGTCATGCCAAAACAGGAAAAGAAGCTATCAAGTTATTCAGAAATGACAGTTTCGATCTTTGCCTGATTGATGTCATGCTACCAGAAATGGATGGATTTGCAGTTGCAGAAGAAATCCGTAGTAGACACTCTGAAATTCCTATTATCTTTTTGACAGCAAAATCCTTAAAAGAAGATCGAATAAAAGGATTAAAGATGGGTGCTGATGATTATATCACCAAGCCATTCAGTATAGAAGAATTGCTTTTAAAGATACAGGTTTTCTTGAAGAGGAAATATATTATTGGTAAACAGGAAGTTAACATTTTGAAAATTGGAAAGTATGAACTTGATGCTGACAATCTAAATTTGATAAATGGTGATCAATCCTGTCAAATGACAAAAAAAGAAGCTGATCTTTTAAAGCTATTAATCATCAATAAAAACAAGATCACTGAACGATCAACCATTCTGGAAAGAATATGGGGAGAAAATGACTACTTTATGGGTAGAAGTATGGATGTATTTATTAGCAGATTGAGAAAATATTTAAAAGATGATGATGATATTAGCATAGAAAATATTCATGGTGTTGGATTCCGCTTAAATGAAAAATAATTTACAATATAATTAACCCTTCCTCTGAATCTCCCAATAGAATGCTTTCACCATTAGTATGTCTATGGCCCGTTAACCAGCAGAGTAAAGCATCAAACTGATGCCAGTTAGAAAGTACTGGTTTCTCATTAACTGGAATGTGTGAAATAATTGACTCTACCGCTTGTATTGTAAGGGACTTTTTCTTATTGTAATGATCGCCTAGTTTATAGACCTGCCTTGCCAAAGCTCCAGGATAACATTCATGAAACACAAATTGTAACAATTCAGATTTTAGTTTTATCGCCCTTGCTGTTAGTCCACCTAAAAACATTGGGGACATAGCTTTACAAAGCCTGTCTGATTCTCTATAATAAAAATCATCTCCTCTCTTAAAGTAAGCACCTGGCAAACTTAATGGTGCATCAAAAAATACAACTTGAGGATTAATCTTGCTTAATTGTTCCTTTAACCATAAATCTGCATCCTGGTTTTTTTCAGATTGCAATATGACAAATCCACTATCACTGTGATAACAAATTACGGTAGTTCCGGCTAATTTGGAACCATAGTCAACACCAACAAAATTAAATTTTGCGCTAAGCATAATTATCAAATATGTACATTACAAATCCCCCAATTGAGGTCTGATGGTAATTTCCTCAATAACGGCAGAGGGGCTAAGCTTAAAAACCGTCCATATACTTTCAGCAATATCGCTCGCTTGCATTAATCTTTCCTTAGGTAGGTCGACGCCTGCCCATGTATTAGACCAAGTTGCTCCAGGCATGACTGTGGTAACCTTGATATTGTATTCCTTTAATTCCTCACGAAGAACTTTTGAAAATCCTCGTAAAGCAAATTTAGAAATCGTATATGATCCTCCCCCTGGGTATGCCATAATACTTGCGATAGATGCTATATTAATGATAAACCCAGATCGTCTTTCAATCATTGTTGGCACAATCTTTCTGCTCAAATGATAGGCGCTATAAAGATTAGTATCAATCATTGTTTCTAATGCTCCATTGTTTTCGTCCATGAGTATTCCTGGAAGAAAAACACCTGCATTATTGACCAATATGTCTATTTGATCAAAAGAATTCAAACAGAAATCTGCGAAAGCAAGGGTTTGTTGCTTTTCTGATAGGTCTGATTCAAATACATAAATTTTAATGTTTTGATTTATTTTAGCTAAGTTTTCCTCTACAACATTTAGTTCTTCAATGTTTCTAGAACACAGTACAAGATTGATATTGTTTTCAGCAAATTTTTTAGCAACTTCCCAACCAATTCCTTTTGTTGCCCCAGTAATAATTGCATTCATGTTTTTTTTATCAAAAATATACTTTTCCTGAGATAGGTTGTTTGAGAATTGAAAATGGCGTTTAATAATTGTCAAATCTCAATTTTCAATTATTAAATGAAATATGTGGACGTTTAACTTTACTTTCGCATACTAAAGTTTTTACTTATTAATATGTTATACCATATCGGTCGTTTTATAATGTGGCATTCCATGATATTTAGGAAACCAGAAAACTGGTCTATGTATTACAAGGAAACCATCCGTCAGATGTATGACATCGGCATTGGTTCTTTGATGATCATATTTGTTGTCAACATTTTTATCGGGGCCGTTACTGCTGTACAATTTACATATCAGCTTTCAGGAACCTTTATTCCTAAGTATTATATAGGTTATATCGTAAGAGATATGGCCATTATCGAGCTAGCCGTTACATTTACTTCAATCATCCTTGCAGGTAAGGTAGGCAGTAACATGGCCTCAGAAATAGGAGGTATGCGTCAAAAAGAGCACATTGATGCCATGGAAATAATGGGTGTAAATACATCATCCTATCTAGTAATGCCCAAAATCACTGCCGCATTAATAGTAATACCAATCTTGGTTTCTCTTGCAGCACTTGTAAGTATCGTGGGTGGTTATATAGCAACAATTTATTCTGGAAGTTTTTCACATGAAGAATTTATCCAAGGTTTGAGGTCGTTCTTTAAACCTCAAAATGTTAAAATGATGTATGTAAAGGCATTTGTATTCTCTTACATTCTGACTTCCATTGCTTGCTATCAAGGCTATTTTGTAAAAGGAGGAAGTATTGAACTAGGACATGCAAGTACGCGAGCTGTTGTTTTTGGAATCATAGTCATTCTTATGGCTGATTATTTCTTAGCCGTAATACTTACAGGATAATGATTAGAGTTGAAGGCATATATAAATCATTTAAGGACGCCGAAATCTTAAAAGGAATTGACTTCCTTTTTGAAGAAGGTAAAACCAATCTAATCATCGGAAAGTCTGGTGCTGGGAAAACCGTACTCCTGAAAATTCTCGTCGGTTTAATCAAGCCCACCAAGGGTCATGTGTGGTATGACGATGATGATCTTTGTTCAATGAACAAACATGAATTGATTACTCTAAGAATGCAAGTTGGAATGTTGTTTCAAGGAAATGCTTTGTTTGATTCTATGACTATTGAAGAAAATATCAGATTTCCCTTAGACATGTTTACCAAAAAAACGCTTAAGGAGAAAAGAACTAGAGTTAACTTTTGTCTGGAACGTGTCAATTTAGAAGGTATAAACAATAAATACCCCTCTGAAATTTCAGGAGGCATGCAAAAACGTGTAGGAATTGCTCGTTCCATCGTACTTAAACCTAAATATCTGTTTGCTGATGAACCCAATTCAGGTCTTGACCCCAAAACAGCCATCAGAATTGATGAACTGCTTTCAAGCATTACCAAAGACAACAACATCACTACAATTATCAACACACATGATATGAACTCAGTGATGGAAATAGGGGATAATATTTGCTTTTTAAATGAAGGCAAGCTGGAATGGAAAGGCAACAAATCTGAAGTATTAGAAAGCCCAAATGAAACCCTACAGGAATTTATTTTTGCAAGTCCATTCCTTCAAAGATTAAAGGAAAATGCCCTGAAAAACCTTGAATCTGAAAAATAAGTAGATTCACTATTTTCTAGTCAAATAATCTGTCTTCTATTCTTTGTTTTTTATTAAGTTCAATGCTTAATTCTATTACAGTGTTTCACAAATATTACATACAATCTTACAAAGATCTATCAAAGGATATTTGGCTTTTATCTCTTGTAATGTTCGTAAATAGAAGTGGTGCAATGGTTTTACCATTCCTGAGCATTTACCTAAACCTAGAAAAGGGACTCTCTTTTAGCCAATGCGGTATTATCATGGCATTTTTTGGATTGGGTTCCGTATCAGGTGCATTAATTGGTGGGTGGCTTACCGATTTAATAGGATACTACCGTGTTATGTTAATAAGTCTCCTATTGAGTTCAGCAAGTTTTTTGATGGTAATGAACTTAAACAGCTTTGCATCATTGTGTTTTGGATTCTTTGCTATAAGCCTTATTGCTGATATGTTCCGTCCAGCTAACCTTACGGCCATAGAGGCGTTTTCTAAACCCCAAAACCTAACAAGATCCATTGGCTTGATCAGATTGGCCATTAATCTTGGTTATGCCTTTGGTCCCTTTTTGGGCGGATATGTGGCATCAATTTTAGGTTATAATTTCTTATTCATCTTTAATGCTATATCAACCTGTTCTGCAGGAATTATCTTCTATTCTTTTTTCAAAAACAAAAAGAAAAAAATTGAAAAACATGATGATACTGATGAGGTAATTATCAAAAAGCAACCATGGCATGATATCCCATATCTAGCCTATTTAAGTCTTTGGTTTGTTATTGCTACAGTATTCCTCCTTTTCATTTATGTCGTTCCTCTGTACTATAAGTCTGGACTAGGATTTGACGAATCCTTGGTAGGTCTTGTCATGGGACTAAATGGTCTTATCATATTCCTCATTGAAATGCCTTTGATATTCTTTCTTGAAAGATACTTTCGTCCAGTAAGTCTTATTGTTATTGGTGGTATTTTAATTGGTATCAGCTTTTTTGCCTTCCCAATTTTTCCTCATGCCCTTACTGCAGCACTCGTTTTTACTCTGGTTATAACCATTGGCGAAATCCTAAGTTTTCCTTTTTCAAATACATATGCCATGACTTTTTCAAACGAAAGAAACCGAGGCAAATATATGGGCTTTTATACGGTTACTTTTTCACTGGCTCATGTTGTTGCTCCTATATTATGGTTTAAAATCGTTGACATTAACGGATTTGAATGGATATGGTATACTGGAGGAATTGCTTGTGTAGTTGCTAGTCTTATGATCATTTGGACAAAAGTAGCTAGTTCCTAAAAATGCGAATAGCCCAAGTTCTATAACTCAGGCTATTTCGACTAAGGTCTCAAAATAAGAAAACTACTTCTTTATATCGACACTATGTTAGTCATAACAAAGTGATATATTTTTATAATCAAAAACAATATTTATATGATACTTGAGATTGATCGTCTTGACTGCTAAGGTATATAGTTATTCCTCATTAGTCAATTGTTTTAACGAAAATATTATAAAAAAGTTTCATATATCATCAAACTATTCAATTATTATATTAAAAATAGCTAAATATGTCTTTTTTATGAATAAGCATGAATTGACAAGCTATGATTGGGAAGATTTCTAAACACCTTACATTCTTATACAGAAGATTTAATCAACGAAATGAAATAAGAAAAATAAAGGAATATCAAAATCCTACTCTAGATTTAATAGTTGATTCATTTATTAAAGTTAAATCAGAATGCTTCGAAAAAATTGATACTGTGGCTTTCCAAAGGCAATCAGAATATGCCCGTCGTTTACAAAAAGATGATTCAATTGTCAGTTACGAAATCTTTAAAAAAGGAGACTTTAAAAAAGTAAGTTCTATATATCAAAAAGCTGCATCCCCATATGTTTGGTGCCAATTTTATTATTTTTTAATCAAACTAAGTCAAACCAAAAACTTCCTCGAGATAGGGACAAATCTTGGCGTTTCTGGAGGTTATATACTTGAAGCATTAAAACACAAGCATAATTCAAAATTAATAACCCTAGAGGGTGTTTCAGATCTCAAAAGAATCGCACAGAAGCATTTCGATAGCATCACTCCACCAGAAAACTTTGAAATAATCCTTGGTCTTTATGAACAGACCTTTCAATCAGTGTTAGACAAAGAACTTAATTATCAGTTGATTTTCATCGACGGAAATCATCAAAAAAATGCTACTCTTGAATATTTTGAAAAACTATTGCCTAAACTTTCTTCGCCGGGAATCATCCTTTTTGATGATATCAATTGGACCACCGACATGAAAGAGGCTTGGGAGTTTATCAAGGCCCATGAATCTGTTAATTATTCTATAGATTTTTACAAATTAGGTCTTATCGTTGTGGATAAAAATGATCAAAATAAAAACATAGATTTTGCTTTGCATCTTTCTAACTAAATACCATCTGTTTACTCTGAGTTTTATAGCTTTGCATTCTTATGGGAAATGATAAAAAAGTAATATTCTATTTGATTGACGGCGCACGTCCTGATGTTCTTCAATCGCTTGTCGCAAAAGGCGAGTTACCAAACATAAAAAAATATCTATTTGAAGAAGGCTCGTTTCAGTTGGGGACTACTTGTTTTCCTTCAACGACTGGTCCAGCCTATCTGCCATTTCTTACTGGACGATTCCCAGGAGAACATGATATTACCGGAATTAGATGGTTTGACAAAGAAGCATACTTCAAAGGAAGGTGGCAAAGAAATGCGATGCGATCTTACTGTGGTTATGAGGCGAAATATTTTAATGAGGACATGAATACTGATTACCCCTCCTTGCTTGAAATCTATCCAGAAAACTTTAACATCTATAATATGATAACCAAAGGTGTTAAGGAAGAAAACGATTTGACAAAAAAGCAAAAGTCAAAATTATATTTTAACGCTCACTTTAAACATACGCATCATATCGTTGATGAAATCGGTCATGCCCATTTAATGCATGCCATTCAGAATCAATTTCGTTTTATATTCGCTGTATTCCCAAGTATTGACTGGGATTCTCACACCTATCATTATGAAGATGAAAGGACAATTGAATCTTATCGTATTGCAGATAGAAGCCTTGGAGAAGTCATCACCAAACTTAAAGAGTTGAAACAATGGGACAATACCATGATTGTAATGGCTAGTGATCATGGTCTAACATCAACACATACACATCTCGACCTTGGTCGCTTCTTCAAGAAAAACAAATACCGCGTTCTTGAGTATCCAAGCATCTGGACATTGTTTCCACAAGTAAGCGTTTTTATATCCGGAAATTCATTTGCTACCCTATCATTCCTAGATCAAAAAAGTCTTTATTACAAACCAGCCCTGTATTCCAAACATGCTCAGGTCTTAGATAATTTAGTCCGTGAAGATGCCATTGATTTTATTGTAATGCGCAATGATGAATCCAGCCTCTCAGTGGTTAATCAAGAAGGTGAAGCACATATTCTTATCCAAGATGACACAGTAGCCTACAAACATATAAGTGGAAATCCATTTGGCATCGATGAGACTCCAGGATTTCTTGATGCCAAAGAAACATTCGACTATTGTCTTTATTCCGATTACCCAGATGCATTGATTCAGTGCAAACAACTTTTTGACAGCAAGCGAAGTGGTGATATTGCTGTTTCTGCAAATGTGGGATTTGATCTTAGAGACTTCTGGGAAATTCCAGAACACAAAGGCTCTCATGGTTCTCTGCATAAAGATCATCTTCATGTACCTATTTTATTAAGCAAGCCAATTCTAGATCATCCAATTAGGACAACCGAAGTATTTGAATTGATTAAGCAATATTTGGATGGACAATAATTCTGAAAAAAACTTAAGTACTCAAAAGGTCTTTAACAATACAACGATAAAGAAAGGCATCATCTATTTTCTTTCGATTACCATATTAACTATGGTAGGTATCTTCATATATACCAATACCGGTAAGACACTTGAAGTATGGAGCAAGGTTAAGTTGCATTACTTTCTGCTTACCTTATTTCTTCTATTTCTTGACCTTTATCTTGGGGCTTGGAGAAATCATGTTTTTGTAAGAAAGCTTCATCCGGGTAAGTCTCAATGGATCAGTTTCAAAGCTAATCTGGCCAACATTTTTATGGGTGCTGTCACTCCTTCTCAATCTGGTGGTGGCTTGGCTCAGTTATATGTTTTTTATAAAAACGGGATCACTCTTTCCAACTCCATTACGATTTCGTTTTTAAACTGGATTTCTACCATTGTATACTTTCCTATCTCTGGTCTAATAGCATATTATATCTTAAAAGATAAAATTCCAGAAGGCTTTATCTCTTATTTGGCCAAATTTGGTTTCAGCGTATTTACTACTTTAATGGTAGTAGTCCTTGTCGCTCTATTCTTCCCTCAAGTTATTGGTACTATAATTCAAAAGTTGTCATTTTGGATTGGACGATTAAATAAAAACTGGAGCAGCAAACTGAAAAAATTTGGAAACAAAGCAAAAACAGGAATGGTGGATTACAGGGACAAGTGCAAGTCTATTCTGATTGACAACCCGTTGCTAATGGTATGGAGTTTTTTATTGACGATCTTACTTTATCTAAATAAATATTTTATTGCTTATATAATTGTACTTGCCATCAATGCAGAAGGAGACATGGTGGTAATTATGGCTATACAAGCTATCATCTATCTATTGCTATACTTTGCGCCAAGCCCAGGAGGAAGTGGTATTGCAGAGATAAGTATCGCAGGCTTAATGGCTGGTGTAATTAATGCTGACTTTATCGGGACATTTACCTTGCTACAAAGAAGTTTTTTGGTTTTCATTCCTGCCATCATTGGAGCTTTTATTGTGTTGAGAGAATTGAATAAAGCCACTACAGAAAATACAAGCAATGACCAACTGTAAAAATCATAGAAAGAATAAGATATTTAGCTAATTAAAAGAGCTATGAATTACTTAATATGTATCTTGTAATTAGAATAAAAACAACATTACTAAGAGACAAACTTACCTTGATTCTAAAATACATTATACCCACACTATATCTACTAACGTTTTCAAGTTGTGACTCAAATACATCACAATACACCTACGACAGCAGTAGTTTAAAAGTAGAACAGCTAAGCAATAGCACTTTTAGACATATTTCCTATTTGTCTACTGAAAAGTATGGCAGAGTTGGGTGTAACGGTATGTTTGTCATTAATAATGGAGAGGCACTAATTGTCGACACGCCAACAACTGATAGCATCTCAAAAGAATTAATAGAATGGATAGAGAATAGTTTGAAATGCAAAACCATAGGAATTGTTGTAACACATTTTCATATAGATTGCCTAGGAGGTCCAAAGGAATTTCACTATCTTTTGAACAGAAATGATCACTTAGTCAAACAATGAATCAAGATGTTTAACAATCAAGATAAAATCAACAAACTGCAAAAGAAGTTGGATAGGCTTTCCAGTAGGCAGGACGACTTTGCAAAAGAGATCATTAAATTAAGAATTGAACTAATAAGATTAAAAAACCCTGGAGAAGAAAACCCATCTGATAGTCTTGAAATACAATCTGAAACTCAGCAAAACAATTTCCGTATTGACAAAGAACAAGAGCAGGTTTCAAGCAAGTTTTCAATGGAAAACGAATCAATTCGTTATACTGCTCTGAAGACCAAATCTCGTCCAAGAATTAATATTGATTTTGAAAAATTTATTGGGGAAAATATCATTAATAAGATTGGAATTGCAATTACTATAATTGGTGTTGGTATCGGGGCGAAATATTCTATTGATCATGACTTAATTAGTCCATTAACAAGAATAATATTAGGCTACTTAACGGGGATAGTGCTTCTTGCTATTGGTATCAAATTAAAAAACAATTACAAAAACTACAGTGCTGTTCTTGTAAGTGGTGCCGTTGCCATTATGTATTTTATTACTTATTCCGCCTATAGTTTCTATGACCTCATTCCTCAATTACTTACGTTTGTCCTTATGGTATTATTCACCTCTTTTACTGTAGTGGCCGCACTGAACTACAACAAACAGAGCATTGCTCACATTGGATTAGTAGGCGCATATGCCGTTCCTTTTCTACTTAGTGACGGTTCTGGTAATATGCAAATTCTTTTTAGCTATATGGCAATTATCAATATTGGAATACTTGTCATAGCCTTTAAAAAATACTGGAAACCACTATACTATTCTTCCTTTGCCTTAACATGGCTTGTATATTTTTCATGGTATTTTATAAACTATCAAACCAAAGAGCATTTTACTCTGGCCCTAATCTTTCTGTCGATATTCTTTGTGATATTCTACATTACCTTCCTTTCTTATAAACTGCTTCAAAAAGAGAAATTCAAAATTACAGACATCCTATTGATTCTGTCAAACTCATTTATTTTTTATGGTCTTGGCTACGCCCTATTGAATAATCATGAACCAAGTAGCAATTTGTTAGGTCTCTTTACTCTTACCAATGCCATAGTTCATTTTATCATCAGTGCAATAATTTACAAACAGAAGCTAGCAGATAAAAACTTATTTTATTTGGTTTCTGGACTTGTTCTCGTATTCATTACTATTGCCATTCCGGTTGAGCTTGATGGGAACTGGGTAAGCTTATTGTGGGCAGGAGAAGCTGCATTGCTTTTCTGGATTGGAAGAACAAAATCCATTTCCTTCTATGAAATCCTATCGTATGCTTTAATGTTTCTAGCCTTCTTTAGTATACATCAAGACTGGACTACAGCTTATAATAATTACAACCCTGAAATTATTGGATCAAGAATAACACCTTTTATAAATATTAATTTCCTTACCTCTATGCTGTTTATTGCTGCCTTTGCTTTTATTAATATTGTAAATCAAAAGAAGCTTTACACGCCTGCAATAGATTCTAGAAATGACCTTTCAAAAGTTGTATCTATAGCAATTCCATCAATTTTACTGTTTGCGATTTATTATTCTTTTTATGTGGAAATAGAAAATTACTGGAATCAATTATATATAGACTCTTCACTTTCCGTTACTACAGAAGATCAATCTTATCCAACCAGGCATAGCAATTATGATTTGATTAGATTTAAAACCCTATGGCTTATAAATTACTCTTTATTTTTTGTTTCAATTTTATCCTTCGCTAATATTAAAAAGTTCAAAAACCAACAGCTGGGATTCGTAAATCTTGGTTTGAGTACCCTAGCAATCCTTGCTTTTATAACACAAGGGCTATTTATTCTTGGTGAATTAAGAGAAAGTTATTTAGAACAAAATCTAGCAGAATATTATACCAGAGATTTACTCCACATTTACATTAGATATATATCAATATCTTTTCTTGTTTTAGCGATGTTTAATTGTTATCTATACTCACGTCAAAAGTTTATGCTCCGAAACCTTACTGTAGCCTTTGATATACTGATGTATACTTCTATTTTATTTGTTTCTAGCAGCGAGTTAATGAACTGGATGGGCATTGCCGAATCTAATCAATCAGATAAACTTGGCTTAAGCATTCTATGGGGAATTTATGCCTTGTTCTTGATAGGATTGGGAATTTGGAAAAAGAAAAAGCATTTAAGAATTGGAGCCATTGTACTTTTTGGAATCACTTTGATCAAACTTTTCTTCTACGACATCTCTCACCTTGATACAATTGCAAAAACTATTGTTTTTGTATCCTTGGGCGTATTGCTATTGATTATTTCATTTTTGTATAACAAATACAAACTTTCAATTGCCGATGAACATGAGGTCTAATGTCTGTATTTTTCTTCTATTGCTTATATGCAATGTTTGCTTTGCGCAAATGGAGCAGTACAACTATAAACGAGAGTTAATTGGAATTTCTGATCAATGGTATAAAATAGAAATGCCAGATGATATTTTTTTCAAGCTTTCGCAAAATTTATACGACATAAGAATTTTTGGTATAACAACAAAGGGCGATACAATAGAATCTCCCTACCTTCTCAATATTGTTTCTGAAAAAGAATCTACTAGAATTATTGACTTTAAAACCATCAATAGTTCTCATGCTGCAGAAGGCTACTATTATACCTTTGAAGTTCTGACAAAAGAAACTATCAATCAAATCAAGTTGGCCTTTAATCGAAAAAACTTCAACTGGCAGATTAAACTAGAAGGTAGCTTGGATCAACAAAAATGGTTTACCATTATTAAAGATTATCGTATTCTATCCATTAAAAACAATGATACTGATTTTCAATTTACCAAATTAACCTTCCCTGAATCAACATATGTTTATTACAGATTATTGATAAACGCAAAAGAATCCCCTGAACTGAGCCATGTAAGTATTAAGCAACAAGAAACGATTGAAGGAAAATATAAAAATTACCCGGTTAAGAATTGGAACTCAATAGAAAATAAGAAATTAAAACAAACGGAAATTGACATTGATTTACAATTCCCACTTCCTGTCAGTTCAATCAAATTAAATATAGATACGGCTATTGACTATTACAGACCAATAACCATAAAGTACATTTCGGATAGCATAGAAACCGAGAAGGGCTGGAAATACAATTACAAAGTATTATCTACTGAAATTCTGAATTCCAATAAAGAAAACATTTTTCAATTTGAAAGCACCATTCTTCAAAAATTAAGGTTGATTATTCACAACCAGGATAATCAGTCTTTATCGATAGGTTCAATTGAAGCTAAAGCTTATGTCCATGAAATTATTGCTCGTTTTAATGAGCCTGCGGCATACTATTTAACTTATGGCAATCAAGGGACTAAAAAGGCAAATTACGATATCAAACAATTTGTCGATAAGATTCCAGATACTTTATTCACATTAGAACTAGGAGAAGAACAAATTATACTACAGCCAGAATTATCAAAGTCAAGTCCTCTTTTCAATGATAAGAAATGGTTATGGGTCGTAATGACCTTAATAATAATTTTGCTTGCTGGGTTTACAATAAAGATGATGAAGAGAGTTTAATTTATTTTAATTGTAATTTATAATTTCGGCGTCAATCAAGACAATACTAAGTCTTGTACATATTCTATTCATTACCTACTTAATGGGGATATTTTACTAATTTAATAGGGGAATAAACGAGTTATGTAGCATCAAAAAATAAACAATATCTTTAGACATAATTAAATGAAAACACTAAAAGTCATAGATTTCTTTTGCTCGGGAGGGGGTATGAGCCTTGGCATGCAAAAAGCAGGATTAAAAATCGTTGCTGGAATAGATAATGATATCTCTTGCAAGGAAACTTATGAGACTAACATTAAAGGCGCTAAATTTTTACATAAAGATATTTTTGGGTTAAAACCTGAAGAATTAGAAGGTCTATTCCCAAATATTAAAAGAAATGACAATAATTTGGTTTTAATAGGCTGCACCCCTTGTCAATATTGGTCAAATATAAGAACAGATAAATCAAAATCTAAAAGCACAAAAAATCTACTCGTTGAATTTCAACGATTTGTAGAGTATTTTAATCCGGGGTATGTAATTGTTGAAAATGTGCCTGGGATATACAAAAATATGACAAAGAGTAAACTTTCAAATTTCATAAAGAAACTAGAGGAAAAGAACTTTGCTGTTAACGCAAATATCCACAATGTTAGTGAATATGGAGTTCCACAAAGCAGGAAAAGGTTTACACTAATTGCTTCAAGATTAACAGACAAAATTGTTTTACCTAAAAAGGTAAAAAAAATACCAGTTCTAAAAAATGTCATAGGTGTAAGAAATGGTTTCCCAAAAGTAAATGCTGGGCACAGGGATAAGTCAAAATTCATGCATACTGTAGCAGGATTAAGTGAATTAAACTTAAGAAGGATACAACAAGTGAAGAAAAATGGTGGAACTAGATTTGATTTTTCATCAGACAAAGATCTTCAACTAAATTGCTTCAAAGGAAAGGATAAATCTTTTACTGATACATATGGAAGAATGTCTTGGGAAAAAATCTCTCCAACAATTACAACTAAATTTTTCAATGTAACTTCAGGTAAATTTGTTCATCCAGAAGAAGATCGTGCGATTTCATTACGAGAAGGAGCTTCAATACAAACTTTCCCTAAATCATTTATTTTTAAAACTTCAAGCATATCCACAACTGCTAGGATAATAGGCAATGCGGTTCCACCAAAATACGCAAAGGCTATTGGGAAGTCATTATATCTAATTCATGAGTCTAATTAATACTATACAATCAATAAAGATATCTGGAGGGATAAAAAAATACATTGACTTTATTCAATTCCCGTTTTACAGAAATATAGACTTAGATACAAGAATAAATTTCGAATTTCCATTAACAGTTTTTACTGGTCAGAATGGCTGTGGTAAGAGTTCAGCTTTACACGCTTTGTGGGGAATGCCAGAAGGAAATACACCATACAATTTTTGGTTTGATACTAAAATAGATCCTATTGAATACTTTGGTCATAAAAAGAGAAGACATGCTTTTTGGTATTCATTTAAAGACCAGAATGGAAATGAAAAACAAGTTGTCAAGACTAGAATAAAAAGAGATGATGACCCTAATTATTGGGAAACAAGTAGACCAATTAAAGACTATGGGATGAAACTGCTTGGTGGTTCAAGAAACAAACCAATAAAGAAGAATACCCTATACTTAGACTTCAGGTCTGAATTGAGCGCGTTTGATCAATTTTTTTACTTTGGAAACGTAAAAAAAAATAAATCGAAAAATAGACAAGAATATATAAGATTACAATCAAGAAAACTAAAGAAATTATTAGACGGTACTAAGACAATTCAATTATCTGGCAATCCGCCAAAGCCTCAAAATGATCCGTTAAAAATTCTCAGTCAAAATGAACTAAAACAAATTTCATTTATCCTAGGAAGATCATATGTAGAAGGAAAATTAATAAATCATTCTCTTTTTAGAAATCAAGGATATTCGGTTTATTTAAGATCTTCATTTGCAAATTACTCAGAAGCCTTTGCAGGGAGTGGTGAAGTTGCTGTAGTAAGACTTGTTACAGAAGTGATGAATGCAAAAAAATATTCATTAATCCTTCTTGATGAACCTGAAGTTAGTTTACACCCTGGAGCACAAGTAAGATTACAAAGGTTTTTATTAGAACAAATAAAACTAAAAAAACATCAAATAGTATTAAACACACATTCTCCATCTTTAATACTCGGTTTACCTAAAGAGGCAGTGAAAGTATTTTATTTAAATCCTGACAATAACAAATTCTCTGTACAAGAAAACTTATATCCAGAACAAGCATTTTTTCATATTCAATATGAAGTTCATAAAAGACCTATATACGTTGAAGATCGCCTAGCAAAAATTACAATTGAATCACTTCTTGATGAATTAGGAGAGGCAACATCTAGCTTATTTAATGTGGAATATCATGCAGGTGGTGCAGAAGTAATTACTAATCAAATAATACCTCACTTGTCACGCAATGAAAACCCTAATGATTTTGTAATATTTGATGGAGATCAAAAAAACAGCCAACCAATAGATTGGAGAGGTTTATCTGCAAATGAAATAAATGACTCTAAGTTAGATCAATCTATCAAGGAAATAACTGGACAAAATATTAAATTTAGAGTTGACGGAAATGGAGAAGGTAGAGCAGATCAAAAAATAGATTTACAAAAGGCTTATTTAGATTTCTTACTAAAAAGTACATTCTATTTCCCAACTAAAACTCCAGAAGAAATGATATGGGATGAATCTTATTCTAATGCCCTATTAGATTTACATGGTGAACAAGATATAAAGGACTCCATTAATTCTGAACAAGATTTTAAGGAAAAATTCAGACTACTATCATTAACATTGTATGGCAAAGATGACTCGGACACTATTTTTACATTACAGAATAATTTCCTGATAAAGTTTATAAAGACAAAAAACTCTCATTACGATCAAACACTTTCTATTTTACAAAACATAGTTGAAATAGCAAATCAAAATGACGCTACATAATCGAGTAGACGATAATTTGCCACTACTGGTGTTGATTTAGTTTAAGTTATTAACAAAATACAAAGTTATTAGTCTCCCCCAGACCCCCTCTTTTCAACATCATTAAAACAAATATTATTTGTCTAACTTACCCTGCACAAAGCTAAAGGAGTAGAGTGAGGTAGTCAATGTTAACTACCTCAGGCCTCTCACATTTATCTGCTGAAAGGTATGACCACCGTACGCACGGACCTTCCCGCTCAGCGGGACAGGCTGTATATGCTTACGCCAAAGCTTCAGCATAGGCGCTACGGCGATTCGTAAAACAACTATATCTTTTACTTCTTACCTTGTGATAATAACTACTGAAGGATTGATAGCCTCTCATTTGGAGTTTAGCTCTGTCACCGTTGTCCCCATTATTGGGCTGCAAGCAATTCGCCATCCTCCTAATCGAGAGTAGCAAAACTGCCTTGCTTTGGCGTGATTCAACCCCAATTGTCACGTCTTCTTGGTTACTCGCTTGAGTTTTCGCTTTAGTTCTTCCCAGCTACTTTTGCTTACTATCAATTTGAACTGTTCAAATAAAATTATTAATTTGTAGAACGATTAATGAAGTTAAGGGACGACACTGCGTCCTTGTCGCTACAGCGCAACCGACGGACTTGCTGCGCATCTGAGTTACCGTTAGCACACATTTTTAACGTGAAATTATTGAATATTGAAGTATTATATTTCATGCTTATTTCTATTAGGATCTTGCTTTTTATCAGGGCAGGTATTAAATAATATATTTGGTGAAGTATATTCTGTTGGCCTCCTAGATGAAGATGGTTTTGGCTTTCCAAAGGAATATATGAAACAGGAATTTGTTTATTTGAACGGATTCGGATTTGGAACAGAAATATCAAAAAAACATTCTCTTCTATTAAGGTTTAATAGGATAGATAAAGAATTAACAACAATTATTGGTTTTGTTTATGAAAAATCTAAACATAGTGGAGTCGGTATAGGCGTTGAAGGGATTTATGATTTCTTACAAGTAAAAAAGAGTGTATTTTCGATAAGATATGGAATAGAGTATCAAAAATTAGAGATTGATTATATGTATTTTGATGATAGTGGACATTCAGCTATGTATGATTTTTCGAATAAGAATATTTTATTTTCAATCCAATTAGGATACCGAATAAAGATATCTGATTTATTTAGTGTTGGAGTAATTCTGAGGAACAACAGAGGGGGAGAGCTGTTCAAAGGAAAAGTTGAAAGATCTGATATGTTTTTATTTAATGTTCAACTAAATAAGTGGAAGTGGTTTGATAGAAATTCTTCTGCAGCTATTGTATTTTTAAGATTAACAATAAAATAATTAAGTGTTTGGGTTACACAGGTATAC
The DNA here is from genome assembly GCA_029262995.1 of Saprospiraceae bacterium. Classification (GTDB taxonomy): domain Bacteria; phylum Bacteroidota; class Bacteroidia; order Chitinophagales; family Saprospiraceae; genus RFSX01. The sequence continues at coordinate 143,077 of JAJCYH010000016.1, read as the reverse complement.
CGTTGCCTTACTTTATTGTTTTGTGACTCATCGCTTTGTCGACTTAAACTATTGTAGTCGTTTTGTATATCGGTGAAACCTTAGTGATCTTTCTAACAATCTAACAAACCAATGATAAAATTCTTTAGAAAAATACGACAGCAATTAACAAAATAATCAATAGCACACATATTCTATAGGTTAATGTCAACAACCCAATTAAATTATTTCTACACAAATTAAATCTTCCAAAACAAAAAGGACAATAAAGTTTTTTCCATGTGCTATCATTGGGTTACCAGTTTAAAACCTAGACTTCAAACAGTATTATTCTAATTCCTTAGAGTAGTATTACTAATATTGGACAAGCTCCTTGTTCTGTTGTTCTCAAAAATAGTGTTCAATGAGAAGACCTATATTACACACAAATGATTAACACTATTGTTTTAATTATAGTTATATTTACTTGAAATGTTTTTATTATTTAATATATATAATTAATTATGCGTGATATTCTTTGGTTAGTTGCTGTTGTTAGCATCGTAATTTGGGTACTAGGTCTTTTGGGGGTAATTGCTGGTTTGGCGACGAGTAAGCTTATACATATTTTGTTAGTAATTGCTGTAATATCCATACTATATAATATTATCTCAGGTAGGAAGCCTTTGTAATTTATATAAGTATATCTATTCGCTGTACATCACTTTTAAAATTTAAGTAATAATGAATAAAGCCTTTTCAATGAATAAATTCCTTGGAATTCTACTAATAATCCTATCCTTGTATTTGGGCTATTTAGGTGTAACAAGTTTTTCTAATAGTGGGCAATCAGTTGATATTGTTGGGGTGGAAATATCCGCTGAGGATAATCAACAAAAATTGACTTCTTTTATATACCTAGGTCTTGCATTAGTGTCCTTTATTGGTGGGATCTTTTTGACTCAAAATAGAAAACTTGGATAATTCTATACCAAAATGGAATAATTTTAATATCCATCTATTAGCCACACTAACATTCAAATTTTTTTTCAAATAATTACTTTACGGAAAATTTGAAAAAATGAATCTCAACTTTATCTATCAGCAATACAATAAAACTTGACATCCAAGTTCCTCGATTTTACTGTCCCAATTTAAAGGGAAACCGGTATTTAACAAATTTATTCAAGTATCTAATATCAATATACCAAGAGCTTACAATTCTATTATAAAAACAATCTATAAATCAATTATTTGCTAAATTAGCGTAATAGGATTTAATATGGATCCGGATTAGTTCTTTTAAATCTACTACCAATTCACTTTGAATGAAGTTGTATATCAAATACATGGTAAGTTTGCGATGCAAATTGATGGTAATGTCCGAACTCGAAAAATTAGGGTTAAAATATACAAACATTGAGCTCGGTTTAATTGAATTAAAGGAAAATATTACCAATGATCTTAAGCAAAAACTCAAATCAAATCTAGCCGTCTCTGGCTTAGAGTTATTGGATGACAAAAAAAGCATTCTTATAGAAAAGTTGAAAAACGTCATTATTGAAATGATACACTATTCTGATGAAGTTCCAAGAGTAAATTATTCTGAATTTATTAGTGAAAAATTGGGTTATAACTATACTTATTTGTCCAATCTGTTTTCAGAAGTCAAAGGTATCACAATACAACATTTTATTATTAAACATAAAATAGAAAAAGCTAAAGAACTTATACTCTATGGTGAATTAAATCTCACAGAAATAGCCCATAGACTACATTACAGCAGTGTCGCCCATTTGTCCAATCAATTCAGAAAAGAGACTGGACACTCCCCTTCATTTTACAAAAAAATTGGTCAAAACAGAAAGTCTAATTTAGAAAACCTGTGATATATGTAAGTCTTCTGCAATTATATGTAACTAAATAATTATTTTTACAATCATCTTTGAAAAAATCTTTTATTACTCCATTCATCTAGCAAAGTTGTGATAGAGCAAAACGAATAATTTCTTTTGTCAATTAAAGGTAGGCTCCTTAGTCATTTTAGATATAGCTTTAGCAAACTCTGATCAGAAAATATTAAACAATATTAAGGTGAAACCAGTTCTGATAAAAGATAAATTGCCAGATTACAATTAAAGATAGAAGCTAAATACACTTTCAACAGATTTGGTGTAAATCCCAAAGAAAATAAAAATGCAATACATAATATAAATCAGTAAAATTTTAAAAACAAAAACATGAAAAAAACAATAATTACAAGCATTATATTGATATTAGTAGGATTTACTATGAATGCACAAGATATTTCAAAACATGCTTTAGGTCTTAGGTTGGGAGATAACGATAGCTTTGGTGGAGAAATTTCATATCAATATCATTTAAGCGCAAACAACCGCTTAGAATTAGATTTGGGCTGGAGAAATTCAAACAATTTAGACGCCTATAAGTTGATAGGAATTTACCAATGGGTTATGCTAATAGAAAACCATTTTAATTGGTATGTTGGTATTGGTGGAGGGATTGGCTCTTTTAATAATCGCTCTAATAATAATGATAACAGTGGTTCTTTTGCTTTAGTAGCAGGAGATATAGGAATAGAATATAACTTTCATATTCCTTTACAGCTTTCGCTAGATTTCAGACCCGAATTATCTTTCAATGATAATTATCGCGATGACTTGGGTTTGGATATCGCTTTAGGAATTAGATATAGGTTTTAAGATATTATTTCTAAGGAGACATTAAGCTGATAGTATCTTATTATTGCCAATTTAAGAGCAATACTCTTTCAATTTACAATAGACTTCATTTGAAAAAGAAATCCTCATTTCACTGTTGTCATTGGAACAAATAAACATGTGTTGTAGCCAGTTATTATGCTATTAAATTAATTAGCTTAACACTGATTATTTCTAAATCCAGTGACATGATAGTAAAAATACAATTAGCAAGATTACAGATGAATGATAGTTTTAAGGATTTAATGATGCCAATATCGAGCGTATTGAATTTGGACAAAAATCTATTATCCACCAAGCTTCGAAAGAATTCTCTGTTTCTAGATGTCCGATCTAGAAGTAGATTAAAAAAATAAGATAACTCCAGAGGATGCCAGTCCCCCCCCTTTCTAAATTTAGACTGGCGGGAAAAACTTCGACTGATAGTAAGGAAATCACCTAAACAAAAACTCACTCAACCTAAAAGTAATTATATAAACAGATAATTTTAAAATCGTAGAAGAGAATATTTCATTCTAATCAATAATCGTTTTCTTTTTGTAAGAAGTTATAGTTCTTTCTATGATTTCAATATTGTTTCTGCCTAATTTAATAATTCCAACCTCTTCTATGACCTGTGTTGAAACAAATAAAATAAACCCAATTGTACTCCTCCGTTATAGGAATTAATTGTGCCATTTGAATTAATATTGGTAAGTCCTCGATTATAACGAAAATCAATTCCAAAACCGGTCGAAGGTTTCACATAACTAACACCTACAGTTAATCCAATATCAGTGCTTTTATAATTATCCTTTAAATCTGAACTGCTATCTCCTCTAACTAAGTTAGCACTTGCTAGAATCCCTAACTGTGGTCCAGCTTGTATTCTGAATCCGTTATCAAACATATATTGAAGGATCAACGGAATATTTACATAGTTAAGTTTGATTGAATTATCAAGGCCACTTATTTTGTAGGTAGTTCCTTGTCCAGAATATAAAAGTTCAGGTTGAAAAGCTAAATTTGAGTTAATATGTATATGACCCAATAAACCTAAATTAAAACCTAATTTCGGGTTGAAATCTATACTGTGATCACCTAGTAAGGTGTAGGAATTTAATCCTCCCTTAATACCAATGTTAACATTTTGTGCCTGAATAGTTCCTGTAAAGATTAAAAAAGCAATTGCTGTAAAAAATAAATATTTCATTTTAATGATTTTGAATGATAATCCGAAATTAATTGGTTTCGGAGAAACAAGATGAATACAAAAGTAACCTATTACACCAGCAGAAATGTTACACAGTTTCGGAGAATATTTACATAATTCACATGTTTTCTCTTTACAAATCAACCAAGTTTTAGCGTATACAAAATTTGATTATGTATAATTTTAAATTTAATCGTCGTCTTTCAGAAACACGAGGCCAATGATCCACAACTCCTTTAATCGGCTTTGAAAAATACATTGAGTTTTGTTTATCGCTATCGAATTGAATTCTGACACAAGGCTGAGTGTATCATCTATTTGGGTTGATAATAACCTGGTTTACTCAGATTGAATCAAATTAATGACAATAGCAAAACAGTTACAACTGATTCAAAGAGTACTCGATCGAAAAAACCTAAAAACTGCTTCTCCACACATTGCCTTATCAATTCTATTTTGATATAAATTGAATAAAAATAAGCGCCTAGAAGAGACTACACCCTCAAGTTTTAATATAGTCATGCAAAAAAAGGACCTCATAATAAATCCTTACCGTAATCCAAAATGTGTGAATTATATAAGCTTATCTAAAAATTATGTAACACATTACCAATTAATGAAACCATCTTTACTTACTAATACTTCTTCTTCAAAATAAACTGTAAAATGTATACTATAAACTTTAAGGGCAGCTGGAACGAGAAAAAGGGTAAACTCAAACAACAGTTTGCAAACTTAACAGACGATGATTTAATGTTTGTTGAAGGCAAGAAAGATGAGATGATAGGAAAACTTCAAATCAAACTTGGTAAATCAAAAGAAGAGATGCATGCATTAATTGCTGCACTTTAATATAATTCAAACGAAAACAAATAAACAATGACTCATATAATGATAAAAACAAATTCACTCCTTGCAATAATTATTTTTATTGCAGCATCAACATTTTCAGCTTGCGATTCACCTGCTCAAAAAGTAGCAACAGCAAGCGATAATGTAACTCAGGCTAAAGTAAATTTAAAACAAGCCCAGGAAGATTACAAACTAGAAATTGCCAATTTTAAAAAAGAATCAAACGAAAAAATTACGGCTAACGAAAAGGCTATTGCCAATTTTAAAACGCAAATGGTAAGTGCAAAAAATGATGTAAAAGCATCATACAAAAAGTTAATCGAATCATTAGAACAAAAAAATTCTGATATGAAAAAAAGAATGAACAATTACGAATACCAAGAGGACAATAATGATAAATGGCAATCATTCAAAAGAGAGTTCAATCATGATATGGAAGAACTTGGAAAAGCATTCAAAGATCTTACCGTTAACAATAAAAAATAACTAAAATGGGAAATTTACTTTACCTCGTAGTAGTAATTCTGCTAATCAGTTGGGCCATAGGATTCTTTTCTTATAATACTGGAGGCATCATACACATACTGCTTGTTATTGCAATTGTCGTTGTATTGCTAAGAGTTATCCAAGGGAAAAAGGTTTTATAAAAACCATCATTTTAAGGTCTGACGGGAAGCTTTTGTTGTGTTATGATCAGCAAGAATGAATCAGACGAACCTTATAACTGTTTATTCGATTATTGCATAATAATATGGTTAGTGGAGTGATTGGGATTTTGGTTAAAATTTTAATATCCAACTCTTTAATATGTCTCTAATAATTGTAGAACCTATTAGACTGGTTGATGTGAATAACTTTCTCTGACATGTAGGCAGCTACATCCGAGTGGATTGAAAGTGATCAATACTATCCTATACATGGCTATTGTTATTTGATCATTAAAGTTATTGGGACCTTTAGGCTTACTTGATAAATATTTCTTAATAAAAACAGAAATTCTAAATTAATTATTAAAATATATTACAATGAAAAAATCAATCCTTTGTGTAATGACAACATTGATGTTGTTATCAATTATCCCAACACCATTGAAAGCTGTTGTGGAAAGTAATCCTGTTACAATTGTTGCAACTAAAACGGATGATCCTGTTGACCCCAATACTCTACTTGCAAGGATATACGAAATCAAAGCAATAGATAAGTCAACATTGAGTAAAACCGAAAAGAAAGAATTACGAAAAGAATTACGTCAAACAAAAAAACAACTTAAAGAAGCAGGCCATGGAGGAGTGTATCTTTCAGTCGGATCGGCAATAATAATTATACTACTGTTAATTATTCTGTTATAAGCAATACGGTTAAACCAGAGAACAGAAATCAAAATGAGATTGATTGGTTGATTGGAATAACTCAGTTATTTGCCTAAGGGTTTACATTTTAAAAATATAAACATGCAAACAAAAACAATAGCAACAGCCATTATAATTATTGGAATAGTTATGGTAGCCTATTCGGGTTTCAATTATGTAACTACTGAGAAGGTGGTTGACATAGGTCCAATCACGATAAACCAAGAAAAGAATCATAATGTCCAATGGCCACCTATTTTTGGTGTACTACTTCTCGTGGGAGGTGTTCTGATGTTTGTCTTAAATAAAAATGTTCGTAATAAATATAACTACATTCCCTCAATATTGCTTTGGTACAAAATTCAGTAACTTGCTTACAATAATTAACATTGCAAATTTTATTTATTGAAACTCAATCTAGTAAAAATTAAGATATAGTATTAAAATGGAAGGGGACTATTATAAAACCAAAGATTCTGTCAATGAATATATTCATTTGGCAAAAGACGTTTCAGGTAAAGAACTCATTGAGAAATTAAAACAATTCCTACCTCTTCATTCAAGTTTATTAGAAATCGGATCTGGACCTGGAACTGATTGGAGAATTTTGAACAAATTATATAAAGTTATAGGTTCTGATAACTCTATTGAGTTTTTGAATCATTTAATCAATGAAAACCCAACTGGAACATTTCTAGAACTTGATGCCCTCTCCTTATTATCAGAAAAAAAGTTTGATGGTATTTATTCAAACAAAGTGTTGCACCATCTAACGGACAATGAATTATTACTTTCAATTAAAAGACAACATGAGCTTCTAGATTCCAATGGAATCATTTGTCATTCCTTTTGGAAAGGAAAAGGTTCTGAGGTTTTCAAAGGGCTTTTCGTAAACTATCATAGTGAATCTAGTCTCAACGAATCTTTTAATAACTATTTTGAGATACTTTCTATCGAAGATTATAAGGAATTTGAAGATGCGGATTCTCTTTTACTAATTGGAAAGAAAAGATAAATTTCTATATCATTTGTGTATTCCCAATCACCCTCTTGACCGAAGAAGTAAAGACCTTTAGGTCTGACGAAGGAGGTTCACCTCTCACTTCTCACCTCTCACCTCTCACCTCTCACAACAATACTTATCTTTACATCATGAAATATGTCTTTCTACTTACATTGATCTGCCTTACCACAATGATGCACGGACAATCCGAATCATACAAGGTATCAGGTACAATAGTAGAGAGTGCCTCTAATCAAGCCATTGATTATGCTACAGTAGTTGTTGTAGATAATGCCACTGGAGAAACGATCACAGGAACCACAACTAAGGATGGAGGAAAATTTGAGGTAATTACCAATACATCTAATGTATCGCTTAAGATAAGTTTTATTGGGTTAGCCTCTCTAACAATAGATGATCTTGTATTCAATGGTAAATCTGCAGATCTGGGAAAGATATACCTTGGTGAAGATGCCAAAGCACTAGATGAAATAGAAATAACAACTGAAAAATCCAAGACTGAATTTAAATTGGATAAGCGCATATTTAACGTTGGTGCAGACCTTAGTTCTACAGGGGCTAGTGCTCTTGAAGTGCTTAATAACGTGCCTTCGGTCAATGTCAATATAGAGGGACAGATATCCTTGAGAGGAGCAAGTGGCGTACAAATATTGATCAATGGCAAGCCTTCAATACTTGCAGATGAAGGCGGTAATGCCCTCAGTACTATAACAGCAGATATGATTGACCTGATTGAAGTCATCACAAATCCATCTGCCAAGTACGAAGCAGAGGGAACAGCTGGAATCATAAATATAGTCCTTAAGAAAAACGAGAAAAAAGGACTCAATGGTTCAGTTACGCTTAATGCAGGTGCTCCTCATAACCAGAGTTTAGGACTCAGTCTCAATCGCCGTACCGAAAAATTTAACCTCTTTTCTCAACTTGGTGTTGGCTACAGAGAACTTCCAAGAAACAATGAAAATATAAACTTGGATAAAATCAACAATACAGAGCTGAGATCTATCGGAGAAGAATTTAGAAATGAAGTTTTCTACAATTTGATACTGGGGTCCGACTACTATATTAATCCAAACAATATTATAACCCTTTCAGGAAGCTACGCTCTAGAAATTGAAGATCAGCCTTCTGAGACTAACTTTACTTTTCTTTCTGATGGAAATGTCGATACAGAATGGACAAGAACTGAAGTCACGGAAGCCACAAATCCCAAATATCAATACGAGCTTAAATACAAAAGAGACTTTCAAGATAATAAAGACCATCAATTATTGTTCAGCGCAATAGGTAGCTTTTTTGGTAAAGAGCAATCCTCTGAGTTTTCAAACCTCATTACCAGAGGGAATGGAAATTATAATGATCAGACCACGGCGACAGAATTTAAAGAAGGCAAATACACATTCAACTTAGATTATACTAAACCCTTCAACGACAGTTGGACAATAGAAACAGGTGCACAATATTTGATCAATGATGTTAGTAATGATTATACCGTTAGTGATGAAATAAATGGAAAATTTGTGGTTGATGAAGGGTTGACTAATAAATTTGAATACGCTCAAAAAGTTTTCGGTGTCTACGGAACAGCATCCTATGAAGGAAAGGTATGGGGAATTAAACTTGGACTAAGAGCAGAAAATACAGATCTGTCAACATTGCTTATTAACACAAATGAAAAAAACAATCAAAAGTTTATTAATCTCTTCCCTTCTGCCCATAGTTCATACAAACTATCAGAAGCTGTCTCTTTGCAAGTAGGGTATTCTAGAAGGATATACAGACCCAAACTATGGGATCTGAATCCCTTTTTTAATATAAGAAATACATTCAACATAAGAGCAGGCAACCCCAATCTACAGTCTGAATTCACCGATAGCTATGAATTGGGTAGTATTTTTATTTACGATAAAATTTCTCTAAATATTAATGCTTACCACAGATATACAACAGACAAAATTGAACGTGTTTCTACTTTTATAGATAATGTAAATACCTATCGTCCTGAAAATATAGGCATAAATAAGGCAACAGGATTAGAACTTAATTTTAAATACGCTCCCATCAAAAAATTCACACTTAATGGTGACATGAATTATAATGTATTTAAAAGAGATGGTGTATTTAATGATCAAATATTTGATTTTTCAGCAGATAAATGGACAGGAAAACTTACAAGCAAGTACAAAATAACCAAAGATATAGATGTCGAACTGACAGGACAACATGAATCCAGAGAGCGAACCGTTCAAGGCAAGCTAGCCGCTAATACATATATGGATATGGGTGTGAAAATAAAGGTTCTAAAGGGAGGTAAAGGCGTACTCAATATTAGTGTTCGGGATGTGTTTGCTTCAAGAATAAGACAGGATAACATCGACAACGAAGATTTTAGAATTTATCACAAAAGCCAGAGAGGGAGATTCGCTGCCTTAGGCTTCAGCTATGGATTTGGGAAAGGAGAAGCAATGCAGTACTCCGGTCAGCGGCGACGGTAGAAGCTTGAGGAGTGAGAAGTGAGGAGTGAGAAGTGAGAAGTGAGAAGTGAGAAGTGAGAAGTGAGGAGTGAGAAGTGAGAAGTGAGAAGTGAGAAGTGAGAAGTGAGAAGTGAGAAGTGAGAAGTGAGAAGTGAGAAGTGAGCCACATACGCAATTAAAATTGCTACAGTGCCTAAGAGGGTGTCTTCTACAAAAAAAATCATTTACATTCATTTTACAAAGTTTTACAATAACTCCCGGCCGGTCTGAGACATATAAGATATCTTTCACTCAGAAAAAGAAACTTACCACAGAGGATCAAGATTCTCCAATCATATTTTTCTTACGTTTTCGTTATATCCTTAACAACCTGAGCCCTTTCAACAATTTCTATAAACAGCTAGAGCGATTTATGAGATATTCTATTCAAACATTTATCCTTTCTATTCTATTTGCAACAACCATAGGTGCACAGTCTTCAAAGCCAAATGTCTTTATTGATTGCCAGATGTATTGTCATATTAATTATGTTAAAGAACAAATTGGTTTCATCAATTATATGCAGGATCGCCAAGATGCTGATATTTATATTTTGGCAACACGCCAACCGACTGGTGCTGGAGGCAGTGAGATACAAATCGTTTTTGAAGGTGACAATCAATTTGTTGGAATAATAGACACCATCAAGTATATGGTTGATCCCAATGCCACAGAATCTATTGAAAGAAATTTGCTTGTTCAGAGTCTTAAAAGAGGCTTGCTAAAATATATAATGCAGACTGATATTGTAAATAATATAAACTATACAATTGAACCAATCACTGTAGATGACTCCAATACAAATCAAACTGACCCTTGGGATTATTGGGTCTTTAATGTAGGTGGGAATGGTTGGATCAATGGAGAAGCCAGTTACAATAATATCAACTTATCAGGTCGGCTTTCTGCGAGCAGAGTCACGGACAAACATAAATTCCAGTTTTCAGGAAGATACAATCATCAAGAAAATAAATTTACACTTACTGATGGGGAAGAATTTAAAAGCACGCTTAAATCCTATAATTTTTATCTTGAATATGTAAAAAGTCTTGGAGAACATTGGTCAGTAGGAGGAACTTCCAGAGCTGGTTCTTCTACCTTTGGAAATACAGATGTAAGCAGTTCGATAAAAGCAGCTTTAGAATACAATATCTTTCCTTATGCAGAATCACAGACACGCCGCTTTTCTATTTTTTATGCAATAGGTCCTGAATACTATGATTATTCTGAACCAACTATTTATGAAAGAGAAACGGAATGGGTCACTCGACATGGATTAACCATTCAATATGAACAAACACAAAAATGGGGGAATATTTATTTTTCATTTGGTGTTCAACAATACCTTCACAACCCAACTCTTTATAACGCCTATTTCAATCCTCGCTTGGAATGGCAAATATTTAAAGGTCTTAGTCTCAACTTAGGAGGTTTCTTTTCTTTAGTAAACGACAGAATAAACATTGCTAAATCAGAAATTTCAGATGAAGATATCTTATTGCAAATAAAACAACTGGATACCAACTTTACTTATTACTCACATTTCGGCGTGAATTATAGGTTTGGATCGAAGTATAATAATTTTGTAAATCCAAGATTTTAGTCATTACGACATTTGCCCAAAAACAAAATGAAGGACGCTCTTTAATGGAGAATTGCCAATGGATGCAGATAGTTTAACTCTAATAAGATTGAAAAACAAGAATGAATTGTCAATTATCAATTAAAAAGTGGGGGACCTCCTGACTACCGCATTTTTTTTCATAACGGACTGATAATCAGTATAGTTTATAAAACGTTAGGCACTACTTTAAGGTAATTTGAGAAAAGATTATATCTTGGAATGGACTATTTTATTTCTGACCAAGCCATCAAATAATGATTCTAATTTAGAAGCAAAATGGGTATTTGCAATGCTAATCCAAATAGTTTTACTTTGTTAATCAAAGTATAAGATTTGAACAATAGGTATTCAAGGCATATCAGTCTCAATGAAATAGGACCTGAAGGGCAAGCTAAATTGTCTGCTGCACATGTTTGCATTGTTGGTTGTGGTGGTCTTGGATCAATAGCTGCCCCATATCTTGCAGGTGCTGGAGTTGGTAAAATAACACTCGTTGATGGTGATATTCCTGATATCAGTAATATACATAGACAAGTTTTCTATAATGGGAGTGAGAATATCTCAAAGGCTCAAGTATTATCTAATTTCCTTACTGGCCTGAATCCAGATATTAGAGTAGAGTACATCGCTTCAATGCTAAACAAAGAAAATATTGAACAAATATTTCAAGAAACAGATCTTGTGCTTGATTGTACTGATGAGATTAATACAAAATACCTCTGCAATGATTATTGTCATTTAAATCATATTCCTTTGGTTTATGCTTCCATATATAAATATGAAGGATACGTTTCATTTTTCAATAATAGTAATTACAGCAGTATACATTTAAGAGACATATATTCCGAAGTTGACAATGCAATTCCAAAATGTTCGGAGGTTGGAGTTTTAAATACGATCTCAGGAGTTATCGGTTTATTTCAAGCAAATGAGGCCTTAAAACATATAGTTGGTATGGGGTCAAATCTTAACGATAAACTATTATCATATGACATTCTTGACAATTCTCAACATATAATCAAGTTGAAAAAAACATGGAAGAAGAGTATCAAAAACAATTATTCTAATTTAGAATATATTTCCCAAATCAGTAAGCCAATTCCAGAAATAAGTTATTCAAAGTATTTGAAGTCAAAATCTGACTATAATTTGATATGTATATTAGAGAATGATGAATATATTGGATTGAATCAAAATGTAGTACACATCCCTCTTTCAAAGATTGATGTTTCAAAATGGAGTTCTCCTGAAAACAAAATCTGCATATTTTATTGTAGGACTGGACAAAGGTCTTCAAGCCTAGTTGCTAAATTACTCAACTATAATTCTCATCAGGAACTTTATAGTTTAAAAGATGGCATTAGCTCTTTGAATCAAAACAAGAGTAAAAGTTAGTCACGGTCTGGCATTTACCCAATATGATCCATCCATCAAAAACTCTTTTTTCCAAATAGGAACTCTCTTTTTTAGTTGATTAATTATAAAAGCACATGCTTCAAAACTATCCTTCCTGTGAACTGTGGAAACAGCTATTATTACTGCTTTAGATAAGATATCTGCTCTACCTTCCTTATGATGCAAAGAAATTTTCAACACACTAAATTTGTTTTTACATTCTTCTGCAATGTTCCCCATCTCTTTTAATGCCATAGGTCTGTAAGATTCAAAATCTAAATATTTAACTTTCTTCCCGTTATTATGATTTCTAATAGTTCCAACAAACAATGCTACTGCACCACAAGAAGCATCTATGACAAATTCATAGCAAGAATCTATGCTTAGGTTTGAATTAAGGATCTGTATATCAACTAAGTCCCTCATTTAACTAGCCTCCACTTACTGGGGGTATAATTGCAATTTCATCCGTTGAAGTAATTACCTGATCATTTTCTGCATAAGAATGATTGACAGCAACCATAAATGAATCGAACATAGTAAATTCAGGGTATGTTTCTACAAGATACTCTTTCAAATCAGATACATTCGTAATTCCTTCACATGATACTTCTATACTTTTAGATTTGGTTATATCTTTTGAAATACCGAAACATTGAATTTCCATGTATGTAAAATTAAAAGTATTTAATCAATAAGCGCAATGCTACAAACATTATAAGAAAAGCAGTAATTAATTTAATTTTTTCAGAGGATAAAAATTTGATTGACAGTTTGCTTCCAATCATTCCTCCAATAAATACAGTCATAACAAGAGGTAAAATTAGTTTGAAGTTTAGTTCAAACCCAAACGAATAAATCTGTCCAGATAGTCCAGCAAATGAATTTAGTAAAATAAAAAAGGCACTTGTCGCAGCAATTGTTTTTCCATTATCCCATTTTCCAAGATGCAAAACAGGAGCAAGAAATATACCCCCTCCAATTCCCACCAGGCCTGATAATAATCCTATAAAACCACCTAAAATTGAATTGTTCAATAAAGAGACTTTTAGTTTTGGAATGATACTAAATGAAGTAATCATTAAAAATGAACTGCTTAATAAAGTCAATCCTAATAATATGTAGAAGGGCTTCTCTTCTATATGGTACTGTCCTCCAATAAAAGCCAACGGTATACTTAATGTCAATAGGCCTGATGTTTTTTTCAATTTTAAATTAGATCCCTTAATGAATACAAAACTTGATCCACTGACTACGATAATATTACATATCAATGCAATCATCCTGATGTCTAAATAAGCAATCGTAAATAATGAAAGGACAGCTATATAGCTTGAGCCACCTCCAAATCCAGAAGAGGAATATATAACTGAAATAACAAAAAATAAAATAATTAATACAAAAGGTATCTCCACAATCATCTGTTTCCGTTCATCTGAAAATGAATTATTACATCGTACGCTTCATTTTTGACAAAGTACTATTATATATTCCTTGTATTACTTGTGATCACTAAGATAGTTCTTAACTTTAATTTCTAGAACTATCTTCGTTTATGACTTACTACTATAGAATACTAAACACACTAAATGCTTCAAGATAAGTTTGGAAGAGTAATAGACTATTTAAGAATTGCCGTTACCGATAGGTGTAATTTCAAATGTGAGTATTGCATGCCGGCAGAGGGCATAAAGTATGATTCACAAACTAATCTTTTGAATTATGAAGAAATAATTCGATTGGTGAAATTATTGTCAAAAGAAGGTATTAATAAAATAAGAATTACAGGTGGTGAACCTTTTTTAAGAAAAGACTTGATGGTTCTTTTAAGAGCATTATCTGAAATTAATTTAATTGATAAAATAGCAATAACAACAAATGGAACTTTGACTTCGCAATATATTGATGAGTTACTAGAATTAGGTATTAAGTCAATTAACCTTAGTATTGATAGTCTTGACAAGTCTCGATTTAATAAAATTACAAGAACCAATCAATTCGAAAATGTTTGGAATTGCTTTGAAAAATTATTGAAAAAAGATTTTGATCTCAAAATCAACTGTGTCATCCTTGATGGTCAAAATATAGATGATATAATACCAATGATAAAGTTAGGGGAGAAATACAATATCAGTGTTAGATTTATTGAAGAAATGCCTTTTAACGGATCTGGAACATATCATAATGTTTTGAAATGGGACTACAATAATATAATTGGACATATCAAAAATAATCTTAAAAACATTGTCGCTTTGAATAATGAACCTGGCTCTACATCAATTAACTTTAGGGTGCATGGATACATTGGTCGTTTTGGAATAATCCCTGCTTATACAAGATCGTTTTGCGGAAGCTGTAACAGACTGAGACTTACTCCTAATGGGGTCATAAAAACTTGCTTATATGACGAAGGCATCTTTAATGTAAGGGATTTAATAAGAGCAGGAGCATCAGAAGCTCAGTTGTTAACAGCTATAAGTGAAGCAATTCACAACAAAGCAGAAAATGGCTTTGAAGCAGAGCGTGGAAGGTTAAGTAATAAACAAATAATTGAATCAATGGCGATTATTGGAGGTTGAAATGATAAAACTTGAATAAGGTCTAAAATATTTAAGATTGTAAAAAGGATTATAGAAGCGAATTGATTCAATAAGAAGATTGTCCTTGCAGAGGGTTTGCATGCTGATAGAGATTTTCCACTCTTTGACAAAGAGATGATGGATAGAATAACATTATGCTTTGATTCAAATCTATCTAGTGAAAGAGAATTCATTTCCCCAAAAAATAGTTAGATTAGATTCACTGATCAAAGTTTTTGCATAGAAATAATGATGGGAGCAATAATTCCAATAGACTCTAATATCGTTGTTAGATTTAAAGATCTCCATTTAGAAAAAGGGAAATAGCCACAATTCATAATGACATTCAAATATAAGAAAAACAGAATCTATATATTCAAAAGGTAGGGATCACAAGGAGACAGAATTATTGTTTGAAGTAGCCCGTTCAATAACAGTCGCTCCTAATTGTAGTAGCTTCAAGTATTGACAAAAATAAATTGCTGGTTAAAAGAATTCACAATGTATTGATTGACTCTACAGTTTATGAATTGTAAAATATAGAAGATAATTCTCTAGAAAATTATATATTTCTTAAATCTAAGCGACAATTAGAGTATGGCTCATTAAATAAGAATTGGATCATCCTAATTCTAACTTAGAAATAAGTAAAATGAAATTACCAAAGTACCTATCAGAATTTGGTGTAATTATATTAAGTGGGAGGTGTTTCGAAAGGGAAGTATGATTATTTACCAAAAGCATTTGATAATTAAGATGTTAAAAAGCTAGTACAAAAAATAGCGCAAAGACTGTGGAAACCATTTTGGCTTGGAACTACAGAATCTTGCACATTCTTTGCTCTTCCTAGAAATCCAGCATCTTTATTTTACTCCTTAATATTTCAAAATTAGCTTAGCTTCAAGTAATGTAATTAAAGAAGACATATAGAAATTTACCTTGATTTCTGAAAACATTCAATTTAAGATTTATCATACTTTAGAAAAATCAAGTCAACATAAAAGGAGAAGTTATTGTTATTCTTGCCAAAGGAAATGCTTAGGGAGATTTTATTAGATTGTTAAATGCTGATGCTTTTATTCAACTGCCTCATGGTAAAAATGTTTACCTAAAAGGTGAGGCAATGAAATGATTTTCGATTATTAAGAAACCATCTATTTGATATAGATGGTTTCTTATATGTAAAGGATTTAAATCTGAATCTGACCTTAATTCCGAAGCGTTAATTTTAACTGTTTGGATATTAAAAAATTTATCTTCTCAAGTTAAGGAATGTGTCTGAATTTATAAAACCAATATTATAATTCGGTAATGCTACAGAAATGTACTCTGTAAAAGCCTGACTAGAATTATAAAAAAAGATCCTATTATTTCCCATTTATTTTGATGGTATAATCCTACTATGATTTATAATGTAAAGTGAGTTTTTGATGTTAATAAATCATTTTATAATATTGCTTTTACCACCTGTTTTTTCCAATAATACAGTTTCTTTAATCACTATTTTATGAGAAATGGATTTGCACATGTCATAGATAGTCAATGCTGCAATTGTTGCACCAGTTAACGCTTCCATTTCTACACCAGTTTTCCCTTTTAAATTTACTGTACATATTATTATTACCTCATTCCGATCGCTCAACTTTATATCTACAGAACAATTGTTTATACTCAAGGGATGGCAAAGAGGTATAAGCTCACTCGTTTTTTTAACAGCCATGATTCCAGCTATTTTAGCTATTTGAAAAACAGATCCCTTTTTAGTAATTATTTCATTGTCTTTAAGTTCCTTTAGAATTTTTTTAGACAAAAGCACAGTTGTTTTAGCTACTGCCGTTCTTTGAGTTTTTTCCTTTGATGATACATCCACCATTGAAGGACTGCCTTCGTTATCTATGTGCGAAAATTTGCTCATTACTTCAGTTTTATTATGAACTTGAAAATTAATGTAAATAATTGGACTAATAGTTAATGTAAGGCAAATACAACAAATAGTTTGACTTTCCAGACTAGCTTGTATGTATATGCAAATCTTCAAATAAATGAAGATAACGAATGCTAATATTTAATTTTCTCAATTACTAAGGCACCCATCAAAGTACAATTATTGTTATTTCCACTTCCATCGTTTGCATTACCATTGAATGGATAATATGCTATTAATCCATTTTGAAGATTGATTAAACAATCACTACAGTTTTGACAATGATCTATTTGATCAAAAAGCTGAAGCTTTACGAATGGAAAGGAACCTGAAAAACTTGAAGAGTCAGTCCAGATAGATTAAATATAATTTTAAGAACTCCAGTGCATCGTCAGTTCGACCTTGCCCTACTCATGTCATTCAGGCAGAACTTTCTAACTGAGCGGCTGACCCGTTCTACACTGTCTGTCGGGAACCTGTCCTGATAACCTATGTCTGGAACTTGATAACAAGTTCTCTGACCTTCTTTACTTTGAAGGATTAAAGTACTTATTGAAACAAAAATGCAGGTTATTTGGTCTTGTGGGCATCAAATATTAAGACTTGGCGGGTCCATTTCAGCGGACAAACAAAGCTATAAAGATACTACATATTAAGTTCTATTCATATGACAAATATCAGATTCCATAATAATTGTCATCACTGCTTTTTGATCCACTATGGCATACATTGAACTTGTTATCGGAAAGTTATTTATCACATTATAAAATATATATTATGGAAAAATTAATGAAAGGAAAGAAGGTTTCCATTCTCAATTATGAAAAGAGAGTGAAAATGGGATATGATATTGTTCATAAATTATATCCAGACGCCAAATTGTACAAGGCAGATCTTAATTGGATCAAAGATCGTTTTTTGTTGACCTTAAAATTCAGTTATACGGATGAAAAAACAATATCAATAAACGAAACTGAATTCGAAAAATGGAATACACCAGCAATGAAAGATGAGTTGTTTTTTGGAATTGACTATTTTAACTGGCCGGTCAAAATGACCTTTGACAAAGCTTGTGAGCTTCGTGAAAGAAAAGGATTCGGCAATGCATTTACTGAAGTTATTTTAATGAAACATTTTTTTGAAACCCCATCCAATGCTTGCTATTTCTTCAATGGCAATCCAAGTGTTTACGTGGATACTGTAAATGGTGAAGTCCATCCAACTTACAGATTGAAAAAATGATGAACTAAGCCAGAACCTAAGGTGTAAACCTACACTCTTACATTGGCATCTCCAATATTTAACTTAAAGATTGGAGTATATTCTGCCCAATAGTAAATGATCGTAGCTGCCTGTCTGGTGGCTGCGATTATTATTTAAGAACAGTTTTATTTGCTTTTTTAGTCCTTTGGCTAAAGCAAGAGTGTATACATGTGTTTATACACATTTGCAATCTTGCTAACAAGATTTTTATAACCCAATTAATTAATGACTAACTTTTGAATAAGTGGATATGTCATATCCTGTGAAGAAACAATAACAAAATAAAAACCCGGAGAGAAATGATTTGTCCATTTAGTTTTGAAAGGTGGATGAGAGTTAAACATCTTCTAGGATACTAGCTGCCATTTTTATGTAAAGTAAAATAATATTGACGAAAAGAGACAATAAATAGACTTCTCAGAATACTTAACAACAGAGCAAATATCAGAAAAAGCCGGGTATTATAGCTAAGGTTGCGTAAATCAAGTATTATCCAAAGAATAACACACTTATCAATACCAATGGGGAAGAAATTTTGTCCCAAGAGTTACCTGACGTTTATGCATTCTAAACTATTAAAGGGTAGTTAATTTCTCCTAACATCTTCGACTATTATGAAACCCTAAGAAATAGACCTGGACAATTATTTGACTGCGCAACAAATCGCTGAAGAAACTGGCTATAGTTTCCAGATCATAAACGAAAGATTGTCTAAAAAGATAACTCACATAAGATAACCAAAGGAAAGCTATTTTGCCCTAAGTCATACAATAGGTTTTTGCAGACAAAACTTACTAGAGGAATTTGATCTTTTGCATTTTTTTTAGCTGATCGTACTTTACTATTAGATGAAAATGAGATTGAGCACCAATGAGACACTCAATCTCAATTTTAATTTATTCAATATTAGTTGAGATCCATCAAGATTGATCCCCTTTGCTTTTTAAAGAGATATATTGAAATTGCTAATGCAAATAGAAACGATATTATAAGTTTAGAATTCGTACTATGTTCTTCATTAATCATTTCAAGGACGTCAAATATTCCCAATGACAAAATAAATAGAAGTACAAAATTCGATATGATTTTAATTTTTTTATTTTTCATAAAAAATAATTTAGTTATTATCCCAAAATGTCCAATAAAGCTTCAGCTCCCGAAGCAGCCAAACCTGCGGCTGCAGCAAGATTAGGATTATATGTCACCATAAAGGTTGTTAGAGCAAATGCTGCGTCAATTTTAAGATATTTTTCACAAACTTCACATTTAGGGTAATTACATGGCCCACCTAGTGGCCATTTGTAGCCAGTTATTATTCTACATCAGGTTACTCTTTCCAAGATTACAATCAGAACATAATGTCTCCAAATTTTCGAAATCTGTTTCCCCGCCATTACTCCATGGAATAATATGGTCAACATGCAATTCCACATTTAAGTCTTTGGAAGGGGAATTTCCACACTTATTACAAGAGAAATTATCTCTTTTCAATATCTTCCAACGAAGTCTCAAGTTGATTTGTCTTGGTGCTCTTTTAACCTTAATTTCCTTTTTCTTCTGTTTTTTGGATGAAACATTCTCAGTCAGTTGAACAAGTTCATTATCATCAGTCGTACTTTCAGAATCCGGTTGTTCCTCGTTCATATATTCTATAAATGCAATCAAAGATTTTTTCCATGTACCAAACTTATTTTCATAAGAACTAACATTATATTTTGATATTGGCCTCATCACTTCTGAATATTTGGGCTGTATTCCATAATGAGTCCAAAGAGTGAGGATGTTTTGCATATATTCCTCAATTGTCGTGTTATAATTTCCACCGATTTGAAGTCCAGCCTTTAATTTTGCTTTGTTCCAACCTCCAAATTTCTTAATCACAGTAGCACTGCCAAATTCTCCGTATTCTTCATATTCTGCATTTGTAAACTTTGGATTTTCAAGTGCTTTTGAAACCTTAATCAAATCGTCAATTAGCAATTCTACTCGTAATGAAGTTTCACCATATTCAATTCCATGAATGCTTTTATCGGTTTTGAGTCCAGCTTTTTCCATTACATTTTTCAAATTCCAAATCGTTTTTTTGCTGTCTGGCAATTGAATTTAGCTCCATTGTTGTATATAACGAAACGGTGCTAACCACCAAGTTTATAAAGTTAAATACAAAAAGACAATATACCAAGTTGGAACAACTAAAGGCTCGATAAAAAAGTTGTCAGAACAGGTGCTTGTCTAATTTTGAAATATTATATTATTGTATTCAGGGTAGCATTTGCTCCACCATTTGTTCTTCCACTAAAGCACCCAGCTCCAAATTCTGATGAGGTTGATCCAATTTAATGGAAACACACTATTTAAAACATCGAGCTTAAATCTGACTGTATTCTAAAGATATAAAAAAAGTTTCGTTATACAAGTGGTCTTATTGGGCTAGGAAAAATTCGTAAATTTTGTACGTATTTTGAAGGCCAATTCTAAGGAATTCTGACTAACGTTCGCTAAGTCGTTGATAATCAATGCCTATATTTTATGGGTTGTGGCTTTGATTATCATAAAGATACCGATTCGTTAGCAAGGGAAATTAATTTGCTGAGGAGAAATTGATATCTTTTTTTCTCAATTTTGGTCGGTCGAATCTGGGGAATGACCACCAACGGTTTGGCTATGCGCAGAGTCCCGAAGGGCATTGCGTATAGGTGGTGTTAGCGGTAGTTTATTTTTCAATTATTAAGTTTTCCAAATACCTAAGAGCAGAAGCTATTAGATTCTTACGGTTCTTTGCTTTTTCATTATATGAATCCAAAGTCTCTCTGTTCAATTTTCGCCCCTTCACAAAAACAAAAGTAGGATTCTCAAGTGACGACAACCCAACTAGCGGATTTTCATCCACTAATAAGAGGTTTGCAATCTTGCCCTCTTCAATAGTCCCAAGTTGGTTCATAATTGAATGCGTTTTAGAAGCGTTTACAGTAGCTGTTTTTAAAACTTCATAATTAGAAAGGCCAGCTTCTTTATAAAAGGCTAGTTCTTTATGAATTGAAAAACCTGGAAGAGTAATCCCAATACCTGCATCAGTTCCACAAATTAAAGTGGCACCCGCTTCATGCAGCTTTTTAACAATGTTAATGTGAAAATCATGCTGTGTTTTTATTCGCTCAACTGTCGCAGGATCTTCTTGTTTGGCTTTAAACCAACGTTCAAACTGTTTTTTACTATCCTCTTTTTTAATGAGTGGATTCATATACTCCAATGATTCTGAATCTAAAATGGAATCATCAATCATCATTTGATAGATATTATTAAATACCGTAATTGTCGGACAATAACTCGTGTGTTTGGATTGCGAAATTGAATCAATTATCGGTTGCAGTTTAATGGGGTCTAGATCAAACTTTAAAGGTTGTTGTACAATTTCTTCGGCATGTTCAATAGATTTAATTTGCGGGTTCAAATGATAGGAAAATGGTACTTTTTGAGAAGGGTGTGCAACGATATCGATTTCAGAAATTTTGGCTTGTTCAACCACAGCATCAAAGATTGCCTTGTCCAAACCGTAATACGTTTTGATTAAGTCGTAACCTCTGTCTTTGTACGAAATCACTTTTTCCTTAGCCCCAATTGGGTTAGTTAGATTTAAATTATCATCACCAATAAATTCTGGTCCTGTTAACTTTGGTCCTGTTGTAAAAAATATAGGGGAAATAATTTCGTCATCATTTACATCTTCTTTAATTCTTAAATGCATAGGCATTCCCCATAAATTCCTTACCCCAGTAACGCCATTTGATAGGTAAAGACCAAGTTCATACCTGTCCCAAATATGAACATGCATATCGATAAGACCTGGTGTTAGATACATGTTCTCTGCGTCAAAAATTTGAATTCCACTGACCTCAATAGTGTCTGCAATCTTTTCAATAATCCCCTCTTTTATATACACTATTTTATCTACTAAAACAGTGTCTTGGTTCATTGGTATTACATTGACATTGGTAATCAGATAAGAATTATTGGATGTTGGTTCGTTCTTTTTAACCTTTAAGTAGTTAGTTCCTAATGAATCAACCCAAAGTATAATGATTACTGTTAGGACAAGCACTCCAACAATAACCATTAAAATTTTTATAAGTCGTTTTAGTATTTTCATTTATCTAATGTATTTTCAAGTACATAGTTTACACTTCTTCGGGTAGATAGTTTACACATTTATTTTAGATAATTTCAAATATTGTTCATTAAAAGTAAACTCTTTTTCACGAGAAAGATACGTAAAGTCTGACAAGCCAAGAATTGTAAGTTCTGACTTGTCAGACTATAGCTTAAAAGTTTACCCCTACGTAAATGTTCGGTTCAAAAAGAAAGTACTTCCGCCATTTTTTGTCCAATTGCTTAAATCCATCAGGAGCATTGTTATCAAACATCCAGTGCTGGCAATGAAGCTGTGGTTCTATGAAAATTCGTTTTTTCTTACCAAATGCGATGTGGTAGCCAAGGTGATACGAATTATAAAGTTTAAAACCATTTCCAATTTTATTGCCGTCTAGATCCAAATAGGTTTGAAATTGCGGTAGAACTTCAACAGATGCAAAAAGCCCCTTCCATAGCATACGTTGGTACGTTATACCTATTCCTGTTTCTCTCACATACCCTGGATAGAATTCACTTTCTGTTTCTAACTTATCTAAAAGACCATCCCACCATAAGATTCCCATTGGTTGAAATAGTCGCCAAGTGGCAAACTTCACTCCTACAATGTTCTTATTATTGAGGTTACGCTTTATATGAAGCTCGACCATTTGTGTACTTGTTCGATCGTTCCAGCCTCCCCCGATAGGATCTGTTATAATAAAATAAGGTGTACTTACCCTGTACTTATGGGCTACTTTGGTTTCTTTATCTACCGATGTGTTTTTTTGAGCAAAAGCACTAATTGTACAAGAAATTAAAAGAATTGTAAATAGATTTTTCATGATAGTATTTTTGTTTATTTATTTCGATTTTTTTGAAGGGTAACTAACCCATATATCAAGTTGGTGTTCATTGAAACTTTATTAGTTAAGCTTACTGGTGATTACTGTCTTTTGGTTTTAAGTTCTGAGGATTTGTTTTGCCTCGAATTCCCCTAATAAGTAGAAATAGGGTAAAGGAAAGTTCTCCTAAAGTGCCTACAACTATAACGATGGTTGCAAACAGCTCCTTGATGTCTTCATTAGAAAATAGTTCCAACTGCGCGGAGCTGTCTAACAGATATCCAGTGCCTGCTAAAGATAAAAGCACTCCGATGATCAAGGGAAACTTCTTTGATTTTCTTACCAAACTACCCAAAACCAGTAGGTGCAATCCGAAGATGATGAGTCCAATTGCCCAATGTCGGTTAAAACCATTGAGATGTCCTTCAAGAGAATTGGCTAGAACAGTAGGTGTTTCCGATAGTTCACAGGCAATATCCAATAAATAACTCAAGGCATAAATGAAGTATAACCCATTCGCTAATCGAAGAGCACTTGAAATCAGGGCGCATCTTTTGTTTTCGACTTTCAGCAATCGATATAAAGGTATGGCAAGCAGCATGTCCAATAGAATCATCATTCCAAAGGCACCTATTCCTTGGTAAAATTGACTAGGGTGCTTTATGAAGTTTTGATGTGTGAGCAGCATGTCTCCTTTAACCACCAGTCCTTCCAAGATGTAGAAGTTGGCAAAGAAACCACAGATAAATATTCCCAGGTATCCAACACCTGTTAGTCGAGCAATTGTTTTTTCGTTTTTCATGTTACTTGACTTGATTGATGATAACTAAGTTTCCTTTCTTGTGCCCAGTGTCTATTAAGCGGTGGGCATCTGCGATTTTGGAGAGCGGAAACTGCCGATCAATGATGGTCTTTAGTTGGCCAGATTCTACAGTTTCAATCACTTTCTGCATAAGGTTTTTCAACTGGGGTAACTTTTCCATTCCGGTTGCTGCAAACTTCATTTGTTTACGATTGAAGATTATATTGCAAATCTCAAACCCATTAAAAACCGGAGTAACAAAACGTCCCTGTTTAGATAGAGCGTTTTTAGCCTTTTTAAATTTTGCTAGACCTACTGTGTCGTATATCACATCGTAGGCTCCAGTATTTTTTGTGAAATCAGTTTTAGAGTAATCTATCACATGATCTGCTCCAAGTGATTTGATAAAACCTATGTTTCTGGTACTACAAACCCCAGTTACTTCAGCCCCCATAGATTTTGCAATTTGAATTGCTGCACTTCCTAGTGCTCCGGATGCTCCATTAATCAACACTTTTTCTCCAGGTTGGACTTTGGCAATCTCAGTCAGGAAATTCATTGAGGTGAGGTGACCATCGCAAAATGTAGCTGCATCCACAGGGTCTATAACCTCTGGCAAGGGTAGAATGAATTCATCTTCCGCAACCGTGATGTATTCCGCGTTGGTACTAAAGTTGAACAAGGTCTCACCAAAAACTTTGTCATTGACCTTGAAGTTTTTTACATCTGACCCCAGAGCTTCAATTACCCCAGAGAATCCTGTTCCAAGAATGGGCTTTTTAGGTTTAGTAAGGCCAGTGAATAGTCTCGCGAAATAAGGAGTTCCGGATCTGAGTATTGACTCCGCCCGTGATGCAGTAGAAGCAGTAACTTTTACCAATACTTCATTGGCTTTTGGAGTCGGTCTATCTACTTGTTTGAATTCGAATTTTTCGGGTCCACCATATCCTGATAGTACCGCTGCATTCATTTTTTTTGTTTCCATTTTCTCTTTGTTTTAAGATTATGAAACAAAGGAACAGAATCAGTAGAAGGGTTTAGTTCGGACTTTCATCCAAGGAGTTTGGATTTATAAATCAGAACCAATTAGTGGTTTTTGAGGTATTCTTTTGGAGTGATGCCTTCTTTTTTTTTGAAATAAGTATTAAAAACTGTTTTTGAATTGAAGCCACTTTCATAGGCAAGCCCAATTAATGAGTAGTTCGCTGCTGATTGGTCTTTAATCAGTTTTTTGAAATAGGCAATACGGTAGTCGTTCACAAAGGAATTGAAGTTTTTCTCAAATGCGGAGTTGAGAACTAGTGAAAGTTGATTAGGATGCATTTCTATGCTCTGAGCTAAATCTCTCAAACTTAGTTTGGGGTTTAAGTAAGGCTCTTCCTCTTCCATGTAATTGCTCAATAGTCGGGCCTCTTCCTTTATCTTATCATTAGGAATGACTTCCTTCTTCTCTTTCTTTTTAGAAATTATTTTGACTTGATCGGTTTGATAAAGTTCGGCAAACAAGGTTTTAAATTCTGGGTGGTCAAACACCACATCGATGATGGGGTCAGCAAAGTGAATGAGAATTAAGCTGATATTGTCATCTTTCATATTACCGGCGATTTGCAGTGCCTCATCCGTTTTACCTAACAAACAATAAGTCCAATACAAGTAACATTTCGCTTGTAAACTATGCGGTTCTCTTGCTGCAACCTGAAGTTTGGGCAGGTAAGTGTTTGCTTCTTCCATATTTCCTGCAGCAGTGTGGGTCACACATGTAAGTCCTAAACGTTCTTCTGGTATTAAGATTTCGGGAGAAATGGAATCTAGGAACTCCAAATTGGAACCATACTGACCTGTTTTAATTAAAGCATATGACTTAGAAACGAGAGCAGGGAGGTTATATGGGTTCTGGTCGATCAGTGCTTCAAATTTAGAGATAGCTTTTTCAGTCTGTCCGAAACGATAGTCTAGAAGTCCTTCGAAGAAAAGTGTTTCTTGATTGAGTGGATCTATACTTAAGGCCTTTTGCATATATTCCTCTGCTACTTCTTTCTTAAGTGCTAGCGTATAGAAAAAGGCCAGAAATTGAAGGGCATCTGTATAGGAAGGGTTAAGCTCAACGGCCTTGTGTGCTGATATTAATGCCTGACTAAAGTCCCCTTTCGTAAAAAAAGCACTGTTTGATTTAAGGTAATATATACCTGCGTGCTCAGGATTTAAAAGATGAGCAGCTTCCGTATATTTTTCCGATATTTCCCAAGCTTCAGTAGGGTTCATAAAGTTGGTCGTAGCCATGAAGCTATAGGCATCAGACAGTCCTATCAAGGCGTCAATACTGGCCGGTTCTTGTTCCAGCACATCTTTAAAAAGCGTTATCGCCTTTTCTACGTCTTTTGGATTCCATTTGTAAAAAAGGAACTTGGCCTCGAGCAGTTTTTGATAGACATCAAACTCTATTTTTTGTCTATGCTTCTGGAGTTCGGGAATATCAAAGTGACCAACGTTTTCTCTTATTTGTTCCGAAATCAGCAGCGCGATTTCATCCTCTAAATCAAATATGGAATCCACATTTCGATCCCATTTTCCTGACCATAGTTGAAGGTCATTTTTCGAATCAATGAGTTCCGCATTGATTCTAATCTTTTGACCACTGAGTCTGACCATCCCTTCAACTATAAAATCCACCCCCAACTCCTTTCTAAGATCGCTGCTTGAGATTGTTTGGTCTTTGAAGACGAAAGCAGATTTTCTGGAAATTACTCTTAAATGCTTGTTCGCAGAAATTAAGGAGATGAGTTCTTCAGCAATCCCATCACACAAGAATTCATTACTCTCTTCTGATGAGCTGTTTCTAAACGGTAAGATGATGATGGATTGATTCATGTAAGGTATATGTCTACAAAACTAATATTTACATTAACATGCGAGTATTAATAATTTATGTAATGGTCATTGTGTATTGTAGCTAACTTGTTTATAACCATAATAAATATACTGATTATCTCAAGAATAGATTGTTATAACATTTAAGAGAAGTTAGCAAGAAAATTTTCAGTCATTTCTATTGTTAATAGAGAACAGGCTGCTAAACTTATATTTTGATTGAATAAAAACGATAATGCACCCTACGCTCACAGAAGACTTGATTTTCATACCATTCAACATCTCTATAACTGTTTTGACTTGGTAAAACTGGAGATATTTCCAAAAATTAAGTTTTCATAGTATTCCGTTTTTCCTGTCGAGGGTGTTGTTTTTCATGTTTTTAAAACAGGTTAAGATCTGAAATTCATTTTTTAATTTCTTCTTTATCTTAAAGTATGTAAGTAATCCTAGTTTATAGCTCTTGAAAAATATTAGTTCCAAAAACACCAGGTCTAGATGCAAATTCAAAATGTTCAACAAGTCTAATTTTTCCATTTAGGTTCTCAATTTCAACAGTTGATTTACCATTATCTAAAACTCCGTCAATTTGAACTTGACAGTATGTAAACACAAGTTGACGATCACTCATTTTACCCACTAAATATCCTTTTTTAATTAGTCCGCCAGAGTAATTGGCATACACAAAATTACCTTGTTGTTGGAAATGAAATATCGTTTCTTGATTGACAATTCCATGTTCTGAAGTTTCAATGACATTCATTTTTATATTATTAAGCTGTATCATTTCATTGTAATTATAGTAACGAATTGCTGATATGCTCTACAAATCTATAATAAAATATATAGTGTTTAGACGAAGCGTCGTCTCGGGCATACAAAGTATCTTCTTCTTCTATTATTACTCCGACAAAATCATCTAGATTATTATGATTAATATCTACACCCAATGAGTGAAATACTTGGGAATTCAGAATTTCAAAAGATAATAAGTAAGAAATTAAAAGAATATACTTTCTCATTTTACTTTTATAAAAAATGTACACTAACTTAAGCAAAGTTAGGGTTCTTGTAATTTAAAATTTTATAACTCTCTCAATTAGTAATATCTTTCCTGTTTGAGCATTCAATATTCTTACAAAGTATAACCCTGTATATTCATTGAAACGTTCTAAACAATAAATATGAGAAAGATCATTGTTTTATCATTAAGTATTTTAATTCTATTTAATTGTAGTAAATCTGATTTAAGTTCTGCAGAAATTAAATTTATTGACTGCACTAAAGAAAATTTAATGTTTCCTAACAATGATCTTTCTCATAATTCAATAATTTTTACTGGAAAAATAAATGGTGATTCTATAAGAATTATTCATGGTGAAGATAATTTTGATTTTAATCTCTATACTTCTTCTTCATTTACTACAACTGAGCCAGTTTCTACTCTAGGCCAAGACTCTTCTTTAACTACTTTGGAAATATTGTTCCAAAAATCATTTGGTTCAAGAATTAATATTGGACTTCAAATTCCATATGAACCAGGTAATTTAAATTCAAAAATTCAAAATCTTTTTATATATGATTTAATAAATCTATATCATAGTGATCTTGATTTCATTATCGATTTTGAATGTCGAAATTCAGGATTTACATTTAATTCAAAATCTTCCGAAAAAACGATTCAAGAAATTGCTGTCAAGAATTTTAGATTCAAAGAAAAAGATGACTTTTGGGAATATGAATTAGAATATTCTTATGTTGATTTAGAATTAGTGCATGTTGGATATAATAGAAAAAATTATGAAAATAGTGGATTTCAATATGATCCATCAAGATTAGAATCTCAAGAATTTATTAAACTTGAAAATTGTTACTCTAAAATCAACTTCAAAATTGAAGTTGGACTTTAATGATATTGTGAATTTCATTTCATCCATTAGATCTTCTAATGGAAGAAATATTGTGTTGTGTCCTGGTTAGTATCATAGAAATTGATATGCTCTCCTACAGACTCAAAATGATAAAGAATTCTAGGCATCGTCTGTAACTCCCCTATTCTTAATATATCATTAATTAATATTCGTTAAGTAATAAATTTCAAATTGCAGTAAAGCACAATCAAAGCTAATTTATTCCAATCATCAAATTTTATCATATTTGCAATATTGAAAAATTGAAATGCTTGATTAATTGGCGCTTGAAGTTAAAAGCAGTATCTTATATTACATTGTTCGGGAAATGTTCGTGAAGAAAAAACAAAACTTCCTAAAACATTAAGCTTTAAGAGGTTTCTTGTGCCCAAATGCCACCCTTCACTTCAACGATAAAAGTTCTGGTGCCCAAGGCCGCTGTCGCTTTCTGACGTAAGCTTTGGTGCCCAAGGGGGGAGTTCCCGATAATTGCTTCGCTATATCGAGGATAAACTTCTCGTCCCTCAAGATTCCTTAATAAAGAGACAACACTTTCTTATCAGATCTGTCTTTTCGTGCCCAAGGCCTCCTACGATTCTTGAGAAATCTTCAGTGCCCAAGGCCTCCTTCGCTCTGGGGAAAGCTTCAGTGCCCAAGGGGGGACTCGAACCCCCACGCCCTTACGGACACATGGCCCTCAACCATGCCTGTCTACCAATTCCAGCACTTGGGCAGTGTGAAAGGAAAACAAAGATATTTAATTCCATGTATTATCCTTATCTCAAACCAGCATTGACTTTAATCGTTGATAATTTAAATTTCAATAATTATCCTCTTTCAGCTTTTTAATTAAACCAATAGAATTCTATCTTGTTTCCTATAAATGCCGAATACACAATTGTCATTGATCACACAAATAGAAGAACTACTCCAAAAGGATTTGCCTGGATGGCCAGCTCAAAGATTACTTTCACCAATTAAAACAAGTGAATATCAATCGCAAACGGACAACACACAGCAAGCAGGTGTAAACCTCATCCTCTATCCTAATGCACAGGAACAACTGGAGATTCTTTTCATCAAAAGACAAAACAATATTCCAGGAGACAAACATGGTGGTCAAATTGGTTTTCCTGGTGGCAAAAGAGAAATAAATGATTCAAATCTGATAGAAACTGCCTTTAGAGAAACCGAAGAGGAAATCGGTATCCCGGCAGATAAACTTCATCTTTTAGGGAGCCTGAGCCCATTGTTTGTCTATGTCAGTAACTTCCTTGTACAACCTATAGTATCTTATTTGGACCACACACCAAACTTGACACTTCAAAAAAGTGAAGTCGATCTAGTCATTGGCCAAAAACTCGACTATTTCATATCAGATAATGCCGTCAAACATCAGGATTTTAAGGTCAGAGACTTTATGATGAAAGATATGCCGCACTATAAACTGCAAAATCATATCTTGTGGGGAGCAACTGCCATGATAACTTCTGAATTCGTTCAGATCATCAAAGGCTTGCGTTGACCCAACTTAATGGCTTGAAAGATTCAGTACAAACCAAACAATCCTTTAACCTCGACAAGACAATCAACAGTCTCGTATTTGTTGTAGGGCTTGGCATCATAGCCCATCTGGTCTTTCTACTTCTCACCAACGAACAAAATGTATTTCAATATCTCCAAAGAATAGAACTCTATTATATTGTTCTTATACTTTGCTGCCTTCTTTACAATTGGATTGGTCACGCCTTCCGGCTAATGATATGGACACGGTATCTGGGTCAAGGCTTCAACTTCAGACAAGCACTCAAAATCGCAATCTATACAGAACTAGGTGCTGCAATTACGCCTACACTAATCGGTGGTGGGCCGATCAAACTAGCATTACTTATGAAACAAGGCATAAGCACAGGTAAAGCAGGATTTTTGACTTTGCTAAATGGTTTCGAAGATTTTATTATGTACAGCATCATTGTAATCATAGCTTTCTTTCATGCCAAGCAAAGTATCTTCAAAATATTCAGATCAATCCTGCAGTTCGTCCAAGAAAATATTCTTCAGGCAAGCATAGGAATGGCCCTCTTGCTTAGTCTTATTCTTCTATCTAAAAAGTATAAAATTTTCAAATCCGTAAAGCTAATTCCACAAAAGTATAAGACGGCATGGTCTGACCTTAAGCACGAACTAACGGACGGATGGAGTGAGATGATTTCATGTTTCAAGCAAATTCAAAAAACCGGATTAAAGCAACTCCTTTCTAGTGTATTTATCTTGTTTACACAATGGATGAGTAAGTTTTCTGTACTACTGATTTTGCTTTTAGCTTTGGATATTGACTTTAAACCATTTCAGGTTTACCTACAGCAGTGGATCGTTTACCTAACAATGATATTTATCCCCACACCAGGAGCATCCGGGGGAGCAGAGGCCACTTTCTTTTTGCTATTTGAAAAACAACTTCCTAAAGATCTATTACCCCTCATTATCTCGACATGGAGATTCTTTATGTACTACCTCATGTTATTTGTAGCTGTATCTATTATACAAGCCCTACGATTATTCGATAACAAAAAGAATTAAAGCTTTTCGGCTACGAATAATAATCAATTCCTTACGCTTACTAATCATCACTACAGGATATTCTGTTTTTCATGCATTATTGTATTGTTAATAATTGTTCATCTAAATCCTAATATCATGAAAAAAATAATTGCAGTGCTCGTCCTAAGTTTTATGGGAATCAGTCTTTATCCAAACACTGAACCTGATCAAGACATCCAAAAGGTATATGCTTTTTCTGGGCTTAAACTTCGCCAGTCACCACACATGAATGCCAAAGTTATTAAGATAATTCCCTTCGGTGAAAATGTTCTTGTCAAAGAAAGAACAGAAATCATCAATACAGTTGAATGGTTGAAAGGAACCTGGATTAAAGTTCAGTATAATGGTCGAGAAGGATATATTTTGGATTCCTTTGTTAGTGCACTACCGATGCCTTCAAATGATTATGAACTAACTCAAAGAGATGCTGATATCAGTTATCCGTTAATATCATGGGTAGAAAAGAATTTCAAAATCACTGCCAGCTCTGACACTATTGAGGATAGAAACTACTATAAAATTATCCAGTATTTTGAAGATAGTATTGTGCTTTGCCGCAAAGAAAGTACACATGCCTTTGAAGCCACTGTTGAAATTCCCAACATCAGAATTTCTGAAGCCTATAACTTGGTTAAATCTATGTTCCTCACAAAAATAGAAAGAGAATTGTTCGAAGAGAATGCAACTTTTATCGCCAACAAAAATAATGAGATTGATAAAATCAGGATTGGCATTGACGCACCTATTGAAATCAAGGAAACACCACTGGGTGTACTTGTCAAAGTAACATCCTACCAATACATCTGTAGTTTGTAGTTTATTAATTGATTGTGCCTCGAATATTAAAGTCTGTAGCCAAAGGGTTACAGACTTTATTTTTTGTCTGTAGACAAAAATCTTGAAACAACAGATCTCTTGCGGACAGACACAGGAACTTCATCTCCATTTGACATGATCAATATCCCGTTATCAAGCTTTTTAAATGCCTTAATATGCCTGCAATTAACAAGATGAGATTGATGAACTCTTAAAAAATGATCCGCTAATATAACCTCATAACTCTTTAAAGTCTTTGTCAAAAGCATGTTCCTTTGATAAAGTAAATGGAATCTGGTATAATTTCCCATTGCTTCAAGCCTTATGATCTTTTCATAATCAACCAGCTTTACTTCGTCCTGTGTTTTAAGTATGATCCTACTATTTTCGCTTCTCCCCTTGGAAATTCGATCAGACAATTTCTTTTTTAATTCAAGAACACTCTTCTTTAATGTCCTTGCTGTCACTGGTTTTAACAAATAATCGGCTACCGAATATTGAAAGGCTTTGATGGCATGATCTTTTGATGCTGTAGTAAACACAATTTCTATACCCTCTCTATTAATCACATCCAATAAATCAAAGCCGTCACCATCACCCATATGTATATCTAGAAAGATGACATCCGGCCTAGACTTACGTATCTTTTTAGCAGCATCAACAATGCCTTCAGCTGTAGCTGAAATAAATATATCATCAGAAAAATGATCTTCAATTTCCGCTCTTAAACTAGCAATAGCCAAGGGCATATCATCTACTATCATAGCTTTAATCATATCAATCAAATTTTAGGAATATGTAGAATGCATCTTGTACTCTGAGTCTTGCCATTGTCATTTAACTCTACTACATATTCTAAGGGCTTTTGCTCTTTCCATTTATCCAACCGATTAACCCGATCCAAAAATATTTCACTGGCTCTAGACTTATGAATAGATTCACTTGAATTAACATCATACGTTCCTCCTGAATCTTCAATAGTAACCTTTAGATAATGGTTTATATCCTCTATCAATACTCTTATCCTTCCTCTTTTATCAGAAGAATCGATTCCATGAATTATAGCATTTTCCAAGAAAGGTTGAATCAACATTGGGCTTATCTCTTTAGCAGAACTCCTGTTTATTAACTCAAAATCAAAATCGGTAGAACTTGTCATTTTTTGCAAAGAAACATAGGCATTTAAAAATTCTACTTCAGATTGCAAATCAATTGTTAACTTGTCTGAATCATCCAATACTGTTCTCATCAATTGTGCAAAATCATTGATCGCTTTTCTTGCCTTTTGGTTTTCATTCAAAACTATTAACCCCTTGATAGAATTAAGTACATTATATATGAAATGTGGACTCATTTGAGATTGCTTCTGTTTTTGCTCAGCTTCCAGGACTTTCAATTTCATATTCAACTCTTGCTTGCTCCTAATGAGCTTTTGATTCTCAAATTTTGCTTTACGCAAAAAATAAAACATTAATGTCAATAATAGTATAATAAAAATAATGACATGCGGCCAATACGTCTTAATAATGTTTTGCTCAGCCCAAAACTCAATTACTTCTGGATTAGAAAAATTGTTTTCATCCTTTCCTATCCTAATATAAAGTTTGTTGTATCCTGACTTATCAACTTGCAATTCAAATTGACCTTCAAAATTAATCCACTCTCCCTCATTTAATTTGTATTGCGTAATCGTCTTCTCTACACTTGGGTAATAGTAACTAGATGTAGTAACTTGAATCCCTTTATCAAGTTCGATATTAAAAAAGAAATCCTTATCTAAAATTATATTGTTGTGTCTAATACTTTGGATTTCTAATTTTGGCGGATCTTCATTAACATAATAGGATTCTCCTACCAAAATGTTTTCTTTAACATACCAAAGATAATTCCATAGATCCAAAATATAATTGCTTACATCCCTGTCAACTGCCCTAAGTATTTGTCTTGTTAAGTCAAATGTTAAAAGCTGCTTTTCTGTAGTAATCATCCATAACGTTCCGTTCCTGTTGATTAATTTATCAATAGAATTTGGGATTTCAATACCTGGATAGAATAGTTTACGAAACCTTCCATTCTTCATTATCCATAATCCATTATCATAAGAAGAGAAATATAATTCATTAGCATTTTGGCAAAAGCCAGAAGCATTAAAAGGTAGCGCAAACGCTCTATTTTTGCATGGAAGATAAAAGCTGTCTTGGGCCAACACCATCAATTCACCCTTGTAATAAGAAATTTGTTTAATTCTATCATCTTTGTTGAATATACATTCCGCTTCAGCCATATTATTACGTATGAAAAAGCGATTTTCTACTATGGAAACCAAGGTAGCGTCAGCTAAATAAATTGGACTGCCCTTAAAATCTCCATATGCTTCTTCTAATCTCTTATTTTGTATAGATAGAACTTTTGACCCATCATAAAACATGTAATTTAACTTTTCCGAAGGTATTAAAGTCAGTGAATCGATCTGTAATTCGATGTTTTCAACAATTCCATGATTGTAGGTATACATTTTATTTCCATGGTCTAAAAAATACAATTGACCCATTGTATCCGTCATTAAGACAATAATATTCGTAGAATGTCTGTATAATGATTGGGTATTAATCGTATTGGTATTAAGCATGCAAAAACTGCATATTATAACATAGACAATGAAAAATTTACGAATCACCATAGCTTTAAAACAACTCTTAATAGTCTTGTATTGTTAACAAAGTGGCAGACTGCATGAAAATATGGAAAACCACATCACATATTATGAAAAAATATCATATATAAGGGCCTATAATCAAATATTTAGTAATAGATTTGAAGATATTTAGATATGGTTAATTCGATTTTAAACGACTTAAAAAACACCTTTAGGAACGGGAGCATGATTTCTCGTATCATCTTGGTCAACGTGATCGTCTTTATTGTCGTTAACCTTATCGATGTTTTTGATGCCAATTCTGGTTTCGCTGCAATGTTAATTAAGAAATTATCATTGCTTTCAAACCCCTTAGATCTTGTATTTCAGTTTTGGTCTTTGATAACCCATATGTTCCTTCATGTGGGTTTCTGGCATATCTTATGGAACATGTTGCTCCTTTTCTGGTTTGGTCGAATCATAGGTGATTTTCTAGGTGATCGAAGAATATTGCCTTTATATATTTTAGGTGGACTATGTGGAGGTTTGTTCTTTATTTTATGGGATAATCTTTTGCCGGGAGGAACTGGACAAAGTTGGGCTTACGGTGCTTCTGCCGCTGTATGGGCTGTGATTATGGCAACGACAATACTAGCTCCAGACTATATTTTCAACCTTCTTTTTCTCGGACCTGTAAAGATCAAATACATTTCTTTGACAATGCTATTGCTTGATTTATTCAGTACCAATTCTAGCAGTAATACCGGTGGCTTCGTCGGGCATATTGGAGGAGCTTTCTTTGGGGTTTTGTTTGTTTATTTACTTCGTCAGGGCAATGATATCACAACTCCATTACAATCCTTGTTTCAAAAAATAGAAAACATTGGAAGCCAACAACCGATCAGAAAAACCGATAGAAGCAATTTTAAAGTAATAAGAAATAAAGATACTGAAAAGCCTAAACCCAATTTCTCACAACAAGATGAATTAGACAGGATCCTTGAAAAAATAAAAGCTAAGGGTTACGAGCAATTAAGTGATAAAGAAAAGGATTTCCTGTATCAAGCTAGTAAGAAAAAGTAATCTATGAAGTGGGGCCTTAAACTGATTTACGGAATTAACGTTTTGCTATCTTTGATTAGCTTACTATCCTACTTAAGTCCATTTGTAGATCCTTCAATTACCTGGTTCTTTTCTTTTTTCGGTTTAGGCTACCCGATCCTTTTATTGCTAAATGTGTTCTTTATTGTCTTTTGGTTAATAAGCAAACCAAAATTTGTTTTTCTGTCCTTATTAACATTAGCTGTTGGCATCGGACCATTGTGTAAAACTATTGGGTTTAATAAACAAAAAAATGTAGAAGGGGGAATCAAGGTTATGACTTACAATATTGGTCATACCAAGTATTTTTTAACCGAGGAAAATCAGGAAGAAAGAGTTGCTGAATTCAAGGACTTCATTCAGAGTCAAAATCCAGATATCATTTGTATACAAGAAAGAACCCGGCGCCATCTTCCATTCTATGAGGACGTTTTCTCGGATTATTCATTGTATCCTGAAGAATATATAGGTACATGCATCTACTCTAAAGGATCGATCCTAGATAGTGGTAATATCTATTTTGATACCAATGCTCATAATGCAACTTGGGTAGATTTAAAAGTAGATGGTAAAATTGTGCGTATTTATAGTATTCATCTTAGCTCAAACAAAGTGAAGCTTATGTCCGATAATATAAAAGAGATATGGGATGAAAGTCTATTTATCTTGGATAAATATAATCTGCATTCAGTGAAACGTATAGCGCAATTGAGAGAAATACTGAAGCATGCCAAATCATCTCCACATCCGGTTATGATGACGGGTGATTTTAATGATGTTCCAATGTCTTATCTATATCGATTGGTTACAAAAGAATATAATGATGCTTTTTCGGACCATGGATTAGGCTTTGGTAAAACCCATAACACTAAAATTCCTATATTAAGAATCGACTATGCATTCTATACTGATGAAATACAAGTACTTGACCAAGATCTGATCCATGTAAATTATTCAGATCACTTTCCATTAGTCACCACCATAGAACTTGAACAATGAAAGCTTATAACTGACATTATAGGCTTAAATAATTTATTTTTGCAAAATGAAAATAAGAGACTTATATCTACAAAATAGCTTAACCAAGCAAAAGGAAAAGTTTGTTCCAATCACAGATGGCTATGTTGGTCTCTATGTGTGTGGACCAACAGTTTATAGTGATGTTCACCTTGGTAATGTAAGAACATTTGTAAGCTTTGATATAATATACAGATATCTTCTTTATATAGGGTATAAGGTTCGGTATGTAAGAAATATTACTGATGTTGGTCACTTACTAGATGATGGCGAAGACAGAATTTCTAAAGGTGCTAGGATTGAAAAGCTAGAACCAATGGAGGTCGTTCAAAAATATACGAATGGTTTTCATCACATGATGTCAATCTTTAACACAATGAAACCAAGTATAGAACCACGCGCCACACAACATATTCTTGAACAAATTGAAATGGTTCAAAGCATCCTGGATAACGGCTATGCATATGTTGTCGATGGGTCAGTATATTTTGATACCTTTAAATTTCAAGAAGATAAAAAATGCTATGGGGATCTATCTGGTAGGGTTATCGAAGAATTAATGACAGAAACTCGAGCAGATTTAAAAAAGCAAGACCAGAAAAAACATTCTTCTGATTTTGCAATCTGGATGAAAGCAGAACCCGATCATTTAATGAAATGGAACTCTCCTTGGTCGGTAGGCTTTCCTGGATGGCATCTCGAATGTTCGGTAATGAGCACAAAATACCTTGGAAAGACTTTTGATATTCATGGTGGTGGAAATGACCTTAAGTTTCCTCATCATGAAAATGAAATCGCACAAAATATTGGTTCCTGTGGGTGTGCACCATGTAACACATGGCTTCATACCAATATGCTGTTGATGAACGGGAAGAAGATGTCTAAAAGTGACGGAAATACAATTTCTCCAGACGAACTATTTACTGGCGATAGTCCTCACGTCTCTAAAGGATATACCCCAATGGTTGTTAAGTTTTTCATGTTACAATCACACTACAGTTCTACACTTGACTTAACTGATGATGCCTTAGCAGCTGCTGAAAAAGCATACAAAAGACTTATGGAGTCAATTAAAACTTTGAGTTTACTTAAACACAAATCCACAGGAGACAGTTTGGATGCGGAAATAAACAAACCATTAGATGATTTTTTGGATCATATGTCAGATGACTTCAATACGCCAAGGGCTATTGCAAGTCTATTCGATGTAGTCACCAAAATAAATAGTTTAAAAGAAGGACATCTTAACCTTTCCCAATTATCTGATACTTGTTTTAACAGACTGACTAAGCATTTTCCAGAATATATTTCTGATGTTCTTGGTTTGCAACTTGAAACAGATGGAGATTCCAACAACTCTGCACTTGAAAGCGTTATGGAATTGGTATTAGATTTGAGACAAGAAGCCAGAGCAAACAAAGATTGGTCCACCGCAGATAAAATAAGAGATGGACTGGCCAAAAGCAATATCGTAGTTAAGGATGGAAAAGAAGGCAGTCACTGGTCATTTAATTAAGAATCAATTCCTATAAAATGAAAAATCGAATACATTACTTCTTGATATTTTTAATTGGACTAGGTATTTGTTCTTGTAAAAATGACTCTACTGGAAAAACTGACATTCCAAGAGTAGAGAAACCAAAGGTTCTTATTCCAAGCTTTAACAAAGACTCTGCCTATTACTTTGTTGAAAAACAATTATCGTTTGGTACTAGAGTGCCTGGTAGTGAAGGACATATTGCCTGCAAGCAATGGTTGGTGAATAAATTCAAAAGCTATGGTGCTGTAGTAATTCAGCAAGACTTTGTAGCAAACGTCTATACTGGTGATCAATGGCCATCAAGCAATATTATTGCCCAGTTCAATCCAAATCATCAGGAAAGAGTTATTTTATCTGCACATTGGGACAGTCGTTTTATTGGCGAAGAAGACGCTAGTAAATCGAAGAGGGACCTGCCTATTCCTGGGGCAGATGATGCGGGAAGTGGCGTCGCCATTCTATTGGAAATAGGAAGATTGCTGGGGCAGTTTCCTATAGATATGGGTGTTGATATTATTCTTTGGGATGCTGAAGATCAGGGTCAAAGAGGCGGGGCACAAGGCAGTGAAGTAACTTGGTGTCTTGGTTCTCAACATTGGTCTAGAAACAAGCATTCCAAAAATTATCAAGCTATTTATGGCATTAATCTTGACATGGTCGGTGCGAAAAACCCAAGATTTCCAAAGGAAGGAGTTTCAATGTATTATGCCCAAGCTGTAATGAATAAGGTTTGGAAACTTGCTCAGACCATGGGATATACAGATATGTTTGTTGATGATAAGTCAGGTGGCATAACAGATGACCATAAGGTAATAAACGAAATAGCAGGAATACCAATGATTGACATTATCAATCAACCTTTAAATTCTGATAACAGCTTTGTAAGTCACTGGCATACACACGACGATGATATTGACATCATTGACAAGAGAACACTTAAAGCTGTTGGCCAGGTCGTGCTGGCTACAATCTATAAAGAGTCAGATGGAACAATTATTAGTTTTGAATAAAATCATAAAATGAAAAAAAGCATACTGTTTCTTTGTCTTTTTCTCTGTTGTTCTCTTCTTAGCGCTCAACAAAAATCTTCAGTTGTAACAAAAGTAACGGCAACCTGGTGTTCTAATTGCGGAACTTGGGGATGGGACTATTTTGCTGAATTAAAGTCAATCTATAACAATAATCCCAAAGCTACTTTATTAGGAGTACACCATAGCGGTGATTTAAAAAATCCTATCAGCGAGTGGTTTACCAACAACCTTGATTTCATATATCAACCTCAATTTTATCACAACAACACTGACCTTGATGTAACTAGGAACAACTGGATGGCAAAGGTTAATGAATTAAATCAGTTGGTAGATGATAATTATGCTCAGCAAGCAGACACAGAATTATCATTTGTAAATGCTTATGTAGAAAATAATGATATTGTTTGCAATGTCAACCTTACTAAAAATACCACATCGACTGAAGATCAATATTTAGCCATTTATGTTTATGAGAATAATGTTGAAAACTATCAGTCTAGCAGAGGTGTGTCATTACACCCAAATGTGCTGCGTGAAGTAATCTCCGATAATTACTATGGTAATAGCCTTAGCGATATTAATCCAACAGGAGCAGATAATCTAAGCATTAATTATGTGAAATCACTCAATCCCATTTGGAATACCAATAACATAGGTTTGTTAGCCCTTCTTTGGGAAAAAGAAGGTAACACCTATAACATGAAAAATTCTGTCAGTATTAATGGAATTGGATTGTTATCTTCTAGTTTTGAAGTATTAGGTGAAGAAGAAATTCAAATTCTATCTCGTACCAATGAAATTCAAATTGAAGGAAGGTCTGATATTGATTATAAGTACCAATTCTATAATCTTAATTGTCAATTATTCTCGCAAGCAGATTTTAATGGTGCTACGAGAATAAATACTTCAGAGTTGCTTACTGGCTTATACCTTATACACGTAACAAGGGGCAACAAAGTACACACACAACAAGTGTTTGTCTCTAAATAAAGAAACTGCAATTAATAAAAAAAAGGGGCATCTGTTAATTTAGATGCCCCTTTTCAATAGTTTGATGGTCTGGTTTAAATGACCAAATTGTCAATCATTTCTCTAATGTCCTGATCACTTGATGGTCGTGGTGCATCAGCACTCACAATTTTGCCCTCTGCATCCAATAATATAAATCTTGGAATTCCTCTAATCAAATAGTTATCTACAAATTCTGTATCCCAACCATTATCAGAAATTAGCTGTATTCCCTTTAACTCTTTATCAGCAACCATATCCTTCCACTTCTGCTCATCCTTAGGAACATCAACAGATATACTCACAAACTCAATGTTTTTGCCATGATAATCACCTTCTAACTTTTTAAGGTGAGGGATTTCAACCTTGCATGGTCCACACCAGGTAGCCCAAACATCTATATAAACATTTTTACCTTTAAGGTCAGCTAAATCGATAGCATGATCCTGTGTGTTTTTAAACTTAAAGCCTGGCGATTCATTGCCCTTTGTCAACATTTTCATGCTCTCGTACTTATCCTGAACAGCCATTTTTAATTCTTCTGTTGAAGCCAAAGCTTTCATTTCATTTACATTCTCAAGGAGGTCTTCTGTTCCTGGAGACATCCAATTCGTAAGCCTCTTTAATGCTTCATCTTTGATTGCAGCACTTTCAACTTCTTTTAACATAGCTAGACACTCAGGCAATTCATCATTTGTATAATGTGCCAATACCATGTTCCTGTATTCAGGAATCAAATTGAAATCCGCCTCATTTGTATAATTAATTTCTTCAAATCTTTTATTGAATTCATCACTAGCTTTAAAAGAATCGTCCTTTACAAAGTACTGATGATATGACTCATAGTTTTGCATTTTAGATAAGACTTCATATTTTAAATTTGACTTTTCAATATCGATAAAATCTGCAGGAAGATCAGAACCTTCTAAAAGTGCTAATACTTCAGCTTCCATATCTCTCATTGAAAATGAAAAGCTATCCTCAGGCATTGAAAATAGTACTTTCATGTTGAGCTTTTTGCCCTGCTCTTCCTGTAATAAATACTTAGCTGCTAAGTAATTATTAGCTGCCGCAAATGATCCCCCGTATTTCATGGTTTCATCAAACATTTTAGAATCAAAGTCTACAGACAAGCTGTCTCCTTGATTCATAAAGCAAGCCGTCGACTCTCTTTGATATCTCATGTTGTAATATCCTGACTCACCTTCTATCGTACCCATAAACTTTCCTAGAGAATCAACAGAAAATTTATATTTATCATCAAACCGTTCAAACGAGATGCTATCTCCATTAGCATTCGCAATTGTGCCGCTTACGACCATCTCTGTTACTTTTTCAACTTCTTGTTTGCATGAAAAAATTAACGAGGTAAATGCAATTAAAAAAATGTACTTATTCATAATAATAATTCTATGTGTAAAAATTTAGTTTTTCTTAGGGTGAACCAAGGACATTTCATCAATGAGATGTTTGGCTCCTGCATACTTATCAATAACAAACAAAATATACCGAGCATCAACCATAATGTTACGGCAGATTGATGGGTCATAATTGTAATCACTCATTGTCCCTTCCCAGGCTCTGTCAAAATTCAGACCTATTAAATTCCCATGTGCATCTATTGCTGGACTACCCGAGTTACCTCCTGTTGTATGATTTGTTCCTATAAAACAAATCGGTAATTTACCATTGCGATCTGCATATTGTCCATAGTCTTTATTCTCGAATAGCTTTAACATCTTATCGCTTACATCGAATTCATAATCCCCTGGTTTATATTTTTCTATCACCCCCTCTAGATAGGTAACTGGTTCATAGTATACAGCATCGCTTGGGTTATATCCATTTACCTTTCCGTAAGTTACGCGCATGGTACTGTTTGCATCTGGATAAAATTTTCTTTTAGGAAAGGTTTCCATTTGTGCTTTCATGTAAATTCGCTGTAATGAATCAATCTGAAATTCTATAGCACTTAGCGGTTTTGCTACTTCTTTATCAAACACTTCCTTCCAACTCTTGCTAAAAATATATAACGGATCTGCTTTAATTGCATTTACAACCGATTCAGCATCTCCAGCCAACAGATTCATCATTTCTGACTTCTTATTAAAAACCGTTTTATTAAGTAAGTAAGAACCAGATATCATATTGCGCCCGTTATCATCCTCTCGATTTCCAGACTTCATTAGCTTAGGAGCATATTTAGCATCTACATTATCTGAATACATTTTTGTAAGAGCTTCAAACACTTCCATATCAATTTCTGGTCTGTAGTTTTTATAAAAGCTCTCAAGACTTGTTATCATTCTTTCTCTATAGCTATTGAATCGTGCTTCGCCATTATCTTCATAACTTGAAACCAATCTGTCCGCCATTTGTGAAACACGCATTATCTCAATATTTCTTCCAGCTACTTCTGAGTAATAATCTCTGACATAAGCCAATGGTGTTCGTTCTTTATAGAGTTGATCAAATTGCGGTAATATATTTCTATATGGACTATCTTTTGGTAGTCTCTTTGTAAATTCCTTCTCAAAACCTTTCTTTTTTTGGTAGGCTTTAGTCTTGGTTAAACCCGTACTTTCACCAATCCATTTTTTCCAATAATTAGCTACTCTGGCATACTTTGAGGCATACTGAATTCTTATTTCTTCATTCGCACGCATATACTTATCAATTATACTGAGTGCTTTCTCACGAATCGAAATCTTTGCAGGATTTAAAACTTCAGTTATTTCCTTAATCGCTACTGAAGGTAAATACTCCTGAGTTCTTCCTGGAAATCCAAAAACCATCGTAAAGTCTCCTTTTTCTACTCCATCAATGGATATAGGCAAATAGTGCTTAGATTTATATGGTACATTTTCTTCTGAATAATCTGCAGGTAAATTATCAGGGGCAGCATAAATTCTAAACAATGAAAAATCTCCTGTATGTCTTGGCCATACCCAATTGTCTGTATCTGAACCATATTTGCCAATAGATTCAGGTGGTGCACCTACTAGTCTTATATCTCTGTAAGTTGTTGTAATAAAGGCAAAATATTGATTACCATTAAAAAAGGGTCTAATACTTACATCCTGATAAGCCTCTCTCTTAATATCGGCCTCCACCTTAGATAGGTTTTTACTGATGACTGCCTGACGTTCAGATGTAGTCATATTTTCATCCACCTGTTTAAGAACCCTTTCTGAAACATCTATGATTTCGTTGATAAACGTTGCTGTCAAGCCTGGATTGGCAAGTTCTTCACCTCTGTTCATGGCCCAAAACCCTTTCTTTAGATAGTTTTTTTCCAATGTACTGTGATTTTGTATTTGACCATAACCACAATGATGATTGGTTAACAATAAACCTTCAGCAGAAATCAATTCTGAAGTACAAAAACCTCCGAAATGAACAATTGCATCTTTTAATGACCCTCGGTTTACATTGTAAATATCTTCTGCTGTTAACTTCATTCCCATTTGTTGCATTTCTGCTTCATTGAGGCTCTTTAAGAAAAGAGGTAGCCACATTCCTTCTCCAGCAAATGATACGTTTATAAAAAGAAATAATAGAATTCCAGTGATAGTTGACTTCATAAATTATTAGTTTGACATATATTATTATTGAAGTTCGAAATT
This sequence comes from Saprospiraceae bacterium, assembly GCA_029262995.1. Classification (GTDB taxonomy): domain Bacteria; phylum Bacteroidota; class Bacteroidia; order Chitinophagales; family Saprospiraceae; genus RFSX01. The sequence goes on along the minus strand of JAJCYH010000016.1, from coordinate 98,738 downwards.
AGAAAAATAAAACTTGTAATAATAATCTCAATAAAAACAGGAACTTCAGGATATGGATGTTTATTTTAAAATTTCTAAAATTTAGTATAAATGTATCTTTTTTTGTTCAATGAAAATGCTTTTTATGCCTATACCCTTCAACATTATACTCCTTTACTTATTATTTCCATCCTTGGCACTATTACAATAATTTATGCAAAAGACCACTTAAAGCCATCTTCACAAAAGCTGGTTTTATTGTTCATTTCGCTGATTCCCTTTATAAGTACCTTTCTCATTTATCCAATAGCATTATGGCAATCAAATTTTGACCTGAAGGAAGATCTTCCTTTTCACATTTGCAGATTTCTGGCTTTGGTTAGCCCTTTTGTAATTTGGAAAGAAAGCAGGTTTTGGATTGGTATTTTTTATTTTTGGATACTGGTTGGAACCTTAAATGCTACAATAACACCCGATATAGAATTCGGTTTTCCTCACTGGAGTTACTTTGCCTACTGGATGACTCATGGTGTCATGATTATAATTCCTCTTTACTATGTCTTTGTAATCAAAGTAAAAATAAGCTTTAAGGATTTCATTAATAGTTATGTGATGATGAACGTGTTTCTTCTCCTAACTTTAAGCATAAACTTTCTTATTGGCTCCAATTATATGTACACCAGAGAAAAGCCTCCCGTCAGTTCACTACTTGATATTCTTGGACCTTGGCCACTTTATTTGATTTCTGGTCAATTGTTGGTTATTCTTCTATTTGGAATTGTATATCTGCCTTTCTATTTACAGAATAGGACAAAAAAAGCCTTTTAGATTAGCGGTTTTTCAATAGCGTCTATGGACTTTAATCCAGGTATATGTTATAATAAATCCTGTCAATGCTCCCCCAAGGTGAGCCCAATTAGCAACACCAGTTTGATAGCCTGATACACCAGAGAATAAATCTATAGCGACATAAGCCATGGCTAGATACTTCGCCTTGATCGGAATAGGAGGAAAAAGTAACATTAATTTGACATCAGGATACAATACAGCAAATGAAACCAATATCCCCATTATAGCTCCGGATGCACCAACTGCTGGAGGAAAGGAATATACCCCCAAATACGTATATTGATAATACATAATAGCCATATGGGCGGCTATTGATCCAAGGCCTGCAGCAAAATATAAAATCAAAAATTTCCTTCTATTAGCATAACGCTCAACCATTGGTCCAAAGACATAAAGTGCAAACATGTTAAAAAACAAATGAGTCCCGTTGGCGTGCATAAACATATGAGTAACAATCTGATAAGGCTGGAATCGTGGATCCTTAAACCAGTGTACTGCAAAATTTGGCAAATAATTACCTAAAGGAGAATACACAGCTAGAAACACTATGACATTCACAATGATTAAATGTTTGACGGTCTCAGTAATCGGAGGCATATGCTATTATGAAAATTGTTTTTCTAGTTCAGAAATATCAAAGTTTACAAAACACTTTTTACCGTTTGGACTTGTATAAGGTGTTTCACAGGCAAAAAGTTCATCAATAATTGCTTTCATTTCTTCAACCGTTAGGCGTTGTCCGTTTTTAATCGCCGAACTTTGGGCCATTGACCGCGCCAGGTTTTCATTCTTTGAAATATCAAGGTCTAGGTTAGAAAGATATTGGTGCATTAAGTCATCAATAACTTCCTGTATGTTTTTATCATCAAAGCCTACAGGGATACCATGAACGACGAAAGTATCTCCTCCAAAAGACTGAACGTCAAAACCCAATGGGATCAAATCTGCTGACAATTCTTCAAATAACTCTAGCTTGTCTTTAGAAATTTGTAAAGAAATAGGAAAGAGCTGTCTTTGAACTAGCTCCACTCTGTTCTTTAGATTTTTAAGGTACCTCTCATACAAAATGCGTTGATGCGCCAAGTTTTGGTTAAGAATAAAAAAACCATTTTTAATGTGGACCAAGATATAACTGTTGTGAATCTGATAAGCATCCTTTTCGTCGCTATCAAGTGAGAGTGTACTTGATAATAAATCTCCAGATGCAGCACTAGGAATCGTCAACTCTTCTCCTTTCTCTTTTTCACTTACATCTTCCCCTAGCTGGAATTCTTCCATCCCTTTATACAAAGACTGCCAGTTCCTCATTACAGGTGCGGACCTTGTTGTAGACGCCATGGTATTGGAGAACTGACCAGTAGATTTTCTTCCTTGAGCATTATCCCTGGGCATAGGTCTGAGGTTTCCTAATTCATTTTCAAAATCCAGTTGTGGTGATAAACTGTACCTTCCTAAGGTATGTTTAATGGATACTTTTAGGTAATTATAGATTAATCTTTCATCATCAAATTTAATTTCCTGCTTCGTAGGGTGTACATTGATATCAATGGCCGCAGGATCTACTTCTAGAAACAAAACATAAAATGGATGATGATCTGTGGAGATTAGATTATCATAAGCTGATCGAATCGCATGATTCAGATAATGACTCTTAATAAATCTATTGTTAACAAATATATATTGTTCACCCTTTTGCTTTCTTGCTATCTCAGGGTTTCCAATTAATCCATTGATTTTTAAAACATCTGTATCTTCTTCAACTCGAATTATTTTTTCTTCATACGTCTTTCTAAATAATCCAAGAATTCTCTTTTTTAATGTACCTGGTGCTAACTTGTATAACTCATTATCATTGTGAATAGCTCTAAACTTTATTTCTGGATAAGCTAGAGCAACTCGTTTGAACTCTTCAAGAATATACTTTAATTCTACAGAATCTGTTTTTAAGAATTTCCGTCTAGCGGGCACGTTGTAAAAAAGATTTTTTACAGCAATTGAAGTTCCCTTTTCTGATTGACAATAGGACTGTTCTATAAGTTCGGAAGATTTGATGACAATCAGAGTAGCAACATCAGCACCCTCTGTCCTGGTTTTTAATTCAACTTCTGATATTGATGCAATAGAAGCTAAGGCCTCACCCCTAAAACCCATGGTCTTAATATTAAACAAGTCATCTGCATTCTTAATTTTAGATGTAGCATGTCGTTCAAAGCTCATCCTTGCATCCGTTTCAGTCATACCAACCCCATTGTCAATTACCTGAATCAAGGACTTCCCATAATTCTTAATAACTAGAGTAATTGTATCCGCTTTGGCATCTATAGCGTTTTCCATTAACTCTTTGACTACCGACGCAGGCTTCTGAATTACTTCTCCTGCAGCAATTTGGTTGGCAATAGCCTCTGGTAATAAATTTATTACATCTCTCATATACTTTTCCTTCTCTAGGCGAAATAAGATAAAATTATCTTACTATGAGCATCTATTTTTCAACAACTGTGGATACTGTTCCACATTGTATAAAAATTATTAAATAATGTTAATAATTGGAATTGAAGATGTTCTGTTTGTCAATAAGTTAAGCACCAAGGTATTCCATGAGCTTAGTTATTTTATCGGATTTTAAAATTATATAAGAAACAAAGATAAGAACTATAAAAACATACAATAAACGTAGGTTGGATTTTTTAACCTCTTTATTCCTATAAGTTCTATCACCATTGTATTTCTGTCGAATGCCCAGCTTTATTCTATTTTTCAAATGCTCACCACTTAGATCAGAATCATCATGTTTTCCTAATCTAGACTCCAGGTCATCTTTAATCTCATCATAATAACGTGGGTTATAATCAAAGCGTCTAGGCGTTATTTTTCCTCCAAATCCAAATTTTAGCATTTCTTAGACATTTTTGGTTCTTTTACTCAAAATATGGAATTATTCTGCTTCACGCAAAATTAAAGTTCCTAAATAACAAACTTACAAATGATCAAATTGTTATTTAATTAGTTGAACTTGGTACTATTAAAAGTTAATTTTGATTTTGATTAAGAAATTTGATCTCTTGACCTCCACCTCTACAATCAATGAGTGATATCATAAAACACGAATGCGGGCTGGCATTCATAAGACTCCTGAAACCTCTTCAATATTATTACGATAAGTATGGAACAGCACTTTATGGTCTAAAGAAGCTTGAATTACTTATGCAAAAGCAGCGAAACCGAGGGCAAGACGGTGCAGGAATAGCAAGCATTAAGGTTGATATGGAGCCTGGAAGCAGGTATATCAGCAGAAAAAGAAGCAATTCAGCTACCTATCTTGAAGAAGTATTTTCAGGTGTTTATGATCATTTTGATGACCTGAGTCCAGAGCAACTTGCAGATGGAGAATGGCTTAAAAAAAATCTCCCATATACTGGAGAGGTTTTACTTGGTCATTTAAGATATGGTACTCACGGAGACAATAGTATTGAGTCAGTACACCCCTTTCTTAGATTAAACAACTGGATCACCAGAAATTTAGTCATGGCTGGAAATTTTAACCTTACCAATGTCCATGAAATGTTTGATGAACTGATATCATTTGGACAACATCCAAAAGAAATGTCAGATACGGTTACAGTGATGGAAAAAATTGGCCACTTCCTAGATGATGAAGTACAAAAGCTGTTTTCTTGGTTTAAGGCAGAGGGATATGACAATCAGCAAATCACTGATCTAATCTGCCAAAACCTCGATGTAAGAAGAATGCTTCAACGCGCAACCAGAAAGTTTGATGGAGGATACGTGATGGCAGGACTTATTGGACATGGAGATGCATTTTTCCTTAGAGATCCTTCAGGTATCAGACCAGCTTTTTATTACCATGATGATGAAGTTGTGGTAATGGCCTCTGAAAGACCTGCAATTCAAACTGGATTCAATGTTCCAATTCTTAGTGTAAAAGAACTAAAACCTGGACATGCATTAATTGTTAAAAAGGACGGTCAAGTTTCTGAAGAAATGATTCAGGAGCCCCTGCCAAGAAAAGCCTGTTCTTTTGAAAGGATTTATTTCTCACGAGGAAATGACAGAGACATTTATCTTGAAAGAAAAAAATTAGGTGAGCTATTAGCAGAAAAAATATTGAAAGAAGTAAATTATGATATGGAAAATACCATATTTTCCTTTATACCCAATACTGCTGAAATAGCGTTTTATGGTTTAGTAGAAGGCCTACACATTGCTCTTGATAAAATAAAGAAAAAAAGGATCCTTGAACTTGGAGATAACGCAACCGAAGCTGAAATCGATTCAATATTTCGACTGCATCCACGCGTAGAAAAATTAGCAGTGAAAGATGCCAAAATGAGAACCTTCATCGCAGATGACACGCACCGTGGAAATCTTGTAAGCCATATTTACGATGTAACTTATGGATTGGTTAATAACCATAAAGACACTTTGGTTTTGGTTGATGATTCAATAGTAAGAGGAACAACACTTAAAAGCAGCATTATTCAAATTCTGTCTACTCTAAAGCCTAAAAGACTAATAGTTGTTTCTTCAGCACCGCAAATCAGATATCCTGACTGTTATGGTATTGATATGTCAGTCATGAACAAATTTGTTGCATTCAAAGCCTTGGTTGCCTTATTAAAAGAAAGTGGAAAAGAAAACCTCATCGAGGAAACCTATCTGAAATGTAAAGAAGAACTTAAAAAACCAGCCAAAGAAATTAGAAATCCAGTTAAAGAGCTTTATAGCTTATTCGATTATGACCAAATCAGTGATAAAATTGCTGAAATCGTTACACCAGAAAATATCTCACCTGATATAAAAGTCATTTATCAAACCGTTGAAGATCTTAGAAGTGCCTGTCCTGATAATAATGGAGACTGGTATTTTTCAGGTGATTATCCAACGCCTGGCGGTATGAGAGTGGTGAATAAAGCATTTATAAACTTTGTAGAGAACATAGATGTAAGAGCTTACACCTAAGTCAAAGTCTTACATCTACACTTCATTAATTATTAAAACGGCAGCCAAATATTAATCAGACCAAACTCTCAAAGTAATTTGTAAATTCTTCAATGGTCATCATGCCAAGGTCACCATCGCCTTGTTTACGAACCGAAACGGAGGATGCCTCTATTTCTTTCTCTCCTACAACCAACAATAAAGGAATCTTATTCACTTCATTATCTCTTATTTTTTTACCAATGGTTTCATTTCTATCATCAATAAACCCTCTTATCTCATACTTAGCAAGCTTGGCTTTTACTTCTTCGCAATAAGGAAGAAACTTGTTATCTACCGGTATCAAAACAAATTGTTCAGGCGTTAACCATAATGGAAACTTTCCCGCAGTATGTTCGATTAGAATGGACATAAACCGCTCCATAGACCCAAATGGTGCCCTGTGAATCATAACTGGTCTATGTGGTTGATTGTCAGAACCGATATATTCTAGCTCAAATCGTTCAGGCAAATTATAGTCAACCTGAATGGTTCCCAATTGCCATTGGCGACCCAGAGCATCTTTGATCATAAAATCCAACTTTGGACCATAAAATGCAGCTTCCCCAAATACCGTTTTTGTTTCAATATCAACTTCATTGGTCGCTTCAATTATAGCCTTTTCTGCAGCTGTCCAATTTTCATCAGAACCAATATATTTGTCCTGCGTTGCAGGGTCTCGCAATGAAATCTGAGCCGTATATTCAAATCCCATTCGATCCAGTACCTTTGTTGTAAGCTCCAAAACTTCTAAAAACTCACCCTTGACCTGTTCTGTTGTGCAAAAAATATGGGCATCATCCTGGGTAAATCCACGAACTCTTGATAATCCATGAAGCTCACCGCTTTGTTCATATCGATATACCGTTCCAAATTCTCCAATTTTTAATGGCAATTCCTTATATGACCTAGGCCTGTTAGCATAAATTTCACAGTGATGAGGACAGTTCATTGGCTTTAACAAAAATTCCTCATTCTCCTTTGGTGTTTTGATAGGCTGAAAACTATCCTCTCCATATTTAGCATAATGCCCTGAAGTAACATAAAGATCCTTGCTTCCAATATGAGGAGTAACAACCATCTGGTAGCCTAACTTTTCTTGCTCATTTCTCAGATAGTTTTGTAAACGCTCTCTGATTTGTGTTCCTTTTGGCAACCATATTGGAAGGCCTGCTCCAACTCGCTCAGAAAACATAAACAATCCCATCTCCTGGCCTAGTTTTCTATGGTCTCGTTTTTTTGCCTCCTCCAATAAATACAGATATTCTTTTAATTCCTTTTGCTTTGGAAAAGTAATCCCATAAATACGAGTAAGCTGCTTTCTTTTTTCATCGCCTCTCCAGTATGCACCAGCAAGACTCATAATTTTAATCGCCTTGATAACACCAGTATTGGGTAAGTGAGGTCCTCTACACAGGTCTGTGAAATTACCCTGTGTATAAAATGTTATGCTCCCATCCTCAAGATCTTTAATCAGCTCAAGTTTATATTCATCACCCTTTTGAGTAAAGTACTTGATGGCATCCTCCTTTGATACTTCTCTTCTCTTAAAGCTGTTCTTTTGCTGTGCCAATTCAAGCATCTTTTTCTCAATAAGCTCAAAATCATCAGAACTCAAAACACGATCTCCTGTATCTACGTCATAATAAAACCCATTTTCAATCGGCGGTCCAATACCAAATTTTATTCCTGGGTACAAGCTTTCTAAAGCCTCTGCCAACAAATGTGCTGATGAATGCCAGAAAGTATATTTCCCTTCTTCATCATTCCAAGTATGTAATTTCAAACTAGCATCAGTGTCTATTGGTCGAATAGGGTCCCACTTTTCACCATTCACGGTTGCAGATAAAACGTTTCTCGCTAAGCCTTCACTAATTGACATAGCGATTTCTAATGGGGTTTGACCCAATTCATATTCCTTGACCATTCCATCTGGAAAGGTAATTTTCATCATCTCCAAAATTTTCACGAAATATATGACAAATAGTCTTAATATATATTTAAGACAGCCAATTTGTGACAAATCCAGTCAATTTATAATGACATATAATACCCCTGCTTCCATATATTTTTATTTAGTTTGCTTTTCAATTATTATTAGCTCATGAACGTATCCGCATTTAAGGCAGTCTATCCAAAAGTTGACTTGATCACCTCCCCTAGTTCTTTCTTTGCAAGCATCAAATATCAGTATCGAGAATATAGCTCTAGTGGTGTTTATTCAAAAACCAATGGTGAAGGATATTACATTTATCGCATCAAAACCCAATTCGGACATCATACCGGCGTCATATGTGCAACCGCTGTCGATGATTTTAACAATAAAAAAATTCTTCCTCATGAAAGAACCTTGGCCATGAAAGAACAACAGATGATGCATTTGCTTTTGAAAAGGAAAGCTTTGGTCAAACCTGTGCTTTTGGGATATTACCCCATCGATGATCTTCATCTAAAAATCAACAGGCACATCCAAAATCTAGAACCTATGGTTCATGTAATTTTTGATAAGGTTGAAGAAGAACATACCATTTGGTCTGTTCATGATAATGCTTTCATGAGTGAAATTCACGATTCTTTATCAAAGTTGAATACAGCTTATATTGGTGACGGACATCATAGGACAACAACGATATCATTACTAAATGCAAGTACAGAATTAGGAAATGAGGCTGAAAAATACAAAAACTTACTTACGGTCTATTTTCCTTTTAGTCAGCTTAACATCTGGGATTTTAACAGGGTTGTTGATATTTCGGAAATCATGAGTAGCTCTTTTTTCATGGCCAAACTGTCTAAATACTTTCGTATAAAACCAATTAGAAAATTCAGAAAACCTGAAGTCAAACATGAATTGGTATTATGCATTGACGAGAAATGGTATTCTATGAAGTGGAAATCAAAATATACTTCAGTAACAGACAATACTGGTGTTTTGCTTGATAGCGATTTGATCAATAAAAGTGTATTCCAAGAAATTCTTAAAATAGAAGATGTTAGGTCAGATACCAGAATCAAATATTTCGGAGGTACAGAGCCATTGGATAAAATCAAAAGACACATGAAAAAATTTAAAAATGGTGTCGCCTTATTTATTTATCCCGTAGCTATAGAAGAATTAACGCTTGTCGCAGATCAAAACCAGACCCTACCTCCTAAAAGCACTTGGTTTTTACCTAGATTAAAAAGTGGCATCATCGCAAAGGAACTATAGAAAATGAAGTTTTACAGTTCAGACTATATATTGCCAATCAGTGCCGATCCAATTAAAAATGGGATAATACAAGTCGACTCAGAGGGTACAATAATTAATATTGGAACAAAAGAAGATTTTCCAACACTTGACCTTCAGTATTACCCTGGTGTAATAATACCTGGCTTTATAAACGCACATTGCCATCTTGAACTTTCTCATATGAAAAGCCTTTGTGAAACAGGAACCGGACTTATTGAATTCATTGGAAGGGTTGTATCACTTCGTTCTTTTAACCAAGAGGTCAAAGAAGATGCAATTGCAAAACGTGATATTGAAATGTATGAAGCCGGTATTCAAGCCGTCGGTGATATCTGCAACAACTTGGATACCGCGGCAACAAAAAAATCGAGTCCTATTCATTATTATAGCTTTATTGAACTTTTTGATTTAATGCAAAAGCATTTAACTGCAACAACAATTGAAAATTACAAAGAAGTTTTCAAAGGTCAGGACGAGTCAGGATCAAATAAAAAAAGCTTTGTACCTCATGCCCCATATAGTGTTACGCCTGAGCTTTTAGAATTTATCAATCAAGCAAATCCAGACACTAAATGTATAAGTATTCATAATCAAGAAACGCCTGATGAAACCATGCTATTCAAGAAAGGCAATGGCGGTTTCTACAAGTTTTATTCGTCTCTTGGCTTATCGTTAGAAGACTTTAAACCAACTGGTAAGACTTCTATTGATTATATTATTGACAAACTAAAACCGCATTACAGAAATCTTTTTGTTCATAATACGCTTACAAATGAAAATAATATCTTAAATGCTCATAAATGGTCAGATCATGTTTACTGGGTTAGTTGTCCTAATGCTAATCTTTACATCGAAAACAAATTACCTGATTATCAACTCTTCCTAAAGAACAATGCAAAACTTTGTCTGGGAACAGATAGCATCATGTCCAACTGGCAACTTTCAATTTGGGAAGAGGTAAAAACCATAAAAAAGTATCAATCCTATGTTCCTCTTAAGGAACTGCTTGAATGGTCTACTATAAATGGTGCCAAAGCATTATCCTACGAAGATTCTCTTGGTACTTTAGATGTGGGTAAAAAACCTGGGCTTGTTAATTTAAATTTAGTTTGGTATGGGGAGCAAACAGATATCAGTGAATCCTTTCCCACAAGAATCAATTAAACCTAATAAAACGATAGGTTTTCTCAATCTGCTTTATTTCATTTTCTAGCTTACGCAAAAAACTTTGATGTGATTCCGATTCAGGAAACAAAGGCTTATGATTTAATGACTGGTTAATTTTAGAAATTCTATTTCTTAATTCTTGTTCTTCGACATTCAAAACATCTCTTTCGAAAATATCATAGATATAATTCAACGCTTGTTGACTGGGATGAATCATATCTTCTTTATAAAATCTATAATCTCTTAAATCATCAAGTAATATTTCATAAGACTGGAAATAATATACATCCTTTCGGTTTTTCGCAATCTTCTCGAGAGCCAATAGACAAGTTGCCTTACTGATTTGATTCTGATGTAGACCTTCTTTTTTATGCCTTATGGGACTTAATGTAATGATGTAGTTTAACTCATTTTTGCTCAAGCTTTGTAAAATACTCATCGAATGCTCAAGTGAAGTAACAATTTCATCTACTTCCAACAATCTTTTTCGAAACCTCGTTGGGGGAAGCTTATGACAATTATTTACAATTCTTTCCTTTTTAATATCCTCATAAACGAAAGCAGTGCCTAATGTAAAAATGATATACTTGCTCTCGAGAACAAATTTTCGTGCATCTAATATGCTCTGGTTTATATTATTATATATAGTGGTTTTATTAACACTGTTAAATGAGCCATGAAAATCAATATGACACCAAGTCGAACCATTAAATATCAATTCATCCTCAGGCAGCGAATTGCTTTCTTTTATCCTCATTATAGTATTGTGAATACTAGATGCATTAAAAGTAATGCCTGAAGGGTTTAGGCAAATTGCGTATTTTAAATTCTGCAGCTTTTGACCTATCTCTGAAGAAAAGCAAGAACCAAATGACATTATCTTATCTCTGTAAGAGATTGGATTTAAGATTGGCGTTGAATTAATTTCCGTTCTTAATTTCATGAATTTATCATCGATACTTTTGAGCAAATCAATATTTCATGGCATACTCCTTGCCATAATTTGAATATATAACAGAAATCTTTAAATCGTTTTATATCCAAAAAATTGAATTTTGCACTTTTTGTGTTCTTGTAACTTTAAATTTGCAATAATATTTGATTAATTGTTATAAATTAGTTTTTCTTGTTGTTTCGCAGAAGTGAATAATAAAAAAAAGAAAATGAAGTTTACGAAATACCTTTTGGTCCTAGGGATTCTTTTGATTGGTGGAACTGGCATATTTGCTCAGGATATTCACTTTTCACAATTCTATATGTCTCCTCTTAATTTGAATCCTGCCTTGACCGGTGTGATGAATTGTAACACGAGAGTTGTTGTCAATTATCGAAATCAATGGTCACAGGCTTTACAAGGAGACGCATACAATACATATTCCGTTTCTTATGATCAAAAAATCGCCGTAGGTAGGTCTGATTATTTTGGTATTGGAGGTTCATTCTGGGGGGATAGAGCAGGTGCTCTTAATTTTGGAACAACTCAGGGAAGAATTTCTTTCTCCTACGCTAAAAAGATGGGAGGATACAGAAGATCTGCTCGTTATTTAGTATTTGGAGCAGATGCTGGAATTTCTCAAAGAAGAATAGATCTGACTGGCGCAAGATGGCCTTCTCAGCATGACGGAAATGGTGGGTTTGATCCAAATGGACCATCAGGTGGAGAAACTATTCAAGATCCAGATTTCTTACACGCAGACCTTACTGCTGGTTTATTGTTTTTCAATGTAATAGATGAATTCAATAACTTTTATTTTGGTCTAGCCATGCATCACTTAAATCAACCTAATGTTTCTTTCCTTGGCAATGAAGAAAGACTTACCAGCAGAATAACAATGCATGCTGGTGGACAATTTGAAATCAACAGAGACTTTAGCATATTACCTGGTATTATTTATATGACCCAGGGTCAACATATGGAAGTAAACTTCGGTGCTTCTGGTAGATTCAATCTAGGATCAAGATCAGAAGGACAATCATGGCAAATTGGTGCTTGGTACAGAATAGGTAATAAAGTAGATGGTGGAATTCATTCCGATGCCTTTATTCTTTCAACCAGGTTTGATTATGGAAACTATGGAATCGGATTTAGTTACGACGCAACAGTATCTAAACTAAATCAAGCAGGAACCGCCAATGGCGCTTTCGAATTTGCTCTCAACTACTTGATTTGTGGTCCAGAGAAAAGATCAGTATACTGCCCAAGATTTTAATAACATATATATTCTTAAACCCTTGAAGGATTAATATTCGTCAAGGGTTTAATTTTTTTTACACAAGCAAATTATCCTAGCCCCCTTTGTCCCCTTGAGTGTATCCAAATTGTTAATTCACTATATTTAATTAATTATTTATGTTTGGAAATACCAAAAAAAAAGCATCAGACTCTATGACAAATCAAAATTCTTCTTCAGCCATCAATACTTTGGTGGGAGGTACTCATGTTGAAGGTACCATAGTTTCTAAAAGCGATATCAGAATAGATGGCGTAGTTGAAGGCGTACTTCAGTGTTCGGGAAAACTAATAATCGGTGCGGAAGGAAAAGTTGAAGGAGAAGCAACCTGCCAAAATGCTGTTATTGAAGGTAATTTTAGAGGAACACTGATTGTAACTGAATCTCTTGATGTTAGAGAAAATGCAAATGTCGTTGGTGAAATTAAAACAGGCAAATTAAATGTTCAGGCAGGAGCTATATTTAATGGCAACTGTGATATGGGACAAAAGATCAAGAGCATTCCTACCAGCGATAGGCAGGAAGTTAATGCCTCTTAAATATATTTTGCAGGTTTCTAGCAGCAAATACCTTATTCATTATGTTAATCAGAGATTTTATTAAAACTGTAACCTATGCCTTATTGGTAGGATTGCTAATTTATTCTGTTCTTTGTTTTGCACTACCACTTTACAAATATCTTATTATAAGTTTGATTGCTGCAGGATTCTTTCTGACACTATCAGTGATTGTATATATCCTTGGTGAAAGAGCATTAAACAATTCTAGAAGTGGAGCTTTTCTTTCTGTTGTTGTTATCAATACATTTATAAAATTAATGGCATGCTTTCTTTTCGTGTTTGTTTACGTCAAAATTAGCGAACCTCCAGACAAACTTTTTCTAATACCTTTCTTTATCTACTATATTGTATTCATGGTAGCAGAAACACACTTCCTGTCAACTCAGGCAAGAAAAAGCAAAGTGAATTAAGGAAGGTCTAGTTTATCATCTTTCCTGTGCGCCTTATATCTTCCCTTCCCAAATTTAGTGCCGTTAAACTCTACTGTTGTTTTTAGTTCATCACGTTTTTTTTCAGATAACTTATTAAACTCTTGACATTTAATAGAGCATGTTGAAGAATACTTATCTGCACAAGATCCACACTGAATAAACAATATATGGCAAGCATCATTGGCACAATTGGTATGTGTGTCACACTTTTCACCGCATTGATGACATTTAGAAATAACATCCTCACTAATACGCTCTCCTAACCTTTCATCAAATACAAAATTTTTACCGACAAACTTGTTTGGCAATCCTTTTGATTCAGCCTGTCTAGCATATTCTATGATGCCTCCTTCTAATTGAAACACACTCTTGTACCCTTTGTGTTTGAAGTAAGCACTTGCTTTCTCACATCTTATCCCTCCTGTGCAATACATGAGAATATTTTTGTCTTTTTTGTCGCTTAATATCTCTTCGACGATAGGCAAGGATTCCCTGAAAGTTTCAACATCAGGTGTAATGGCATTTTCAAAATGACCTACTTCGCTTTCATAATGATTTCGCATGTCAACGATAATAGTATTTTGATCTTCTGATAAGCGGTTAAAGTCTTCTGCATTCACATGAATGCCTTTATCCCTTACATCAAAACTTTTGTCATTCAGTCCATCTGCAACTATTTTTTCTCTAACTTTTATTGCCAGTTTGAAAAATGACTTGCCATCATCTTCAATGGCCTTATTTAGTCTTATGCCTTTCAGAAATACTATTTGGGATAGTGCATCCACGAAATCCTTCATTTTTTCTTCCAAGACGGATACCTGAGCATTCACCCCTTCGTATGATACATAAATCCTTCCCAGAACTTCAATGTCATCGAGTAGTATAAAAAAGTGATCCCTGAAAAGCTTAGGATTACCAATTTTGGCATATTGATAAAAAGAAATTGTTCGACGAAGACGATCGTCTGCCTGCACCTTGTTTCTTAGCAGGTCTTTGTTGACTTTGTTATATAGTCTCATCGCTTTTGCATTAAACGTGAGTTAAAAAAAAACAAAGCTATAACAAATGCTATAATAATCAAATTGAATAGACAATCTTGATCATTGCCTAAAAGAAATCACCACAATTTTCTTCACTGAAGTTTAACAGTTTCAGCGAGTCCGAAAAAGAACTGTTCCCATTGCTATTATATTTGATATAATATCTATCCCCTTGAGGACACACATCACAAGCCTCACATACAGCATCATGAAAGTTGATCACTAATTTTACGTTTTCTACATCAATATCATTTGACTTTAACCAAGCGTGCATTTTAGACTCTCGTAAGCCTATCTCATCATTCTCTGATATTTCATTAGCAAACAAATCCGTTTGACATTGTCTGATATCAAAACTAAAGCACAATAAATCATCATCATTTTTACCACAAGCAATAAAAAACAATGACAACATTAAATACATTATGTAATTCTTCATGTTTACTTTTTTTTTATTAGACGGAATCTGAAGCTCTTTCTGTTGGACAGAACAATAGCATTTATCTTAAAACTAATAGTTTCATCATTTCTATTGCTGCAACTTTCGCTTTTTGTCTGACGAATGCTCTGTCTGTTTCATCACCAACTTCATATGTAATTCCTTCAGCGCCAAATTGTAGATAAAACCATCCTTTAGTAATTGGTTGATTTAGATCATATGGTTCATCATTAGGACTATATCCAGGAATGGAATTGTCGATAGCATTTAGCCATAGATCCTTAAATCCAAAAATATGTGATTTTCTATTGCTGGTTAATGTGTAGTAAACATCTTCTTGTGTTGAATGAAAATCTAAGCCAAGGATAACTTTGTTTTTATTTCTTTTTGTCGTTTCTACCAGATGATTCGCCACAACTTTGCATTCCTCTTGTCTGTAATGAGACCAGTCTCTATTAATGTCTATACCTCCAGCATTATGCCTCCAATGTCCCATATCAACACCGTCAGGATTAATCATTGGATATACAATTACTCTATACTTTTCCAAAAATTGCTCGCTTAATAACTCACTTGTCAACATTGTTTCCACAAATGTTTGCATCGCGAAGTAACCAGTAATCTCAGGTGGGTGTAATCTGCCAAATATTACGATTACATCTTTGGATTTTTTTTCTCCTTTATAAATATCCAAACACCAAATATCCCTTCCAAGCTTTGAATTACCCGTATTGACCTTAGCTAAGAATTCATGCTTTGTGCTCAAGCTGTCAATCCAGGATTCATTTTCTGCAGAACAGTATAGCTCTTGTGCTGAAACAAACAAAGCCTGCTCATCGATCTCTAATTTTAATGTCGCTAAATTTCCAGCTTTTAAGGTATCAAATTTAGTACTGTCTAGAGCTGTCCAATGCTTCCGATCGAAACTCAACTTGGGAACATATCGGTGTAAATGCTCTGAATATTCAATCTCTAAATCTATTTTTCTTTTTTGCTCTGATCTTAAACGAAATGAATAATAACTACTTTGATTAATCGGAGTGTTTTCTGGTGAAATAATGACTCTGAAAGTAGAGTCATTAACCTGTCTAAAACCATTCATTCTAGCTCCATCAAATTCATTATCAGCATAAACACCATCAAACCTATAGCTTGTTTTAAGCTGCAAATTGATAGATTTGGTTTCTGTATCTTCGGGCATTGGAAATTCAAGAATATCAGGCTTATAAGAATTACATCCTAGACACATTAAAAGAACAATAACACTAATACCTGCTAAAAAATAATGTTTCATTTCTTCTTTTTTCCTATGCTTTTAATATTCAATTTTTCTTTCAAATATTTAGCCGTATGTGATTCTTTAATTTTAATAAGTCCCTCGGGCTCACCTTGATACAAAAGATTTCCACCTGCATCACCACCATCGGGACCAAGATCAATAATCCAGTCTGCTGACTTTATTACCTCCATATTATGCTCAACAATCAAAACTGTATGCCCCTTTTCTACCAATGCATTCATAGCATCCAATAACTTGTTAATATCATGAAAATGAAGTCCAGTAGTAGGCTCATCAAAAATAAAAAGCAATTTTTCAGTGCTTGATTCTTTCCCTAAATAAGATGCAAGTTTGACTCTTTGCGCTTCTCCTCCAGAAAGAGTGTTGGAGCTTTGACCTAGCTTTACATATCCTAATCCCACCGATTGTAAAGGACGAATTTTTTTTATAATATCCTTTTTTTCACTTAAGAAATCCAAGGCTTCGTCAACGCTTAAATTTAATATGTCGTAAATGTTGTTGCCCTTGTATTCTACCTCTAATACTTCTGGCTTAAACTTTCTTCCCTTACAATCTTCACAGATCAGTTTTACATCTGCCAAAAATTGCATCTCGACAGTAATTTCTCCCTCGCCCTTACAATTCTCACATCTACCCCCTTCAACATTAAATGAAAAATGCTTAGGTTGAAGTCCTTTTATTTTGGATGCTTGCAAAGAAGAATACAGTGTTCTAATTGAATCATATGCCTTTACATAAGTCGCAGGATTAGATCTAGATGACTTACCAATAGGCGATTGACTAATCATTTCTATTCCTGTTAACAATTTAATGTCCCCTTCAATGCTATCAAAGGTACCTGGTGCTTGTGAAACAACATCACCCAGTCGCTTTTTCAAGGCAGGATATAATATTTGCTTTACCAATGTAGTTTTGCCCGAACCTGACACTCCTGTAACAACAGTCATGCAATTTAACGGTATAGTAATGTCTATATTTTTTAAGTTGTTCAACTGCGCCCCGATAAGCGATATTTTATTGTTACACTTTCTTCTTTTTGATGGCACAGGAATAGTCTTCTCGTTTCTCAGGTATTGTGAAGTGAGGCTTTTCTGAGATTTTCCTACAAAAGATTTATAGTCACCATTATACATGAGTTCACCTCCAAATACTCCTGCCAAAGGTCCTATGTCTATGATATGATCTGCGTTTTGGATAACCTCCTCCTCGTGTTCAACGACAATTACTGTATTCTTTAAATCCCGAAGTTTCGTTAAAACTCTAACCAGTTTGTCTGTGTCTTTAGGATGAAGTCCAATACTTGGTTCATCAAGTATGTATAAAGAATTGGTTAAATTACTTCCAAGAGTTCTGGTAAGATTTATTCTTTGTGTTTCTCCTCCACTCAATGTAGAGGATACTCGATCTAGAGTAAGATATGAAAGTCCTACATCCAGCATAGTATTTAACCTTGACTCTAATTCAAGTAAAATTCTTGAGGCAATCTGCTTATCGTGTTTATTTAATTTAAGCGTTTTTACAAATTTATAAAGCTTATCTATAGGTAAGTCAATCAACTCGCTGATGTTCTTTCCAGCAATTTTCACAAAGCTGGCTTCCTTCCTTAATCGTCCTCCTTTGCAAGTATTACATGTTGTTTTACCCCGGTATCTTGCCATTAAAACCCTGTTCTGAATTTTATAGCTGTCTGCCTCCAGCTGACTAAAAAACTCGTTTATTCCCGATAACGTGTTATTGCCCTCCCAAAGCATTTTTTTGTATTCTGTACTCAATTCTTTGTAAGGCTTGTGTATTGGAAAGTCAAACTCATGAGCCTTGTCAATAAATCTTGTCAACCATCTTCCCGTTTTCTCTCCTTTCCAACAAGCAACAGTACCATCATATATTGATAATTTTTCATTAGGTATAACTTTATAGGGATCTATACCAATGATTCTACCATATCCCTCACAGGTTTTACAAGCACCATATGGATTATTGTAATTGAATAGTTGATGAGATGGTTCAAGAAAGATGATTCCATCCATCTCAAATCTGTTGTTGAATATTTTAATCTTCCTTTCCTCATGATAAATGATCAAATCCCCTCCACCTTCAAAAAAAGCAGTCTGAACAGAATCAGCAATTCTCATCATATTTTGCTCTTCACTACTTGCAGTAAATCTATCAACCAGAACGAGGATTTCCTCATCCAACTTATCAATTTTATTTTTTATCCATTTTTCCTTTTTGTCAAGGATATCTTCTATAAAAACCAGCTCTCCCGATTTTTGAATTCTTGTAAATCCCTTTTGAACCAATAGGTTTAATTCTTTCTCAATCACACGATCCCTATACTGTAAGGGGAAAGGGAAATACAAGTGAATTTTAGTTTGGTCCTCTAAAGACTCTATAAAATCAACAACATCAGAAACTTGGTGCTTTTTTACGATTGCACCAGATACAGGACTATAGGTTTTGCCAATTCTAGCAAAAAGTAATCTCAAATAATCATAAATTTCTGTCATGGACCCTACCGTAGACCTTGCATTACCGCTGGTAACCTTTTGTTCTATCGCAATGGCTGGGCATAATCCTTTTATAAAGTCAACGTCTGGTTTTTTCATTCTACTTAAAAACTGTCTTGCATAGGAAGATAGTGACTCTACATACCTTCTTTGACCTTCTGCATATAAGGTTTCCATGATCAACGAAGACTTACCTGATCCACTTAGTCCTGTGACAACTACTAATTTGTTTTTAGGAATTTCTAACTCTAGGTTTTTTAAGTTATTCGACCTTGCTCCTTTGATATGTATCGTATTTGAAGGCTGAAAAGCCTTAACAGGATTTATTGTTTTTATTATTTTTGTCTTATTGACAGTCATTCATGTTGTTTTATACCTTGGCAAAAAGGAAATTATATATGTATAACCTTTGAATCGCAAGAAAGCTTACAAAAATGCATAAAATAAATACTTTATTTAATAAGCCATAAAAGCATGGCCTTTGGGCACTTTAGACCAACTTATTGTCGTTAAACATATGTTAAGAAAAAATATAGTTCTGGCATTATTCAATTTTTTGTCTTTACTTAGCATTACATTTTATTCAAATCAGAAACTTCTATTGCCTATAGCTTAAAAATTCTACACTAAACAGTTTTTATATCAACCGATTTTAATAACGCATAAATTGTTAGTTATGAATTTACAGCAGCTTAGTGACAAAGAGCTAATCCTTAGCTATTTAGAAGGTGATCATAGTGCTTTCGAAACTTTATTAAACAGACATAGAAACAAGATCTATACTTCTATTTATTTGTTTGTTAAGGATCCAGATCTTGCAGAAGATATTTTTCAAGATGTATTTATCAAGATCATAGACACTCTTAAAAAAGGGAAATACAACCATGAAGGCAAGTTTCTTCAATGGGCTATGCGAATTTCTTATAACATGTGTGTGGATCAATTCAGACGCTCTAAGAGGAGATCCAAGGTGTCTGCAACAGAAACCTTTGACATCTTTGATGTGCTTGAATCACATGAAGATAATATGGAAACTCAGATCATTAAAAGCCAGTTACACACCAAGGTTCGAGAACTTGTAGACAAACTTCCTTCCGAACAGCGGGAAGTAGTAATCCTAAGGCATTATGCTGACATGAGTTTCAAAGAAATATCACAATTAACAAGAGTAAGTATCAATACAGCATTAGGAAGAATGAGGTATGCACTAATCAATATGCGCAAAATGGTTGATGAAAGAGAACTTTTAACCACTTAAAATGGTTTAATTAAAAAAGCTACTGTTTTAGAGACAGGTAACCCACTAGAGATTGAGTTTTGGACAATAAGGTTGCCTGTCTTTTTTTATTTTAATAGCCTTCCTTTCCATTTATAGTTAGATACAAATAAACTTAAACTCCCTATAGTTAATATATAACCATAATGTAAAAATTGGGAAACTAAAAAATGCCCAGGACGAATCTTTTGTCTAAAAAACTGTGATAATTCCTTGAGGTAAATAAAATTTAATGTGATACTTATAAACAGATGGTGGACCAACAATAAAGAGAAGATGGTTTTATCAAAAATGAAAAAACCAAACAATAAACAGAAGAATACTACTGCATTAATAAAAGGAATAACCATCATCATATGCATTTTCAGCGAGCTCATATATTTATTCTTTGTAGCCCATCTTATTCTTTGGCTGTAAAAGCTTTTAAGATCTGAAGTAACTGCTGTACTCACAATTGAATTCTCACATTTTAAAAAACTGATCTTCTTTCCTTTTCTTACGGCTTGTTGAATCGCAAAAACATCATCGCCAGAGGCAAGACCATCATTTCTGAACTGAACTACATCCCTTCTATAAATCATATTAGCTCCATTAGCCATATACCAGTATCCACTATTTATACCAGCCTGTGTAACACCCATTATCCCCATAAAGTCTATGATTTGAAAATCGCTGAAAATCGTATTATTGCCAGTTAATTTTACCGGAGCTGCAATAAAGTCAGGCTTATGTTTTGAAAGATAATTAAAAATCGCTTGCAAGTAAGACGCCTCCACAACTACATCTGCATCTAGCTGAAGTATATAGTCACTGCTTGCATAACTTAAACCTCTAGCTAATGCTGTCTTTTTTGAAGATAATGCCGAATCTTCAACATAGTCATGCATGCTAACAATTCTAATTTGAGGTAAATTAAGTTTGTCCAGCAGAGTGAAACTATTATCATCAGAAAAATCATCAACAATAATAATTTGAGAAACCTCTGCTACAATACTTCCACAAGCTTGAAGAGATTCCAAACATTGTATTAGTCTATTGCCTTCATTACGGGAGGCAATTAAAATGCTTAATGAAATATCTGAAAACTTGGTTCTATTAATGGATGGGTTAAATGCTTGTTGTAACTGCCAATTTTTTAATATAAAAACAATAAGCGCCAGGTAAGACCATACAGCAACTATACTTATAATTGACCAAATGATTAGCATTATTAAAACATCTCGTCATATTTATTGCTATCACTACTACTCTCTTTGGTCTCTTTCATATCTTCAAGTTGTGGTAAATCCAAAAAGTCATCTTCGTCCACTTCCTGATACTTTATATACTCCCCTTTCACCTGCCTTGGTTTTTTAGGTCTCAACCATCTATTGTTCATCATTGCTTTAAAAGCCAGATATGCACTTACCAGTGGATATCCTACAATTGATAATCCTGTATATAACAGTCCTTTTATCGGATTTTCTCTTAGCGTTCGCCATAAGGATTTAATGTATCCCGTTACTACCTCGTAGTTTAAAATAAGTGCTAATACAAATAATGGAAGTGCTAACCATGATAAAATCAAAAAGATTCCCTTCACAGCAGTAACTGCAGCCCATATCATCACAAGAAGAAATAGCAAAACGATCACTCCAAAAAATGGATTATTGCTTTGTCCTTTAACTATCATTTACGTTTTTTAATAAAGTTATAAATTATAGAATAATTATGCTGATTTATAGACACAAGAGCTTAGATCATAGACTGTTCAAACTGTTTTTCATACAATTGTCTATAATGGCCGTCTTGATTAAGAACCAACTCCTCATGTGTTCCCTCCTCTTGAATTCTACCTTTGTCCAAGACTAGAATTTGATCTGCATGTCTAATAGTTGATAAGCGGTGTGCAATTATTATGGACGTACGTTTCTCTATAAGTTTTTCAATGGCATATTGAATGATTGCTTCAGTTTCATTATCAATAGATGAAGTAGCTTCATCCAAAATTAGTATATCCGGATTAATTACAAGTGCTCTGACAAAGGAGATCAACTGCCTTTGCCCCATAGATAAATTGGAGCCTCTTTCCGTTATTTTAAAGTCATAGCCACCCGGCATTTTTTCAATAAAGACATGCGCTCCAATGATTTTGGATGCCTCTATGACTCTTTCTCTTGATATATTTTGATCTCTAAGTCTTATGTTTTCTAAAACTGATCCATTAAACAAAAACACGTCTTGTAAAACAATAGCAATTCTCTCTCTTAAAGATGAAAGTTCATATTTTTTGATATCTATCCCATCTATTAGAATTGAACCTTTCTGTATTTCGTAAAACCGATTTAGAATATTTGTGATTGTTGTTTTCCCAGATCCTGTACTACCAACAATAGCAAGTGTCTTCCCATGATCTAAACTAAAGTTAATATTATTTAAAACAAAATTTTCTTCATCATAGGCAAAAGAAACATCTCTAAATTCAACATCACCTTTAATTTTTTCAAGTTTTATATCTCCATTATCCTCAATATAGTCTTGTCTTTCAATCAACTTAAATACCCGATCAGCAGCAACAAGTCCCATTTGTAAGGTGTTGAATTTATCTGCCAACATTCTCACTGGCCTGAATAACATATTCAAATAAAG
The DNA here is from genome assembly GCA_029262995.1 of Saprospiraceae bacterium. Classification (GTDB taxonomy): domain Bacteria; phylum Bacteroidota; class Bacteroidia; order Chitinophagales; family Saprospiraceae; genus RFSX01. The sequence continues at coordinate 76,101 of JAJCYH010000016.1, read as the reverse complement.
CGGAAATGAAACAAAGGCCCCCGCACTAATTGTATGATTCCAGATGCCTTTTGAGCCAAACCAAACCAATAGTGAAAGCGCAATCGCAGATATCAATTCTACTACAGGATAAAATATTGCATAATACTCTATTGCGTTAAGGTTAGCAGATGTATATTTTCTGTTAATAGTTCTGAATCTACCCGCTTCGTGTTTTTCTGCATTAAACATTTGTACTACTTGCATTCCTGAAATTTGTTCCTGCAAAAATGAGTTCATTGCAGAAATTTCATTCCTCACTCTTTGAAATGAAACTTTAACCTTTTCTTTAAAAACATAAGTAGCAATCATCATCAACGGAAGCGTCAATAAGCATATCAATGTAAGCCTCCAACTATGATAAAACATAAAACCCAATACAGCAAAAATTCCAAGTATGTCAGCAAACATTGTCAATACTCCTTGAGTAAAAATCTCATTGATGGCCTGAGTGTCGCTTATAGTACGTGTTATTATTCTTCCGACGGCAGTTTGATCAAAAAATCGCAGGTTAAGACTCTGTACCTGTTTAAAGACTTTAACTCTAAGATCCTTGATTACTGTCTGTCCCAATACTGCAGAATAATATATAAAGGCATAACGAATCACAACATTCAGTACTACAAATACCAGATAAATGATGACCATTTTCTCTAATCCATCAATATCTTTTGCAAAAATGTAATCATCAACCATTGTTCCTATCAAAAATGGTCGAATATTAGATATCGGAGCCATCACAATTGCCATAATTACACAACAAGTAAATAAAAACATATATGGCTTTGCCAGTTTGAGAACTTTTGACAATACCACTAAATCTAAATCTTGTTTTGTGTTTTCTTGCATAATGCTGAGCTTGATCCTTTCACTGGATCCTTAAGAGAAAAGCTATGATAAGTATTACATACGAAATTAAAAGAAGTTCATCAGTTATGACATTTGAAAGTGGATTATTTCAAGATCCCAGCCTTTATAATTGAAATTTGAATACTCTGGTATATTAACATTCTATTGTCACATTCCCCCCCTTTATCAATAATATACTTAATAAGAAATTATATGAGTTCACTTTTTTACTGAATATTTACAACTTATAACAATCATAACAGAATTGTCCTTAAATAAAGAAATACTTAAAATATCTATTCCAAATATTATTTCTAATATTTCAATTCCATTATTAGGTATAGTAGATACTGCACTAATGGGTCGAATGGATGATCCTGCATATATAGGAGCTATTGCATTAGGAGGTATAATATTCAATATTCTATATTGGGGGTTTGGGTTTTTAAGACCTGGAACAACAGGCTTAACAGCGCAGGCTTATGGAAAAGAAGACATTCCTGAAGCATACCGACTTTTGGTAAGAGCAATGAGTTTAGCGATCATGTTTGGCTTAGCGCTTCTGCTCTTTGCAAAGCCTTTAGGTATCTTATTTTTTTCCATATTAAATGGATCAGACAAGGTATTACATCTCTCTTCTCAATATTTTAATATTAGGATTCTGGCAGCTCCTGCGGTTCTATGTGTATTTGCTTTTCGCGGTTGGTTTTTTGGAATGCAAAATGCTATTGCACCAATGATTTTGACCATTGTCGCAAATGTGCTAAATATCATATTTAGCTGGCATTTTGTAATGAATTTAAACCTTTCGGTTGAAGGTGTTGCTTGGGGGACAGTCATTGCGCAATGGATTACTCTCTTAATAGCAATTGCTATTCTTGTTTACAGACACAGATTGAAAGTGTTTTCCTATATAGATTCCGGTGTTTTGAAAGCCCAAGAACTTAAAAGATTTTTGCAAGTAAACAGAGATATGTTTATCAGAAACATGGGCCTAATCCTTGTTTTCAGCTTTTTTACAAATCACTCCTCAAAATTAGGAGACAGATACTTGGCGGTTAATCAAATGCTCCTTGAATTATTTTATTTTATGTCGTATGCTATTGATGGGTTTGCCTATGCCTCTGAGAGTCTTGTTGGCAAATATTTAGGTGCTGGAGATATAAAAACAACAAAATTAGTTATAAAAAAATGTCTACAGTTTGGAATGGCCCTTTCGTTTGTATATGCTCTGACCTATATCTTTCTTGGCGAAGAAATATTAAGTATCCTAACCACAAACCAATCCTTAATTCTTGAAGGAAAAGAATATTTGATCTGGTGTGCTGCTGTGGGTGTCGCTGGTGCGCTTGCTTTTATATGGGATGGTGTTTACAGTGGTGCTACAGCATCAGTGGAATTACGAAACTCAATGCTTATATCTGTAATACTCTTCTTTGTTGTTTTTTATGCAATGAATTACAGTTATCCTCTATATGCTATATGGGGAGGAATGGTTGCATTCATGTTGGGCAGATCTTTAATTCAAATTATTATGTACAAAAGAAGCATCTTACATGGTTGGCATAGTTCAGACATTCATATCAATCCTTCATCAGCAAAACTATAATACTCTCGGTCTCCTATAATTAGATGATCTAGAACTTTAATATCAAGGTTTGCTCCTGCTTTTACCAATTTGTCTGTGATTTGAAGATCTGCTTCTGAAGGCTTTAAATTTCCTGATGGATGGTTATGGATCAAAATAATGGATGAACTATTGTTTTCCAATGCCTTTTTGTATACAACCTTTGGATCAACTACTGTACCTGAAACACCTCCGATACTGATAGTCTCAATCTTTAATATTGCATTGTTTCTGTTCAAGTAAATTGTCTTAAATTGTTCATGGTCTAAGTCTGTCATCGTACCGCTAACACAGTTAAAAGCATCTTCGCTTGAGAGTATTCTTGCCTTGTTTTTTGACTTTGACAACAAGCTTCTTCTTCCAATTTCCATGGCAGCTACTATGTTAATAGCCTTTGCGACTCCAATGCCTTTATACTTTACCAGGTCTGCGATGGAATTCCTTCCCAATTGCTTTAAGTCATTATCAGAATTTGATAAAATTTCCTTTGCCACAGAAAGTGCTGAATTATTCTTATAACCACTTGCTATCAATATAGCTAAAAGCTCTGCATTTGATAGGCTTCCCTTACCGTTCAAATAAAGCTTTTCTCTAGGCCTGTCTTCTTCGGCCCAATTTTTAATAGGGATTTTATTTTGATACACCAGCTTTAAGACATCATGATTCGATGACTAAAAAGTTATCATAATAAGCTATGCTTTTGAAAGTGCTTTCTCCAAATCGGTAATAAGATCGCTAACATCCTCCACTCCAACACTTAACCGAATCAATGAATCTGTTAATCCAACTTTCATTCGATCCTCCTTCGGTATTGAAGCATGTGTCATTGATGCAGGATGTCCAATTAAAGATTCTACTCCTCCTAGAGATTCCGCAAGGGCAAACAATTTTGTAGCCTTTAATATTTTTTTTGCTGTCGCAAAATTATTTTTCTTTAAGTCGAAAGATACCATGCCACCAAATGCTTTCATTTGCTTTTTAGCAATCTTATGGTTGGGATGATCCTTGAAACCAGGATAATAAACTTTAGATACTTTTTTATGCCCTAATAGATATTTTGCAATAGCAAAAGCATTCTGTGATGATCTTTCAACACGAAGGTGTAAGGTTTTTATTCCTCTTAAAACAAGGAAACAATCCTGTGGTCCAGGTACGCCTCCTGATGCATTTTGAATAAAATATAATTTATCAGCTAAGGCTTTGCTTTTGGTCGCTATAATGCCCATAACTACATCAGAGTGTCCACCTAAGTATTTTGTAGCAGAATGTAAGACAAGATCTGCTCCCATATCTAAAGGTGTTTGTAGGTATGGAGAAGCAAAAGTATTATCCACTACTACTTTTACTTTTTTTGATTTCGCTATTTTACAAATTGCCGCAATGTCAACAACACTTAACATTGGATTAGTTGGTGTTTCAATCCAAATCAATTTTGTCTTGGAGCTGATCTGCTCTTCTATTTTATCAGTACTGGTCATATCTACAAATCTTGACTCGATACCAAATTGACTATAGATCGTTGTCAATAATCTGTATGATCCTCCGTACAAATCATTTACGGCTAAAACTTCATCACCAGACTTCAACATCTTCAAAATGGCATCCATGGCTGCAAGACCACTAGCAAAGGCTACCCCATATTTACCGTTTTCTAATGCTGCTAAGTTATCCTGCAATACATTTCTGGTTGGATTCTGAGTACGTGCGTATTCAAAACCCTTGTGATCTCCAGGTGCATCTTGCACATAAGTGGAAGTCTGAAAAATTGGCGTCATTATCGCCCCAGAACTTGGATCAGGGTGAATTCCTGCATGAATTGTTTTGGTTCCAAATTTCATCATTTAGATTTTTATACTTAAAAAAGGTTGCAAAGATAGTCTTTGAATTGAAATAACGTGCCAGTCTTAAAAAAGATGAACTATGCAATTAATTTTTTACATGCGTTGATGATATCCTCAGTACTCAATCCATATTTCTTCAATAATTCTTCGGGTTTTCCACTCTCTCCAAATGAATCATTTACTGCAACCATTTGCATCGCTGTTGGATGTTGGCGAGCTAATAATCCAGCTATGCTTTCACCAAGTCCGCCGTTCATTTGATGCTCCTCCGCAACTACACATACATTAGTCTTTTTCACAGATTTCAATATTGCCTCTTCATCAAGTGGTTTGATGGTATGGATATTAATCAATTCAACACTAACGCCGGATTCTTCTAACTCTTTTGCTGCTTGAACTGCATACCATAACATGTGCCCTGTCGCCACTAATGTCACGTCGGTCCCTTCATTCATGACTATAGCTTTACCAATTTCAAATTCACCTTCTGGCATAAATACTGGCCATGATGGTCGTCCGAACCTCAAATATACGGGCCCTTTATATGATGCTATTGCTTTTGTTGCTGCCTTTGTCTGATTATAATCAGCAGGATTAATAACTGTCATTCCAGGAAGCATTTTCATCATACCAATATCTTCAAGTATTTGGTGTGTAGCTCCATCTTCGCCTAACGTTAAACCTGCATGCGATGCACAAATTTTTACATTTTTATCAGAGTAAGCGATAGACTGTCTGATTTGGTCATATACCCTTCCAGTACTAAAGTTTGCAAAAGTGCATGTAAAAGGTGTTTTTCCAGCTGTTGCGAGCCCAGCAGCAATTCCCATCATATTGGCTTCTGCAATTCCCACTTGAAAAAACCTATCTGGGTTTTCTTCAATAAACTTATCTAGCTTCAGTGATCCAATAAGATCTGCACATAGGGCAACAACATTAGGGTTTTCTCTTCCAAGTTCAGTCATGCCATCACCAAAACCATCTCTTGTGGCCTTTTTTTCAGTATATGTATATTTATTTAGCATATTAATAGTCTCCTAGTGTTTCTTTTAATTGAGATAAAGCATTTATTGTTTGTTCTGCATTTGGTGCTTTTCCATGCCAATGATGCGTTCCTTCCATAAAGTCTACGCCCTTACCCATTTCTGTTTTCATTAAGATTACCTGTGGGTAACCATTACCACAATTATCAATACATTTTTCTACGGTATTAATAATATTCCCAAAATCATGACCATCTATTTCACTTACCTTCCAGTCGAAGCTTTTCCATTTGGCAGGCAAATCACCCAACGACATAACACTATCGTTTGGACCATCTATCTGCTGACCATTCCAGTCAACGATGGCAATCAAATTATCAATCGTGTGATGTGCTGCAAACATCATGGCTTCCCAAACTTGTCCTTCCTGTAATTCACCGTCTCCCATTAATACAAAAACATTTCTATCATCCTTGTTTAACTTTTTTGCAAGTGCAGCACCAATGGCAGCAGACAATCCCTGTCCTAAAGAACCTGACGCAATCCTAATACCAGGAAGTCCCTCATGAGTTGCTGGATGACCTTGAAGTCTGGAATTAATTTTCCTGAATGTCGCCAACTCATCAATAGGGAAATATCCACTTCTAGAAAGTGTGCTGTACCATACTGGGGAAATATGTCCATTGGATAAGAAAAACATGTCCTCATTTCTTCCATCCATGTTAAAATTGGGGTCATGCTTAAGAATGTGGAAATACATTGCTGTAAAAAAATCTGCACAGCCTAATGATCCACCAGGGTGGCCAGAATTTGCACTCGCCACTTGACGAATGATATCTCTTCTCACTTGGCTTGAGATTGCCTTTAATTTTTCAATATCGATACTCATAAGATTGGTTAAAATAGCTTGTTGCTTTTCAAAAAACAAAAAAGGCAAGCCATTAAGCTTGCCCTTTACAATTACTTTTTCAACAGTATTAGTTTACTGCATCAGACAAAGCTTTGCCTGGCTTAAACTTAACAACTGTCTTAGCAGGTATTTTAATTGTTGCTCCTGTGGAAGGATTTCTTCCATCTCTAGCAGATCTTCTTGTTGTAGAAAATGTTCCAAAACCTACAAATGAAGCTTTATCGCTTTTCTTCAATGTATTTTCGATTGACTCGAATACCGATTGTACAGCATCAGATGCTTGAGATTGCGTAATATTTGCTGCATCTGCAACTACCTTGATTAAATCTCCCTTATTCATGAATTCATTTTTTTTTGAAATAATAAATTAAAACAATGTAAATGTAGATTAAAGCCACATATTATCAAAAATTATAATGTTTTTAAATCATTAAAAAGCCCATTTTATAGGCATTTGAGCAATTTTTTTCACTTTTTTAGTGTTTCTTTGTATAAAATCGATAATAAAATGGCCTATTCAACATGCTCCAGAGTTAAAAAATTAACAAGTTTTCTTCTATTTATAGGACTAATCGGTGCATTTAGTGTCACTCAAAGCTCTTGCAAAACAGCAGAAGGTTGTCAAATGGAAGGTAAATACCAAGCCAAAACTGACAAAAACGGAAATCTCTCAACCAAAAAAGGTAAATCTGGCCTTTGGTCCAAAAAGCAACAAAAAAGGATGAGTAAAGGTAAATAACGCCTATTGTTCGTTTTTTACAAGCTTTACCAATCGTTCACCAATCGAGTTGAATAATACTATAATAAAGTAAATGGCTAGACCAGGAAATAATGCTAGCCACCAATCGCTAAAATTTAACCTTGCTTGTTTAATCAAACTGCCCCATGTTACCTGATCTAATGGAAGACCTATACCAAGAAAAGACAAAGTTGACTCCATTAATATTGCAGTAGCAAAACCAAAAGCACTCACAATAATAACTGGAGATATGGCAAGGGGTAATATGTGAAATATAAAAACCCTGTGGTTACTGAGCCCAAGTGCTTTTGCTGATGTGACAAAATCTTCTTGCTTAATTTTTAAAATATCTGCTCTCAAATGTCTTGTAATAACCGGCCATCTTAACAGCACTATTACCATAACAACATTCCAGATTGATTTTTGATTAAACAATGAAAGTAAAATTAAAATAAGAAACAATCCCGGGATAGAATGAAGAATATCAATTATCCTGAATATTATTAAATCAAATGGAATGCCTGCACTTTTGCTTTTATTATTGGAGGTTCTTCTTATAGCAAAAGACCATACTGCAATTGTAAATAGTAAAATAACAATTGAAAATATAAGCTTCGAATAAATAATATAAAAAACAGACAAAAGACTAAGGGGTATTAAGAATAGAAGAAATTTCTTTTCAACCCGTAACTCTGAATCTCCAAAATATCCACTCAAGTAGGCCATAATAAAACCTATTAACAAACTAAAGAGTATTGTCCCTAGTCCAACCTGTAAAGCAACAAAACTTCCATATATTAACCCTGCGAGAACATCTCTCCCAAGCTTATCCGTTCCAATCCAATGTCTTTTATACCAACCATCAATATCTTGATTTCCAAAAGGACTGACAGATCTGTTGTTCTTATCCATAAATTTAGCAGAATAAGGAATTGGTGCCCTTATCCCCCAATCCGTATTATCAACATTACTAAAAAAACTTATGCCTGCATCGCTACCAGATACGATATACTTATCATTAGCAATCATACCATGAAAAAGAGCCACAATGACGAAGACCAAAAGCCCTGCTTTTTGTAGATTGGTTAAGGCACTTTTATATGTTGACAAAGAATCCAATTTCTTACAGCTAAGTATATTTTATTCTAGGATTAAAAATAGCATAGAGAATATCTCCAATTATATAACTTATGATTGTAACCAGAGATAATATAATTAATACACAAAAAACTACATTCCAATCTGCAATGGATAACGCATTGAATAATAAGCGCCCCATTCCTGGAATATTAAAAATAACCTCTATAACCAAAGAACCCGAAAATGCTGAGGCAAAAGAAGACATAAACAAAGTTATAGATGGTGTTAATGCATTTTTAAAAACCTCACCTTTAATTATCTGACGTTTTGAAAGGCCTTTTGAATAGGCATACAATACATAATCCTTGCTTAATTCATCCGTCAAACTCTTTTCAACCATCCTCGAAACGTAAGCAAGTGAATGCAAACTTAGGCACAGGATGGGTAAAATTAGCTTTTCAGAATTCAACACTATTTGTGTTAATGTGCTTTTTTCGGGGTAAATGTTAATGCCAACCGAAGGAAATATATTGGTCCATGTGCCGTAATCCGCTGTAGTAAAATAAACCACCAATACCGTTGCCAGCCAAAAGACAGGAACCGCATAAAACAAATATAAAACTTGTCTTAAAAGCTTTTGACTTTTACCTTCAGGCTTATACGCCAAATAATAGCCTAAAAGCAAACCAAGGATGATGCTTAAAATAAAATCAATTAATGTAAAACTTAATGTCCATGTAAGTGCTTTTTTAACTTTACTTATAGCTTTTATTCCGTCAGTAATTGAAGCACCAAAGCCATTAAAAAAAACCTTTTTTAACCATTCGTGATATTGATTATGTGTGCCATGCCATCTTAGGGTTGGATAATAAAAACGAGATTTTGATGCATTTTTTTTATCTACTCCTACTTCTTGTAAAAATTCCTCTGCATCCAATTTACTCCTTTGCACTTTGATCAATCCTTGCTGATCATTACTTTTAGACAGATCATAATTTCTGCTATCAAATTTTTCAAAGGCATCATCAATAAATTCAAATCGATACCCTTTTGATAGCAGCTTTTTGTAAAGAACTCTATCTTCCAACTTATAAACCTTGTTAAGGTTATCAGGATAATTTTGTGGTACTACAGATAAATAAAAATTAGCTAAGTCTAAAGATAGTTCTTGATAAGTCTTTTTATAAACTTCATCATCTAGCACCTCCTGATCCATCCCTTTTAAATTTAGCATCGAACTGACTGGATCCTGTGGTGTGTTTTTACTTAATATAAAAGCGATCAAACTTATTATAAATAAGGTTGGTACTACAAGCACAATTCGTTTTAAAATATATTTGATCACAATCTATTTTGTGTTAAACAGGGGATTCACACCATTAAGATGACAAGGAAAAGCTATTGGCAAGATATCCTGGCCGCTTGGCAGTTGTCGTTCCTTTTAATCTCTTGGAAATCAAAATCTTTTGCATCGGACTGTAAAGAAATATTACGGGTTGATCTTGGTGCATTATTTCCTGTACTTTTAAATATGCTGCTTTTCTTCTCTCAGTATTTCTTGTAGACCTGATCTGTTCTATATAATCATCAGCTTCTAAGTTAGAATAGCCTGACTGGTTTCTAGTCCCCGGCTGTGCAAGACTGGAATGCCAACGGTCATATAGGTCGTCTGGAGAAGCATCTGAAGTTGCCGAGAGGGCTGCCAAATCGTAATTGTAATTGTTCAAATTCTCCTTTCGCAGAAGAGCCATTGACTTGGAAACAATGTTTATTTTAACCCCAGCCTTTAAAGCAGACTCTTGAAATAGGAGTGCAATACTTTGACTTAACGAACTCCCGGTAATGAAAAAGTCCAACTCAAGAGCAGTTCTTTTTCCGTTGATACCTTTATCCAAAACACCATTGCCGTCAGTATCTGACCATCCATTATTCTCTAATATTTCTTTGGCCTTATTTGGATTATATGCTATAGGCATTATACTGTTATTATAATAAGACTTGGTCGGATTAATATGCCCAATTGTTCTCGTGCCTAAACCTCCATCTATATTTTGAATATAATCATCTACATCGGCTAAGTGACTAAGAGCAACACGAACATTTCTATCTTTCAAAATGTCTGTAGTGTTGTTAATACAAATAAAATAGTATTGCATGATCTGAGGAATATTAAAACTGAATTTTGAAGAAAACAAACTATCTTCTTTCATATCTAAAAATAAGTCGCTTGACTTTAATTTAATTATATCAAGCTGACCTTCCTTTGCCATATTTACCGCCCCAACTTCATCAGGGACAAACCTGAACAGCATTTCATTTGGATGATTGTGTAAAAAAACATTATCGGGATAATTGTTCCCCCAATAATTTTCCTTTCTCTTTAGTTGTATGTATTCGTCCGTTTGAAAATCCTGTATTTCATATGGCCCTAATTGAACGATTTGAGTTTTGTAATCATCACTTGCATTTACTGTCTCTACGACTTTTATTTCAAGGGAATCTGTAGTACTATAATTGTTTTTAAAAATACTTATGCCCTTTGAAAGAAGATTTTCATTTACATCAAAAATATGACTAGGTATTACAAATGTGGTCAATGCTGCCTCTTTGGATAACATATAATTAGGCTCAAAATATACGGTTAATTTAGTATCATCGTTTACGTCAAGCTCAACCAATTTAAGCGCCTCGAAATATGATTTCCAAGCTGTGATTTTAGATAGTGGATGTTTGATCATTTGCATTGTAAACAGATAATCCTTATTTGTCAGTCTTTCACCATCTGACCAAAGAACATCGTCCTTCATGTCAATCTTGTAGGCGACATAAGGAACACCATTTATTATAGTATCCACATCTTCAGGAAGACGCTCAATAAGAATAGGGTATAATTCTAAGTTGTCAGGATGAAAATCTGCCAAAGGGGTAAAGATATACTGATAGACTTCTCTTCCTAATGAAGTAGTGGCATAGAACGGATTTATCTTGCCCGGATCTCTTTGCATTTGAATGTTAACACTAAAACTATCTTGTTTTAATGTATCCTCTTTACAAGAAAAAAATAATAGAATAATAACAGATAAGAAGAATATACGCATTAGAACTGATTTTCAATTTATAATATTAAGCTATAAAGCCTAAAAATCCATGCCAAGACTAAAATAGATCCTCGGATCAATAATCTGTCCAGTTTCTATACCCCAAGCATAATCAAATTTTAAATAGTACCCAAGAAGTGTGCTTCTGAATCCAAAACCATATCCCATGACAAGAGGGTCTCTAAAATATTTAGCTTGTACTGTAATAACCGGATTGTCCGGTGGGTTAGATATTTCTATTGTGTTGAGGGGGTTGTCTTCAGCATTTGGTCCTATTCCATACCAGGCTAAACCAGCATCAAAAAATCCTGTAACTTGAAAGTTTTTGAAAAACGAATTTCCTGCAGGCTTCCTACTTAAAAATCTAAAAACAGGCACCCGTAATTCTATGTTACTAACAACATACGAATTTCCATTTCTGATATTATTTTTAAATCCTCTCAAATGTGGGGCCAATACTTTATATGAGAAGGCGTCATTATTAGGAATCGGTACAGATTCATCAAAAGAATTAAATAACCAATTCTCCATTCCGCCAAGATAATAAACAATTCTACTTGAGCCAACAGAACTGGCTCCAGTACCTCTTAGAGCTAAAACCGCATGTTTTAATATTGGAATATAATGTCTTGCATCAAATCCAAAAACAAAGGTAGAAGACTTGGAAGCATCAAGGTTAAAGCCATCAATCAAGTCTAGATTAAACTCATTAATAAATTCTACATAAGCCTTATAACGGGTTCCGTTTTTAATATTCAAACTTACATCATAGCTGTTGTCAAAAATATACTCTGCCTTTAGGCTAAGTCGTTTTTCATTTACAAAAGCTTCGTTTAATGATGCAGGATCTACTGCTAGGCGGATATATTTATCAAATCTTAAAGTACTTGTAAGCCTAAGGCTTGTGTAAATGTCGAAAGGATATCTAATTTGATACATCCCCAATACGGTATGCCTCTTATCTCTTTGAACAGGAAATACATTTGGGTCAATAGTATTTGTCTCTGCTTTTCGGTAAAAGGCAATTCTCTTATCCAACAAATATTTCTTATTATCAAAAACGGCAAAATATTCATAGCCATTAAAGCTGGTTGGAATTCTTAAGCCAACTTGAATATCATAATCCTCAAACAGATCTTTAATCGTTGCTTTGAATAAGATACCTAAAGGGGCATTATCAAGTTGTCTGTCTTGACCGGTATAACTTTCAAGGCCTTCAAATAAGACAGTGTTATCCATTCTGGTCGTGAAGTCAGCCAGTCTAAATTTCAACCTGGATGCTGTTGCCCTCATAGGACTATATTTAATTATTCTCTTTCCATCTTGAACGGCATCCGAATAGTAATTTTGAAAATACTTGTCAAATAATGAAAGTTCCTCGTCCTCCTCTAGAAATATATCCAAAGACTTCAGGTTTTGAGGGTCTGGAAACTCAGATTGAAACTTTATCGCATCAGTTATAATCAAGTCATCCTCATCCTCTACTTCTTCGGGATTCTTAATCAATAGTGGAATATCACTTTGCTCTTCCAGTGATAATTTAAATTGCGTAGCGCTGGGATCAGAACCTTTAATCTGGCTCACTCGCTTTTTGAAAAGTTTATACTCGCCATCTTCATAATAAGTAAAATAATAAAAATCACCTCCTAATTTTATATCATGTACAATTACATTTCTTTCCAGATTTGTTTTAGCTTTTATTTCTCCAGTCACTAGATTATGAGAATAACTATTTAAAATACCTGATCTTGGACTTAGATACCATATCTCATTCTCTGACAAAAGCATCGGTCTGCTCTCTGAATTATTTGGCGTATCTGTTATTTTGACAAGCTTTGGATTTCTGTCTACTCCCTTTAGAATATAAATGTCAAATTCATTAATCGGTAAGATAGTGTCAATCATTTGCCTTTCAAGAGAGTTGTTTGTTCTGTTAGATCTAAATAAAACAGAAGGAGCTCCCTCAAAGGTGATCGGTGATGCATCAAGGTCATCAAAAAAATCCTGTGTAAGTCGCTTTGAATTACGGACTCTTGGTTTATAAATATACAAGTCTGAAAATCCATCTTTAGATGCAGATAGGATATAGTCTTCATTGTTAAGATATTCCATACTGTATATTCTTTGATAGTCTTGCGTTAACAAGTCCTCTTCAATTGAATTGTTAGGAACAAATATTTTTCTTATTTTAATAACATCCCTTCTTTCATATATTACACTGAGCTCTGACTTTGTAGGATGCCATGCAATTAAAGGATAATTATAATCTACCTCTTGGAATAAGTTCTTTGCACCTAATCTTAATAGGCAATCTTCTTTTCCAGTGGAAAGGTCTTGAACATACAACTTGACTTTCCCCTTATCATTAGAAACGTAGGCTAGATATTTGCCATCTGGACTTTGCTTCACACTGCTAATACCAACGCCTCTTTTGGTTTTAGTTTTTATTCTTGACAGCTCCTCCGTTTGGGTAAAACTAGTCTGTTCAGATCTGTATCTTTCAATATAAAATTGGTACCATTCCTCAAGCACTATATCGAATTCCTCTCCAAGTATAAATAAAAAACTGTTTTCAAGATTTCTATTGATTCTTGTTAAATAAATAATATTTGCAATCGTAGAAGGGTCATATTTTTCAGCAACATAATGCCATAAAGAATGGCCTGCGGCTCTTGGGTGTTCATCAGCAAACTTTTCAAAGTTGTTATAACTTGGTTCATTCAATAATAGGTCCCTTAATTCATCATCAATCTCGATGTCCCAAGGACTAGCCGCATATGCAGAAACCCCATCAGAAAACCAAAGAGGTAAGTTTAGCATTAATGCATTTTGAACGATTTCCTGAAAATTTGATCCAAATAGTATAGCATTTAGATATACTTGAGCTATTCCTTTCTTAATCTGTTTTCTTAAGTTCAGATGGTTGCCATCAAAATAGACAAACATCTTATGTCCTTGAATCTTTGTTGTTCCGGCAGTATTTGTAAAAGCCTCTTCAAGACCAATATTACTCTGCTTTAAGTCTGAAAGATCTATATATACTATGATTTCTATTTTGTCGCTTATAGTATGCTCCAAGACTTTTTGGATTTCATCGTGGTCCATTTCGGCCATCTGGATGATGGGCTGAGCTATATTTCTTGATTTGCCATACCAATAAGTGATAAAGTTCTCGGTTTCATACATTGTCCAAGTATCAAAATCATTGTGATATTGAACTCTGTTCTTACCAAAGGGGGTATTTATAGCTTGAGACCGTATATCGGGTAGGGCTATAAGACAAATAAAAAAGATGATGTATAAATACTTACTCATTCAATTTGAAAATACAGTATTTTGAGCAATCTATTAAATAAAGCTGATTAAATAAGGATAATTTGTATTCTAAAATAACATTCATATAATCTTAAAGCACAAGTTTTAGTAATTGCTTGTGTCAATCTACAATTAGCATGGAAATTAGCACTTTTACTTTTAATGATTTTGAAGAAAACACTTATATACTTCATGACGATTCACTCGAGTGTATAATTGTTGATCCAGGTTGCAGTAACCTAAAAGAAGAAAATCAAATCTCTGAATATATTAACTCTAGAAAGCTAAAACCGGTTAAACTAATCAATACGCATTGTCATATTGATCACGTTTTAGGAAATAAATATATAGCGGATAAATACAATCTGAAATTAGAAGCTCATAAAGGAGAAATTCCAGTTCTTGAAGCCAATCTTATTGTTGCCAATATGTATGGTGTAGACTATACGCCTTCTCCACCAATAAACCATTATATAGATGAGACCGATATCATTCAATTTGGAGATACAAGATTGGAAGTTCTCTTTACCCCTGGACATTCACCAGCCAGTATTTCATTGTTTCATAAAGCATCAAAACAGTTGATCGCAGGAGACGTTTTGTTTAAAGGAAGTATAGGTAGAACTGATTTGCCTGGTGGTGACTTTGATACGCTTATTAAAAGCATTAAATCAAAATTTTACCCCTTGGGTGATGACGTATTGGTTTATTCTGGTCATGGTCCTTCTACGAGTATAATTGAAGAAAAAATTAGAAACCCCTTTCTGCAATAGATGAAGTTTATTTCCTCAATACTCAAAATTTTCCTCTTATCAACTATAATCCTCTGTAGCAGTTTAAATATTTCATGGACACAAATTAGTATTTCAGTAAGCACATCTTACTTTCTAAGTTTCAACCGCGGGTCTGAAATCAAATACGATGACCAGTTTGACTTTCTAACCTATTCTGTTCGATTTCTTGAAGAGGATATATCTCCCGTTTTTGGTGTCTCCTGTACTGTTGCCAATGACTTGGTTTATGTTCGTGGAGGAATACATCTGCGTCAATTAAAAAGCCGTTTTCGCTCAATCAATTACTTAAAATTTCCTGATCTAACACCACAATTTTTAGAAAAAAAATCAAATACATTATTGATTCCTATAGAGGCTGGACTACGGGTGGATAACTTTAATATAGGTGCTGGACCAAGCATCGTTTGGCACTATAGTACACAATCTCCTTTCAATCAGTTGCCTGAATTCGAAGAGCGTGAACGCAAAATTTCTGGAGGGTATCATATCTCCTTTAATTATGAACTCAATAAATTGCAACTTGAAATACTATATGAGCAAAGGTTTCATGGTGTGGCTGAAGATATTTACTATCGGGGAGACGAGAAATCTTTTAAGCAATCTTCTCAATATCTAGGATTAATGATGTCCTATCGCTTTGAACTTAATTAAGATAAACCACCTTTCTCAAAAAGCGAATAACAAGACTTATCTCCATAGTAATATTCCTAATTTTTCTTTCATTTAATGTTCTTGTCTGACCTGTTATTGGATCAATTACATTTGGTATAGCAGGAGATTGATATTGAAATGAAAGGTCAGGACTTATAGTTAGCTCTAATGCTGGTTGTATAAATTCAGATCCTAAAAATTCAATTCCTCCACCAAAAGAAATGCCGTAAGTGAATTTGTTGACAAATTCTGGAACGGGGAAAAAAGGTGAATTGTACCGATCTTGTATTTCTTTTAGATTGTTAGAAAGCTGGTACTCGGCTCGAACACCTACAAAATAATATGGTGTTTGAAGCGTTTTTGTAAGCAGTCTCTTTTTTGCGGCAAGCAATAAAGAAAGATTTCTGAAGACAAACGATTGGCTATTAGAAAATCCTCCAATAGTGAACACATTAAGCCCGCTACCCCTAGCATTATATCCCAGTTGAGCAAAAAAGGCACCTTTAAAATCTCTGTCTAAGCTTTCGACAAACAATGCTCCATGGTAATTGAACATGGTTCTTCTTTCAAAGCCATCCCAATTCTGAGTTCCGATCGTCGGTCCAAGTTTGGGTCCAAAATAAAAACCACCAGACTCTTGTTCCTGAGTTATTGCTGGGTTGATAAAAAATATTGAAAATATGAAGATGCAGGCTAATAATCGCATTGTTTTGTTTTTCACAAAATTAAAATATAAATTCTGCCTTTACTGAAGCCAAATCCCCATTTGGTACTCTTTCAAATTTAGGCCTGCTCGTCAGACTTATCTTCTTTTTTAGGTGGATTTTTTCGCCGCTTAAAGGTTCTGCATCCTTTGGCAATCTATTTCTTAGTCTAAGAGATGTTTCATCAATTTCATATAGAATAGCTATATCGCTTAGGCTCTGATTCTCTCTAACAATATGATATTTAGCATTTTTATTAACACTAACTTTTCTTCTACTTCTGTTTCTTTCAGATTTGTATGTTTTCGATGTATTTTCAGAATCATGCGCATTTTTTTCTGTATCGAAATCCTCTGATTCAGCATTGGCTAAACTAGAGTCTCCTTCAAATGGAGTCATATTTTGATCTAAAAGGTATAGCTCATATTTTTCAATAATCTCTATTAGTTTGATTGAATAACTTTTATCTGTTGCATACCCAGCTTTTCTTAATCCCTTTGCCCAACTTTCATAATCGCTTACAGGTATTTCAAATAAAAAGGAATAGCGGTTTTGATTTATTAAAAAATTGCTGTGTGCCTCAAAAGACTGATAAACACTATCAAATTTTCTAAAGCATGATTTAACCAATTTACCTTTATAATAATCATCATCTTCTCTATAATATGTCTCTCCTTCCCAGGAACCACCACATTTTATTCCAAAGTGGTTATTGGCATTTCTAGCTAGCGTACTCCTCCCCGCCCCAGACTCCAAAAGTGCTTGAGCCATTTTAATACTTGCTGGAATTCCTGTTCTTTGCATTTCCAATATTGCAATTTCTTTATATTGCGTGATATAATTTAAACTTGGATTTTCTGCCATACAAAAAGCTGTAAGACTAACAAAAAACAACATTAAGAAAATACGAGTCATATTACATTTTTTAATAATTTATAAAACAAACAAAAACAGTGCCTTAATTTTAAATGAGGATTTAATACAATTATTATTGACTTAATGGGTCTTTTTAAATGGCAACTTTCTGAGGTGTACTTAATGGTATTGATCAACAATTAAACATTGACGACACGAATAAGACAAATTCTGCTTCTAATGAATCTGCAATCGATGGCCTAGACAGGGATCATGACAGAAGCATTTTAGATTATGTCGTTGGACTCATTTCTGGTAAATCAAATGTTACAAAACCTAAAACAATGGATGAAACGAGAATTCTCAGCCATTTATTGAGTAAAAACCAAGGAAATGCCTTCTAAATGCTAACAAAAATGACTGGGATTGAATAAAACCAAAGCATGGGATTACTAATTAAACTTGCACCTATCGTATTAGGCGTTGTTGGAAGATATAAAAAGCAAAACAACCTCGATACAAATTAGCTGTCGGACTCTCTTTTAGTTTTACAAAAAAGATATGTTCAGCAAGATAGTAGTCTTTCGGTATTCGAATAACTATTTGATAAAGTTGGCGACGGTTCAGTGATAGACGAAGCTGCCAGATCTGGTTTAAAAATGCTAGGAAACTTCCTAAATATAAGATAATTAGAATTTAATATCCTGTACCAATTCCACCAGCACCCCATTGGTGGATTTTGGATGGAGAAAACAAACCAATTTATTGTCTGCTCCTTTCATTGGTTCATTGCTCAACAAAGTAAAGCCTTCTCCTTCGAGTCTTTTCATTTCAGAGGATATATCAGAAACCGCAAATGCTACATGATGAAAACCTTCACCCTTTTTGTCAATAAAAGAAGCAATAGGGCTGCTTGCATTTGTAGCTTGTAACAATTCGATTTTATTATTACCCATTCTTAGAAAAGAAGTTATTACATTTTGTGATTCCACATGCTCTCTTTTATATACTTTGGAGTTGAATAGAGACTCAAAGAGTTTCTCACTATCTTCAAGATTTTTTACTGCAATTCCAAGATGCTCGATTTTTTTCATAATAAACTTATTATAACAAAGGGGTTAAATATGAGTTAAAGATATGAATTCAATACTTTGAAGACCTAATTTTAAGATTAGACATACCTTGTAAGCGTTC
Source organism: Saprospiraceae bacterium (assembly GCA_029262995.1). Taxonomy (GTDB): domain Bacteria; phylum Bacteroidota; class Bacteroidia; order Chitinophagales; family Saprospiraceae; genus RFSX01. Next base: position 57,443 of record JAJCYH010000016.1, on the reverse strand, counting down.
GATTTATGAATAAGAAAATGATATGGGCAATAATAATCCTGATGAGCATTGCTTTAATAGGCATAGCGGTTACGCAATTCATTTGGATTAAAGCGCAGGTAGATCTAGACGGGAAAAATTTTGACGATCGTGTTTATATGGCATTGAATAATGTTAAAGCACAGCTCAAGAGCGATACGGATACCAAAGATTTTGTAGAACGGTGGATCAAAAGCAAGAAATCTATATTTGGTCAAAACGAAAATGTGCTTAATCAATACCTTTCTTCTAATAAAAGAAGTATGCATAGCTTTGCCATTGAAAGTGCCTTACAACAAATTTCGCCCGAATACTTACTAGAGTCAATCAATCGAGAAAATCTTGACAAATACATAAAGTCTGAGCTTGAAGATCAAGGAATAGTAATCAAGTATGATTATGGAGTGTTTTCAAATGCAACCAATGAATTCATCATACGTAACGGGGTATTTGCGGTTCCTTTGGAAGGCAATAGCAGTTCTACCAAATACAACAAAGGTCTTGAAACCTCACCTTACAAGGTGAAACTGTTTCTTGAAGAAGGATCTCCTGGTTATCTAAAAGTTTTTTTTCCAGGTAAAAGAAGCTTTTTGTGGGCAAAAGTGTTGCCGTCTATGACAACTTCACTTCTTTTCACCGGATTGGTTTTGTTTTGCTTTGCTTATACAATTTTTGTTATCTTAAGACAAAAGAAAGTTTCAGAAATGAAAACGGATTTCATCAACAATATGACTCATGAATTTAAAACGCCAATAGCAACAATATCATTAGCAACAGATTCCATTACGAATGATACCGTAATCAGCCACGAGGATAAAGTAAGACGCTTTGCTGGGATTATCAAACAAGAAAATACAAGAATGCTTGACCAGGTTGAAAAGGTATTACAGATGGCAAGGATTGACAAACAGGACTTTGAGTTGAATATCACAGAAGTGAACCTAAATGATGTTGTATATAAGGCTTCAGAAAATAGCAGACTAAAAATTTCAAATAGGCAAGGAACTCTCACAACTAAATTGCATGCACAAAGTCCAATTATTGATGGTGACCTTACGCATATTTCTAATATTGTCTATAATTTGCTTGATAATGCAGAAAAATATTCAAAAGAAACTCCAGAAATATTAATTTCCACAAAAAATGTTATTAATGGCGTAGAATTATCTGTTGAAGATAAAGGAATAGGAATATCAAAAGAAGCTATAAAACATATCTTTGATAAATTCTTTAGGGTCCATACCGGAAATCGACATGATGTTAAAGGCTTTGGCCTTGGTCTTAGTTATGTGAAAGCATTAGTGAGTGCCCATAACGGCACTATCACCGTAGAATCAGAATTGGACAAGGGAAGTACATTTAGTGTTTTCTTACCTTTCAAAAGGAACAGTAGAATAAATTAGTATTATCAGATAGAAGAACTTTACAAATCACAAAAAAATGGAAGAGAAAAAACCCACAAAAATCTTATTGGTAGAAGATGATCAAAACTTCGGAGATGTTCTCAAGTCTTATTTAGAAATGCATGGTTATGATGTTGACCTTGCCAAGGATGGAGATGAAGGTCTGATTAAATTCAACAAAGGAGAATTTAAGCTGTGCATATTTGACGTAATGATGCCTAAAAAAGATGGATTCACACTTGCCAAAGAGATAAGAGAAAACAATAAAGAGGTTCCAATTATTTTCTTAACGGCCAAGTCTTTGAAAGAAGATGTTTTGGAAGGGTTTAAAATAGGTGCTGATGATTATATCACGAAGCCATTCAATTCTGAGGAATTGCTCTTAAGAGTACAAGCTATCCTAAGAAGATCTGGATCCAAAAAAGAAGAACAAGAGGATATAAAGGAATTCCATTTGGGGAGTTTTGTATTCAATTACCCTTTAAGAATTCTCAGCTATACCGGTCCTGACGGTGATAAACACAAGGAAAACCTTTCACCTAAAGAGGCACATCTCTTAAGAATGTTCTGCATTCATAAGAACGACGTTCTACCTCGTTCAAAAGCACTTACAAAAATATGGGGTGAAGACAATTACTTTACTGCTCGTAGCATGGATGTTTTTGTAACCAAACTAAGAAAATATCTTAGTTTGGATGAAAAACTTGAGATCGTAAATATTCACGGCAATGGTTTTCGTCTGATTGACAGAACAGTTGAAGTAATTGAGTAATAAAAAAAAGAGCTTGTTTTTGTAAAACAAGCTCTTTTAATTTTATCTGTAGTATTTAATTTACGGATTTACCTCTTCATCTTTAGCTTCTTCTTTTTCCTCTTCAAATAACTCCTTGTATTTGGATTTACCTTCCACCATAGGTTTAAATTCTTCGATGTCTGGAAAAGGTCTTTTGCCTATCAATCTTTCTACATCTGACTTTAGAAGCAACTCTTTATCCAATAGTTCATTAGCTAAGATATCCAGTTCTTCTCTTCTCTCGTTAAGCAAATCTATCGCTGCCTGATATTGCAAGTCTATTAAATTTCTCACTTCATCATCAATTAGTCTTGCTGTTTCATCCGAGTATGGCTTGTTAAAATTGTCCTGTGACATTCCGTAAAATGAAACATTACCTACTTTTTCATTCATACCAAAAACAGAAATCATTGAATAAGCCATTTTGGTAACTTGGTCCAAGTCATTTTGTGCTCCCGTTGAAATTTTGTCAAATACTATTCTTTCTGCAGCTCTTCCACCTAAAGTCATTGCCATCCTATCCAATAATGCATCCGTTCGTGTGATGTATTCTTCTTTTGGAAGGTATTGTGCATAACCAAGTGTCCCAATTCCTCTTGGAACAATAGTTACTTTAACCAATGGTGAAGCATGTTGCAAAAACCATCCACAAATTGCATGACCTGCTTCATGATAAGCAATAATCTCTTTCTCTTTTGGGGATATTATTTTGTTTTTCTTCTCCAATCCTCCAATTACTCTATCTAAAGCATAATTGAAATCGTCCATTTCAACATGTTTCTTATTCTTTCTAGCTGCTACCAATGCCGCTTCATTACAGACGTTTGCAATGTCGGCTCCTGCAAATCCGGGTGTCATTTCTGCCAAAGTATGGGCATCCATTTCCGTAGATGTTTTTATGGTTTTTAAGTGAACCTTGAAAATGGCTTCTCTACCTACTAAATCTGGTCTGTCTATTCCTATCTGTCGGTCAAATCTTCCAGGCCTTAATAAAGCATTATCAAGAATGTCTGGTCTATTTGTTGCCGCCATTAAGATTACTCCTTTATCAGTAGTAAAGCCATCCATTTCTACGAGAAGCTGATTTAATGTATTCTCCCTTTCGTCATTACCACCTTGGAATGCGGATCTTCCTCTTGCACGACCAATAGCATCAATTTCATCAATAAATATGATACAAGGTGCCTTTTCTCTGGCTTGTTTAAATAGATCTCTTACTCTGGAAGCTCCTACCCCAACAAACATTTCAACAAAATCACTACCTGAAATCGAAAAGAAAGGAACACCTGCTTCTCCAGCAACTGCTTTTGCCAATAATGTTTTTCCAGTTCCCGGAGGTCCTACCAATAAAACGCCTTTTGGAATTTTACCACCGAGAGAAGTATATTTTTTAGGAAATTTAAGAAAGTCTACAACTTCCATAACTTCCTCTTTTGCTTCCTCTAATCCTGCAACATCTTTGAATGTTACATTGACTTTTGCATCGTCACTATCAAATAAGGTGGCCTTAGATTTACCAATATTAAATATTTGAGAGCCCGGTCCTCCTCCTCCCGATCCTACTCGCCTCATAAAAAACACCCAAAGACCAATAATTAATGCAAAGGGAATTACCCAGCTTAATATTTGAGAGAGATAATTTGTTTCGGTGACAAATTTGGGGTCTACCATTGGATTGTCTGGATCGGTATTGATGTCTCTTTGCACCATTTCGTAAAACAAGTTTACATCCCCAATATTCATTACATAATGAGGCTGTGAAAACTTGAATTTGCTTTCTCCGAATTCAGGATACTTGTCTAGGTACTGCTTTTTTAAATAGATTTTAGCAACTTCCTTATTAATGACCGTTACTTTTTCTATATGACCTTTCTTAGCTATCTCCTTGAACTTGTTAAGACTCAATTCATTTGTCTTGCCACCAATAAGTGTAATCACATTCATCAATAAGATGAAAAATATGATGATACCATAAATCCAATAAGAGTTAATGGTAAACTTTTTTTGATTTTTATCTTCTTTATTATCTGCCATAAGATGTTTTCATAATTATTCGGCGATACTATCACCCTCTGTTCTCACTGAAATTAATTGTATAAAAAATCATTTCAGCCCTAAATCGTTCAATTGTCATTAAATATTTTGATACTCCGTTTGCTTGGCATCACTCCATAGATCTTCAATTTCATAAAATCTGCGGGCTTCTGGGTAGAATACATGGACGATTACATCAAAATAGTCGACCAGTACCCAAGTAGCGCTCTGTTTGCCTTCAACATGCGAAGGCTTGAGTCCTTCTTCTTCTTTTAACCTTTTAACAATATTCTGTGAAATAGCACTTACTTGAGTAGTGGAATCACCTTCGCAGATTATAAAAAAATCTGAAGGAGAGTCGTCCAAATCACGCATATCTAAACGAAGAATATTTTTCCCTTTAATATCTTGAATACTATCGACGATTAATTCTGTAAGTTTTGTACTATTTAAGGCTTTATTGCTGTGTACTATCTTTTCTTGCAAATTATTTCGGTATTTAGCATTTTAAAATTAAATAAAATAAGTTCAACACTTGAATAAGCTAGGTTCAACAAAGGCTCAAAATTACATCTATCTTAGATCAGTTGCTTCCACCAATGCATTCCTCTCTGATTATATATCAAAAAACAAACCATCTGAACATATCTGTGCATATACATACCAACAAACCGAAGGAAAAGGACAAATTGGCAGAAAATGGTTTAGTGACATCAACAAGAACCTCAGTTTGTCATACTTTCTTCCTTGGCCCAATATTCCTGTAAAAGATCATTTTACTTTAAATATGATGATTTGCCTATCCGTTTTAAGGTCCTTGGAAGAAATTTTTGAACTTTGCGATCTGAAACTAAAATGGCCAAACGACATATACTATAAGAATAAAAAACTTGCAGGATTATTAATTCAAAATCAAATTACGTCGAAATCGATAGCAAGTAGTATCATTGGTCTAGGTCTGAATCTAAATCAGCAACATTTTCCTGAAGATCTTCCTTTTGCGATAAGCTTAACGCAAATAACAGGTACAGAGTTCGGTTTATTAGAAAGCATGTTTCGATTTGAACATTCATTCTTCCTAAGCCTTAATAATTTACTAGGAAAATGGAGTTCAGTTTATAAACAATATCTTGATAAATTGTTTGGTTTAGGTGAAAGAAGAATATTCCTTGATAGAAATAAAAACTCCTTTGAAGGAATAATTATTGGCATTAATGAAGATGGCAAACTAATGGTTGAATGTAATAATCAAATGCATTTATTTAATCACAGAGATATACAATTTATTATAGAATGAAAGCAGGTATTGTTACTATAGGAGATGAAATTCTTCTCGGACAGATTATTGACACAAATGCTGTCTGGCTATCCAAAGAACTTGCAAACCTAGGACTCGATGTTTCTTTTATATTGACTGTCCCAGACACAAAAGAAGATATTGAACGATCTATTGATATGGCATTTACTCAAGCAGAAATCGTAATAATGACTGGCGGTCTAGGCCCAACAAAGGATGATGTTACTAAAAAGACGATTGCTGATTATTATAAAATACCTCTCGAGTTTGATGATATTCTATTTCAAAAAATTTCTAAATATTTTGACTTTCGTCAAATCCCCGTTACTGAACTGCATGAAAATCAATGTTTGATGCCAAAAAAATGTACTCAGCTGGAAAACAATATGGGGACAGCTCCAGGCATGTTGTTTAAAAATGACAAAGGTTGGTTGATTTCATTGCCTGGAGTTCCATATGAAATGGAGTGGATATTCAAAAACAGTTTTTTGCCTCTCCTAAGATCATCTTATCCACAACTTGGTAATATTTATTTTCGCACAATACGAACTGCAGGAATGGGAGAAACTTCTATAGCAGATAAAATTAATGACATTGCAGAAGAAATTCCAGAAGGCATATCTCTAGCCTATTTACCTAGTCTTGGACATGTTAAATTGCGCCTTACTTCAAAGAATAACATTTCACAAATTCCTGTTGTTAATGATTATGTAGATAAAATAAGCGCCAGACTTGGGAATCTGGTCTATGGTTATGATGATATTAGCCTTGAAGAAACACTTAAAAGGGATTTTGTAAGTAAGGGGCTTTCGCTTTCAACTGCAGAAAGTTGTACTGGCGGAAATCTTGCCCATCACCTAACCTCTATAGCAGGATCATCTAGCTTTTTTATGGGTGGTCTTGTTACTTACAGCTATCAATTAAAAAATCAACTTTTAAAAGTTAAAAATGAAACTCTAGTAGAATACGGTGCCGTTAGTGAAAATACCGTTTTAGAAATGCTCGAAGGTTTGTTAGATTCATTAAAAACAGATGTTGGTATAGCTATTTCAGGAATCGCAGGACCAGGAGGTGGAACACCAACGAAGCCTGTTGGAACGATATGGCTGGCTTGGGGAAATCGGAATATTCAGAAAACAAAAAAACTTCAATTGACAAAAGATCGTCTAAAAAATATTCAATATACAACCAACTATGCAATGAATAGCTTAAGATTGTTTTTAACTGAATTAGAATTAGACTAACTTTGCATACCAAAATCAAAGAGGAATAATGGCAAAATTCGAGTTAGTTATGCCCAAAATGGGCGAAAGCATAATGGAAGCAACAATTTTAGGATGGTCAAAAAAAGTAGGCGATTCTGTTGCAGAAGATGAAACTATACTAGAAATCGCTACAGATAAAGTAGATTCTGAAATTCCTTCTCCAGTAGATGGAGTTATTTCAGAAATCTTATATAATGTAAACGATGTTGTTCCAGTAGGAACTGTTATCGCATTTATCAATACAGAAGGAGAGGAAACTGTATCATCAGGAAGTACTCCTGTGCAAGAAGCACCAAAAGTTGAGATTCCTCAAAAACAGGAATCACCATCGCCAAGTTCTTCAACCTCTGATGCTACTCCTGTAAAAACAACGATCCAAGCTCCTAGCTCTTCTACCAGCCGTTTTTATTCTCCATTGGTAAAAAGTATTGCGCGTAAAGAAAATATTGGAATGGCTGAACTTGAGCAGATAGAGGGTACAGGTTCTAACGGTAGAGTTACTAAGAAAGATATAATTGACTATATTAATAACAGGACAGCTGCACCTGTAAAACCATCACAATCTTCAAATGGACACAGCGCTCAAAATTCTGTTGTGTCCACGCCTGAAGATAAAGCACCTGCTTCCATCTCTGGAGATGTTGAAATTGTAGAAATGGACAGGATGCGGAAACTTATCGCAGATCATATGGTCATGTCAAAGCAAACCTCACCACATGTTACATCTTTTGTAGAGGCTGATGTTACCAACATGGTTAATTGGAGAGAAGCCAATAAAGCAGATTTTGCTAAAAAACATGGAGAAAAAATTACGTACACTCCAATATTTATTGATGCTGTTGTAAAGGCAATTAAAGACTTCCCTATGATTAATATTTCTGTTGATGGTAAAAATCTTATCGTCAAGAAAAACATTAATATAGGTATGGCAACAGCACTTCCTTCTGGAAATTTGATTGTCCCCGTTATTAAGAATGCAGATTTTCTAAATTTATCAGGCTTGACTAAAGCGGTAAATGGTCTTGCCTCTAAAGCACGGTCCAACAAGCTAAAACCTGAAGATATTCAAGACGGAAGCTTTACAATCACCAATGTAGGAACCTTTGGTAATGTAATGGGTACCCCAATTATTAATCAACCCCAGGTCGCAATATTAGCTACTGGAGCAATAAGAAAAAAACCTGCAGTTCTTGAAACCGAATATGGTGATGTAATTGCTGTTAGACAAATGATGTACTTATCTCTATCTTATGATCATCGTGTAGTTGATGGCTTTCTTGGAGGATCGTTCTTAAGGAAGGTTGCAGATTATCTTGAAGCTTTTGACCCTAAGTTTGAAATATAAACTTGTATTTTGAGTTTATTTCATTAATGAAACTTCATTCTATTTTCACAATTATCCTACTCTCTTTGATACTGAGTTATAAAGGGTATTGCCAAAGTGAAAGTAAATCGAAAGCTGAACATGCTTTGAGGCATTCTAATTTTCCTTTAGCATTAAATTATTACCAACTATATGATGGAATCTCTAAGGATCCCGAAAGTCTGATGAACCAGGCAATTGCCAAAATTAATCAGAATCAAATTTCAGAAGCAATAGAGGATCTTACGCTTGCTAAATCTCAAGCTTACAATAACGTAGATCTTTATTGGTATATGGGACAATGCAAACACTTTTTAAATCAATGGTATGAGGCTATTAGCTTTTACAAAAAATATATAGAAAACAGTTCTGAAGGTGATAAATTCTATAGCGCTTCATTAATCGAAATTAAAAATTGCCTATACAGCTCTTCTCAAGACCGATCAATAGATAAGAGCAATACTTTAGTACAAAGTTTTGGCCCTGAAATCAATTCTGTTTATGACGAGATTTATCCAGTCCAAAGTCCCAGCTATGGGAACGTATTTTATTATTCTTCTAACAACACTTCTGAGGCTTTTAAAATCTACGCATCGCAAATTAGCAATGATGGTGAATGGATAGATTTGGATATTATCTCCCGACCATTCAACATGTCTAAATATAACTTGATCCAAGATATAGATATTAAAGGACAAACCTTACTGTATCTCGAACAACAGGAGACCACAAAACTTGTGTTTATAACTATTGATAGTTTGGGCAATGAAATAAAAATTCCTGTGCCTTTGGAAAATCTTGTTGATGGTATAGATTTTCATATTGTGAATAAAAATACGCTCGCTTTTGCGTCTAAGCAAAAAGGTGGCTTTGGAGGATATGACATTTATTATTGGGAATATCGTTCTAAAAAATGGTTAGCACCAGTAAATGCCGGAAGCTTGGTCAATAGTCCTTATGATGAAAGGTCCCCATTTGTTAATGAAGACAAATCCAAGGTATACTATTCCTCAAACAGACCCTATGGCTATGGTGGCTACGATATATATCTTTCAGATATTAAGACTAAGGATCCTATTTCTGTAAACATGGGAAGTGCTATAAACAGTTCTTCTAATGACATTCATTTCAAATTGGATGACGATGGACATATGGGAATGTTTAGTTCAGATCGAAAAACAGGAATCGGAGGTTATGATTTATATTTTCTATATCTGCAAAATTTTGACTTCAGTGTTGCACGAGACTCCTCTTCGTTTGAGTTTGTAATAGATCGATTAAATGAAAATGATTATAGGGCATTAGTAGATTTAAATGTCAAAAAAGATAAGCTTGACACTATACCCGCAAACGATGAACTGTCCCTAGCAATAAAAGAGTCAATTCAGTACCCCTATAATTTGTTCTACCGTGATAGTCATGATCTTTTACATGGAGAAAATGCAAGGAAACTTGAACGACTAACCAAAGATGCATTGGTTCAGGATTTCCACATAAGCATAATAGCACATTCTTATAATGAGCCTGGTCTAGAAGAATATGTTCAATACAACACACTAAGACGAGCACTTCTTGTTTCAGAGTTTCTTGTGGAAGAAGGCATCAATACTGAAAGAATTTCAATTGAAAGTGTAGCTGATAATTACCCCTTGGTTAAGTCTCCTATAAGTTCAGATAAGTTGGCTTCTTTAAGTCATTATAACAAAAGGCTAGACATAATACTTTATGATAATAATTCCAAAATTATAAATGATAGTCTAGCAATGAACTGGTCGATGATACCTGATTTTGCTTTAGATGACAAGTATGCATTGTATCGATTGATTAAAGAGGGCTTATATTATTCCGTACAGATCGCACGTTCTGATCGTCTCTTTAAAAATGCGTTGTTGCGTCTTTATCATGATGTTTTTATTAGAAAAGAAGCACTTGACTCTACAAATGATTATTATATCGGTTTGTATACAAAACTTGAAGATGCTAAAGTATTGTTGGAAGACATTAAAAAATCTAAAAGTCTATCTCCTAAAATTCAGGCTTTCTACAATGGAAAACCTTTAACAGATAAGCAGATAAGAATAATGGCATTAAAATACAGGGAACTGAATTATTTCATTAAAGATCGTTAAGACAAGTATAATGTCTTGTCAGTAGGGTCCAAATTGCCTAAACCAACAAAATAGCCTCCCCCACCAGCTCCACTTAATTTAATCGAATACGCCTTAGAGGAAAGACCATTTTCCCAAAGGTCTTTTATATGTTCTGGAATCATCTCTTTGAAATTTTTGAACTGTAAAGCACTGATTTTTGAAAAGGTTTTACAAAGTAGTTTATCGTCTCCTTCAGAAAGTGCTAAGATGGCTGTTTCATTTAGGCGGTTTAGATTTAATAATATGTTTTTGAAGTCATCGTTTTTCTTTTTTTTTAAAAAAACATCAATCATCAATTTGCTATTCCTTTTGATCTCCGAATCAAATAAGAACAACTTTGGGGGCAATCGCAATGAATCATTGGTTCGTAAAATACCTTGGTTACTTTCAATAGGTTTATTTACGTAGCTTGTCAGTGGGTCTAAGCCAGAACTTTGGCCATGAAAATAGGCTTCCATATCAGCTAAGTTATCTTTAATCGTATGGAGCTTATTGCTAGATGTTTTCTTTGCAAAGTCATAAATGGCTGCTGTAAGTGCCCCAGAACTTCCAAGACCATAGCCATAAGGAATATTGGCATTAAAGCATATACTACTTTGGGATAGACTTTCAATTTTACTACGATCAATAAAGGGTTTAGATATTATGTAGTTATAATATTCAAGGAGACTTTCGTCTTTTTGATCAGAGCTCCATTTACCAAAAAAGCGATCTATAGGGAATGCAAGTGCTGTTCCTCCATCTATAATTGTGAACTCCCCAAATAACAGAAGTTTGGCGTGGTATTTTTTTTCTGAGATAAATTTCATTTGATATTTACAAAATTAGGCCAGTTAGGAATTAATCAAGAGATTAATCAAACATATTTTTCAAAGTTTATTTTAACTTTGCGCCTCAAAGATATCATAATGAGTACTGACACTAATACTACTTCGAAATATTGGCTAGGATTTTTTATTTCATTATTGGCCTGTATAGCATTCCTTGTTCTGCAGCCCGAGTGGTTTTGGGTGACCCTACCGTTTTTGTTTACTTCTTTTGTGTATGCAATGCGTTGGGCTTAGTTTTTTAAACTATTTTCCTTCAAAACTGTACTTAATTCAAGATTTAAACTGTATTGAGTAATTTAATTACGCTGCTTGACAAATATGAGTCATCACAGCAGTCGTTAGATATTATTAATGGGCTTGTTGATTCAGAGCCTTCTCGCCTATTCCTAAAAGGATTAGTAGGTGCTCAGGATTGTTTTGTTCTGGCCTCAATTTTCAAGCAAAAAGATTGTTCCCACATTTATATTGCCTCAGACAAAGAAGAAGCAGCTTATATACAAAATAGCCTAGATCAAATTATTGAAGATCAAAGCGTTCTATTTTTTCCAGACTCTTTTCGTAGACCAGCCTTATTTGAAGAAGTTGACAATAATAATGTCTTGATACGAACCGAATCTGTTAATAAGATTCATTCCAATTATCATAATAGAGAAATTCTTGTTACCTACCCTGAAGCTATTTTTGAAAAAGTAGTTGACCCTAAGCATCTTGACAGTGAAAAGATAATGATCCAAAAAGGAGAAAACTTGGATCTTGATACTCTAATTGAACTGTTGGTAATGTATGGGTTTGAGCGTACAGACTTTGTTTATGAGCCTGGTCAGTTTTCAATTCGTGGCGGGATTGTTGACATTTTTTCTTTTGGCAATGAATGGCCATACCGTGTTGAATTGTTTGATGAGGAAGTTGAAAGCATTCGTTTATTTAATCCTACAAGCCAGCTTAGTCTAAAAAATATTGCTCGCGTTTCAATTATTCCCAATATCAGCAAGCAATTTGGTCAAGATCACAAAATATCTTTGCTTGAAATATTTGACACCAATACTTGTATTTGGATAAAAGATGTATCTCTTTTAACCGAGCGGATTGCACATTGTGAAGAAAAGGCTAATGAGTATGCCAATATGGTCTCACATACTGAAGATGAGGCTCTTAAAAAACTACTTGATGAGCGGGCATTTATTTTTGCCAAAGAAATTATTTCTGAATTAAGCCAATATCATGTTATTTTTTTGAAGGACCACGAGAAAAGTCTTGAAATCAAAAGTACAATTGTCTTTAATGCTTCTCCTCAACCAAATTTCAATAAGAATTTTAATATTCTAATTAATGATTTGGATAAGAAAATTGAGGGTGGTTATCAATGTTTTATTGTCACAGATAACAACCGTCAAATTGAAAGATTCTATAATATATTTGAAGATCTTAAGTCTACAATTGAATTTCATCCTATTCTTATATCAATTCATTCCGGTTTCATTGATCACGACTTAAAAATTGCCTGCTATACAGATCATCAAATATTTGAAAGATTCCATAGGTATAAACTAAAAAAAGGCTTTACAAAAGAACAGGCTATGAACCTTCGAATGCTAAAGGAGCTCAGACCCGGTGACTTTGTAACACACATCGATCATGGAATAGGGAGGTATTCAGGTCTTGAAAAGATTAATATCAATGGACATGAACAGGAATCAATTCGTTTAATTTATCTTAATAACGATGTACTTTATGTAGGTATTAATTCGCTACACAAAATTTCTAGATATGTCGGTAAGGATGGCACATCTCCAAAGCTTAGTAAAATTGGTGGAGACGCCTGGAAAAATCTAAGAAGAAAAACCAAAAGGCAAATTAAAGATATTGCCAAAGGGTTAATCAAATTATATGCACAGCGAAAGGCATCGGAGGGTTTTGCATTTCCTCCTGATGGTTATCTTCAAAATGAACTTGAAGCATCTTTCATGTATGAAGATACGCCTGATCAATACGATGCAAGTGTTGCTGTCAAAGAAGATATGCAAAAATCCTATCCAATGGATCGTCTCGTTTGTGGTGATGTTGGATTTGGTAAAACAGAAGTCGCTATTCGCGCAGCATTCAAAGCCGTACTTGGTGGTAAGCAAGTTGCTATTCTGGTACCTACAACAATACTTGCGTTACAGCATTACAAGACTTTTAATTCAAGGCTAGAAGAATTTGGTGTAGACTTAGATTATGTAAACCGTTTTAAATCCACAAAAGAAAAGAATGCCATTTTTGCCAAATTAAAGGAGGGAAAATTAGATCTAATCATTGGTACACATTCGATTCTAAGCAAAAACATAGAGTTTAAAGATCTTGGTTTGCTGATCATTGATGAAGAACAAAAATTTGGCGTAGCTGCAAAAGAACGGCTTAGGAAAATCAAAGTAAACGTAGATACCTTAACCTTAACGGCAACTCCAATTCCAAGAACCTTACAGTTTTCATTAATGGCAGCTAGAGATTTGTCATTGATTAAAACTGCTCCACCAAATCGACAACCTATACACACTGAAAGAAGAACCTTTAGTGATCAACTTATTAAAGAGTCACTATACTATGAATTTACGCGTGGTGGACAGGTGTTTTTTGTTCACAATAGGGTTAAGTCTTTGCCAGACATAACCGCTATGATTCAGCGTCTTTGCCCAGACCTAGAGGTTGTTATGGCTCATGGCCAAATGGAAGCCAAAACACTTGAAAAAACATTACTAGAATTTATCGAAGGTAAATATGATGTATTGGTGTGTACCAACATTATCGAAACTGGGCTTGATATACCCAATGCCAATACTATGATAATCAATAATGCTCATCAATTTGGTCTGAGTGACTTACATCAGTTAAGGGGAAGGGTTGGAAGATCAAATAAAAAAGCCTATTGCTATCTGTTTTCGCCTCCTATATCCACATTGACGAGCGAAGCCAGAAAACGACTGAAAACTTTAGAAGAATTTTCAGACCTAGGAAGTGGATTTCATATTGCCATGAGAGACCTTGATATTAGAGGTGCGGGCAATCTTCTTGGAGGTGAGCAAAGTGGCTTTATTAGTGATATTGGATATGAGACTTATCAAAAAATACTTGAAGAGGCGATTTATGAATTAAAAGAAACTGATTTCAAGGATCTTTTTAAAGATGAAAACGAAAAGGACAGGACTTATGTTAATGATGTAGAAATAGATACAGACATAGAAATGCTTATCCCAGATGAATATATCAATTTGATTCCCGAAAGGCTTTCTATCTATACAGAATTGGGTAATATCGAAAAAGAAGAGGAACTTGAAGCATTAAAGGATAAATTGAAAGACAAGTTTGGTAAATTTCCGATTCAGGTGGATGAGTTGTTCCATGGTGTTCGCTTAAGGTGGAAGTGCAAAAAAATGGGTATAGAAAGATTATCTCTAAAGAAAGGTAAATTACGATGCTATTTTGTTGGAAATCCACAATCTAGCTTTTATGAAAGTGATTTTTTTAAAAAGCTTATTAAATATATTTCGACAAAAGCTCATGAAAAAGGTCTTTTGTTAAAACAGTCAAAATCTCATTTGATATTAATCAAAGAAAATATATATAACCTTAAAGCGTGCTTATCTGTTTTAGATAATATACAAAATGAATTAACCTAATGGAATTCAGCAATGATATAATTGATGTTAGTCTTTTACCAAGTAATGAAAATGAGGTCTTTACTCCATTGCAGAAATCATACTTGAAACTAAGGCTCATCAGCACAACTATTGTAAACCTATTGATAATATCTGCTTTATGTGTAGTTGTATCTATTGACATTTTCAACTTACCAAATTTTGTTGTAATATTATTAAGTTCATTTGTTTTAATTCGACTAATCTGGTCATATTATAAAACGATAAAAGCTTTTCATTATAAGTCTTATATACTACGAGAAAAAGACATTTCATATTCCTCTGGATGGATTTGGCGCTCCATTATAACTGTTCCATTTAACCGTGTTCAGCATATTCAAATAGATAGAGGACCACTAGAAAGAAAAATGGACCTTGCTAGACTCAAAATTTTTACAGCAGGTGGACAGAGCAGTGATATTTCTATTCCGGGTTTAAGGCCCTCTGAAGCTCTTAGAATCAAAAAATTTATCGTCTCAAAGACAAGCGATGAAGAAGAGTGATTCGATTGATCTTACTCAACCTACTAGGCAATCATATACTGCTATTCTTATCATCATGTATAGGTTGTATAAGCTTCTTATAAGGCAGTTGTTCCCTATTATACTAATAGTGTTACTACAAGGAAAACTGGCAAGTTCACCATGGTTTATTTATGGAATTATTACCATTGCCTCACTAGCTTCTTTATATAGTATTGTAGCATTTTTTAAATATTATTTTTTTATTAAAAATCAAAAGCTGATCGTCAATAAAGGTGTCTTTAAAAACTCAGTCCTTGAAATTCCTTTCGATAGAATTCAGTCTATAAATTTTGAACAAAATCTAATACATCGGATATTTAAAGTTGTCAAACTAAATATTGATACTGCTGGAAGTGCAGGTAATGAAATTCAATTATATGCACTAGATCAAAATCTTGCCAATGAACTTAGTGAGATTATATTAAGAAATAAAAAGAAAAGCACTACAGATGAAGGTGTTATGGATGAAACCCCTGATGAAAGGAAAATTATATTTCGACTAAGTCTTCCTCAACTGATTAAAGTTGGTATTACCGAAAATCATATTCGTTCTGGTGGGGTTATTATTTTCTTTTTCTTTTATATCTATGACAGTCTTAAAGATCTCGGTATTAATGTCATTGAAAAGTCTGAACAATATGCCCCTATGGCTGAGCAATTGGCTCAAAGCCTTACATTGATGGCACTCTTCGTTATATTCTTTGCAATAGTAGCCTTTGTTATTTCCTTGGTTAGAACAATTCTGAATCACTATGATTTAAAAATGTATAGGAAAGCAAATGGGTTTGTGGTTGTTTCCGGACTGCTTAACAAAAAGGAACGAGCCGCTAAAGATGATAAAGTTCAGATCATTAAATCTTCTCAAAACCTTCTACAACGACTATCTGGAATTCATGAGTTAGTGATAAAACAAGCTTCGAGTGCTATCGTAAGTGATGTCAAGTCTATTAAAGTCGTAGGGCTTTCTGGCATGGATGTTTCAGACACCTATCGTTATGTGCTTAAATCCAGTTTTAAGGGGCTTGCGCAACTCAATATGAAAAAAGTTGAATTCTACTATCTTTTCAAAAAGCTTTATTACAGCTCTTTACTGTTTTTGCCTTTAATATTAATTTCTGGATATAACCATAGAATTGATCTTTTAATATATGCCTTTGCATTATATATTATTGCACTGATAGGAAGCAGGCTTGCCTATAGAAAGAAAAGGTACGGAATAGGAACCAGCCTAGTGAAAATTGAAGGCGGTGTGTTTGGGTTTAATAATCAGATCGTAGAAAATTATAAAATTCAAAGCTTAAAAATTAAAGCTTCC
Source organism: Saprospiraceae bacterium (assembly GCA_029262995.1). Lineage (GTDB taxonomy): Bacteria > Bacteroidota > Bacteroidia > Chitinophagales > Saprospiraceae > RFSX01. The sequence continues at coordinate 40,777 of JAJCYH010000016.1, read as the reverse complement.
TTTTTTCAAAGAAGACGGGGCTTATGTACCCTGATTATTTACACTGCTTCAGGTTCAATGAAAATTCCAGATATTAATGAAGCATCTGCTCTAAAAGCTAAAAAATTCCTTTTATATAAAATTGAATCAAGCAGAAAAGCTTGGATGTAGTGGGTCTATTAAAAAACCCCGCTAAAAAAGATTAACGGGGCGATAGAATATTTAAGGGTGTTAAAGTCGAAACAAATGTAATTTTAATTTTGGAGACTTTTACGTTCAAATGCCAAATTATGTAAAATACTTTACACTTTTTATGTCTTATTTTGTGATTTAACAACCAGAAAAACATTTATGATTAAACTTTTATTCTTAGGAGTGCTTATTTATTTCGCATATCGGATTTTTATTCCTGCTTCATTGCCTAATGGTAAAAAAGATTTTCTTGAAAAAGAGGATGACGAATACACAGATTACGAAGAAGTGGATTAAGATTTAAAAAATGCAAAACAAAGAAAACTACTACCGCTTTGTAGGTGAAAAAAAAGACTACCTCTTGGTAAATAAGGCCGCTGGATTTTTAGTGCAATCTTCCAAAGACAAGGAAGAAAATAATTTAACTGATTTATTATCTAAAGAAAAAGAAGACAAATTACACCTTATAACCCGTCTAGATAGACCAGTCAGTGGCCTTTGTCTTTTTGCGAAAAGTAAAAGGTTTATCCGCTACATTCTGGAGGAACAAGAACAAAACAGAGTAATTAAAACCTACCTCGCGCTTGTAGAAGGTAAACTAGAACTCTCATCACAAGAGATGGCTCATTATGGAAGGCATGATACGGGAATACATAAATGTCTGGTTTCTGAAACGCCAAATAAGGGGTTTACTGAAATGAAGAGTATTGTCAATACTGTTAATGTTTTAGATAGATATACATTAATTTCAATTAAACTGTTTGGCGGTAAATTTCACCAAATCAGAGCTCAACTTTCATCTATAGGACATCCCGTAAGGGGAGATGTAAAATATGGTGCTAGAAGAAAAAACAAAGACCGTTCTATTCACCTGCATGCTTACAATATTCAATTCAACAATCTTAACGATGATAAAGTTAGCTATACAGCAGAATTGCCTAAAAATGATGACCTTTGGCAAATTGTAATTAACAATAATCTTTTAACTGATGGATGATTTTCAATCTCAATTTACTGATGTCAATACCCTAGGAGAATTTGGGCTTATAGACAGATTAACTAATGACATAACAATACAGCACAGTTCTACAGTCAAAGGAATCGGTGATGATGCCGCTGTTCTAAAGTTTGGAGAAGATTGTTTGTTAATCTCAACAGACTTAATGATTGAAGGCATCCACTTTGATCTTATGTATACTCCTTTGAAGCATCTTGGCTATAAGGCTGTCATAGTTAATCTTTCCGATATCTATGCTATGAATGCTGAAGCTTATCAAATAACTGTTTCCATTGCGTTTTCAAGTAAGTTTTCAGTAGAAGCAATAGAAGAGCTTTACAAAGGCATAAAAGAAGCTTGCAGGATATACAAAATCGATTTAATCGGAGGTGACACAACGTCTTCTCCAAAAGGTTTAAGCATAAGTATTACTGCTCTAGGCAGGGCCAAATCAAAAGATATTTGTTATCGCTCGGGGGCGAAAAAGGGAGACATTATCTGTATAAGTGGAGATTTAGGGTCTGCCTATCTCGGTCTACAAATTTTGGAAAGGGAAAAACAACTATATCTTTCCAACCCAGGTATTCGACCTGACTTGGAAAATCAAAAGTATATTCTGGAAAGACAATTAAAGCCAGAAGCCAGAAAGGATATCGTCGATTATCTAAGGAAAGCAGATCTGGTTCCAACTTCCATGATTGATCTTTCTGACGGATTGGCTTCAGATCTCATGCACGTCTGTAAGGCTTCGAAAGTTGGCGCTTATGTTGAGGAAAGTAAGATCCCTATAAATCAGGAGTCACAATTATTGGCCATTAAGTTTCAGTTGGATCCAATAACAACGGCACTCAATGGTGGTGAGGATTATGAACTACTTTTCACTGTTGATGAAAAAGATCTTGAAAAGATTAGACATATGCCTTCTGTATACATTATTGGTGAAATTGTTGATCAAAAAGATGGAATTACCTTACATACAACCGGTGGAAATATTCATCCACTAAAAGCACAGGGCTGGAATCACTTTACACCTACTCCTCCCCAGAAAGATAATTAAGTTTGAACTGAAGGTACTTTATTGTTTTCTGATTTTTAAGGTGCTGGTACTCATAATAGGTTTTGATATCTAAGTCTGGGTGAGGGAGTTCTTCATTAGAATAAATGTTATCATTATCAATGATAATACTATGTTTTTCTTCTTTTAAAACTTCCAAGCTGTGTTCATAAAGTTCGTCAGAATCTGTCTTCAGGTGAATCGTCCCATTTGGTTTTAAATACTGCTTATAACTATTGAGGTAGTTTGGTGAACTTAACCTTCTGTTGAATTTGCTGGTTTTTAAAAATGGGTCAGGGAAGGTTATCCAAATTTCATCTATCTCTTCAGGAGCGAAAAAGTTTGGACAAAATTCAATCTTAGTTCTTAAAAAAGCAACATTGTTTAATTCACTATCTAAAGCTGCTTTAGCACCTTTCCAGATTCTTGCACCCTTTATGTCTACGCCAATAAAATTCTTTTTTGGATATCTTTCGGCCAAGGCGAGGCTATATTCTCCTCTTCCACAAGCCATTTCTACTGTTATAGGATTATCATTTTTGAAAAAGCTTTTTTTCCAAGCGTTTTGCATATTAACATGCTTCCCAAATTGTAACACCAACTGCTTAGATTGGGGCTCAAAGTTTTCAAATACATTGGGAAATGTTAATAATTCAGTAAACTTCATTAATTTATTCCTTCTTGCCATCTAATTTTAGACCTTTAAGCGTTGAAATTAAGGATTTCAAAAATATCTCTATTTTCGAGCAAAAATTATAAAATTGAAGAATCTTCTTACTATATGTTTTTGTGTTTTTGCAATTTCTCTGTGTGCACAACACAAAGTAGGTGTTAGAGCAGGTCTAAACTATTCAAAATTCAGTGGTCCTTTAGAGGTAAATGAGACCTATGGCATTAGTAATGGCTTTCATTTTGGCATTAACTATACCTATTTGCTTCCCAATAAAATTGGTTTCAGAGGCGAAGTGCTTTATATCCAAAGAGGAACCAAACAAAATTACGTGGGAGACTCCTATTATATTATAAATCCTATTGATCCTTCTACTGCAGAAAGTTTCGTTGAAATGGGCTCTGTTGATTATCGATTAAATATTTCTACTGCATACCTGTCTGTTCCATTGACGGTTCAATATAGAGCCAACAGAAGATGGGAGCTTTTCGCAGGAGCATCTCTTGATTTTCTAATTGGACCAACTGGTATAGGACGTGTGAATTTTGATAGTTCTATCAGACCTGAAGATATTAGATTTGAACAATCATTAGATCACAATTATGGTTCTGATGTTGCAGGTGAGTATAATTCTTCACCAAGACAAACCAATATCATAATCAGAGTTGATGGTGAGTTGGTAACAATCCCTAAGGTTATTGGTGGATATTATAACTTTAGCAATGAACAACGAGCAATGGGAAATCGTTTGAATGGCTTTAACTCTCATTTAATTGGAGGTGTAAACTACTTTATTAACACCGGGTTCTATATAGGATTACGCTATGAGTATGGTTTATTAGATATGACCAATGATGCCGTAGATGTCAGTCTTGGAGAATTAGATGCTGATGAAAATTTCATCTACAGAGATGACGTAGATAAACCATATACGATTTCTGTATCATTTGGGTTCAGATTCTAAACCTCAACCATTCTTTCTGCATTTTCTGCTACTTGTAACTTTTCAATTATTTCGTCTATTTGACCATCCATTATTTTGTCCAGACTATAGAGCGTAAGGTTAATCCTATGGTCGGTAACCCTATTTTGTGGATAATTGTATGTCCGAACTTTATCAGATCTATCACCTGAGCCAACCAAGGATTTTCGTTTTTCTTTTTGTTGTGAATATGCCTTTTCCTCTTGTGCTTCCTTTATACGCTGATAAAGTTTTTGGAGTGCGATCTCTCTGTTTTTATGTTGGGACCTTGAATCGGTACTCTCTGATACTATTCCAGTAGGAATGTGGGTAAATCTAACCCCAGATTCGGTTTTGTTAACATGTTGCCCTCCAGCACCGCTTGATCGAAAAGTATCAACTTTAAGATCATCCTTTCTGATGTCAATATCATCAAGTTCAAATTTTGGCATTATAACAACAGTAGCTGCTGATGTATGTACCCTTCCTTGGGATTCTGTTTTTGGCACTCTTTGTACTCTGTGCGCTCCTGATTCAAACTTTAATTTGGCATAGACATCATTACCGTAGATCTCTAAAACTATTTTACTGAAACCTCCAGAAGTTCCTTCATTTAGAGTGACCGTTTCAATTTTTAATTTATGAGATTCACAGTACTTGGTATACATTCGTAAAAGGTCTCCAGCAAAAATACTTGCTTCGTCTCCTCCTGTTCCAGCACGAATTTCCATTACTACATCCAGACTATCTTCAGGGTCCTTTGGAATAAGGAGTACTTTAAGTCTTTCTTCTATCTGCTCTTTTTGAGGAGACAGGTCTTCTAGCTCCTCTTGTGCAAGGTTCTGCATTTCCTGGTCCTTGTCCGAAAGCATCTCTTTTGCGTTGTCTATGGACTCTAAAACAAGCTTATACTTATCATAGGCTTCTACAATTTCTTCTAGACCTTTATATTCTTTGTTAAGCTTTGAAAATTGCTTCATATCGGATACCACTTCGGGGTCCGAAAGTTTTTCCTGAATACTGAGGAAATGATTTTTTATAGATTCTAACTTATCTAACATATATAGCAGAACTGCTTACAAAAACATATTGTAAATAATAGCGAAATTTAAAGGATTTGCTTAGCTAAAAAAGGCGAATCTTAGCTTTAATATTCTGAATCAAATCAGAAGACACCGCTGGTCTTTGAACATTATTCTTAATGAACTCTCTAAAGTTTTTTTCCTTATTAAAAATTTTGGAACATTTTGGATCTAGGTCCACTTGTTTTAATAGATCTCTCCTTTCAGATTCCCCTAAGGCATTATCAAAATATAGTGTTACTCTCTTTTGGATTTCATTACTTTTCTGCAGATTCTCCATTTGTAGTTGTTTTAAATCAATGCTACTTAATCAAAATAGAAATAATGTAATTTAAAATTAAGGCTAAGAACAGAATATATCAATATCCTAAAAATTACTCTTCCTCTCCTGCTTTACTGTCAGTATCTGACTTGTTTTGTTTTCGCTTATCCTTATATCCCAAATGCTCAGCATAATTTTTCAACTTTTCTTTTAACATATTCCTTGCCCTGAAAAGTCTGGAACGAACAGTACCTATTGGAACATCGATAATTTTAGATATCTCTTCGTAAGTAAAGCCTTCAATATCACATAATAAAACGACTGTTCTGAAGTCAATTGGCAACGCATTGATTGCCGTAGTAACTTCATCCCCCATCATAGATGAAAAAAGCTCTTCCCTTAGGTCCATATATCCTTGACCAAGGGTATCATCTGAGTCATGATAGTTGACAACATCTTCGAAGTCAACTCTGGTTGGTTGTTTTGAACGCTTCCTATAATGATTAATATATGCGTTCTTCAAAATTTTAAACAACCAAGCCTTTGCATTAGTTCCTTGAATGTATCGATCTATAAATCGATGGGCTTTCATATAGGTTTCCTGCACTAAATCATTGGCATCATCTTCATCGTATGTCAGGTGAAATGCAAATGTTTTTAATGCATTAATGTGTGGTAAAAGCTCTTCCTCAAATATGGTATGATCTGTAGACACAGGTATTTTATCAGTGAGTGACAAACTTACGTAAAAATATGTGGATTAAAATAAGATCCTAAAAGGATTGAATCCACTTTAATGATATTGATTTATGATCTTACATCTACTGATTTACTACAAAATCATACATTGTTTCAATGGAAGAAGTGGACTTTGAATGTTTAAAAAAAATATTTTACCATTCACAAGCTCAATCCTTCTTTTCTTGGTTATTTATGCTAGAAAACCCTAATAAACAATAAAAATGATAAAATGTATTCCTGCTATTCAATTGATCCTAGATAGGCTCAATAAATGCTTTTTCACAACAATCTCAAAATTTGGCAATCGCTAAGTTATTAGTAGGGAGTGGAATTACATCTCATCAAAACGTAAAGTTAAAGGGAGATGGTTTTGTTTCTGATGTTAATTTCACAGGTTCAGTAGGTCCATGTGTTGAATCTAGTTATAAATGGCTTGCTCTAACGTATAAGGCCAATAAACTACAAAATGGGTGCAAATGAACAATTTCTGCAAATTCCATAGGACTCTCAGTTTCTTTTACATTTCCAAACCAGTAAATAATTGGAAATACAAAACCAAAGACAATGTGGATGAATTTTCAAAAGCACTAAACATCTCTTTGACAATTAATAAATACTGTTATCAATATGCTATAATTACATTCGTGTTTTGAAACTAAGGCATTCATTATCGCAGGTCTAAATCAATTCAAAAATTGGCTTAAAACAATATTTCTTCTCTTGATATTGTAAAAAAAAGAAGCTAGGTTATATTTTCGCACTAATAATGAAAATACAAAGATGGGACGTGCATTTGAATATAGAAAGGCAACAAAGTTTGCTCGCTGGGATAAAATGGCAAAACAGTTTTCCAAAGCTAGCCGACACATTACTATTGCTGTTAAGCAAGGGGGTCCTGATCCTGACACAAACGTTACCTTGCGAAGAGCCATTCAAAATGCAAAGGCAGTTCAAATGCCACGTGAAAAAGTTGAAAATGCAATCAAAAAAGCCTCAGATAAGGATACATCAAACTATGATGAGATTGTCTACGAGGGCATGGCTCCACATGGCGTAGCCGTAGTCGTAGAAACGGCAACAGATAATGCACAAAGAACAGTTGCAAATATTAGATCCTATTTTAGAAAAAGGGGGGGTTCTTTAGGCACTTCTGGTATGCATGACTTTTTATTCAATAGAAAAGGAGTCTTTTATGTTCCTAAAGAAGACATATCTAACCTGGAAGAACTAGAATTGGAGCTTATAGATTTTGGTCTTGAAGAAATTGAAGAGGATACAATAGAGGAAAAGGACTTTTATAAGCTTTATGTAGCTTTTGAAGATTTTGGAACCATGCAGGGTGCGTTAGAATCAAAAAGTATAAATCTCGAAAAGTCTGAACTTGAACGCATTCCAACTATTACCAAGGAACTCGATGAAGAACAACTTGATGAAGTTTTAGCCCTTATAGATTTAATTGAACAAGACGATGATGTGTCAAGTGTTTTTGTCAATTTGGCTTAACCCGACAAATATAGCTATGATTCTGTTCAGATTTGGGTTTTATGTTATAGCATATTATAGGTCTATAGTCTTTTTATTTAACTTGGTGAAAATTCCGAAATGAAATCATTTGTCATAGCTTTCTTTTTTGTCTTGTCTTTACAAATTGGAAATTCTCAAGTTTATATTGACTATCTAAATAATGTCTGTCCTATTGCAGATGTCTTAACTGTTTGTATCGGGACAAATAATTCTTACGTTGGTCAATATAATTATATTACTTATAACAATTTCTGCCAAGATACTATCAAGGGACAAACCAGGATATCTAGAAATCAAGCTGGAGAGTACTTTGTAGAAGATTTTAGTTTTGGAACATGGGGTACTTGCTATGGCATTGAACCTCCATCTGGAACCCTTAGACTTAATATAGAATGTAATGATGTTCTTGGTATTTCTGGAACTGATAACTATGGAGATGTCTGGAGCTCATCACAAGTAATCTATACAGGCAATTCTATAATTATTTCCTGGCTTAATACATTCGCTGAATTTGGAACAACGGAATTAATTCCACTAGATGGAAGAAGCTTAAATACACCAGAATCTATTTTAGAAGAAGAGTTCGATTTTCTTTGGAGCACTGGTGAAATAAGTCAAACAATTGAAACATTCAAAACAGGTCTTTTTTCGGTTACTGTGACTGGACCAAATGGATTTTCAAAATCTGCAGAGATATCTATTTCTGAAGATTTTGAAAGCTTTGAATCAGTTTGTTCCAAACCAATCCTTGAGGTCTATTATTATATGGACGATAACCAAAATGGAGTGCAGGATAGCAACGAAGCTGATGTACTATCGGGTGAAAAGTATATAGTCCTGTCCCCAAAAGAAGATTATTTTGCATTAGATGGTAGCAGACGAGAGGTATATGTCCTACAAAACAAAAAATATAATTTTGAAGATATTCATCCCAATCTAGATATTACTAACTTACCTAATAACATAAGCTTTAATGAAGGCGATGGTACAATTAGGCTAGATTTGGGACTATTTGCCGTAAACGCAACAACTTCAGCGCGCACTGATTTAACTTCCGGTGCAATTGAGCGTTGTAATTTTGTTGTTCCATTTCAAATAACTATCAAAAATACTGGAACAGATCCGTACAATGGGACCGTTGGAATATCCTTTGACCCACTTATGGAATTAATTGGTACTAATTTAGAAACCTCACTTGTTTCAGATGATTTCGTTAGTTGGGATATCGATATTGAAAATCATGGCCAAGAACTAACTATAAATTTATTAATGAAAATGCCTGAAGAAGAATATACAGGCGAGCTCTTTTGTATAATGCCTTTGTTTGATGGAAGCGAAAAGTCTAATGACGAATATTGCTTTGTTCTAAGATGTGCTATCGACCCTAACGACAAACATGGAACACCTTTCAGAGGTAATAGAAATCTCACATTATTTGATGAAGAAATCAAATACACTATTCGCTTTGAGAACTTAGGAAACGATACCGCTTTTAATATAAGAGTGGAAGATCAACTTAGTGAATTTGTTGACATTAACACCTATAGGTTCATACAGTCTTCACACGATGTTACAAGGCAGTTTGTTGACATTAACAACAAGGTTATATTTGATTTTAAGAATATTGAATTACCCTCAGCAGAACAAGACAGTGTGGCTAATAAAGGATTTGTACAGTTTGCTATACAATCCAAAATAGTTATTTCTGAAGGAACAATGCTTGAAAATACTGCAGAAATATTTTTTGATTTCAATGATGCTATAGTTACAAACACAACAGAACACACTCTTGTTTCTAGCTTAGGAACTACTTCGATACCCAACACCATTTCTGATCTTGATATAAGTATTTTTCCAAATCCCATGGATGATAAAATAAATTTGATTTTTGACTCCAGTCAAATAAATATAAAATCATACTATGTAACAGATGTTATTGGAAATAGGAATGCAAAAAAATCATACACGAGTAAATCGTTGGATTATTCTTACTTAAATTCTGGTTATTACTTGTTGTATTTGGAAACGACAAAAAATGAAGTTAAGGTAATCCCGTTTATTAAAAAGTGATTTTAACTTTAGATTGGTTATATTGATAAACTTAAAAGCGTGATTATCATACTGCTAATTATTAATAAAGTCTGCTATCAGTTGAAATTCTGGAATATAGGCTTTGAATTTACTTCCATCTAATAATCTTTTCATCGAATAGTAACCTCGCATCTTTCCTATTGGAGTAGCAAGTGGAGACCATGATGAGTAGTTATGCATTTCACCGGGTTTGATAATAGGTTGTTGCCCAACAATACCTTCCCCTTCAACAATTTTTATTTCAAGGTTAGAGTCCTTTATTTGCCAGTAACGACTTATTAATTTGACATCAAATGAACTGTTGTTTTCTATTTCGACGACATAAGAAAAAGCGAAATAATGGTGAAGTGGTCTTGAGGATGCTTTCTCATAATAAGACCCTATTCTGATAGTAATTCCTTCGGTAGTTTTGGTTTCTAAAATCATTCTATAACTTAAATCAAGTGGTTTTCTATTAACTTTTCAGCTTCTGATAGAGTTTCCTCTAATACGTCGTTTAATAAGATATAGTCAAAAGCATGCTCAAAAAGCAATTCCTTTTTAATTCTATTAACTCTTTTTTTAAGGCTATCCAGGTTTTCTGTTTTTCTATCTTTTAATCTTTTTACCAAAGTATTAAAAGAAGGAGGTTTGACATAAACAGCCAAACAACGATTGCCAAATTTATCCTTGATACTCTGTGCACCATATACATCGATATCAAAAACTAGTTTTTTCCCAATACTCAACAGTCTGTCAACCTCAGATTTTAAGGTACCATAATATCCTCCTGAATATACCTCTTCCCATTCTACAAGTTTGTTTTCTGCTATCAACACCTTGAATTCATCTTCTGAGACAAAATAATAATCCCTTCCATCAACTTCATTTGGTCTCTGCGATCGAGTTGTTACCGATATTGAAAACCCTAGATCGTCCTTGTACTTTTCTAAAAGATGCCTTACTACGGTCGTTTTCCCCGCACCTGATGGGGCGGTAAATAGTACCATATCATATGACGATAAAAGAGTTTGATTTGTCATAAACCTATAAGATGTTTAATACTTGTTCTTTTACCTTTTCAAGATCATCCTTCATCTGAACAACGATTTGTTGAATTTCAGAATGTTGCGCCTTTGCTCCCAAGGTGTTAATTTCTCTACCCATTTCTTGGGTAATAAAAGACAGCTTTTTGCCTTTTAAAATATTTGTTTTCTTTACTTCCTCTTCAAAATATTTACAATGCTGAGCCAACCTTACTTTCTCTTCATTGATGTCTAATTTTTCTAAATAGAAAATAATTTCTTGCTCAAACCTGTTTTCGTCTACATTTTCTTTAGAGAGAAACTGTACAAGGTTTTTTCTTATCCTTTCTCGAAGGTTGTCAATTCTTTCCGTTTCAAAGGGAGCAATTTTTTCAAGCAAGTCAGAGATGTTATTGCTTTTCTCAAGAATATCGCTTTCCAGCATTTTACCTTCTTCATACCTGAAGTTGTTTAGATTATCCAGTGCTTCTTTCGACATTTCCAAAATAGCGTTCCATTCGTCTTGAGGTAGTTCTCCTTCTGTTAATTGAACAATATTGGGAAGTCTAATTATAGATTGAATTATATCTCCCTTATCGATTTGCTGATCTTCTGCAAACTTGCTCAATTCATTGTAATATAATTTCATCAAATCTTTATTGAAGAAATACTCTTCAGCTCCAGAGCTTGATTCCATGACTAGATTCACCTCGAACTTTCCTCTCATTCCCTTTTCAGTAATAAGACTTCTTAGCTCAAGTTCTTTATCCTTAAGGTTTAAGGTTGTTCTAAATCTTATATCTGTTAGTTTGCCATTAAGAGATTTAATCTCAATTCGGTAGTTTTTACCACCAAAATGCTTGTTGGCTTGGCCATATCCGGTCATAGATAAAATCATAAGAACTGTTTTTATTACGTTTTGCTGTATTCTGAATTAAGCATTAACCTATTCTACTATCCATGATTAATGGCAAAAATCAAGCCTGAACTTAAAACAAATGTAGAAAAGACTGTGCCATTTTATATCTGTCTGAAAAAGAGCGAATTAGCAAAAAGAGGAAATCTGAAATTATCTTGCTAAAAAAAAACGACAATTGTTTCCTTAAACAATAAATTTTCCGAAATTTGCCATCCCATTATAAAGAGGGTCTACATAAATACTTATTAATCAACAAATTATGAAGGTATGAGAAAAGCCGATTTGGTAAATACAATAGCAGATAAAACAGGAGTTCCTAAAGTGGATGTATTAGTGTCATTAGAAGAATTCTTTAAAGAAGTAAAAGAGTCGTTAGCCAGTGGTGAAAATGTCTATATCAGGGGGTTTGGGTCTTTTGTCATAAAGCGTCGAGCAAAAAAAATTGGGAGACATATTAAACAAAATGTTGCAATTGAAATTCCTGAACATTACATCCCATCTTTTAAACCTGCCAAAGTTTTTGTGGACCAGGTAAAAGATAATGTGAACGAATTACCTGAAGATTAGGTTTCTTCTATTTATGTCATTGACCAAAAATCAACTAGGAACCATCATACTTTTTATAGGAATGTTTCTGATTATTTACCTTGGCTGTGATACAAAAAGTAAAGAACAGGCTGCACTTGTAACGACAAGAGCAGAAAATCTTGAAATCATAAACATTGACAGAGTCATATCTGAGGCAAAACAACAACTTCAAGGTAATGACCTATTAATTATTGAAAACCTTGAATTATCTCTAGGTAAAGATAAAGAGGATAGCCTCAAAATAAAGTCCTTAAAATCTATTGCTTCTTTTTGGTATCAGAAAGGGTTTCCTTTGGTTTCTGGACATTATGCCAATACTATAGCCAATAAATTAAAGGTTGATGAAATGGCTTGGTCAATATGTGGAACAACATTTGCCATAGCTTCCAAAAGCATGGAAGACGAAAACCAACAAAAGTATGCCGTCTCTAAAAGTAGACTAGCTTTTGAGAATGCTCTGTCAATTAATTCTGAGAAAATTGATAATAGAATAAACCTTGCTTTAAGCTATGTTGATTTCCCTTTACAAGAGAATCCTATGAAAGGAGTCTTAATGTTGGTAGAACTAAATAAACAATATCCTGAAAATTCTGCTGTTTTATTTCAATTAGGAAGATTGGCATTGGGAACCAATCAGCTCGAAAAAGCAGTTGAAAGGTTGAGTAAGGTTGTTGAACTTACTCCCGAAAATAAAGAAGCCCACTGTTTACTAGCTGAAGCTTATTCCAAAAAAGGAGATTCAACTAATGCTCAAAAAGAATTTGAAATTTGTAATTCATAACTTTAAATAAGAAATATATGCCTTGCGGTAAAAAAAGAAAGCGTCATAAGATCTCAACTCATAAGAGAAAAAAGAGACTTAGAAAAAATAGACATAAGAAAAAGAACAAATAGTATAGGTCCCTTAAAGCGGACAAGTAAGAGTATAATGACAAAAGACTCAATCGTCTTTTGTCATTAGTAATGCTTGTCAAAATCAGTATCTGTAAATAAAAAAAATTGGAGAAGGAATTAGTTGTTAATTCAACTCCCACTAATGTAGAGATTGCCCTACTCGAAGATCGTAAATTGGTAGAATTACATACCGAAAAGAACGATGTTCACTTTAGTGTAGGAGACATATTCTTAGGTAGCATAAAAATGTTACGCCCGGGTCTTAACGCCGCATTTCTAGATGTTGGTGAACGTAAAGACGCATTTCTACATTATACTGATCTTGGCCCTCAAGTCAATTCTGTATTAAATTTTACAAACCTCGCTCTGGCCAAAAAACTTCAGGGAAGATTACTTGATGAGTTTGAAATCGCCCCTGAAAACCAGAAAAATGGTAAAATTGATCGTGTTTTTGAAAAGAAACAACCCATTCTTGTTCAAATCTTAAAAGAACCAATATCTACAAAAGGTCCTAGATTAACCTGCGAAATAACTCTTGCCGGTAGGTTTATGGTAATGGCTCCATTTAAAAATGGAGTTTCCGTTTCTAAAAAAATTACCGATCCTGATGAACGCAAACGACTTAAAGTACTAATTGAGAGTATCAAGCCAAAAAACTTTGGATTTATTATAAGAACTGCTGCAGAAGGAAAAAGAGTTGCCGACCTTCATGATGAAATCAGTGGCTTGGTAAAAAGATGGGAGAAAATAGCCTTAAGGCTTAAAGAGAATAATAAAACCGGTAAGGTATTAAGCGAAGTAGATAAAACCAAGGGCTTTTTAAGAGATATGATCAACGACTCTTTTAATAGAATCGTTATTAATGATCCAGAACTTTATAGCAATGCAAAAAGCTATCTTGAAAATGTTGCTCCTGAATCTTCGAAAAAATTAAGCCTATATAAAAACAAAAAACCTTTGTTTGAAACTTTTGGAATAAACAAACAAATAAAAGCGGCATTTAGCAAAACCCCTACCATGCCAAGCGGTGCTTATTTGGTAATAGAACATACCGAAGCTATGCATGTCGTGGATGTAAATAGTGGCCCAAAAACACAAAATACGGACCAAGAAACTTCTGCCTTAAATGTAAACCTAGAAGCCGGAAGAGAAATTGCAAGGCAATTACGATTAAGAGACTTGGGTGGTCTTATCATCATAGACTTCATCGATATGAGAAACAAAGAGAATAAGAATATTCTCTATACCAGGATGAAGGAATTTATGAAAGACGATAGAGCTCAACACACCATTCTTCCTTTAAGTAAATTTGGTTTAATACAAATTACCAGACAAAGAGTAAAACCTGAATTGGTCATTAACACTCTGGAGCAATGTCCTTCATGTAATGGAACTGGAAAGGTGGAACCATCTCTTTTAATTCCTGATGAAATCGAAAGAAACCTAAGGTTCGTCATGGAGGCATATCCCAATATGAAAATTACCTTAAGGTCAAATCCGTTCATATTCGCTTTTCTTAAAAAGGGAATAATCAACAAACAACTCTCTTGGTTTTTCCAATATAAAAAATGGATAACCCTAGATGTCGATCAGAATTATTCATTAAATGAATATCACTTCTTTAATAAGTTTAACGACGAAATCCGACTGGATTAAGCGATCATGTTTTCCTTTCCAACATCAGGAAAAAAAGTTCTTTTTGCCACACTAAACTGGGGATTGGGTCATTCAAGCCGAAGTATTCCACTAATTAATTCTCTTATAGAACAAGGCAAGTCCGTTACAATCGCAAGCGATGGCGATGCACTAAAACTTCTACAAATGGAGTTTCCACAATTGCCATCTATTTCTTTACCTCGGTATAATGTTAGGTATAAGAAAACCTTGTTTAAGACTGTTATAAGCAATCTTCTAAATATTTGTTCAGCTATAATTTCTGAACATTACTTTCTAAAAAGATACCTAAAGAAAAATGATTGCAACCTCATTGTATCTGATAGCAGATTTGGGTTTTTCAATTCGACCGTGTATTCGGTTATAATAAGTCATCAATTAAGGTTACAGTGTTCGAACACTTTACTAAAGGTTTTTATCAATCTCATCAATGGTTTTTTTCTTAATCGCTTTAATGAGTGTTGGGTTCCAGACGATCAATATAATTCCTTGTCTGGTGTTTTAAGTAAAAATAATCGTATTGAAAAAATAAAGTTTATTGGCCCACTCTCAAGAATGAAATCCTTCTCACAAGAAATTAATTATGATGTCTCAATCGTACTTTCAGGACCAGAACCCTCCAGGACAATGCTTGAAGAAAAATTATTGGCAATACTTTCTATGACCAACCTAAGCGTTGTTTTGGTAAGAGGAACACAATGCACAAAAGACATTACAATTCCTGATAATTGGAGGGTTTATAACTTAATTGACACACTACATTTAAACAAAATTCTTCTTTCCTCAAAAACAATTATTTCAAGGTCTGGATATTCTTCAATAATGGACTATGTCGAATTAAAACGATCAGCCATTCTGATTCCTACCCCAGGACAATCCGAACAAGAATATCTAGCCGATTATCTGCATGGAAAACATCGATTCATGTCATTGCCTGAATCAGAACTAAAACATAAACTTCTTCCATTAATTAAACAATTTTTATAATCCTGTATTAATGTATCCACTATAAGAGGGGATTACAACATTAATACAGAATTTATTTGCACAACATATAAAAAAACATTTGATTTTAATAAATAAGCTGCTTTTTGAACAGGAGCAAACATCTTTAGTTTAGTTTTGACCTTCTTTTGTATTCTTTTACTTAATTGAGGTTGATTAATGTTTCGTTTATCTTAGTAAATAAAACAACCCTTTCACGATTACACTTTTTATAAACTAATCGATATCTTAATCCCCAATCGAGGATTGAATAAGATTTAACCAGACTTAATATATGAAAATACTTATTGTCGAGGATGAAATGATCATCTCTGAAGATATCTGCATGATGTTAGAATCAAATGACTATATCGTCTCTGATCAATCTGTTGATTATGATGATGCCATAGCATCGTTTCAAGACAATAAACCAGATTTGGTATTGCTAGATATTAATTTAAAAGGCACTAAAACGGGTATTGATGTAGCAAGGTTTATTAATCAAAACGGAAAGGTTCCTTTTGTTTATACGAGTTCTTTAACCGATAGTAACACTATTGATCAAGCCAAAGAAACTAGACCATCTTCCTATCTGGTAAAACCCTTTAACGAAGAACAGTTAATCGCAGCAATTGAAATTGCTATGTCTAATTTTTCCAAAGAATCTGTACCTGCCAACACACAGGATGATGTTGTAGTATTTAATGATGCAATTTTTATTAAGGATGGTCATCGTTTTTCAAAAACACAGTTAAGCGATATTCTGTATATAAATAAAAGCGATAATTATATTGACATTTATACTGTCTCAAAAAGATTTACTATAAGAGCGACAATGTCTGGGTTTATGAAAAGTCTATCATATAGTCAATTGTTTAGAACACATAAGTCCTATGCCGTAAACATAGACTATATTACTGAGATTACTTCTACAATGGTCTTCTTGGGGAAAAAAGAAATTCCATTATCCAAAGTATATTCTGATTTACTAAAATCAAAACTTCGGGTTTTTTAATTATGAATGTATTGCGTATATACATATTACTTGGAATTGCTGCTATTCTTTTTAGTTATCAATTATCTGCCAATAACCCAAAAGCGGATAGTCTCAATGAATTAATAATAAAAGAAAACGACCAAACTAAAAAAGTAGACTACTTAATACAGCTTTGTAAGTTGTATCAATATTCTAATATCTCTCGGGCAATTACAACTGGTAAGCAAGCCAAATTTCTTGCTGAAAAAATTAACAGACAAGACCTACTAACTGATGCTAGGCTTGAACTCTCAAGATCATATTCCTTAAATGGAAATATGGACATAGCCCTGGAAATATTGGACAGTACTTTGTTGATAAATAGGGAAGTTGTTGATCACCACAAAGACGCTGACATACACGGTCTTGCTGGTTATATACAATGGAGAAGAGGGAAGAATGATCAGGCAAGAGAACGTTATGAATCATGCCTTCAATTAAGTATTAAATACAAATACCTAAAAGGTGAAGCCATAGCGAACAAAGGTTTTGGTGATTTGGAAGAACGTGATGGTAACTATTTTTCTGCTTTAGACTTCTATGAAACGGCACTTAACATTACAAAGTCCATTAAGGATATAGAATTAGAAATTAATATCACTAACGCTATAGGAATTGTATATGATTATCAAGGCAATTTACAGAGAGCTCAAGAGCTTTATATTGAAGCATTAACAAAAGCTGAAAAGATAAAAAACTACGTCAGGGCAGAAGGAATATGTAGCAATGTAGCATCTATTCTCTACTATCTTGATAATGACGAGAAGGCCATAGAGTATTACCTTAAATCGCTATCCTACGCAACCGAAACAAACAATACTTCTGGAAAAGCAACTTCTTACCAAGGGCTATCAACGACCTACAAAAGGTTAGGTGATTTAAATAAAGCGAAATTATATGCCAACAATGATCTTGAAATTAGACTTTTGTTAAATGACAAAAGAGGATTAAGTTACGCACATAAAAACCTTGGAGCTATTTACCATACTGAGAAGAAATACGCTTTAGCTGAAAAAGAATATATTCTAGGATTAAGATATGCTGAAGAAACGGGTCAAAAGATTAAAATAATCGTCATGCACAAGCAATTAGGCAGATTATATAATGATACCGGAGATTACAATTCAGCAATAAAGGTTTTAAATAAAGCAAAGGAATTGTGCACCGAAATTAATGCCCCTAGAGAACTTTGTTTAATATATGAAGACCTTGCCGACTCGTATGCCAATTCTGGAAATCTAAAAAAGGCTTTTGAATATCAAAAGCTCTTTTCAGATTTAATTCAAACATTAACAAATCAGGACATTCAAGAACAATCTGCACGAATGCAGACCATCTATGAAACCAAAAATAGGGATGAGAAAATCGCTACACTTGAACAGCAAAAGTTATTAAACGAGAAAATTATCAATCAATCAAAATTGGTGAAAAACTTGCTTTTAGTTGGTCTTCTTTTACTGTTTGTGTTAGTGGCCCTGTTCTATAATCTTTCAAGAATAAAACAAAAAAATAACAATATCTTAAAAGCTAAAAACAACGAAATAGATAATCAGCGACAAGAAATTCAACAATCCTTAGAAATTAAAGAAACCCTATTGAAAGAGATTCACCATCGTGTAAAAAATAATTTGCAAATCATTTCTAGTCTATTAAATCTCCAATCTAAAAACATCAAAGACAAAAATGTATTAAGCAGTCTTAATGAAGGAAAAAATAGAGTAGAGGCTATGTCACTAATACATCAAAATCTTTACCAATCAGACAATCTAACATCTATAAGTATGCATAATTATTTAGAGCAATTAATGCATCACCTATCTTCTTCATTTCATTCAAACGATAAAATAGTTAAATATCAAATTGAGACCAACAATGTTGAATTTGATATAGATACAGCTATTCCTATCGGTTTAATTGTAAACGAATTGGTTTCCAATGCATACAAACATGCATTTCCTCGTCAACAAAAAGGAAATATATATATTAACCTGTCAAAAAAAGATAATAAAGAATTTGTTTTGGAAGTCAAAGATGATGGTATTGGAATACCTATGAATCTTGATATAAAAAAGACTAATAGTCTTGGATTAAAATTAGTAAAATCGTTAAGCACCAAACAATTAAAAGGAAGCCTCGAAATATCAAACTCAAAGGGTACCGTCTTTGAAATTAAATTCAAGGACGAATCATTGGTATCTATTTTATAATCATTTAGGCAATTTTGTTTCGTTTTGTTTTTCTTTATCTCCGTCCTTAGGTTTATTAGATTTAGAGCCTTTTTTATCTAGCTCCTCAAGAAGATCTTTAAGATTTTTAAATAACTCTTCTGCCTTTAATGAATTTGGTATTTTAGGCTTCAATTTTCTTTTTATTAAAAGTATTCAGATAATCTGCTTATGTCAAAATTATGGTGGGAAGTACTTATTTTCTGGTGTGAAAATGATCTTCTTACCTTCAAAAACCCATTATAATCAATTTTAGACATGCGTAATCTTAATAGAATCAATATTAATGGTAAATGGAACCTCTTTTGTCAGACTTAAAAGTAAATAATTCAGTTAACAATACCACGCACACACAATTCCTCAATATCAATACCTTAGAGTAACGGCGTTTAGTGGTTTGATTATCTTTTCTTACACACCAATATGAAAAATTTGTCATATCTTGGAAACAAAGAAAAACCCAACTATTGAAAGAGTCGTCCTCATCAAATCATTTGTGTATTTCCATATTTCAAATTTGGATAATTTGTATAATACTTATCTTTACTAATTGTTCAGGTCCCCTTCCTAATGAAATCAAAAAAGAAGGTGAGACTCTGCCAGAATATATAGATTATAACTTTCATATTAAACCCATTCTTTCAGATCGTTGCTATACTTGTCATGGACCAGACCCTGAAACAAGAAAAGCCGGTCTTAGACTTGATATAGAAGAAGAAGCATTTAAAAAATTAAAATCTGGTAACTTTGCATTTGTAAAAGGCTCAATAAACAAAAGTGAAGTTGTCAAAAGACTTGTAAGTCAAGATCCAGACAAGATTATGCCTCCCCCAGAGTCAGAATTAAAAATTTCTAACAGAGAAATAGCATTGATTGCCAAATGGATAAATCAGGGGTCAGAGTGGAAGGAACACTGGTCATTTTTTCCTGTAGAAAAGGCCTTATTACCTACGTTACAAAACAATTGGTCTAGATACAATCCTATAGATAATTATATACAAGAGCAGCTTATCCAAAAAGGTCTTCAACCATCAAAAGAGGCAGATAAGGAACACTTAATCAAGAGAGTAACCATGGACTTAACGGGTCTTCCTCCATCTCCTGAAGAAAGTGATGCTTTTATAAATGATCCCTCAAATAGTGCCTATGAAACTGTTGTAGACCGTTTATTAGAAAGTGATGCTTTTGCAGAGAGAATGGCAATGGAATGGATGGATGTTGCCCGATATTCAGATTCACACGGTGTTTCATTTGATGGATACCGCACTTCATGGCCATATAGGGAATGGTTGATTAATGCCTTCAAAAAAAACAGATCTTATAAAGAGTTTATTACACACCAACTAGCCGGAGACTTAATCGAAAACGCTGATGATCAATCTACAATAGCTACAGCATTTCTAAGAATGAATCCTCTAGAAGCTTCAGCTGGATCAATTCCAGAGGAGTTTAGACTTGAGTATGTAAATGAAAGAGCTTCAGTCACAGGTACGGCTCTTTTGGGCTTGACACTAGAGTGTGCAAAGTGTCATGATCATAAATTTGATCCGATATCCCAAAAAGAATTTTATAAAGTATCCGCCTTTTTTAATACAACAGAGGAATATGGCTTAGCACCAACAGATTCAGATAGAGCTCCAACTCTTATTCTTTTGTCAGATAAGAAAAAACGGAATATTGATTCACTTTCCAACTTATTAATTGATCAAGAAAAAGCTCTTACTAAATTAAAAAATGACAATATCATTCTTAATAAATATAAAACGTCATTACCTAAAGGCGCACCAATAAAACATCTGGCCAATTATGCATTTAACTCAATCCAGCCTTATAGAAAAGAAATTAAGCATAAAAAAAAGAAAAAGAAAAAAGAATATTTAGAATTACAAAAGCTTGATAACAATGAAAAAGCAGAGGCCAATTTAAAAGTGACTTTGTCAGATGGCAAATTTGGTAAAGCTGCATTTTTTAATGAAGAATATGATATCATCAAACTAAGAGATATTGGTGAATTTGAAACACATCAGCCCTTTAGTATAAGCACTTGGATCAATACGAATAAAGACGCCGTAGGGTCATCACAGACAATTATTGGAAATACAGGACATGTCTTTGAATATCATAGAGGATGGGACCTTGCACTTGATTCTAATAACCACTTAAGGGTTCGTCTAATTCATCGCTTACCAGATGAAATAATCTCTGTGGTTTCAAATATTCCAGTGACTGAAAATACTTGGCACCAAGTAGGCTTTACATACGATGGCAGTAAATCTGCAAATGGAATTGTCCTGTTTTTAAATGGAAATAAAATTGAAAACCAAATTCAATATGACCAATTAAGGAGATCAATTATTCCAATTAGTGGAGAAACTATGAAACCTGATACAATTCCTTTAGTCGTAGGAAAAAGTAACCGCTTATGGATGGATGATTTAGGCATGTTCCAAGGCTCTATTGATGAAATAAGTATTTATGATAGACAGCTATCACAATGGGACATGGTACAACTTGCATTCTCCGATCATATACCCACTGAGGAATTGATGCACGATCACTGGTTTTTATACGATATTTCCTTCAATAAAAAAAGAAAAAGAATACAGGAAATAAGAATTAATATAGACAGCATTTTAAATAGTGCTGAAGAATTAATGGTGATGGAGGAAATGAAAGAGCCAAGAAAAACTTACGTTCTTCAAAAGGGATTATACAACCTAAAAGGAGAACTTGTCGAACCTGGAGGCATTAGTAAGGTTATGGCATTTTCTAATAGCCTTCCCAAAAATAGGCTAGGACTTTCTCTTTGGCTATTTGATCCTAATAACCCACTAGTATCGCGTGTTGCCGTAAATCGTTATTGGCAAATGATTTTTGGAAAGGGCTTAGTTAAAACTTCAGAAGACTTTGGAAGTCAAGGGTCTAGACCTAGCCATCCTAATCTATTAGACTGGTTAGCAAAAGACTTTATAGATCATGATTGGAATGTTAAACACCTTATTAAGCAAATGGTAATGTCAAACACATACCGTCAAAGTTCTTACTGCAGTGAAAAGTCCAGGCAACTAGATCCTGAAAATATATTTTTAGCTAGGAGTCCTTCTTACCGATGGCCTGCAGAAATAATCCGAGATAACGCATTGAAAGCAAGTGGTCTTCTCGTAGAAGAAATTGGTGGACCTAGCGTAAAACCATATCAACCTGATGGACTTTGGAAAGAGGTGCTAATGGCATCCAGCAAATTGGCCACTTATGAACCAGATACAGGCAAAAACCTTTACAGAAGAAGTCTATATACCTTTTCAAGAAGATTTGCTCCAAACCCCTTTATGATCAATTTTGATGCTACTCCTCGTGAAATTTGTACCATAAGGAGAAATATCACTAATACACCATTGCAAGCACTTACACTGCTTAACGACCCTCAGTTTGTTGAAGCATCAAGAATATTATCTGAACGAGTACAAAAACAGTTTCCTGACTCTATTGAAAATCAAATTAGCTTAGCCTTTAGGTTGTCGACTGGTATAAAGCCTGATGCCGCTCAGCTTAAAATTTTAAATAATCATTATAGAACTACACTAGAAAGGTTTGTTGCTTTTCCAACAATGGCTGATTCAATATTACTGGTAGGTAATAAACCATTTGATAAATCATTACCAAAAGAAAATACAGCAGCATTGACTATGGTTGTTAACACTATATTTAATTTCGATGAATCATTTATGAAAAGATAATAATGAAAGATCACCATCATAAACCTATAACTAGAAAAGATTTTCTCACCAAAGCAACCCTTGGGTTAGGCGCTATTTCTTTAAGTTCTCTGATTAATCCACTTAACGCTCTAAGCTATACCTCTGGACCCTTGACTGGACCACATTTTGCTCCAAAAGCAAAAAGAGTAATCTTTCTTAATATGATCGGTGCTCCCTCTCAGTTGGACTTATTTGATTATAAACCAATCCTAAGTAAGCTGCATGGACAAGAGCTTCCAGATAGTGTTTTAGGAGGAAGAGTAACTGCTACAGTAGCTGCTCAGGCAACAAAGCCTATTGTTCAGCCTTTATATAATTTTACGCAAAGAGGAAAGAGTGGAATGTGGATGAGTGACCTGATGCCATATATGTCTCAAATAACGGATGAACTATGTATGATTAATTCAATGTATACAGAATCCGTTCAACATGAACCCGCACAGATGTTTACACATACAGGCTCAGAAATCCCTGGAAGACCAACAATGGGTTCTTGGGTTAGTTATGGGCTTGGGTCGGAAAATGAAAATCTGCCCAACTATATTGCACTAATGACTAAAGGCAATGAAGGGGGCTCAAATCGGTTGCTTTCAAGCGGATTTTTACCCGCAGAATTCCAAGGTGTCCAATTTAGAAGTGGAAAAGATCCTGTTTTATTTTTAAACAATCCTCCTGGTGTAACGGAAGACACTAGAAGAGAACAGTTAGATTATTTACAAAATCTACAGGAAGAAAGTTTTAGTACTTGGGGGGATCCTAATATTAAGTCCAAGATGGCTCAATATGAAATGGCCTTTCGAATGCAAACGTCCGTTCCTGAGGTTATGAATATTGAAAACGAGCCGGATTATATCTATGAGTTATATGGGGAGGATAGTAAAAAGCCTGGAACATTTGCAAGCAATTGTCTATTAGCTCGAAGGCTTGCAGAAAGAGGCGTAAGATTTATACAATTATATCATGGTAATTGGGATCACCATAGCAACTTACCTAAACAGATTCCAAAACGATGTAAAGAAGTTGATCAAGCCTCAGCTGCCTTAATAATGGACTTAAAACAACGGGGTTTACTTGAAGACACTTTGGTTATTTGGGGAGGCGAGTTTGGTAGGACACCTTTCTCCCAAGGACAATTGACCAAAGATAATTTTGGCAGAGACCATCATCCTGATGCCTATACAATGCTATTGGCAGGAGCGGGTGTAAAAAAGGGATTGACCTATGGAGCTACAGACGAATTTGGTTATCATATCACTGAAAACAAAGTACATGTTCATGATTTAAACGCTACTATCCTACACCTTTTGGGCTTAGACCATGAAAAACTCACCTATAAATACCAGGGCAGAAGATTCCGTTTAACCGATGTTCACGGTACTGTTGTCAATAATATAATTAGCTAATGGAGTGGGAAATGTTTTTTGGACGATTCCACCCCTTAATGGTTCATTTGCCTATAGGAATGTTTATCCTAGGATATCTCTTTGAGATTCTCTTATTATCTGGTTTTAAGAATATTATTACATCAAGAAAAACAGTTCTTGCTGCTTACTGTATTGGTTTATTTTCTGGTTTAGCAGCAGCGCTAACTGGCTGGCTTCTTTCATTGAGTAATGATTATTCATTCGAATCGCTCAATGATCATAGAAACTTAGGGATACTTTCGCTATTACTACTTACGCTATTAATTGTATATCAATTAACAGCCTCCCGAAATAAAAAGTTACTCAAATTTACTTTCTCAACTTTAACTCTTATAATAATATCATTTACCGGCCACTTAGGTGGAAATCTTACTCATGGTTCTGACTACTTAAGCAAGTACGGTCCCAATTTTCTAAAGACAAAAAATCAAAGTATTCAAGAATCCATTAAGGCTTTGAACCAAGATTCTATAAATATATATACTGATATGTTGGTTCCCCTCTTTGATAATAAATGTGTCGCATGCCACAATGCAGCAAATGACAGCGGTGGATTAAACCTATTAAAATACTCTAATCTCTTTAAGGATGCCAATCACGAAAAGCCAATTGTTCCGGGTAGCCCCTCAATGAGTGAATTATACAAAAGAGTAAGCCTCCCTTTAAGTCATGATAAAGTAATGCCTCCAAGACAGCCCAGCTTAAGCTATACGGATATTCAACTGCTTAAATACTGGATTGAATCGGGGGCAGACAGTACAAGTCATTTTAAATATGAAACAATGACCACTGAGCTCCTTGATTTGGTAAAGAGAGACTATGGGCTTGATTTTTCTCCGAAACCATATTATGAAAAAATTAAAGTTGACAGCCTTACTAAAGACGTTCTGAATGAGCTTCAGAAAAATAACTTTCTTGTTAATTATTTGGGAGAAACCAATTACTTATTAGATATTTCATTTAGTGGCGATTCTATTGGTATTAACAATATTATTTCTCTTAAAAAAATAGCTAATCAAATAACATTTCTAAAAATAAGTGATTGTTTGCTTAGAGATGACTTGCTCGATTCCTTTCCTACTTTTCCACATTTAAGCAAATTGGATTTAAGTAAAAATAATATTAACGAAAAACTAAAACACTATGTTTCACGTCATCCTAACCTTGAGTCAATAAACCTAAATGAAACAAAGTTAACCCACGAAGTTCTTAAACAAATTCTTGAAGTTTCAAACGCAAAAAGAATTTATGTTTGGAATACCTTGGTTTCACCTGAAGAGGCAAAGGCTCTTAATCAAAACGGTGTTGAGGTGGTATCTGCCTTTAAGTTCGAACCTGTTAAAGAGTACAAATCTGTATTATCACAATAATAATATATCTGGTAGTTCGCTTTCATTAATACAGAATTATTTAATCTCCTTGATTCTCATATTTCCCGAATAATCAGTAGCACATATCTTTAATCCGTCAGTATAATCAGACTTCTTTATTTTCGCTACCCACAAATATTCACCATACCAATTCATTGGAATAGACAAGTTCATATCCTCCGATACTACTTCAACAGATTTCCAGTCTTGTGGCATACTAGGACTCTTATTGTCGTGAATTCTAGCAAATAAAGTTATAAGTTCTGTTTCAATATCTTCATCAACCTTTAAATGAGAAATTATCGGTGGTGAAGTATCTGGCAATATATTATTCCCAATAAAAATTCGTTCCTCAATTCCTTCTTGACCTTCACCTTGCCCCATAATAATATCCAACTTATTATCGTCATTTATATCAGCTAGCATAAGAGATAATGTTAATGGTGTTGGTTTACCTTTAAGCACTGGCTGAATTAGCTTAAACGTTCCTTTTCCATCATTAACCAACAACCTATCTTCTCCTGTGAGAGAGCTTAAAATAAAGTCAGGATCTCCATCAGAGTCATAATCCAAAAAAACTATATTATTATCATCTTCTCCAATATTGTCGGAATCCAACCAAAGGCTATCGGTAGCATCTATAAATTTCTCTCCGTCAATGTTTAAAAACACATGCTCCCTTCTGGAATAGGATTTACCTTTAACAATTTCGCCATCATTGACTGTCAATAAATCAAGGAATCCGTCATTATTAATATCCATTGGCTCAAGTTCATAATTATTGGTGTACGCTGGTAGTAATCTTTTATCTTTAAAATTTCCTTTACCATCATTTTCAAAAATTCTACTTGTTGCACATCTTTTACAAGAAATTGCAATGTCTAAATCAAAATCATTATCAAAATCAAAAAATTCTATATCCCAAGAAAATTGGATTAAAAGTTCTGGCATTTGTTGAGACGTAACATCTGTAAATAATCCTTGCCCATCATTCAACCAAAGCATAGTTCTTCCACCTTGGTTATTCATATTACTACCTGGTCCCCAATCAGCAAGAACCATATCTAAATCTCCGTCGTTATCCACATCCCCTAACTCTAGGTCTCCAACACTAGCAATCCTATCTGGAAAATTAGATTTTGTACTGTTTATGAACTTACCATTTCCTATGCCGATATATAATTGGCTTTGCGATTGATATGTGGTTCCAACAATTATATCAGGAATATTATCTTGGTTTATGTCTTGAACTTTTATAACTCTTGATAAAAACTTCTTATCAGAAAAAACTTGATCGGTAATCTCATCAAACATTTTATCTGGACCATTGTTGAGAAAAACACGACATGACTCTGGAATACCCGATTCAGAATAATTTCCACCATTTGCAAATAGTAAGTCAACCATTCCATCCCCATT
This sequence comes from Saprospiraceae bacterium, assembly GCA_029262995.1. Classification (GTDB taxonomy): domain Bacteria; phylum Bacteroidota; class Bacteroidia; order Chitinophagales; family Saprospiraceae; genus RFSX01. The sequence goes on along the minus strand of JAJCYH010000016.1, from coordinate 13,929 downwards.
TAGATCAGCTACTTCCACACGATTAGTCCATTCACTGGTTTGTGGTAAATACACCTCTGTTTTATCAAGCCATAGTTCCTTAAATGAATGCTTGAGGTTTTCTATATTCTTTTGGTCTTTTGTTTCACATGATATCACAATAAGACTTAAGCTAATCAGAATATATAATTTGTATTTTAACATTTAGTATTAGTATTTACAACAAAGACTTTCCCCCTGATACGTTGAATTATAATATGTCTGAAGACCATAAATAATCATAACCGTTTATTTGCAAACCTAAATTATGAAAAGTAGAGATAACTTAATATAACGATAACAACAACCACGCCACCGACTACTTTTGCATATGGGTAAGGGCTTATGTCAACTTGCTCAGAATAATTCAATTCAAAAGCCTGTTCTCTTGGTTTGATTTTACCTATGATCAACATAATACAAATGTTCATTACAAATAGAATGGCCATTACGTGCAAAAAGTGAGGATAATTCTCTTCACCAAAAACGTAGGGTTTTAATATAAACTGTGAAATAAAATATAATACCGCACCAAGCACAATAGCAATCTTGGCAGCAATGGCGGGAACATATCTTGTTAAATAGCCAACAATAATAATTGTAAGTATTGGGATACTGTAGCAGCCATTAACCTCTTGGAGATATCCGAATAGACCATCTGGAGCATTAGCTATCAATGGCGCAATAAACATAGAAAACAATGCCAATAAGATTCCAAAGCGTTTGCCATATTTTACAATCATTTCTTCAGAAGCATCTTTATTGATATGTTCTTTATAGATGTCCAAGCCAAAAAGCGTAACCGAACTATTCAATGCACTATTAAAGGAACTTAAAATGGCCCCAAATAAAACTGCAGCAAAAAACCCTACAAAAGCTACTGGTAAAACAGTTTTAACCAACATTGGATAAGCCTGATCCGGGATATCCAACTCTCCTTTGAAAATATAAAATGCGATCATCCCCGGAATAACGAGAATAAGTGGCCCTAATATTTTTATACATGCTGCTAAGAGCAAACCCTTTTGTCCTTCTTTCAGGTTTTTTGCCGCTAAGGCTCTCTGAATTATTGCTTGATTTGTTCCCCAATAAAACAATTGTACCAACATCATTCCAGTGAATATCGTAGAAAACGGAACGGAAGCATTGCCGTCTCCAATGGCATTAAACCTTTCTGGAGCATCATGATATAGGTTCGAGATTCCTGTCATAATGGATCCATCTCCAATATATTGGAGTCCAAATATTGGAATCAACAATCCACCAATCAACAGTCCAATAGCATTAATAGTATCAGATACAGCAACAGCTTTAAGCCCGCCAAAAATGGCATATATTGATCCAATAATTCCAATCCCCCAAACACAAACCCAAATCGAAGTAGAGTGCGAAATCCCGAGGTTTTCAGGAACATCAAACATTGTAACAATAGCTAGTGAGCCAGAATACAAGACAATTGGCAACAATACAACCACATAACCTGATAGGAATAACCCAGAAGCTATTGTCTTAGTCATTGTGTCATATCTATCTTCTAAAAACTGTGGAACAGTTGTAATGCCTCCTTTAAGGTATCGTGGCAATAAAAACAATGCAGTAACAACCATTGCTATTGCTGCTAGTGTTTCCCAACACATGACAAGAATTCCTTCAGTAAAAGCTTGACCATTTAGCCCTACAATCTGTTCTGTAGATAGATTCGTCAATAATAAGGAACCTGCAATTACGCCTGCTGTTAAACTTCGTCCACCAAGAAAATAGCCATCAGCAGTTGCTTCGTCAGTAGATCGGGTAGCATAATAAGAAATAACGCCCACAAGTAAGGTAAATCCTAAAAAGGACAGTATTGCCAACATATTAGTGTTTTATTAGAAACCCTAAAATAAAAAGAATTTCAACATTTAAACAGAAGTATACTTAAGACAAGTGTTTCACCCTTTCTTAAGTATTTTAATTTGTGCGCTAAATGCTTTAACATTTTGTTCAAGATCAATAATTAATTCATGTTGCTCTTGCATTCCTTTTATCAAGACTGGTATTAAGTCTGAATAATATACGCCTAGCTTATCAAGCTCAACTCTTTTAAAGCTCCCGTCTTTTTCAGAAACCTCAAAATCATATGTCTTTACAACTTTCGATATTAGTGGTTGTAATTCCTGTGCTATCAAACCCAATTTGAAGGCTTCATCTTTGTTGTCAATCCATTGAAATTTTATAAGGTTTAATTTAAGTATTTCAGACAATCCATATGGTATAGGTTCAATGTTTTCCTTAAATCGTCTGTCTGATGTGTTTTTGGTACCATTTGTTGCATAAACATCATCCCACCGATAAGTAGATGTGCCTATATCATAAATGTTTAATTTTTTACTTGTTGTGTTGTATATGACTTGCCCTTCATCTGCTGACAAAGCATTTCTCTGAGTATTAGTTAATTTCGGAAAGACAATTCCTTCAGCCTTCATATCAACAATGCTTTGGGTATATATAATTGAATTTAATGCAAAAATAATTGCTACAAATAATAAGATTGTTTTCATGATCTTGTTTTTTTCTAAGGTATTAATTTAAATAGTAAATATTAGATACTAATGATCAAATCTAATTCTACTCACCAATATCTTCATTCCATAATTGGGGATTACGTTCAATGAATGAAGACATCATAGATAGGCATTCTTTATCCTGCAAAACAACTAATTCTACACCTTTCTCTTTTAAGTAATTTTCGGCTCCTAAAAAATTTTGGTTTTCTCCAATGATTACTTTAGGAATTTCATAAAGCAATATCGCACCGCTACACATTGGGCATGGTGACAAGGTTGTATAAATAATGCATTCTCTATACACAGAGGCAGGCAAACGTCCTGCGTTTTCCAAAGCATCCATTTCACCATGCAATACTGTGCTTCCCTTTTGAACTCTCTGGTTATGTCCTCTTCCAATTATTTCATTATTATGTACAAGCACGCTTCCAATTGGAATGCCTCCATTAGCCATGCCTTTCTTAGCTTCTTCTATTGCTGCCTGCATAAAATCATCCATATATTCTTAGTTGTGATTATTGTTCTTTAAGGCATCTGTTGGAGCTGGCACCCAATGATGTTTTCCTCCAGCACGCTCATCTTCAAATGTGGTAGGTGCTTTACCCATATCATTGTAATCTTCCCAGGTTTCATATTTACTTCCATCATCTTTTCGTACCATAGTAATGCATTCTTCAACTGGACATACCAGCGAACAAAGGTTGCATCCAACACAATTTTTTTCAATAATTTCCGGTACACGGATGTCAACACTCTTTGGCAATGCAATAGCCTGATGTGCTCCATCCTCACAAGCGATATAACATAATTGACAGCCAATGCATTTATCAGAATCAATCTCTGCAATAACTTTATATTCCAAATTCAAATGCTGCCAATTTTTTACATTCTGAAGTGATTTCCCTCTGAAGTCATTTAAAGTCTTGAATGCTTTATCATCCATATATTGCTCTAATCCTGATATCATATCTCGAACAATACCAAAACCATAGTGCATTACTGCAGTACATACCTGCACTGAACTTGCCCCTAATAAAATAAACTCTACTGCATCGCGCCAATTTTCAACACCTCCAATTCCAGAAATAGGAATTGTCATTCCCTCATGTTTTGCACAGTTTTTTAGCATGTTAAGTGCAATCGGTTTTACTGCAGGACCACAGTAGCCACCATTAGAACTTTTACCATCGACATTGGGATAAGGAACAAAATTGTCGATGTCAACGCCTATAATACTTTGGATGGTATTGATCAAAGAGATAGCATTAGCTCCTCCTCTTACCGCTCCCATTGCAGGCTCCGTGATATCCGTTATGTTTGGCGTTAATTTAACGATTACAGGTACATTTGCAACTTCCATTACCCATGAAGTTATGGTCTCTAACACGGCTGGTTCCTGACCAACTGCAGATCCCATTCCTCGTTCACACATGCCATGAGGACAGCCAAAGTTTAATTCTATGCCATCAACTCCTGCGTTCTGAACATCCTTTACAATTGAATGCCACTCTTCTTTAGTTTGTACCATCAAAGATGCAATTACTGCATGATCAGGAAAGTGCTTTTTCACTTCCTCGATTTCCCTTAGATTATCAGAAAGAGGTCGGTCGGTTATCAATTCAATATTATTAAATCCAATCATGCGGTTATCCCGATAATTAACAGCTCCATAACGGCTTGACGTGTTGATAACAGGTACCCCTAGTGTCTTCCATACGGCTCCACCCCATCCAGCATCAAATGCTCTCATTATCTGGTAGCCTGAATTCGTTGGTGGTGCCGAGGCCAACCAAAACGGATTAGGTGATTTGATTCCTGCAAGATTTGTTCTTAAGTCTGCCATTTCAATTATTTGTGTTGTAGAAAACTGTCTATTTCAATTGCTGCCTTCTTTGCTTCCTCACAAGCATTAACGACTTCGGCTCCTCCATTCAATGCATCCCCGCCAGCAAAATATTTAGGATTGCTGCATTGGAAATTATTGTTAGTAGTGATTCGCCCTACTCGATCATAATTTAACGGAATTAAATCTAGCAACGGGGTATACTTCTGCTGTCCAGTTGCCTTAATAAGCATATCACAATCGATCGTGAATTCACTTCCATTAACATTCTCAAGAATACCGTCCTTGGAATGTGTCTTAGTACACTTTACACCTCCTACTTTTCTGTCTCCAATTATTTCAAGAACTTGTACTTCGAATACAGCTTTGACTCCAACTGATTTGGCCAAATCCAATTCAAAATGATAGGCACCCATTTCATCTTTAGATCTACGATAAAGCAATGTCACTTCATCGGCTCCCATTCTTGCTGATTCTGAAGCAGCATCCATTGCAGTGTTTCCTCCTCCTAGCACGACTACCTTCTTCCCAATAGCTGTCGTCAATGGATTCATTTTCAAACTTTCAATAAACTCAGTTGCCCCAACACAATTATCCAAACCCTCTCCAGGTATATTTATATTTCTTGTTCCTCCCATTCCAACTCCCAGAAAGATAGCATCATATTTTGATTCAAGTTTTTGAATATCAGAAGCATTAGAAATGGCATGGTTTGTATACAATTTAAAACCAAATTGTGTTTTTAGATAACTGATTTCATCCTCTATTTCTTCATTCCTGATTTTATATGGTGCTGTGCCATATAAAGCCAAACCTCCAGCCTTTTCTTTTGATTCAAAGACATCAACTTGATAGCCCAGCTTAGACAACTCACAAGCGCAAGATATACCTGCTGGTCCAGCTCCTATAACTGCAACTCTTTCATCTCTTTTTATTTGGCCTTTAGGCAAATTCAAATTCGACTTTATCGCTTTTTCAGTGGCGTAGTTTTGTAATCGACCAATCTCAATAGGTTTGACATCTTGTTCATTGTAAACACAAGCGCCTTCACATAATACTTCTGTAGGGCAAACTTTCCCGCAAGTGTTTCCAAAATAATTTTGTTCATAAATAGTCTTTGCAGCTCCAGAAAGATTGCCATTGTTAATCTGGCGTATAAACAGCGGAATATCAATGCCTGTGGGACAAGCTTTAACACAAGGCGCATCATAGCAGAATAGGCATCGTGAACTCTCATAATAGGCCATTGTTGCATTCATTAATGGCTTGATCTGTCCAAAGTTTTCTAGGTACTCCTCTTTTGTTTTGGGTTTTTTAAAATCGCTCATCTTATTTATAGTTCTACTATTTTGCCATAAGTTTCAGGTCTTCGGTCTCTATAAAATTGCCATGTTGATCTCACTTCGTCTATTACATCAAGATCGAAATCGCTTACCAATAGCTCATCTTTATCCTCTGATGCTTGGGCAAAAATTTGTCCTCTTGGGTCGACGAAATAAGAGCTGCCATAAAAACGTCCTATATTCCATGGCATTTCCGTTCCTACTCTGTTAATGCAACCCATAAAGTATCCGTTAGCTGCAGCATGGGCTGGTTGTTCAAGTTGCCATAGGTATTGTGAAAGTCCAGCAACAGTAGCAGAAGGATTGTACACAATTTCTGCTCCGTTTAATCCCAAGATTCTGGCACCATCCGGAAAGTGTCTATCATAACAAATATATACGCCCACTTTGGCATATTTAGTTTCAAATACGGGATAGCCAAGATTACCTGGTTTGAAAAAGTATTTTTCCCAAAATCCCGAAGTGTGTGGAATATGGTTCTTCCTGTACTTCCCAAGATATGTTCCATCGGCATCAATCACTGCCGCTGTATTATATAAAACACCTGCTTGTTCCTTTTCATAGATTGGAACAATCATCACCATATTGTACTTCTTTGCATATTCAGCCATACGATCAACTGTTGGTCCTGGAACAGCTTCTGCAGAGGCATACCAGTTTGAATCTTGTCCCGGACAAAAATAGGGTGTGTTAAAAATTTCCTGAAGGCATAATATCTGAACCCCTTGTTTGCCTGCGTCTTCAATATATGGAATATGTTTATCGACCATTGCGTCAATAATTTCTTGCATGGTGCCATCCCCTTCAGACATTGGAAGGCTCATTTGAATTAATCCTGATTTAACTATTCTTGGCATTCTATTATGTTTTTTAACTAAACGATTTTTGAAATTTTATTCCTTTTAATAAACTGTCCATATCCTTTCTCAACCTTCACTTCTCCCTTATCAATTGCTATCTCGCCTCTAAGAATTACAGATTCTGTTTTGCCTTTTACTTTCCACCCTTCATAAGCAGAATAATCAACATTCATATGGTGAGAGGAAGCGGATAAAATGTGTTCTTTTTCTGGATCAAATATTATAATATCGGCATCTGATCCCGGAGCAATACATCCCTTTTGGGGATACATCCCGAATATCTTTGCCGAATTGGTAGACGACAATTCTACATATTTATTCAGGCTTATTTTACCTTTAGCAACACCTTCGGAATATAGCAACTCCATTCTATGCTCTATTGCAGGATGTCCATTAGGAATTTTCGAAAAATCATCTTTACCCATTAACTTTTGGTACCAGTTGAATGGACAATGATCTGTGCCGACGATTTGAATTAAACCTTGATTAATGCCTGCCCATAATGCCTCCTGGTCTTTCTTTTGCCGCAAAGGCGGAGACATCACCCACTTGGCACCTTCAAAATCTTTTTCATATAATGAAGCATCTAAAATCAGGTATTGAATACAGGTTTCTACGAATATTTTTTGGTTTCTAACGCTAGCAGATCTTACAGCATTTAAAGCACCTTCACATGTCATATGCACAATGTAGGCTGGTACTCCAGTATAATTGGCCATATCACAAAACCGTCCGCTAGCTTCTGCTTCCGTAACTTCTGGCTGCGATAAATAATGATACAATGGTGAAAGCTTCCCTTCAGATTTGTGCTTTGCAATCAATGCGTCGATCATATCACCATTGGTTGCATGGACCGTTACCATTCCACCATGTCTCTTGACCTCTTTCATCAATCCCACCATCTGACCATCGTCAATCATTAAGGCACCTTTGTAAGCCATAAAGGTTTTAAAAGAGGTAATACCTTCTTTATCAATTATGTCCTTAATCTCTTTGGCTGTCTCATCATTAAAATCAGTAACCGCCATATGAAAGGAATAGTCACCAAATGCATTTCCATCAGAACGTGCTCTCCATTCCCTTAGTGCATCATTTAGGGATTTACCTTGAGTTTGCAATATAAAATCAATGACCATGGTAGTTCCCCCATGCAATGCAGCCAAGGTTCCTGATGAATAATTATCACTTGAAAAAGTACCCATAAAAGGCATATCCAAATGCACATGTGGGTCTATGCCCCCCGGCATTACTAATTTACCCGTAGCATCAATTATCCGTTCCGCTTCTGAATCAGAAAGATTTGTTCCTATCGCTTCAACTTTTCCATTACGTATTAATAAATCTCCAACAAAATCTTCAGAAACTGTTACGATATGTCCATTTTTAACAAGTATTGACATTTGTTGAACTTTAAGAGTTTAAGTTAAGTAATTAATTACTAATCGACTTATTATTATTTTTCATTAATATATAATAAACAATGAAGGCGGCTATAAATCCTGTAAACCACGATAGCGTATATAGAAAACTTAAGGCTGAAACAAACAATCCTATCAATGCCAACGCAATCCCAATTGCAAAAGCATACATTGCGGAAAGGTTAAATCCCGATTTATAACAAAACTCTCCATTTACATCAAAAAATGAAGCCAAATTATATTCCTTTCCTCTTATGATATAATAATCACAAATTAATATTCCAAGTACTGGTCCTAAAAATCCGCTAACGAAAATTAACAATCCACTTATCTCGTCCAAAAGCCACCATGGCATTATTATAATTCCAATCACAGCCGCAATAATTCCACCAGCTCTAAACGATATTTTAGTAGGGGCAAGGTTACTGAATGTATTTGCCGGCGCTATTACATTCGCTGCTATGTTCGTACTCAAGGTTGCAATAATCATAAATATCTGAGCAATAATAACCACAATAGGGTTCTCAAATTTGGCTAGTAAACTAACAGGATCCCACGGTGCATCGCCAGCAATCAAAATATCTTGGAAGTTAATAAGCGCAGCACAGGTAACAAATATACCTACAAAGGAAAATAATGCCATTGTTCCCGGCAGCCCAATAAATTGTCCCACTATTTGATTCCTCTGAGATGATGTATAGCGTGTGATGTCAGCTATGCTAATAGCCATAGTTGCCCAAAAGCCAACCATTGCTGTTAACCATAAAAGATATGTCCATACTCTTGAGAGAATTCCTCCGTTTTCTTCTTCCTGAATAACTGCAGCTACAATGCTTGAATGAATATTCTTCCCGTCTCTTGAATTCTTCAGCCTTAGGCTTATTGAATTCGTATTATTTAATATTTTATCAATATTAATGGACTCATCAATAGCAATTATAGCAATTTTGTTTTCACCCTCTTGTAATTTCGTCCATTCAGTTTCCTTTTCTTCTCCATCTATTTCATAATAAATCTTATAGTCACTTGCTTTATTTTTTCCTGACTTATCCTTAATTGCATTTAGATTAAGATAGTATGTATCATCTTGACCCTTAGATATAACCGCTCCTGCTCTTGCGAGTTGATCACTCTGCTTTAACACAATAGAAAATCCTCCAGCTGTCTGCGCTCCCCAAAAAATCAAAAGTAATCCTATACCTATCAAAATAGGAGCAGCAAATTTTTCTAGCCATTTGATACTTTCAGTCCCCTGCCAGATAAAAAAGACATTTAGTAACCAGAACAACCCAAAGCCCATAAATTTCCCAACATCTAGGCCTACAGAAGTTTCACTCCCCATCAAGGCATTCCAAATAGCATAAAATGCAAGACCTCCAATCCATGTCTGAATACCAAACCAACCACAAGCCACTATGCCCCTTACTACAGCAGCGATATGAATTCCCCTTATTCCAAATGAAGCTCTTCCAAGAACAGGAAAAGGAAGTCCATACTTAACACCTGCATGCCCATTTAATATCATGGGTACTGTAATTATAATATTTCCCAATAGAATGATGAGCAGTGCTTCCAACCAACTTAATCCAGACCTCATCATATATGAAGCCAAAAGATAGGTAGGAATACAAACTGCCATTCCAACCCAAATGGCTGCCATGTCCCACATAGTCCAGCTTCTTTTTGATATTGGAACAGGTGCTAAATCTTCACTATATAATGATGAGCCCGTAAAGTCCTGATCCGTCTCTTTAATGTCCTCTGACATAGATTTCTGTTTGTTTTAACGCATTCAAGTCAAGGCTTTTCGCAAAATCTATAACGTCTTAATTTATTTAATTACATTCTTCGTCAGCAATACTTAATGCTGATGAAATAATATCTAATCCTTCGTCAATCTGCTCTTCGGTAATAATAAACGATGGTGCAATAAATATGAAATTCCATTTTACGAAAGTAAACATTCCCAACTCTCTGATCTTTGCAGCTACTTTAGACATTACTCCCATCTCTGATGGTTTGGCATTATATGGCGCCATCGGCTCCTTTGTTTCTCTGTTCTTAACAATTTCTAAACAACCAAGTAGTCCAGTATTTCTCCAGTCGCCTATACATGGATGTTTATCCATTAACTTAGATACTTGTTTGTTCATGTAAGCCTCCATCTGGCTAACACGCTCTATCAAATTCTCATTTTCATACACACCAATAACAGCCATTGCAGCCGCACAAGAAACAGCATGTGCTGAATAAGTCAACCCTAGAGGTAAGTAACGATCATTAAAACTGTCTGCTATTTCCTTGGTTGCAATCATGGCTCCCAATGGAATATATCCAGATGTTAATCCTTTCGCAACACACATAATGTCAGGGGTTACATCATGGTTGTTAACACCAAACCATTTTCCAGTACGCCCAAATCCACTCATTATCTCATCTGAAATAAATAAAATTCCGTATTTTTCACACAAGTCCTTTACCTTACGTAAATAAAATGGTGGATACTTAATACATCCCGAAGTACCAGATTCACCTTCCATTAGAATAGCGGCCACATTTTCTGGTCCTTCATATTTTAATACCATATCCAGGTTGTCAATTGCGCGCTGTCCACATTCTTCTATGCTTGAAGAATACCAAGGACATCTATAAAAATATGGGTTTTCGACATGTACGATGTTTGGAACTTGTTGTGAATCAACTAACAATTTTCTTGGATCACCACTAGTGGCTATAGCACCTATGGATGCACCATGGTAAGCCCGATAGTTGGCAATTATCTTATGCCGTCCTGTATAAAGTCTAGCTAACTTGATTGAATTATCAATAGCTTCGGCACCCCCCAGAGTGAACAGGGATTTTGTTAAATTCCCTGGCGTTAACTGTTCCAATTTTCTAGCTACCTTTCCTCTGATCTCAGTAGCACAGCCAGGAGAAATAAAACTCAGTTCCTTCATTTGCTCGTTGACCGCATTACGAACAGAATCGTTTCCGTGGCCGATATTGACATTCATTAATTGAGATGAAAAGTCAAGATATCTTTTAGCACCTCGATCATATAAATATACTCCATTAGCTCGATGAACATTGATTGGGTTTAATCCACCTTGCTTAGACCAGGAAAAGAAACTATAATCCAGGTTTTGCTGCAGAATTTGTTCTGCCTCACCTATAGTATTAATTAACATACTGTTTCTATTTTATTAACTCATCCAATTGGTCCATGCTTCAGGATTCCACTTAGTAGTTCTTTTCTTTAATTTTGTCCAAAAATGTATAGAACTTTTTCCAGTTATATCAGCTACACCAAACTTCGATTCATTCCATCCTCCAAATGAAAAGGGTTCTCTTGGTACTGGTACCCCAATATTAACACCAACCATTCCGGAACTTACCCTTTCCATTACGTAATCTGCCATACTTCCGTTCTGTGTAAACACTGAAGAAGCATTGCCATAGTTTGAACTGTTTTCAATACGTATGGCCTCATCAAGATCATCCGTACGCATAATGGCCAGAACAGGTCCAAAGACTTCTTCTTTTGCAATATTCATGTCTGGCGTCACATAATCAATAATCGTTGCCCCCACATAAAAACCACCTTCTCTTCCTGGTATGATAACTTTTCTGCCATCTACAAGTACTTTCGCACCAGCTGCTTCAGCTTCATCTATATATCTCTCAATTCTTTCTTTAGCGGAAGCAGATATAACTGAGCCTAGATTGTCTCCTGGCTTAATTTTTTTTACTTCTCTACAAAGCTCTTCAATAATATGGTCTACTTTTCCTACAGCTACCATAGCTGAAGCAGCCATACATCGTTGACCTGCACAGCCAGACATGGAAGCAGCTATATTGGTTGCTGCCATTTCTACATGAGCATCAGGCAAGACAATCAAATGGTTTTTAGCCCCTCCTAAAGCAATACATCTTTTAAGGTTAAATGTAGCTCTTTGATATACAATTTTAGCAACACGTGTAGAACCAACAAATGATACTGCATCGATGTCTGGGTGATCACAAATGGCTTCTACGATCTCTTTATCCCCATTAATAATGCTCAATACACCATCTGGCAATCCAGCCTCGGTCAATAATTCACCAATTCGAGCAGCACTAAGTGGAGTTTGCTCAGAAGGCTTAAGAATCATACAATTCCCCAATGCAATTGCATTAGGTATAGTCCATAAAGGGACCATATGAGGAAAGTTAAAAGGTGTGATTGAAGCAACAACCCCTACAGGAACATGTGTTGTTCTACATTCTACACCTTTGGAGACTTCCTGAATTTCGTCATTGATCAATTGTGGTAAAGAACAAGCGAACTCACAAAGTTCTATTCCTTTCATGACTTCAGCTCTAGCCTCAGAATCTATCTTTCCATTTTCCAGAACAACCATATCAGTAAGTTCGTCGATATTCTTTTCCAAAAGGCTCCTGAATCTGAAAAATACTTGCACTCTTTCTTTAAGCGTAAAATCAGACCAGCTAACTTGGGCGTTCTTTGCTGCTTTTACAGCTTCATCTAATTGCTGACGGTTAGACAATACGACATTTGAGATGACTTGGCCATTTAAGGGGCTCAAGACTTCCATTGTTTTATTGTGATCGTCGGTAAATTTTCCGGCTATAAAGTTGTGGGTTATCATCGTGCTGGGTGATTCAGAAGACATAGGCAATTTGAATTTTATTATAAAAATTTAATCGACTCCTAGCAGTAGGAGTTTAGTAGCATTAATAGTATCAATATCAATACCAAGTTATTTATATCTTCTAATTTACGCCCTATTGTACTTATAATCAACGGTTAATATAATTAAGAATGGACAATGCACGATGGAGAATGGACAATGGATAATTGAAGACATAATACTCCAATGTCAACTTTCAGTCCCTATTTTATCTATCGTGAACTTAGGGCTCTGTTAATTGTAATCTTACTCTATCACAAGCTTTTTGACAATAGTCTTAGACCTGCTATCTCTTATAATTAAAAGATATAAACCACTGTCAATCGATTTCAAATCAATTTGCCGTGTTTCAAATCGTTGTAATTTTAATACCTTCTCTCCATTAATGCCGATCAGCTCAAAGCTTAGGTCAATTAGGTTTTTGTATGCTTTAAAATAAATAATACCAGTAGTTGGGTTAGGAAAAATCTCAATATCATCGGGGTTCAAGTCCTCTAAAGCACTCACTTGACAATCCTCATGATCCTGTTCCAAAATTGTTAAGTTTATCTGAACCGTAGAATCACAGCCATTTTGATTGGTAAGTTTCTCAATGTATGTTCCCATTTCCATATAGCCCATATACGATTCCCCAGGACAGATGCTAATGTATTCGTTTTGTATCGTTGTATCAAGAACAGTCAATTTCAAATAAACAACCGAATCACAGCCCTCCGTTGATCTTAAAAGATCAACATAAGTGCCTGCTACCGAATAGCCATTATACATTTCTCCTTCACATATAACTGCTTCAATAATCGTTTCCTTCTCAGGAACAACTTCTAAGACTAATGTCCGTATGGAATCACATCCCGATGCGCCAATAAATACATCTGTATATACGCCATCTTCAATGTACCCCATATAATCCGAACCATCACATATTTGTTCTTCAATATAACTCTCCTTAGTCTCTAAAACCTCTATCGTAAGTAATATTGTACTGTCACACCGCAGTCCATTCGAATCATAACCCGCTGAGGCTTCTGGAAAAACAATAAACTCTTGATTGTATTCTCGATCTAAAACTATTAACTCTCCCAACAATTCTATGCTTAGCTCTTCACTGCATACCATATAAGAATGTTGCGCAGGAACAGGGTTGCTGCTAAAATTTAACATGACCGTTTCTTCAACTATACAACCACAAGTATTTTCATATTCATAATGA
>JAJCYH010000015.1 GCA_029262995.1 Saprospiraceae bacterium | reverse complement strand
CGTCGACTGAACCGAAGTCCATCGTTACCCCGCGACTTGCATGTATTAAGCCTCCCGCTAGCGTTCATCCTGAGCCAGGATCAAACTCTCCATAGTATTTATCTTCTAAATCTTTGATCCTAGTCCTGAAACTTCTATCGTTTTCTTTTTCTTACCTACCAACTATGTCAATAAACTTTTTCCCCTATACAACATACATATGTTTTATAAGGGAGCGCAAAGATATACAAGTTTGTATAACAGATGCAATAAATATTAATTTTTTTTTAAATAAATTTTTAAATCATATTAAGCGAATGCTTAATGGAATATTTGGCAAGTAAATAAGCCTTTCTCCTGTTTCGTATTCTTACCCTTTCTGATAGGATTTTTTCAAAACTTAAACCCCTTATTTTCTTAAACAACTGGAAGTAAAATATATAAGCAATATATACACCAAACTTTGAACCTCTTGGTAACATACGAATACCTGAAAGTCCCTTCTGAAAGTCTACAAGAATATCTTGCTCAATCTCTTTTTTTTCTTCATCCGTAAAATTTTCGACCTTCACTCCGGGAAAATAGGTTCTCCCCTTGTTATAATAGTCATCTTTTAAATCACGTAGAAAGTTTATTTTTTGAAAAGCCGATCCTAATGCCATAGCATAAGGCTTCAAAGCTTCGTATTCCACATTACTATCTTTTAAAAAGACCTTAAGACACATCAAACCTACTACCTCAGCAGAACCATAGATATACTTTTCATACAATTCTCTGTTATAAGTAACATCACTTAAATCCATTTTCATAGAATCTAAAAATGCGTCAATCAAATGGTAATCAATACCATACTCATTTACTACATCCTGAAAGGCATGCAAAACTGGATTCAAACTGATTCTTTGGTCAATTGCTAATTTAGTGTCCTTTCTAAATTCTTCAAGCAATGAAGTTCTGTCATAATCATGAAATGTATCCACAATTTCATCTGCAAATCTTACAAATCCATATATTGAATATATAGGTCTACGAAATTTCTTAGAAAACAATCTAATGCCCAAAGAAAAAGAAGTGCTATAACGTTGTGTGATGACACTGCTACATTCTCGACATACGGAATTATATAAGTCTAACATTATCTAAATCTTTGAATAATTTCTTGTCCAACCAACTGACCTGAAATAATTGATGGTGGTAATCCCGGACCAGGCACAGTCAATTGTCCTGTATAATACAAATTTTTTAAATTTTTATTCTTAATTGAAGGTTTCAAAATTGCTGTTTGCATCAGAGTATTTGCCAATCCATATGCATTCCCTTTAAATGAATTATACATCGACTTGAAATCTCTTACACTAAAAAACTTTTTGAACACTACACTTTTGGATATATCTCTTTTTGTAAATGCCTCAATTCGCTCAATGATAACTTTATAATAATTTTCAATTACTTCTCGTCTCGAGTCATCCAAATCGGGCGCAACAGGCATTAAAACAAACAAATTCTCCATTCCATCGGGAGCAACTGTATGGTCTGTTTTAGAAGGCATACATACATAAAACAAAGGATCTGACGGCCATTGAGGTGATTTATAAATCTCATGCGCATGTTTGTTAAAATTTGCATCAAAAAATAAATTATGATGCTCTAACTCAGGGACTCTTTCCGATAAACCCACAAACATAAGCACACTTGATGGAGCCATTTTTCTGCTATCCCAATAGTTTTGATCATAATGCTGATACTGCTTTTCCAATATCTTTTGATCTACATGATGATAATCAGCATTTGCAATAACTACATTTGTAGGCAGCTTCAGATTTCCAACAGAGATACTTTTAATGTTTTTTCCGTCATAATCAAAGGCATTTACTTCAGAATTATATTCAAAATTAACACCTTGATTTTCTGCTATCTTTCTAAAGGCTTCTACAATCTTATACATACCTCCTTGAGGATACCAAGTACCCAACTTGAGATCTGCATAATTCATCAAACTATACAAAGCCGGTGTATCATTTGGGGTGGCACCCAAAAACAAAACAGGGAACTCCAGTATTTGTCTTAATCTTTCGTCTTTAACTACTTTCTTTATTTCCCTAGAAATTGACCGAAAAAGTTGGAGCTTAAATGCGTTTTTTAAAACCTTTAAATTCGTAAATTCAAATATTGAACGCCCTGGTTTCCAAACAAACTCGTCCATGCCTATATGGTATTTAATTTCTGCATGGTCAATAAATCGTCTAAGTTTTTCTCCCGAACCAGCTTCTATCTCTTCAAAAAGCTCAACCAAAGCATTAAAATTTGCTGGTATATCTATATGCTCATTATTGGAAAAAATAACTTTGTAAGATGGATCAAGACGAATTAAGTCATAAAAATCTGAACTTGTTTTTCCAAATCTGTTGTAAAAGTTTTCAAAGATTTGTGGCATCCAATACCAACTAGGACCCATTTCAAATCTAAAGCCTTCTGCATCAAAATAGTTTAGCCTACCCCCAGCCTTGTCATTCTTCTCAAAAACTGAAACATCAAAACCACTGGAAGCCAATACTGCAGCACAACTCATACCTGCTATTCCTGAACCTATGACTGTTGCCTTTTTCAATTACATTTTTTTTACAATATTAATGTTATCCCAATTAAATAGAAATTATTCAAAACTGTTTAAAAAAAATGCCCAAGCATTAGTGCTTAGGCATTTCATTATATGCTCATTGGATGGCGAATTACGCTTTTCCACCATTTAACTGATCCTGCAATTCTTTCAATTTATCCCAGTCTCCTTCAGCAGCAATTGCCGCTTGTTGAGGCCAAGTAGTAGGGTCATGCATCTTGTATCTTGGACCAGCATTTGTAAGTATCTCATCCAATTTAGATTTATCTGCACTAGCTAAATCTTTAAAGGTGGCAATTCCTCCATTAGTAAGATGCTCCGCTATTTTAGGACCGATACCTTCAATCTTTTTAAGATCATCTCCTGTAGATTTCTTGCTTGTTTTAGCTTTAGAAGCCTCCTTCTTCTTTGTAACAACAGCTTCCTTTTTGACAGGTGCCTCTTTCTTTGTAGGTGCTCCCTTTTCAACAACAGATTCCTTTTTGGCAGGTGCTTCTTTCTTTGTAGATGCTTCCTTTTTGGCAGGTGCTTCTTTCTTTGTAGGTGCTCCCTTTTTGGCAGCAGATTCCTTTTTGGCAGGTGCTTCTTTCTTTGTAGATGCTTCCTTTTCAACAGCAGATTCCTTTTTGGCAGGTGCTCCCTTTTTGGCAGCTGGCTCAGTAAAGGCCTCTTTCAATTTAGAAAATACACCTAAATCTCCAAGCGTCGTACCTTCTCCCTTCGAGTTAGCTTTTTTAATTTTATCTCTGGTTTGAGTTTTTTGCTTTTGCTTCTCCTTAACCACTTCACCTTCTGCTTCTCTCTTAATATCCTCAAGATATCTTAAGTGTGAAACGATTATTCGCTTGTCATCTCGGTTGAACTCTATAACTTTTACAGTTATTGTCTCATCGACTTCTGCAAGATTTCCATCTTCCTTCTTAATATGCTTAATAGGAGCAAAAGCTTCTAAGCCATAAGGCAATTGTACTATAGCACCCCTGTCCTCTTTCTTAACAACAGTAGCTTCATGGAACGAACCAACAGGGAACACATTTTCAAAAGTATCCCAAGGGTTTTCTTCCAATTGCTTATGTCCAAGAGAAAGTTTTCTGCTATCAGAATCAACTTCAAGAATAACCACATCAATATCCTGGCCTACTTTAGTAAATTCAGAAGGATGAGAATATCTCTTTGTCCATGAAAGATCAGAGATATGTACCATTCCTCCAATTCCTTCTTTCAACTCAACAAAAACACCATAAGGAGTAAGGTTTTTAACTTTACCTATATGCTTAGATTCTACTGGGTATTCTTCAACAACTTTAGCCCAAGGATCATCAAGAAGTTGCTTGATACTTAAGGACATCTTTCTTTCATCTCTATCAATAGTTACAACCTTAGCATCAAACTCTTGACCTAAAAAGAAATATTCTCTTGCGTTAACAGGTTGATTGCTCCATGAAACCTCTGAAACGTGTATCAATCCTTCAACTCCAGGAATAATCTCTAAAAAAGCACCGTAATCCTCAATATTCACGATCTTACCTTTAATTGTAGATCCTTCAATAATCTCATTTTCTAAAACTTCCCATGGATGCGGTTGAAGTTGTTTCAGACCAAGAGAGATTCTTTTCTTGTCTTCATCAAAATCTAATACAACAACATTAAGCTTTTGATTCAATTCTAATACCTCGTTAGGATGATTTATTCTTCCCCATGAAATATCTGTGATATAAAGGAGACCATCAACACCACCAAGATCCATAAAGGCACCAAAGTCTGTTATATTTTTAACCAATCCTTCAAGAACCTGTCCTTTTTCAAGGCCTGCGATTATAGATTCTCTTTGTTCTGCAAGATCACTTTCGATTAATGCTTTGTGAGATACAACAGCATTTTTGATAACCTCATTAATCTTCACAACCTTAAATTCCATTGTCTTACCAACATACGAATCGTAATCAATGATTGGCTTAATATCAATTTGAGATCCAGGAAGGAATGTCTCCAATCCGCCTACATCTGCAATCAATCCACCTTTGGTTTTACTGACAACAGTACCTTTTATGATAGTACCGTTATCATAAGAATCAACGATGTTTTCCCATGCCTTGATCAATTTAGCCTTTCTTCTTGAAAGTTGTAATTGACCTCTATCGTCTTCTTTTGCTTCTATATAAACCTCTACAGTATCACCAACTTTTAAATCTGGATTATCTCTAAATTCCGTTAAAGGAACAAGACCATCTGATTTGTAATTGATATCTAAAAGAACACTTCCATCATTAATTGAAGAAACAGTTCCTCTTACCAATTCGAATTCTGAGATACTATTAAGTGACTGCTCGTAGTCTTTAAGATAGTCAGTTATCTCTTTTTCAGAATATTTTAATTTGTGTTTGTTACCAATCGACCAATCAAAGTCGTCATGTGGCGTAGATGCGAGAAGAGTTGCTTCATCTTCCATCTCAATATCTACCTTTTCAGGTGAGTGATCATTATCTTGATCTTTTGCAACAACAGTAGAAGTAATTTCTTCGTTGTTGTCGTCTTCATTTTTTTTGTCTTTTTCAAGATTCTTATTGTCAGACATAACGAATCAGGTTTGTATGTTCTACACTTATGTAAAACAGGGTTAAAAATAATTGGAGCGCAAAGATATTATAATTCTTCAATGAAAAAAGAGCTTATTTTCAATTTTTCTAAAAAATATTCACACTTAACAGCTTGTCTTACAATTAATTATTAGAAAATTTGTAAATTTTTCCTACTTAAGGAAATTAATAATGATTTTATTCTAAAGCTTCCACATAGTTTATTTGTTAAAAATTGTATTTTCCCTATTACGAAACAGATAATTGAAATGACATCATTAAAACCCTGGCTGGATAATTACCCAACGGGTATTCCTGCCAACATAGACCCTACTAAATACCCAAGTATTTTAGCTTACATGCAGGAAACATGTGAAAAGTATAGCTCAAAACCTGCCTTTTCATTAATGGGCAAAGAAATTACATATAAAGAGCTTGATCAACTTAGCACCCAACTAGGAGCCTACCTACAAAGCAGAGGATTACAAGCTGGAGACAAATTTGCTTTAATGATGCCCAACGTTTTACAGTATCCCGTTGCCATTTTTGGAGTACTCAAAGCTGGATTAATTGTCGTCAACACCAATCCCCTGTACACACCTAGAGAAATGGAGCATCAATTTATTGATAGTGAAGTGAAGGGTATCTTAATTTTAGAAAACTTCGCATCTAACCTGGAAAAAGTAATAGATAAAACCAATATAAAAGTTGTTATTACAACTGAAGTTGGTGATATGCTGGGAATGATAAAAGGCCCATTGGTAAATTTTGCAATTCGAAATGTAAAAAGAATGGTGCCCAAGTTTAATCTTGACAATACCGTTACATTCAATGACGCCATTAAACAAGGTAAAAACTTCAAAATAAATTCTGAATTCCCAAATGACCCTGAAAACGTTGTAGTCCTTCAATATACCGGCGGAACAACTGGAATCAGCAAAGGTGCTATGTTAACCAACAAGAATCTAGTTGCCAATATGATGCAGATCAAAACCTTCATCAAACCCTATCTTACCGATGGAGACGACCAGATTATATTAGCACCGTTACCAATGTATCATATTTTTGCCTTTACGGTTAACTGTTTGACCGCAATGGATCTGGGTGCATTGTCCGTTTTGGTAATAAACCCGAAAAAACTTAAAACTGTAATTAAAGAATTTGATCGATATCAAATCACCGGAATGACTGGTGTGAATACTTTATACAATGCGTTGCTTAATGATGATGACTTCAGAAAGTCAAACTGGAATTATTTGCAATTTGTGGCAGCAGGAGGAACAGCACTTCAAAAAAGTGTTGCTTTGAAATGGGAAGAGCTCACTGGTAAAATCATATCAGAAGGATATGGAATGACTGAGGCATCTCCAGTAGTAAGCTCAAATCCTAAAAATGCTTCGAGATTGGGGACCGTTGGTATTCCTGTTCCCTCTACTGAAGTGAGAATTGTAGATGAAAGCGGAAATAGCCTCGAACTAAAAGGAATTGGTGAAATCCAGGTAAGAGGACCTCAGGTAATGAAAGGCTATTATAATAAACCCAAAGAAACCGCACAAACGTTAACTTCCGATGGTTGGCTAAACACAGGAGATATCGGATTCCTAAGTGAAGATGGCTATCTAACAATAGTGGACAGAAAAAAAGACATGATCCTTGTTTCAGGATTCAATGTGTATCCAAACGAAATAGAAGAAGTGGTATGCCTTCACCCAAAGGTTCTTGAATGTGCAGCCATTGGTATCCCTAGTGATAAATCTGGAGAATGTGTTAAAATCTTCGTGGTCAAAAGAGACAAGAGTCTAACAGAAGAGGAATTGATAACACATTGCAGACAAAATCTAACAGGATACAAAATCCCAAAAGAAGTTGAATTCAAAAAAGAATTACCTAAAACAAATGTTGGAAAAATATTGAGAAGAGCACTTAAAGAATAATCGATAATTCGATTATTCTTTAATTAACTCTATACTGATATCTACAGAAACTTCATCGTGAAATTTTATAGTTACTGGATAAGTTCCTATTTCCTTAGGCTCCTCGCTAAGATGAATTTTCTTACGCTCAAGTTCGATACCAAATTTATCTTTTAGTGCACTAAGTACTTGTACATTAGTCACCTTACCAAATATCTTACCTGACGTTCCAGATTTAACACCAATCTGAATAGTTGAACCATTAATCTGTTCTGCCAATTCTTTGTATTCATCAATACGTGCATTCTCTTTTGAATGCTCCTCCTCGATCAATTTATCAAGTTTTGCACGATTGGTTGCATTTGCAATTACTGCAAATCCTTTTGGTATCAAATAGTTTCTGCCATAGCCTGGCTTAACAGCTACTACATCATGTTTGTCACCAAGTGTACTTATAGATTGTAATAATATTATATCCATGACCTTATTAGCTTCTTATTTTAATAAATCGGCAACATAGGGCATCATTGCAAGATGTCTAGCTCTTTTTATAGCTATTGCGACTTTCTTTTGATACTTTAGTGAGTTACCAGTTATTCTCCTAGGTAAAAGTTTACCCTGTTCGTTAACAAATTGAAGTAGAAAATCTGCATCTCTGTAATCGATGTGTCGAATGCCGAATTTCTTAAATCTACAGTACTTCTTTTTATCTTTTCCAATATTTGGATTGCTTAAAAACTTTATGTCGTCTCTTGATGCCATTGCTTTAATTTTTATTCTTCCTCAGAAGAAGCGTTTACTCCACCAATTAATTTTTCTTTCAAAGCATTTAATTCTGCCCATTTACCATCTGCAGCCAATTTTGCTTGCTGAGTCCAGGTTGATGGATCATGCAATGCATAAGCAGATCCGCCTTTTGAAAGAATCGCTTTGATATCTTCTTGTGATGCACCAGCAACACTTTTGTAAGACTTTAATCCCCCAACTACCAAAAGATTAGCAATTTTAGGACCGACGCCTTCAATCAATGTCAAATCATCCTTAACCTGAAATTCACCTTCAGACTCAGATTTTCCATCAGATTTTCGAGATTTATTTCCAATCTTACCATTTCTCTTATCATCGTTATACTTGATACCATATTTATCAAGTTTAACTGTAAGAAATCGCATGATTCGCTCATCTCTTCTTAAAGCCAATTCCAATTTAGAAATAACTGAACCTGATTCAGTCTGAAACTCGATGGCTTTATATACGCCAGAATTTCTTTTGTTAATAGGATATGCAAGTTGCTTTAGGCCCATCTCATCAACGTGAACCAAAGAACAACCTTCATTTTCTAAAAGCTTCTCGTAAGCTTTTCCTGCCGTTTTAATTTCATCACCTGGCAGCACGGGATCGATGATGAATGTAATTTCGTACTGTTTCATTAAATCCTTAGTTATAATTCGATTTAAAAAGGGGTGCAAATATATACTTTTATATTTTTTCATGCAACGTTCTTTTAAAAGCAATTTCAACTCTTTTACTTCGTGCCTAAAAAAATGCTCAAATGCTTAAATTAATCAATCAAATCATCAAAATGTTTGACCTTTATGTATATTCGTATTTACTTTCAAAATTGTTTAAATATTGATTCAAATGAAATCATTTCTTATTCTTGGATTATTATCACTGGTAACAGTATTTTCTTGTAAACAAGCTCAGAAAGAATCGTCTCCAGGAGAAAAATTCGGTAAAGTTATAACTGCTGATAATGCCATTGAATTCAGTCAGTTGATTGAAATGGTCTCCTCTCAGGATTCTGTTAGAACAAAGGTTAAGGCAACCGTTGAATCTGTTTGCCAAGCCAAAGGATGCTGGATGAACCTCGTTAGTGCACAAGGTCAAACCGATCCTTCAGTATTTGTAAAGTTTAAAGACTATGCATTTTTTATGCCTCTTGATATTGCTGGCAAAGAAGTAATTATTGAAGGTGTTGCCTACAGAGAAGTAACATCTGTTGATGAACTCCGACACTATGCTGAAGATGAAGGAAAGTCAAAAGAAGAAATTATGCAAATCACCGAACCAGCAGAAGAATTAAAATTTATGGCTGATGGTGTTATCGTATTATGATAATATTTAGTCTTTGAGTTGATCTATCATGTACGGAATATTGACATTTTCCTGGATCAACTCAATAGCTTTTGCAATTTTCCATGGCGTTCGTCGATTGATCTTTACCTCTAGTTTACTTATTTTAATAACAACGCCATAAGTATCTAATTCAGTCCTAACTACAGGCAAGTTGAATTGATTTATATATTCCAACGAATCTTCCGAGATTTCTCCCTCGCCTGTTACAATTATTCCACTCAAAGGGGACTCCTCCATATCTTCATAAGAATGACTTCTAATGGTTTGAATAGACTCATCTAATACTCTTGAACTTACGACAAGCAAATTATCGGTTGACTTAAGCAATTGATCTTTATCTACTACAGAACCTGCTAGTATATTGGCAACCTTATTAAATCCCTTTTCTTTAAAGTGCTCAAAATCACCTTCAATAGCCTTAGATATCGTCCAAATGAGAGGATAGGCCAACATATTGTCATAGGGTACCACACCCAATAGCTTAAGATTTTTCTTTACAAGCCATTTGCCTACATACTTTTCTACAATTTCTCTTTTCTCAGGTATTACCTTATTTATTATTACACCCATAATAGGAACATCCAGTTCTCTAAATAATGAAAGTGACATGTTGAGCTTATCAATTGCACTTCCAATTCCTCCTTCTACAATCATCACAACTTTAGCATCCAACATCTTAGCAACTCTTGCATTAGAAATGTCAGCAACACTTCCTACTCCTGGATGACCGGTTCCTTCAAAGATGGTTCCGTCATGTTGTTCAGACAATAGTTTATTGGCATGAATTATTTTTGATTCTAGATCATATGATTCTGGATTATCAAGATATAAGCTTGTTGAACCTTTCCCCAATATAACAGGACTATGAACCTCTGGACAAATATCAAGTTTTAACAAATCAGCAAATAATACTGCATCCTTATCAACAACACTGTTTTTTATTTCTACATGCATCTGGCCTACGGGTTTGCAATACCCAATATTGATACCCGCCTTCTTGAAACTTGCTGCCAATCCCAGTGTTGATGTTGTTTTTCCAACATGCTGGCTCGTTGCCGCTATATATAAATTTCTTAAGCTCATAATAAGATGATAATGAATTTTTGATTTTCAAATCACAACAATAACCAATGTAAATGAGAATTAGAGACCTGTTGTAAACTTCAAGATAATATATTTCTCCAGACCTCCACAATTGAATATCCTTATCTAAAGAAAACTGCAAATTGTTGTAAATATTTATTAAGCTTTAATAAAATTTGTATTTACCTTGGCGCATTAGATAAATCATATTCCCAATTCGTAAGCTTTTTGTCATATTCTTCTTTATTCTTTGTTTTCTTAGTGTCTTCGCACAAAAAGAAAAGCATCTCCTTAAAGGCATCACATACGTTCTAGGGCCCGATACGACCTGTTATCATGATTTTGTAGAATTGAAAACTCTTGGTGTCAATTGGATTTCACTTGTTCCCTTTGCCTATTGTCAAGCCCCAAATTTTAGTATTGATTTAGATCGTTTCCAAAATTGGAAAGCATTAACGGCAAATGGCATTAGACATACCATCCAACAAGCACAAAAATTAGGCATTAGCGTTCTCATTAAACCGCAACTATATGTTAGAAATTCCTGGCCCGGAGAAATTGATTTCAACAACAATTCAGATTGGAAGAATTGGGAATCAGAATATCTAAATTTTATAGATTTTTACCTTGATATCGCTATAACTGAAAATGTTGATATGTTTTGTGTAGGCACTGAACTCAGTGCATCACAATTAAAGAGGCCAGTTTTTTGGGAAGAACTTTTGAAGTATTGCAGGAATAATTTTCAAGGAAAAATTATTTATTCGGCAAACTGGGATCAGTATCTGAAATTTGAATGGTGGTCGCTATGTGATTATATTTCTATATCATCATACTTTCCAATAAATTCATCTGAAAATCCAAAAATTGAGGACCTGATCACATCTTGGTCAGCAATTCAAAAACAACTAATGAGATTTTCGATTAAAAAAGGCAAACCTTTATTGTTTACTGAATATGGTTATCATTCAGTGGTTGGAACAGCATTCCAGCATTGGATAATTGAAGATAATATTAAAAACATAGCTATCAGCGAACTTGCTCAAGCCAATGCTTTGGAAGCACTATATACTTGCTTTTGGAATGAACCTTATTGGCATGGAGGATTCTTGTGGAAATGGTACCCTCAACATTTGGTGGAAAAAATCAATATTCAGAAAGACTATAGCCCTCAAGACAAAAAAGCTATGGCTATTATAAAAAAGTGGTTTAACTTAAGCCCATAATTCTATAAACATTGCCCAAAATATGAAAACGATAAAAAGGACAACCACTCTTGAGAAATATTTAGGAATTGAACGGAAAAAGAAGCTAAATATTGGATTTATCCCAACGATGGGGGCTTTACATGAGGGTCATTTGAGCTTAATTAAAGCGTGTAGAGCAAACAATGATATTGTCATCGTAAGCATCTTTGTAAATCCCAAACAATTTAATCAAAAAGAAGACTTGGTTAAATATCCCAGGGATTTGGCAAAAGATAAAACTTTGATTAAAGATTATTGCGATTACCTTTTTGCTCCATCCGTTAATCAAATCTATCCAAACGGAAAGAATACTAAAGTCAAACTAAATATTGACCATTTGATCCAAAGCATGGAAGGACCTAATCGTCCAGGTCACTTCGAAGGTGTTGTCCAGGTAATTCATCGTTTTCTAAAAATAATCAAACCTGACTCCATCTATATGGGTCAAAAAGATTTTCAACAATTTTCAATTATTGCTTATTTGATCAATCAAAAATCATTACCGGTTAAATTACACGTTTGCCCAACTAAAAGAGAAAGAGATGGATTAGCCATGAGTTCAAGAAATCTAAGACTTGCTCCAAAGCACAGAAAAAAATCAAATATAATTTATCAGGCGCTTAACTTTGCCAAAGAACATTTAAAACAATTGAGTGTAAAGGAAATCGAGCAAAAAGCCATAGAAATGCTTTCACTTAAAGAATTCAAACCAGAATACTTTGATATTGTTGATGCTTATAGTTTTAAGACTGTAAGTAATATTAAGAAACACAAAGTCATTGTTGCTTGCACGGCCGTTTGGGTTGGAAATGTAAGATTGATAGATAATATGATATTGAAAGGAGAAGATAAGTTCTAATTATTTTTACAACTAAAGCTTGCTAAATCCTTTCTAAAGTTATCTTTAATTATTTTTGAGCCCATGTTAATTCAGGTACACAAATCAAAAATTCATAGAGCTACAATTACTCAAGCTAATTTGAACTATGTAAGATCTATCACCATAGATGAAGAGTTGATGGAACAAGCCAATCTCTTAGAAGGAGAAAAGGTGCAGATCGGTAACAATAGCGATGGGAAACGTCTCGAAACCTATATCATTCCTGGTGAAAGAAAGTCAGGTGTCATTTGCTTAAATGGTACAGCAGCCAGAAAGTGTGAAGTAGGAGACATTGTGATTATTATATCCTATGCATTTATGCAAATTGATGACGCTAAGAAATATAAAGCCATTACAGTCTTCCCAGACGAAAACAATCTAATCTCCTAATTTTGAATCCAAAGCTAAAGTCAGTTATTCAACTTATCGTTTTCTTTCTGATTGGGTTCAGTCTATTGTATCTATTGTACAACAACTTAGATGTAGCCTACCAAAAGGAATGTGCTTTCAAAAATATTCCTGCTGCAGAATGTTCTTTGTTTGATCGGATTATTACTGACTTTAAATCCGTAAAGATCACATGGATCATTGTAATCTGTATTCTGTTCATGTTAAGCAACTTATTAAGAGCTTTTAGATGGAATCAACTTTTAGCTCCATTGAATTATAAGCCGTCGATCATCAATTCATTGGGAACAATAATGATTGCATACCTCGCCAATCTTGCATTTCCAAGAATAGGTGAAGTTGTTAGGGCAGGCACTCTTTCAAAATATGAAAACATCCCTGTTTCAAAAACATTTGGAACAGTAGTGGTTGATAGGATTCTTGATCTTCTTTCTTTGCTTATTGTTATTGGTCTTGGATTCCTATTGTCTTTTAACACCTTCAAAAATTACTTTGCTGAACATTTTCAGATGCCTGAGCAAAGCATATTTATAATTTTATTTGTTGTAGTTATCATAGGCATTATTGGGCTTTACATTGTCAATATGTTGATCAAATCAGATAATATTGAAAATGCATTTATCAATAAATTAAGACTAATCCTAAAAGGTTTCAAGGATGGTTTGCTTTCAATAGGCAAGGTTAAAAATATACCATTTTTGATTTTTAATTCCGTTGGTATATGGTTACTCTATTACCTGATGACCTACTTGTGTTTCTTTGCCTTTGAGCCAACACAAGGATTGTCTCCTGTGGCCGGCTTGGTCATTTTTATCTTTGGATCATTAGGTATAGTCCTACCTTCTCCAGGTGGTATTGGCAGCTACCAATGGTTGGTGAGTCAGGCATTGATTATCTATGGGATAGATAAGTTTGATGCCTTTTCTTTTTCAAACATTATGTTTTTTGCAATTCAGATATTTTGTAATATTCTATTTGGTTTGTTCTTCCTGATTTTTCTGCCTCAATATAATTTAAAGAGAAAAGCCAAAGCTATTTAAAGCTGTTTTCCGGATTGCGTCCGACATATATTTTAAATAAGTTTTCTATTTCTTCCATTTCCGATTCTCCATCACCTCTTAAATGAATAGGATCCATAAAAACTATTTCTTTATCCTTCCAATTGAAAACGGTAGGAATTATCGGTACACCTGACTGTACAGATATAAAGTAGTAACCTGTTTTAAATTTTCCTACTTTTTTCCTGGTACCTTCTGGAGCAAGAGATATCGCCAGACGTTCTCTTGTATTAAAAAGCTCCACTACCGATTGAACGAAGCTATTTCTTTCTGTACGATCTACTGGTATACCTCCTAAATAATACATAATCCAACCTAGTGGTGGCTTAAATAAAGACTTTTTACCAACAAATTTAATATGATCATTTACAGCAGATCTTAATAAAAGACCCACTGGAAAGTCCCAATTAGAAGTATGTGGAGCAACAACAAAAATCTTCTTTGGTATTTCATAGGGATAATTACCAATGATCTTCCATCCCCAAACCTTTAGTATAAACTTTGAAATCGCTGTGCCAATCATAATATGATGAAGTTTTTTTTAGCTTAAATTAAACTTATAAATATAAACAGAGTCTTATATACCAAATCGAGAGAACTTTGAATGATTCAGAAGATCATAAAATACTAGAGCTAATTTCTATTGATAAGAGCTTTGACAAAGGATTTGAAATGCTCGTTGTCCAATACCAGGAAAGACTGTATTGGCATATCAGAAGGATTGTCCATTTCCATGAAGATGCAGATGACGTCGTTCAAAATACTTTTATTAAGGTCTTCAAGCATATTAAATCATTCAAGTCTCAAAGTAAATTATATACTTGGCTTTATAGGATTGCCTCTAATGAGGCCATTACATTTTTAAATAAAAGGAATAAAACACTACATCAAAATTTTGATAACAAAAATTTAGACCTGGAGCAGAAATTGAAGTCCGATCCCTATTTCGATGCAGATGAAGCACAACTAAAATTACTTATGGCAATTGAACTTCTGCCTGAAAAACAAAAGCTGGTATTCAATATGAGATATTATGATGAGATGCCTTACGAAGATATATCTGCAATACTAGAAGTTTCAAAAGGAGCACTAAAAGCATCTTTTCATCATGCCATGAAAAAAGTTGAATTGTATCTTAAACAAAACATTGATTATGTCTAATACAGTACCTGATAAATATTTTGAAAACCTTAGTTCAAATATCTTGGATAATATTGAACATTTGGAAGATGAAATTCAGATTAATGCGCCGACCTTGAACAAAGTGTCAAAGAAGGAGATCTATTTGACTCCAGAATCTTATTTCCAGAGTCTGAGAAACAGTATTTTGAAAAAGACAAATAAAACTAGAGTGATCAGAATGGGAATAATCCGTGCCGCAGCTGCAGCTTGTATTATACTATTGTTCTATTTTTCATCAAGCGAATTATTTTATGGTTCAGAAAAAAATATTGCTTTTGCTGAAAGTGAAATTCTTGATTTTTATTTAGAGAACCTAGATGAAATTGAGTTAAATGACCTGACTGACTTAAGTACAATAGAACAACTCAATACTACTGGTTTATTTGAAGATTTTAATGCAGATGAACTAGAAAGCTATCTATCGGATAATATTGATGATTTAGCAATTGAAAATATAATTGAAAATAACATTTAGAATAAAAATTTAAGAAATGAAAAAGATTGGTTTATTGATTTTCGTCCTATGCACAAGCTCTGCATATATTTATTCTCAACGTGACCATCAGGAATTGATGGAAAGAATAGAATCTAAAAGGATTGCATTTATTTCTAATGAGTTAAGCCTTAGTCCAGAAGAAGCACAAGTATTCTGGCCAGTGTATAATCAATATCAAGAAGAAATGAAAGCATTGAAAGCATTTGACAAAGAAAATAAGGATGACTTCAGGGATAACATTGATACCGATGCAGTTCTTGATGCAATGCTTCAAAAAGAAGAACAAATGCTTGAACTCAAAAAGAAATACACTTCAAAAATGAAAGCCGCAATCGGGTCCAGAAAGACTTTAATGTTTTATCGCCTTGAAAGAAAATTTAAAGAAGAAATGTTAAAAGGTCTAAAAAGAAGAAGAGGTCAACATCATGCAGATGGTAAATAAATTCATTGAAAATTCATACGCACGTTAGAAAAGAAGTCATCACATGATGACTTCTTTTTATTTGTTTTCTAAATAATAACTGTAATTATTCAAATAATAAAATCCCAATAGCAGTTTGCTGCTTATATATTGCCTTATGATTATGAATATTATAAGCTTTACAAATATTAATTATATGTATTTACATCATTGATTATATGTACTTTATATATAGTGTATAATTATATATAATGTGGAAAAAAAAATCTCTCTTTAAGACTGTTGGAAATTGAATTTGGTTATATTTACCACGAATTATAATCTTTGTAACATTAGATCTTGATGGATAATAGAACTAAACGTGATGTAACGTTCTTAAACCTTGTATCTGATTTTGAAACCAACTTTGAGAAAGGCCAACCTATCGTCTTTGACGATAAAACCTTCTTGGAAATAATCAGATTCTATGAAGAAGAACTTCAGTATGATAAGGCAATAGAGGTTACTGACTTAGCACTATCCCAATTTAGCTACAGACCCGATTTTTATATAATCAAAGCCAGATTATTGTTTCAAACCAATCTACAGGATGAGGCTTTGGAACTATTGGCAAAGGCAGAAGTAATTTCCCCTTACGAACACGATATTCTCTTGTTGAAGATCAGAATTCTTGCCTTCAAAGGTGAGGTTTCTGATGCCAAGAGAATTCTGGAGGACATGAAACGATATGTGTCTTCGACAGATTTGTCAGATGTGTACCTAAGTGAATCTTACATCAACGAAGTGATGCAAGATTACGAAGGCATGTATGAAAATCTTTCCAAGTCCATTATCTGTGACATGAAAAATGAGGAAGCCTTTGAACGCTTAGGATTTGCAGTGCAGCTATCGAAAAACTTCGAAGCCAGTATTGAGTTTCACAACATGATACTTGCAGAACAACCATTTAATTATTTGGCTTGGTACAATTTAGGTCATGCCCTTTCATGTCAAGGTGAATACCTTAAAGCAATCGATGCGCTTGAGTATTCATTCATAACAGAGGAGAATTTTGAAAGCGGCTATCTGGATTGCGCAGATATTTGTATTCAGGAGAAGAAATATTTGCGTGCTTTAAAAATTTATCAAAGCTATTTTGAGGTATTTGGCATTAATGAGGAAGTATTGCTCAATATGGCTGACTGTGAATTTCAGTTAGGTCATCTTAATAAGGCAAGAATCCTTTTGAATAAATTACTAAAACTTGACCCCTATAATGATGAGGTATATTACAAGTTAGGGCTCTGCTATGCGGAAGCTGAAAACTGGAATAAAGCCATCAATGCATACCATAAGGCTATAACATTAGAGGATGGTTGTGAAGACTACTATTTCTCTCTAGCGAAAGCACATGCAGCAGAAGGTGCTTATGATAAGGCAGAGTTTTACTTTGGAGAAGCTGTTCAAATGGGACCTGAGCAAAGTGTGTATTGGAGAGATTATATTTCTTTTCTAATTAAGCTGGGTAAAAAAAGCAAGGCGCTTCAAGTATTTAAAGATTCGGACGATTACACTTTTGGTGCAGACCTATTATTCTGTAAAGGAGTCGCTCAATTTTTAAGTGGCAAGAAAACAGCCGCTTATAAAACTTTTGAAGAAGGCTTAAAAGAAGAGTTTGCTCAACATCAAATAATTTTTGACATTGAGCCTGAATTAATGCTCAACAAGGAACTTCAATCGATGATCTCTTATTATAGAGAAGAATTAAAAATGAATAATCAAAGAGATTAAAGGACCATAAAATCAATTGCATTACTCAATCTTGAGAAAGGCAGTTTGCTCAGCGGACTGCCTTTTATTTTTTGGTATACTTCTTATAGGCTAATGCTGCTCCAATAATGCCAGCATTGTTAAATTTCTCCGCGGGATATACATTTAATTCTTTATCAAAATACTGCTGGTACATATCCATGTTTTTACTGATCCCACCTCCCAGAATAATCATTTGAGGAGAAAAGATAAAGTCGATATATTTAAGCACTTCATTAAGTTCGTTTCCAAATTTCTCCCAACTCATATTTTTCGCTAGCCGTGCACTGTTGGAAGCAAAATTCTCAGTTACACCATCTCTGAACTTTAGTTGCCCAAACTCTGTATTAGGAACCAATTTTCCATTTATAAATAATGCTGAACCTATGCCCGTACCAAGAGTCAACAATATTACGGTACCTTTTTGCTTATAGCCTTTTCCATATTTCATTTCAGCTAACCCAGCGGCATCTGCATCATTAATGACATATACTGGGCAATTTGCAGCTAACTCAATTTCCCTTTTTATCTCAAAACCAATCCAGCTTTCATCGATATTACTTGCGGACCAGCATTTGTTATCCTTAATTATTGTAGGAAACCCCATTCCTACCGGTTTGCCTTCCCATTCAAATGCCTGCACAAGCTGATTAATAACCTCAATCATGTCTCCTGGTTTTTTCGAGTCGGGCGTTCTCAATTTAATTTTTTCACTAATCAAATCACCTTTCTTCAGATCAACGATCCCTCCTTTGGTTCCAGTTGCACCTACATCAATGCCTAGAATTTTTTCCATTTCAGTTAATCTCTTTTACTTCAAGAATTATTACATCACTTAATGGTTTATCCAAACCATCAGTTTTAACACTAGCAATAGCATCCAAGACCTCTTCTCCTTTTACCAAATACCCAAAAACAGTATAATTGCCATCCAACTGTGGTGCGCCTCCTTTCTCAATATAATTTAGAGTTTGTTCCTGAGTATAGTCCCATAAATTTTCAGAGGCATAATTTAACAACTCTTCTTCACTTAATGATTTCCCTTGAACTATATAAAACTGAGATCCAGATGATTTTTTGTCTGGATTGATATTATCTGGCATCCTTGCTGCGGCGAGTGCTCCCCTATAATGAGGAAGTTCCGAATTGATTTCATTTACAACTTCTGGAAATCTGGATCGTTTTTTTTGTGTCTCATCACCTGCCTGTATCATAAACCCACTAATTACTCTGTGGAATGAAATGCCGGAATAAAACTCATCATTTACCTGTTTAAGAAAATTTCTCATATGTCTTGGCGTTTTTTCGCTTAGCGCAAAAATCATATCTCCCAAATTGGTTTTTACAAGAACATAACATCTCTTAGGAGCCTTTACAATCACCTCTTGATTATAAACGTCAGTCTTTTTACCATCAGAAGCTTCAAGTTTTAGGATAAATCTTCCCGAGGAAGTAAATATATATTCTGGTTCAGCTTCATCGGAAAAAAAATCCTCATCCAAATACCACTTAAACTGGGTAGAAGATGAAGATTCATTTTTAAGTTTAATAATAGATGCAGCAGTTACATCAACAGGTTGAGTAAATCTGGCTACAGGGCGTGAACATGAACCGCACAGCAGTGCGATGAGCAAATATGCTACGACTATCTTCAAATGCTATTTATTTGACCACTTTTACCTTCATGGTTACGTCCTTTTCAGGTCTGTCACCAGGTAGGGTCTTCACAGCAGCAATTTTGTCGATTACATCCATACCTTCTACTACTTCTCCAAACACTGTATAATCATCATCTAAGAAAGGAGTACCTCCCAATTTCTCATATTTAGCAATATCTTCAGGAGTGTAAGTTATTCCCTTCATCTGAGACATTGAATTCAATTGTGAAGCAGGAACTGCCTGTCCATGAACGATATAAAACTGTGAACCTGAAGATTCCTTTTCTGGGTTTCCGGGGCCTCCTCTTCTCGCTGCTGCAAGGGCACCTTTAAAGTGGTATGCTCCGATTTCAGCTTTTAAGGTGTAACCTGGACCTCCAGAGCCTAATGATTTACCAGCCGGTGCTCCTTTAGAATCAGGATCTCCTCCTTGGATCATAAAGCCGTTGATTACCCTATGGAATAGAGTACCATCATAATATCCTTCTTTGGCTAGTTTTAAAAAGTTTTCCTTATGAATAGGTGTGGAATCGTATAATGCAATTTTCATATTGCCATAATCCGTCTCTATCAATATCAATTCTTGTTTAGGCTTGCATGAAAAAACTGTAATTACAGCCAGCAAGCAGAATAAGTTTCTCAACTTCATTTGAATTATTTTAATTTGTATGATCTAATTTTTCAAAATAACGAATAATATTTTTCTTTAATATTCTTTCCTGTTCATCTGCCCCTTTAATATTAAAAGGCTTTACTATCTCCCAATGTGGCCAACCATCATGATCTCGACCTTCAAAAACATAGTAGCCTTCATTCTCTAACAAAGCACATGCTGCAATATGAATCAAATCCCTTTTTTCCTCTTTCGTGAAATCCTTTCTTACTGTTCCCAGTTCCTGAACCCCAATTAAAAAAAGAATTGATTTAATATCAGGTATTACCTCTGATTTTAAAACAGCTTTCAACTTGTGTTTCAATTCCAACCATTTAAAATCTAATTCCCAGTCTTCCATTATAAAAATTGCAAATATAGCCAAGAGAAACGGGATTCGTTAATCTCTTTGTAAGGATATGTAACGATAATATGCTTAAGAGAAGTGTTTAAGCATGATAACTTCTTTGCTGCTAAGGAATCTGCTCCATCCTCGTGGCAAGTCTTTTTTTGTAAGGCCAGCAAAATAAACCCTGTCCAAGCGTATAACTTCATAACCAAGACTTTCAAAAATACGTCGGATAATCCTGTTCTTACCGCTGTGTAATTGAACCCCAATATGGTTGGGTGGTAATTCCGGTATATAAGTTATAACATCTACTTCTGCTAGACCATCTTCTAATTGAATCCCTTTATCAATAGCCTCAATATGTTCTTCTTCCAATGTCTTGTCCAATATGACTTCGTAAATTTTCTTAACCTTACTGCTTGGATGTGATAATTTTTGAATTAGATCACCATCATTGGTCATCAATAATAATCCAGTTGTATTTCTATCAAGTCTGCCAACAGGGTAAATTTTCGTTTTGACTTTTGATTGTACGATATCCCAGACTGTTTTACGACCCCTCTCATCTTCCATGGTTGTAATAATATTCTTGGGCTTGTTCAACAATAAATAAATATTGTCTTTTACGGCCTTTACGACCTTTCCCATATATTCGACTTTATCCGTATCTGTTACCATAATAGAAGGATCCTTCTCTATCTTACCGTTCACTTTGATAAATCCATTTTTTACCAAATCACCAGCCTTCCTCCTTGAGCAAATTCCAGAATGTGCTATATACTTATTCAATCTCATAACATCGGTAAATTTTGCTTAAGCATCAAAAAATACATCTTCTGATGAATCTTCATTTATCTTTGATGGGCGTGTTATAAAGCTACTGCCTCCATCTCCAAAAATATCATTTGGGCCTCCTTGCATGTTTCTGAATCCAGAAGAATCATCGTCTATAAATTTCACATTTTCTTTAACAAATTTCAGATTAACGGTACCAAGAGATCCGTTTCTGTGCTTGGCGATGATAATTTCTGCAAGATTATCTGGCATATCAATATTATCAGATAGATCATAGTAATCAGGACGATAGATAAAGGTTACAATATCCGCATCCTGCTCAATTGCTCCTGACTCTCTCAAATCTGACAACTGAGGTCTTTTGTCTCCTCCTCTTGTTTCCACAGCACGACTTAACTGAGATAAAGCAATTACTGGAACTTTTAGTTCTTTAGCCATCCCTTTCAGTGCTCTTGAAATAGAAGATATTTCCTGCTCTCTGTTTCCTCTTTTGGTTTTATCACCCGCACTCATCAACTGAAGGTAATCGATAACAACCAATCCAATATCATGATTCTGTTTTAGTCGTCGACACTTTGCACGCAATTCGAAGATATTAATGGCTGGAGTATCATCGATATAAATAGGCATTTGT
The DNA here is from genome assembly GCA_029262995.1 of Saprospiraceae bacterium. Classification (GTDB taxonomy): domain Bacteria; phylum Bacteroidota; class Bacteroidia; order Chitinophagales; family Saprospiraceae; genus RFSX01. Next base: position 90,983 of record JAJCYH010000015.1, on the reverse strand, counting down.
GATAACTTATCTACTGCGTCATGTAAGATCTTAAACTCTTCTTTATCTAGCTTCCCTTCTCTTAGTTTGCTCGCTGGAATCATCGACTGCATTGAAATAAGTCTTTGTACCAGCTGATCATCTGACATCTCAAGAGAAAAAATTGCTACTCCTTGATTAGCAGCAGCTGCATTATTGGCTAAGGATAATGTAAAAGCTGTCTTACCCATACCTGGACGAGCTGCAATAATGATCATGTCTGAGGATTGCCAGCCATTGGTTATTTTATCCAGCCCCTTAAATCCTGTAGTTACCCCTGTCAATCCGTCTTCACGTTGAGAAAGTAGTTCTATGTTTTTGGCTACACGCGCTGCTACTGCACTTACAGCCTGATAACCTGTATTTAGGTTTTGATCCGTAATATCATATAATCCTTGCTCTGCTTCATCCATCAGGTCAAGGACATCCTTTGAATCCTCATAGGAGTCCTTAATTGTCCTTGTAGAAACCTCAATTAGTGACCTCTGAATATACTTTTGGATGATAATTTGAGCATGGTACTCAATGTTGGCAGCAGAAGCTACTTTATTGGTGAGGTCCATCAGATAATTCACCCCTCCGATCTCATCAAGCTTTGCTCTCTTTCTAAGTTCTTCATGAACCGTAAGAATATCAATCGGCTTTGAATTGGCAAACAGTTCTCTCATCACATCAAAAATTTCTTGATGTGTGGGAAGGTAAAAACTTTCTGACCTTAACTTTTCAACAATTACCGAAAAAGCACCTTTATCCAGCATTGCCGCACCAAGAACAGCTTCTTCCAATTCTACAGCCTGTGGCATCACACGCCCATACATCAGTGTGCTGAGGTCGTCTCCTTTCCCCGTCTTATTGCGTTCTTGTGCCATTCTCTGAGTTGATTTCATGCAAAGGTAAACATTAGACAATTTATTTATATATCATCTTCCAATTCCTTAAAATACTTATGTTGATAAGTAAGATAATAAATGTTGATAATCCCAAACAATTGTTGATATATGCTCAAAGGATACCTTTAGCTTATTAAGAATTAAACACTTAGAAAGTTCAATCCCATTTTGCGTCAAGCAAAAACCAGATCAGTTTGTTGGTATTTTCTCAGATCATAATTCTAAGAAGACCTTCCTACTTTATTCAATTTATCTGTAGTCTTGGACAAGAGTCTTTTTTGCTGCTCAATTTCCATGTTTTTATCTTCTTGATCACGCAGGTTTTGTTCAATATCTTTTTCTGATTTTCTGATTTTCTCTTTGTATTCTTCTATATCCTGATGCAAGTCCTTATTCTTCTTTTCTAACTTACCTAGGTCTTTTTCATAATCTTTCAACTGCTTTTCCATTTCTTCGAGGTCTTTACGAATCATTTCACGCTTCACTTCGTAATAAATGTCCATACAGATCATTTTGATTTGCTCAGAAGCATCGGAATCGTTTTCTGAAGAAATAAACTTAGTACCATCATCAAAGTATAGGTAACTGGTAACCAAATCTCTACCTTCTTCAATTCTGTAATATACATTCAAGGTATTACTACTTACCATACTGAGATTGCACTCTTGACAATTCCATTCTCCAGCTTTTCGATTTCTCTTTATTTTACCGTAGGGTTTAAGGTTGTTCTCGATGACTTCTTCAACAACTTGCTTTTCTGCAGATTTATGATCCATCATAAAACCGTTCTGATCACCAAGACTCAGACTGTACTTACCCTCATTCACCTGGGCATTTAGCATTAAAAACGATATTGCAAAAATCAGTGTATATAAAATTCTCATTGTAATGTGTGTTAGTGATAAATAAATATCCGAAAATTTAGAAATCTTTGCCATTCTTCAAGATAAGAACAATCTAATTTCCACTAGTTTCAGTTGTACTCCTTCATAACATCATCGAATAATAGAATAGTTCCGACTGTGCCTGAAAGCTTTTAGTCTATTAAATGAATGTCGAAGGAATGTTCAATCATCTATTTTTGTTAGCATTGTAATCGACTTATAGTCATTATTTATACATCTTTGCCGAAAATTGCAACCATTAAATACAATTAAGTATGCCCATACTCTCACTGAACAAGGTAGTCAAACAATATAGTAACCATCTGGCAGTTAATCATGTCAGTTTTAATGTTGAAAAACAAAAAATCTTTGGCCTATTAGGGCCCAATGGTGCAGGTAAAACTTCATTAATAAGAATTATAACTACGATTACTGGAGCTGATGAAGGCGAAATCCTTATTGATGGCGAAAAACTAAATTCTCGTCATCCTCAGCAAATTGGTTATATGCCAGAGGAAAGAGGGCTTTATAAAAAGATGAAAGTTGGAGAACAACTCATGTATCTCGCTCAATTGAAGGGCCTTTCAAAAGACGAAGCCAAATCAAAAATTTCTCATTGGCTAAAAAAGTTCGAAATTACCGATTGGTGGGATAAAAGAATTGAAGAGCTTTCTAAAGGAATGCAACAAAAAATACAGTTCATTGCTACCGTAGTACATGAACCAAAGTTGATCATTCTTGACGAACCTTTTTCGGGACTTGACCCTATTAATACCAATCTTATTAAATCTGAAATCCGTCAGTTAAAGGAGAACGGAACAAGCATCATCTTTTCCACACACAGGATGGAGCAGGTAGAAGAAATCTGTGAAGATATCGTTCTGATCAATCAAGGAAAGCTTATTCTCGAAGGAAATGTCAGTGAAATCAAACAAAGTTTTAAGGAGAATAAATACAAAATTACTTTCGCTAGTGACAGACCTGATTTTAGCAATTACAAAGTCGTTGGAGAATCAAATAATTCTGCCACTATACAATTACAAGAAGGCGAAAAAGCCAACGATCTACTGAAGTATCTGGTTCAAACAGGGACACCTATAATAGGTTTTAACGAAATCCTGCCTAGTCTAAATGAAATCTTCATCCAGAAAGTAGAAAACAACTAATCCAACGGTATAAAATTTAACACAATGAACACACTTTGGCTTATTATAAAAAGAGAGTATTTGGTTAGGGTAAAGAAGAAGAGCTTTATCATAACGACCTTACTTACTCCAATTGCTATTGGCTTACTGATTATTCTGTCTGCATTTCTAACTGCCAAAGGTGGTCAAGTAAGTAAAAACGTTTTGGTAAAGGATGATTCGCAAATATTTAGTTCAACAAAAGTTGACTCTAAATTATTTACTTATGAATTTAGTAAAGCACCACTAGACCGGCTAATAGAAGACTATAAAGCTCAGTCTTTCGACATCTTGGTATATATCCCCAATTTTGAAGACATCAGTCAGACCAAACATAACGTACAGTATTATAGTCAAGAAAAACTAAGTATTTCAACAATCGAGAGCATAGAGAATAAAATTGCCAGTGCCTTCAAAGAATATAAAATTGGGCAATCGGGAATTGAGCGTTCTGTTTATGACAGCTTCAAAATGAATATCGACCTTGAAAATGGTGCTGCTAATTTAGCAAGCGGTGAAGAAAACAAAGGCTTTGAAGATACATCGAGCAAACTGTCTATCAAAATAGGCACCGCACTTGGAGGTGTCATGGGATTTATCATGTACTTAGTCATTTTCATCTATGGAGGCATGGTGATGAGAAGTGTAATGGAAGAGAAAATAAACAGAATTGTTGAAGTTATCATTTCATCTGTTAAACCTACTCAACTCATGCTAGGCAAGATCCTAGGTGTAGGTGGAGTCGGATTAACGCAGTTAGGAATGTGGCTTATTCTTATTCCATTGGTTACTATTGGTGCAGGATTTATTGTTGGAGGTGCAACGGATGTAGCACAGCTTCAAGAATTAAGCAATCAAGCCGGAAGCATTTCTGCAGAAGATTTGAATAAATTCGATTTTGCTAACGTTATGAGAGAAATTTCAAACATGAACTGGATACTAATCATTCCGGTTTTTATTATCTTTTTCTTTGGCGGTTACTTTATTTATTCTTCTTTATTTGCAGCTATTGGTTCGGCAATGGGTGATGACATGGGAGAAGGACAACAATTGATGATACCTATTATGCTTCCTGTAATCCTAGCGTTCATTATGATGCAAGGCACACTTCAGAATCCAAATGGTGGTATGGCCATTTTTGGTTCACTATTCCCTTTGACTTCACCGATTATCATGCCATCCAGACTTGCATTTGACCCCCCACTATGGCAAGTAGGTATTTCCATAGTATTGTTAATTTTATCTTGTTGGTTCTTTGCGTGGTTAGCAGGTAGAATATATCGAGTAGGTATTCTGATGTACGGCAAAAAGGTAAGCTTTAAAGAATTGGCTAAATGGATAGCTTATAAAGGATAAGATGGACTTTAAATTATTATCAATATCAAAGCGAGGATTCTTCTTTCCTCAATATATCATCGAAAGTGATGGAAAAATCATTTATACCATAAAGCAAAAAACATTTTCCTTTATCAACCAATATGGGTTTTATGACAGTTTTAACACTGAAGTTTTAACGCTAAAAAGAAAATTTGCTTTCTTTAAAATAAAATTTGAACTTCACAAAGATGGTGAGCCATTGGCATTTATTGAACAAACCAGTGGTCCATTTAAAAACAACTTCTTATTGGATAGCGGATCTATTCTATACTTTATGGAAGGAAACCTTACATCAACAAGTTTTACCGTTTTCAAAAGTGAAGAAGAAATTGCTCGCATATCTAGAAAGCCCTTTAGTAGAAAAGACAAATTTGGTATAGCAATGAATACCACTGCTAATCAAAATCTAGTACTTGCTCTTACTTTTGTAATTGAATTAACCAGAAGAATCAAACGCAAAAGGAGTGCCGCGTAGTTCTTAATTTTCAAATACAAGTTTTAGTTTTCCCGTTTTTGCACGGGACTGACAAGTCAATACAAGACCACTGTTTATCTCTTCTTCGTCGAGTGCGAAACATGCATCCATCTCAACTTCACCTTCTGTAATTCTCGCAACACAGGTTGAGCAAGCGCCACTGGTACATGAATATGGTGCATCCTTTCCAGCATCCAGTAAAGCTTCAAGAACGGTTTTATCTGAAGGGATCGCAATGTCGAAAGTCTCTCCATTCAACTGAACCTCAGCATGGCATCCAGAAACGCCTTCTGATGAAAATGCCTTTGATTCACTATCTGCTGAAATAAAATATTCCTTATGGATATTTCCTGTAGAAGTTCCCAGTGATTTAATATATGTCTCCGATGTTTCAATCAATCCTCCTGGACCACACAAGTAATAATGGTTATTCTTAGAGATACTCGGATTTTCTTCAAGAAATTCTGAAATCTTAGTAGCATTTAGTCGACCTTTCCATCCACCCCAATTGCTTTTCTTCTTTCCCAAAAGTCCTTTCAGCCCACCAGCCTTTTCTTTATATGGTTGAGATAAGTTATGCTTGACAACAAACTGGCCCTTATACTTGGCTTCTAAAGCCTCTAAATCTTCTTTAAAAATTATAGAGTCTTCATTCCTATTGCAATAAAGCAAATACGCCTTACTCATTGGTTCCTCTTCAAGAACAGTTTTTATCATCGCCATTACAGGCGTAATTCCAGATCCACCAGCGATAAAATAATGATCTCTTTTATGCTCAGCATCAGCTTCCAATATAAATCTACCTTCAGGTGTCATTATTTCTAATAGATCTCCTTCAGAAATATTGTCAATCAAAAAATTAGACACCTTTCCGCCTTGTAATCTTTTTACAGTAAATCCAAATTTGTTCTCAAAAGGAGCTACGAAAATGGAATAAGCCCTTCTACACTCTTCTTCTTGAATATTAACTTTAACAGTCAAATACTGACCCGCCTTATATTCGTATTGTTCTTTAAGTTCAGTGGGGACTTCAATTAAAAATGAAGCACTGTCATGCGTTTCTGCAATCTTTTTGACAACTTTTAGGTTATTGAAAGCTTGAGACATTCTAAAAAATTTGAGCACAAAAGTAAATTAAATTATATAATGAAGGCAAGTCCTCATTCAAACACAGCAAATAAAAAAGGGTTCATCTGATAGACAAACCCTTTAATGTTTATTGTCGAACTATTATTTACTTACTTCAATTTTTTTAATTCCTCTTCCAGCTCGTATTCATCCCCAGGCGTATAACCAGTATGAGTATAAACAATTTTGCCTGATTTATCAAGCAAAAAAGTTTGTGGAACCGTTTGAAAGTTAAGTGCTTTTTGAAGCTCTCTCTTCACATCGGCTAAAATGGTGTATTCCCATCCCTTAGTTTCAACCAATGCAGGAACTTTTGCTAGTGTTCTGGCATCATCAACACTAATAGCTACTAACTCTACATCATATTCTGCTTGCCAGTCTGCATAAATCTCTGAAATGGCATCTAATTCTAGCTTACACGGACTGCACCATGTCGCCCAAAAGCTTATAATGGTGACTTTGTCATTGCCTACAAAATCTCTTATGTTTACTGTTTTACCATCCAATGTTTTTAAATTTATATCTGGAATGGTTGAAGATGGTGAATCAAAGGAGCTCAATAAAAAGCAGCCTAAGATCAAGAAAAGGAAAGAAGTAATAATTTTCATGTGTGTGCATTTAATTAATTAAGGTCAATCTATAATTTTCCGCAAATGTAATAAAGAATTTATCTTTTAATTAACTCAGGTATAACGGATTAGTACGTAATTTAACGTTTCTTACAAATTCTGTACTCTATTTGACCTTTATAATTTCACTTTTATGCATTTTAACTTACTCAAACCTATAGTAATGATTCCCCAGTTATTACTTTTTTGTTTTCCCTGCTTTACGCAAAACTCAATCAGTCTGTTCAAAGCATATCCAAGTGACTATCAAATAGATATAGCACCCCAATGGGCACAATTAATGTATAGCAAAAACCCTTCCGTAAACGAAGTTGTTGACGCTTACAATCGATATTTCGAAACTTATGCCTTTGAAAAAACCATCCATACACAGAACTATAAACACTGGATTAAAAGAGTAGAAAATTTGCTAGATGAGAACGCAAAAATTGTTTTGCCCAACAAAGAACAGGAGAAAAAACACTATGATTTTTTAAAAAATAAAAGGAGCACGCTGAATAAATCTATGGATGTCTGGTCTTCCATTGGTCCATTTGAAACTTATAAAAATGGCCAAAATCAGACCGTCTCATTACAGGCTAATGTGTACTCTATTGATCAATCCTCAAATAACTCAGATCTGCTAATTTGCGGAACAGAGGCTGGCGGCGTATATAAAACAATTGACAAAGGACTTAGCTGGGCGTTAATTTCAAAAAATGAAGTCTTCTGTAATGGCATTACAGCTGTAGCAATCGATCCGTCTAATGATGATATCTTTTACGCAGCAGGAAACAATAGATTGTATAAATCAACAGATGGTGGATTAATATGGACTGAAAATTACTATGTTGGATCCTCTTCCTATGAAATTAAATTTGACCCATCAAACACGGACCATATCTTTCTGGTTTCTGGAAACGGACTCTATGAATCTATAGATAGTGGTAGCAGCTGGTCCCAGTTGTTCAGTGAACAGTGCTGGGATCTAGACTTTCATCCAAACAATTCCAATATCATCTACTTGCTGAAATCAAATGATGCTCTAAAAAAATCTGAACTTTACAGATCAACTAATAATGGCATTAACTGGACACTTATCTCTAGTGGCTGGTATGTTCCTGAGGTGCCTGCTCAAGCAGTTGAAAATGGTGGAAAAATTGCCGTCTCCCCCGATAGCCCAAATAGAGTCTATGCCTGTCTAATTGGTACAAGTAAATTGGGTGATAACGGATGGATAGGCATATACAGAAGTGATGACTCTGGATTAAACTGGTACTTACCCTCAGGACAAATTGGAGGTCCTTATAATCCCATAAATACGATGCCCTGGAATGCAGCAGCATATAGTAGTGGTTACCATCAGGGATTCTATAATTTCGACATGGAAGTATCTCCTTCAGATGCTGATTTGATTTGGTTTGGAACCGTGCGACTCAGTGAATCTTCAGATGGTGGTTACAATTACACAAGCATTGGAGCTGCCAATTCAACTCGATTAACAGATATTCATGCAGATATTCAATCCATTCATCTTTCAGGATCAGATATTTGGATAGCGTCAGATGGTGGTATTAATTTTTCTAATGACAATCTTCAATCCCACGAATCAAGAAAATATGGCATAACAGCACTAGATTTCTGGGGATTTGGCTCGGGCTGGAATGACGACGTGCTTGTAGGTGGTAAATACCACAATGGAAATACGGTTCAATATGAAAATTATGGTGCTGGAAACTCCCACAATGTAGGTGGTGTTGAGGAGGCAACTGGATATGTAAATCCATTAACCAATAAAACAACCTACTTTAATCAGTATTGGACTGGATATACCGTTTCTAAAAAGATAGCTGAACAGATCGGCGGTTCAACAACAAATTTGAATCCAGTCAATCTCATTCCCAATGAAAGTTACACAACAAGTTACTCCTCTGGCCTTTACCATCATCCGAATTATGCAGATCATATGATCGCTGGTAAAGATTCGATCATATGGAAATCATATGATGGCGGAAATACATGGGATGTCATGCATGATTTTGGTCAAGGTCGCGTACTTGAAATCGAATATTGTAGATCCAATCCAGAAGTAATCTATGCTGTATTTCAACCCATAGGAGGATATTGGGACTGGTGCAAAGTCTATAAAACAATAGATGGTGGATCTAGCTGGACAGCATTAACAGATATTCCAAGCAACAACAGGTGGAGACTTGAAATAACGACAAACCCATTAGACGAAAATGAGATATGGGTAGCTACCGTAAATGGAGGCAATGGACAAAAGATTTATAAGAGCGATAATGGAGGAGTCTCTTGGACCAATAGAACCAGTTCAGTGTTTGACAATGATAAGATTAGAGATATAGTTTATCATGGTGGTTCGGATGAACTGGTATATGCAATCACTGAAGCCAGTTTTTATTATTATCAAAAATCTAGTAATACTTGGGTACAGTATGACTCTGGCCTTCCTGTAGTGCAAAATGTGAAATATCTCAAATTATTTTATCCAACGAGCAAAATCCGAATGGCATCAGGCGGCAGAGGATTCTGGGAAGCGGATATGCCCATGTCTTTTGATCCACAAACAATACCCATGACTACAAGGGATACACTAGATTGTCAAAGGGACTCTGTACAATTTGATTCATATTCAATCGTGGAACATAATGGAACGAATTGGCTATGGACAATAACACCAGCACCTCAGTTCATCAGTGATCCCGCATTAAGAAACCCACTTGTAGTCTTTGGTTCACCTGGGTCATATGATGTGACTTTAAGCGTTACCGACTCAGATAGTAATAACGACACCAAGACCATTAATTCAATGGTTTATGTTCAGTCCAATTGCTCACCAGATACCCTTCAAGGTATGGCAATGAAGACAACAGCTTCAGGAGATTGGGTGCAGCTGCCTAATCTCGGAATAACTACAAACAATTTTACAGTTTCTGCTTGGATCAAACCAGCAGGTATTCAAGAAGATTATGCAAGCATCATAATGAATGATGGTGATGCCGCAGGTCTGAACTTCAGAGAAGGCAATAACACTCTAGGATATCATTGGCTCAATGGAGGACAATGGTGGTGGGACAGCAATCTTGAAGTACCACAAGACGAATGGTCTTATGTAACCCTGGTGGTGGACCCTAATGGAATTTCAATATATCTAAATGGCGTCCAATCCAGACACAACATTGCCATTTCTCCTCTTGACATTACAAGCATGAAAGTTGGAAGTTACAAAGCATGGAACAGTAGAAATTATTTTGGGGAAATAGACGAAGTCTGTCTTTGGAACAGAAGCCTTACAGAAGATGAAATAAGAACATTGAGGCATCTTACAAAAGAGGATGTCACCACCGATCCTAATTTTATTGCCTATTATCAATTTAATCAAGATCAAAGTGAAGTACTCGATAAGGTTGGCTTAAACCACGGCACAATGATTGGTGGTGCCAGTTTTCAAGACTGTTATGCACCCTTTGGCGGAGGCAGCTCTGCACTATTAGATGTGAATGCTTCCGGGACCTATTCATTTGGGAATACAGGAATTGAATTAATTTTTCCAGGAATAGGTACTCTTCCTAATGGAAAGATTGTAGCTAACCGAATTAATATATTACCTGTGCCCGAACTTAACAATTCAGAATCCTTGGGTAGTTATATGATAATAAATAATTACGGCAATCAGAACTTTACAGATGCTTTCGATTTAAAATTTGATGATCCTTATTCAAGTCCTAGTTTGATTGCTCAGACTACGCCTTCATCCGTTAAACTGGTTAGAAGGAATACCAACAGCGAAAGCTTTGATTGGACCAGATTGTGTTCTATGCCTAACTTGATGGGTGAATACTATTTCTTTCCAGGCAATCAGGCGTGCGCAATTCCGCAAATGGGACAGTATTTTATATTTAATTGCAAACCTAATTCGATTATAACAATGGATGTGTTAGACGGAGAAGTACTCGATGAAAGGGTCACAGATTTTATTGAAGCTTACAATTCGATTTTTACGGGAGCTGATGTAAGATATTCCTCTGAAGGTCAAATCGATCTACTTGAAGGGTTTGAAATACATTCAGGTGCCTTGTTTGAGGCGCTTAACGCAAATTGTTTGGAGGATTAATTAATGGGCCTCAAGCCAGTTTTGCCCAATACCCACTTCTACAACGATTGGTACTGATAATTCTGGAAGAGCATTTTTCATATGCTCAATGACCAAGGCTTTAATATCCTCCAATTCCAGTTTGTAAACATCAAACACCAATTCATCATGTACTTGCATGATCATTTTTGATTTGAATTTGCCGTCCTTCAATACATCATGAATTTTAATCATTGCCAGCTTTATCATATCTGCAGCAGAACCCTGAATTGGTGTATTGATTGCCATACGTTCAGCATTTGATCTAGCCAAACCATTTCGTGAGTTAATATCTCTTAATATTCTTTTTCTTCCTACCAAGGTTTTTACATATCCATTTTCTCTGGCATACTCGATGGTGTCATTCATATACGCCTGAAGCCCTTGAAATTGCTTGAAGTAGTTATCGATGAGATCTTTAGCCTCGGTTCTTTTGATGCCTAACTGTCTGGAAAGGTTCGTCGCTCCTGCACCATAAATGATGGAGAAATTCACCGTCTTTGCGTTTCTCCTTTGTTCTGGGGTAACATCATCAAAGTCTACATTATACACTTTTGCTGCAGTCGCTTTATGAAAATCTCTGCCTGCATTGAAAGCTTCTAGCATGAAATCATCTTTAGAAATTTCTGCTATCAACCTCAATTCTATTTGAGAATAATCGGCAGCCAATAAAATATGATCCTCATCACGAGGAATAAAGGCTTTACGGATTTCTCTTCCTGCCTCATCTTTGATCGGGATATTCTGAAGGTTTGGATTCTCAGAACTCAACCTTCCAGTGGCTGCTCTTGCCTGGTTAAAATTACTGTGTACACGACCTGTTTTTGCATTGATCATTAATGGTAATGCATCGACATAGGTTGACTTTAGTTTTGAGTATTTCCTAAAACTTAAAATCTTGTCAACGATTTCATTATCAAAAGCAAGTTCATTTAATTTTTCTACGTCAGTAGAATATTGACCACTGTTTGTCTTTCTCCATCTGTAGGGAATCTTCATTTTATCAAACAGAACTTCACCTACCTGTTTAGGACTTGCTATGTTGAAGTTAACGCCTGCCATCTGATAGATTACTCTTTCTTCATCCATTATCATCTTCTCCAATTGAGTGGAGTAATTATTCAAAAACTCACCATCAATTCTTACCCCTTCAAATTCCATTTGCGCAAGCACATTAATCAAAGGAGTCTCAATTGTTTCATTAAGCTGAGTCAATTCTTCTTTTTCAAGTTCCGCACTGAGAATAGAATGAATCTGCAATGTGATATCCGCATCTTCTCCTGCATATTCCGTCACTTTCTCAGGATCAATATCGCGCATGCTCAACTGATTCTTACCCCGCTTACCAATTAAGTTTTCGATAGGAACCATCTTATAATTCAACATAGCCTCCGAAATATAATCCAGTTTGTGTCTAAGGTCTGGTTCAAGAAGATAATGAGCAATCATGGTATCGAAATAGTTACCACCCAATTCAACACCGTACCATTTCATCATCAATAAGTCAAACTTAATATTCTGACCAATTTTAATAATATTACTGTTCTCCAGAGCAGGCTTGAATATAGCGACTCTCTTCATCGCTTCTTCTTTGTCTTCCGGGATAGGAACATAGTATGCTTTGTGTTTTTCAAACGAAAAGGCGAGTCCTACCAGTTCTGCTTGGTTGACATCGATGCCCGTTGTTTCGGTATCAAAGCTAATTGCCTTTTGTGATTCAAGCAGTTTGGCAAGTGATTTCATTTCAACTTCACTATCCACCATCTTGTAATCGTGATCTACTGTAGAAATATTATAATCACCTACTGAATAATTTTCACTAGCGCTCACTGTGTTTGCCTTTGGGGCATCCTTTTTTACTGAACCGCCAAACAAGTCACCTTGCACTGGTTCAGATATACCTAGAATACTTTCGGCAAGAGTTCTGAACTCAAGTTCTTTAAAAATATTAGAAAGTTCATCTCGATTATACTCTTCTACCTTGTAATTATCAGCATTAAACTGTATGGGAACATCCAATTTGATCGTAGCCAACCATTTTGATATTTTAGCTTGATCTTCGAAATTGGTTACATTCTCTTTTTGTTTGCCTTTCAGTTTATCTTTGTTTTCAAGCAGTCCTTCTAGGGAGCCAAACTCCTTTAGTAGTTTAACTGCAGTCTTAGCGCCTATCCCTGGAATCCCTGGAATATTGTCTACGCTATCGCCTTGCATACTGAGTACATCTATGACTTGATCTACCTTATCAATTTCCCACTTTTCCAAAACTTCTGGAACGCCCATAATTTCGACTCCATTTCCAGACCTTGAAGGTTTATAGATAAATATTTTATCTGAAACCAACTGGGCAAAATCCTTATCTGGCGTGACCATAAATACTTCAAAACCTTCATTCGCTGCTTGTTTGCATATAGTACCAATGACATCATCAGCTTCAAAGCCAGGAATAGTAAGAATTGGAATATTGAAAGCTTTGACGATTTCATTGATATAAGGAAGAGCTATGCTGATGTCTTCTGGCATGGCTTCACGGTTGGCTTTATACGCTTCGAATTCTTCATGCCTGAAGGTGGGACCTTGTGGATCAAAAGCAACAGCGATATGTGTAGCATTCTGATTGCGCAACACATCCCATAAAAATCTGACAAATCCTGTTATGGCTGAAGTGTTGATGCCTTTGGAGTTGATCAAAGGCCTGTTGATAAATGCGTAATGTGCTCTATAGACGAGGGCGTGACCATCGAGAAGGAAAAGTTTCTTTTTACTCATGGGGTAAAAGTATTATTTCTTTTTTATACTCGCTTTCTTTCTACATCCCTAAAAACTAATTATTGATCGGCCTAGCTTTTGTAAATGGGCTCCTGCTTTTCGAAACATTCGCAAAAAATTGCTGATTGTTTGAGCTCCATTATATTGGTGCGCGTTTCAGCAATTTAGAAAGCAAGAAATTAGCAGGTCATTGAAAAAGCAGCCTAGATCTTTCCCGCCTGCCAAAAGTGCCGAAGAAAAAAATATAGCCTTAAATTAAAAACTATAAGTCAGCCCCAAAGAAGTATAGCTCTGTGTATCTACAGACTCGAATTCTGCATTTCTCAATCCAAATCCTATACCTACACCAATACCTTTCCACAATTCTAAAGAGAAAGTATTCAACCATGTATACTCGAATAATGTAGGTTCATTACTTGTATATGGTATAAAAGTCATCAAAGTAGTTGTCCAGGTAACTTTTTTATCGGCCAAATTAAAAGTTTGGTTGTAATCTGCTCTTAATTTAGCACCAATAGATCCTTCTGTTGCAACGCCGTCTACACCAGAAAAGGCTATGTGATAGTTTAATGGATGAACAACAATTGTCATATTAGAAGATGGCAACCATGTTATTCCAGCACCAATATCCAAAACACCGGGGTCAAGGAAGTTACCAACCGACGTATTCAAATCTGCCATTGCTGAAATCGCCAGTTTGTCATTCAATTTATAACCATACAAAGATTGAAGATTAAAGATATCAATGGTGCCATTATCAAATAATCCATCATTCTCTGCCATTCTATCGGCTTCGGTCAAATCAACATCCTGCCATGATTTCGTTAAAATAGCTTTGTTATTCCAAAAATACTTATCCCCTAAACGGTTAGCGTAAGCAGATAGTCCAATGTTTAACGCTGAAGATGAAGCTTCAGGATTAGGGTTGGCTACCCAACCGTTAGAGTTATTGATACTAAAGCCAATAAGCCCTGTAAATCCTTTCTTCCATCCAGACAGCTTATCTATTTCAAGTTGAATGTCTTTTACTTCGGTTTGTGCAGCATCAATCTGTGATTGCAAATCTGCTATATAGGCTTTCTTTTCTGATTGCATTTCTTTCAATTCTCCAATGGATTGGCTGAATGCAGGAGTTGCCATTAAAAACAGAATACATAATTTAAAGAAAGTTCTCATAATTCACTCGTAAGTTTTGGTTATAATAATTAAATAGAATTAAACGCCACTTGTTCAAAATTGTCACAAAACTAATGGCTTTTAACAATGTTAGTAAATTTTATAAGATTAACAATGATTACAATAAATATTTGCTGACTTAGGTTCTCATTGGAATTAATGAATTTAAACTAAATTAGAGCCAGTCAAAAGCCTTTTATAAATTCAAAAATTGATTTATGCAAAAATTATTGCTTTCTTTTCTATTTGTCTGTATTATATCAAGCAAAGGAATTTATGCACAGAACGAACATGCCTTTAAAGTAAAAGATTTTTATGAATATAGTCTTGACCATGGACAATGTCATCAGTGGTTGCAATATCTGTCGGATAGTATTGGAGGAAGACTTGCTGGCAGTCAGAATGCCTTAGATGCAGTGGACTATACCTTTGAAGTGCTAGCAAGCATGCCTGGAGTAGATACTGTGTACAAGCAAGAATGTACGGTTCCAAGGTGGGAAAGAGGAGCCAAGGAATTTGTAGAAATCATATACGGTGGCACTTCTTTGGCATTAAATGCCTTGTCTCTTGGCAATAGTATCGGTACCGGTGATAAAGGAATACAAGCTCCCGTCATTGAAGTATTCGGCTTGGATACGCTTGAACTTCTTGGCCGCAAAAATATCGAAGGCAAAATCGTATTCTTTAATCGACCGATGAGTCAAACAAGAATCAATACTGGATATGCTTACGGTGAAGCTGTGGACCAACGAGTCCATGGTGCCTCTCGAGCCTCTAAATATGGTGCTGTTGCCGTCTTGGTCCGATCAATGACGACAAAACATGATGACCTTCCACATACCGGTGTTCAATCTTATCAAGAAGGCGTTGAACCTATTCCATCCATTGCTATAAGTACCAATGACGCTAATAAGCTGCACAATGCTTTGGAATCCTATCCTGTTGAAGCTTATGTGAGAAATTATGCACGCCTATTGCCTGATACCATTTCCTATAATGTAGTAGCTGAAATCAGAGGGACCACCCATGCTGATGAAATCATCCTTGTTGGTGGTCATCTTGATTCGTGGGATGTTGGAGGTGGTGCTCATGATGATGGATCTGGATGTGTACACTCGATGCAGGTATTTGCAAATTTTAGTGCTATAGATTATAAACCGAAAAGAACATTGAGATGTGTGCTTTTTATGAATGAAGAAAATGGTCTTGGCGGCGGAAAGAAGTATGCAGAAGAATCAAACAGAAAAGGGGAATTTCATCTGGCTGCTATCGAATCTGATAGCGGAGGATTTACGCCACGAGGATTTACTTGCACAGCTACGGCAGAAGTATTTCCCAAATACCTTGCTAATCTCCAGGAGTTTAGCGAATTTTTAGATCCCTATGATCTTTATTTAAAGCCTGGTGGTGGTGGCGCTGATATAGGTCCTCTTAAATCACAGAATGGATTATTGATTGGATTCAAACCTGATGGTCAGAGATATTTTGACTTTCATCATACTGCGGCAGATGTTTATAAGAACGTAAATGAAAGAGAATTAAAACTTGGTGCAGCATCTATCACGAGTCTTGTTTATCTTATTGATCAATTTGGATTATAATGAAGAATGTAAATTACTATAACAAAGATTTCAAGCTATATATCTCGGAAAATGAGATCAAGGAGATTGTCAAGGTATTAGCAGAAAAAATAAACAATGACTATACTCTGATAAAAAAAGAGGAAATCTGTATTGTTAGCATATTGAATGGATCCTTCGTTTTTGTGGCTGACCTCATTCGAAGGCTAAATTTCGATCACAAAGTAGATTTTGTTAAGATCAAATCATATGATGGCATCGAATCTAAAGGCGAGGTTGAGCATATTCTTGAATTAGGTGAATCAGCGAAAGGGAAACATATATTGGTCATTGAAGATATTGTCGATACTGGACTTACGATTGAAGCTTTTATAGACAAGATTAAAAGCCAAAAGCCAGCTTCTTTGAAAGTATGTGCATTACTAAGCAAACCGGAAGTCAATAACGATATTATTCCTATTGATTACCTTGGAAAAGAGATTCCACCATGCTTTGTCATCGGTTATGGGCTGGATATTAGTGGTATGGGAAGGCATTTAAGAGATATCTATCAATTAGAAGCATAAAAAAATTGCATTAGCTATTTCCTTGTGACAAGATTTATTATACTTTTGCAGTCAATATGTAACTGACCCATGGTGTAATGGTAACACTACGGTTTTTGGTATCGTCATTCTAGGTTCGAGTCCTAGTGGGTCAACTTAGAAATCCATTTTCGCCTTCTGGCGGGAATGGGTTTTTACATTTAATGCTACTAGGACGAGAAGCCTGTCCTGATGGCTGAACAAAGTGATGTCCATCAGGAAGTCCTAGTGGGTCAACTAACCCTGAAGTACTTGCGACTTCAGGGTTTATCCCGATAGCGAAACATAGTGCAGCCAATCGGGAAGTCCTACTTGTCTTCCTGAGCGAAGCAATGGTAGAGTGCCTTGCCCATCCGAAACGAAGTGAAGGAGTGCCTTGACCATCCGAAACAAATTGAAGCGGGCTACGCCCGACGAAACGAAGTGAAGCGGGCTACGCCCGACGAAACGAAGTGAAGGCGGGTCGTCACCTGAGAGGAGGTAATTTGTAGAGATATGATTTAGCTTTTACCATGTCGATCTACTACAATTTTGGAATTTGTTTACCAGATGCATGTGCTAGTCAATTCTTACTAGTACTTACACTTCCTAACTAAGTGATTGAGATAACTTACTATAAATAATTATTATTTTCACTTAATTTATTAATGAATGGAAATCATTTGTCACATGTCTCATATTACTTATTTTCTTAAATCTAAAGGACTGAAGAGTTATGTCCTCATTGCTATTTGCAGTTTACTTGTTATTTCATGTAATGAGGATCTGAATCCTATAAAAATTGATGTCGCTAAAGGTCATAATAAACCAATTGATCTAGCTGGATTTGAAATAATGTCTGAGGATCACACCGGCGTCGAATTTCAAAACACGCTTGATATTGAGAAGATGACATCCTTTGTATACTATGTAAATGTATTTAATGGTGGAGGTGTAGCCTTAGGAGACATCAACAATGACGATTTGATTGACATCTATTTAACTGGGAATTTAGTAGGTAATAAACTTTATCTAAACAAAGGCAATTTACAGTTTGAGGACATTACAACAAGTGCAGGAGTTGCTTGTAATTTAAAATGGAGCACTGGAGCTACTTTTGCTGATGTAAATAATGACGGTCTTCTAGACCTATATGTCTGCCATTCATATGACGATGAAGTCACCGAAAATAGGGCTAATTCTCTATTCATTAATCAAGGTCAAAATAAATTTGTCGAAAGTGCAAAAGAATATGGACTAGCAGATGAGGGCTATTCTATTCAAGCTTCCTTTCTTGATTTCGATAAAGATGGACATTTAGATATGTTTCTTGGAAATACGCCAAGGTATGTAACTGGAGATTTTTACTTAAATGATTCGTATAATCATTACCAAAACTTCAAGAACCCAACTAACTTTCTTTGGAGTGATAAATTATACAAAAATAATGGAGACGGAACATTTAGTGATGTAACTGTTTCCGCAGGTTTGTTTAATTATGGTTATATGCTTGGTGTGAGTGTTGGAGATTACAATGGAGATGGTTGGGATGATATTTTTGTAGCTGTAGATCATGGAACCCCAGACTATTTATACATGAACAATGGCGATGGAACTTTCAGTAATGAAGTTAATAGTTCATTTAAACACATTTCATTATCAAGTATGGGTTCTGATGCTGCAGATTTGAACAATGATTCTAAAATAGACTTGGTGACTTTAGACATGCTTTCTTTTGATAATTTCGGTGAAAAAACACAAATGGGATCTATGAACCCTGAGAGTTTCAATAAAGCTGTAAGTGCTGGATTACACTATCAATATATGCGTAATATGCTGCAATTGAATCAAGGAAATGCAAAATTCACTGAAATAGGGCAAATGGCTGGGATACATAAATCAGATTGGTCTTGGTCTGTTTTAGCTGCTGACTTTAGTAATGACGGGCACAAAGATCTTTTTATTACCAATGGTTTTTATAGGTCAGTAATGGATAAAGATATAACTGGAAAATTTAAACGTATTCTTAAGAGTTCTGATCCAAAGAGACATAAAGAAATTGCTAAGGAACTTGAGCGAAGGTTAATGCCACAAAAAAACAGAAATGTATTATTCAAAAATAATGGTAATTACACTTTTAATAATGTTGCCAAAGAAGCAGGATGTGATGAAGATGGGTTTTCATCTGGAGCAGCCTATGCAGACCTAGATAATGACGGTGATTTAGATCTAGTCGTAAACAACATTGATCAAAAGGCTTCAATCTTAAAAAATAAGCAAAGAGAAAATGGGAATGGCAATTTTGTTCAATTAAAATTAATTTATAAAGAGAACATTCCTAGTGCAGGAACAAAGATTGAAATAGTAACTTGTAAGCTTAAGCAATATTATGAATCTACCTATTCAAGAGGTTATCAATCTTCTTACACTGGACCAATTCACATTGGAATAGGAGATTGCAACAATATCGATTATGTGAGAATCACTTGGCCAGATGGGAAAATCCAACTTATTGATGATCTAATAATAAATCAGAATTCTAATATTCATTATAAGCCTACTAATGAAAACCCAAAAGATAAATTTGAAAAATTAGTAGAGGAGTCAACTAAGTCTAAAATTTATCCAACTCATTTGCACAAAGAAAACTACTTTGATGATTATGAATACCAGGTTTTACTGCCGCACAAAATGTCTCAATTTGGACCTTCCATTTCAAAAGGAGATGTAAATAAAGATGGCTTTGAAGATTTTTTTGTGGGTGGATCTATAGGCCAAACAGGTGCTCTGTATCTATATGACCAGAATAATAAAAGCTATGTTAAGCAGGGCAATTATTTTGATCAACACATAAGCCATGAAGACCTAGGAAGTGTCTTCTTCGACCTAGAGAATGACGGTGACTTGGATCTGTATGTTGTATCGGGTGGTAATGAATACAGCGATAATTCACCTTTTTATCTCGATAGAATATATATAAATAATGGGAAAGGTGAATTTGTTTACTCCGAAGAAGCTTCTCCAAACATTGCTGTAAGTGGAGGGTGTGTCAAAGCAAGTGATTTTGACAATGATGGATTTGTTGATCTCTTTGTCGGGACTAGGCTTAAACCGCATAGTTATCCTTTCAGTGCATCTAGTTTTATTTTGAATAATAAGAATGGGAAATTGGTGCTCGGGCAAAATATATTTTCTGAGTCAACCGCGGATATGGGAATGGTCACAGATGCCTGTTTTGCTGATATAAATAATGATAAATTAGACGACTTAGTTTTAGTCGGAGAATGGATGCCTGTTTCTATTTTTATTAACCAAAATGGAAAATTTACCAATATGACAAGTGACTATAATTTATCTAAAACTAATGGCTGGTGGAATTGCATAGAAAAGGCTGATATGGATAATGATGGCGATATAGATTTTGTGCTAGGAAATTTGGGGTTAAATTATAAGTATAAAGCATCCAAAGAAAAACCATTTCATATTTATGCTGGAGATTTTGATGAAAACGGGAAGAGTGATATTGTTTTAGGTCAGTACTATCTCGATGAACTTTGCCCAGTGAGAGGAAGACAATGTTCTTCTCAGCAAATGCCTTTGATTGCAAAAAAATTCCCTACATATACCGACTTCGGTAAAGCTGATTTAGAAACAGTTTATGGGGAGTATCTGGAAGATGCCTATCATCTTCAAATATCGGATTTTAAAAGTTCAATTTTATCAAACAATGGTGGTTCTTTTACTCTAAAAGGACTTCCGCAAGAAGCTCAATTTTCTCCAATTAATTCAATTGTTTTAAAGGACCTAAACAATGATAATTTGATCGACATTTTAGCTGGTGGAAATCTATTTGCTTCTGAGGTAGAAACGGGAAGAGCAGATGGGGGAGTAGGCATTATAATCTTTCAAAACCAAGAAGGAGGGTTTGAATCAATGTCATCTGAAAAAAGTGGTTTATTCATTGATAAAGATGTAAAGAGTTTGACACTAATAAATAATGACGGATTGTTGGTGGGTAACAATCATGATACGCTTCAATATTATAATTTCAAATAAGTTTTAGAAGCTGGAATATTTTGAGGATAGTTCTGTAAGTTTTCTTTCTTATATTAATTCTACTGAACTAGTTCATGATTGGAACATATATAATTTTAAGGATTTTCCAACTGTGAAGTGGAAGCTTCAAAATTTAAAATCATCAGGCGGAAAAATCCTTCTAAGTATCAATCTTATCAAGAATCTAACCAGCCTTGACGGTCTGAGGACATATCATCTTTCCTGATACATTCAAAATCATCCTGTGAGTAGGGGGGCTTTAAAAATCCCCATAAGTAAACATGTTTATCACCGCTTGTCTCTAAAGGGTTATCTTCAATATCAAAATGTACCCAAGTATCATGTGGTAATTTTAGAGAACTATTCCAAACTATTTATCTTAATAAATGAAAGATTGATTTCAATTGGACAGCTTCAGCAATTCCAATTAATAATCCAAAACTAGATCCAAAGCCGCATCTGATCCTTTATTCAAAAACAGGTTCATATAGTTAATAGTCGTTGTGATATTAGAATACCTGTAGAGCTCCTGAAGTCTTTGGATGGGTATCTTATCGCCGCTTATGGTTGCAAAGGAATGCCTTGCAACGTGAATTGTGAGTTTAACAGGTAACTCTAACGTATCGCCTTTAGTTTTTAATGTCTTTTTAATACTGGCAATCTGAACTTTCAGATACTTCTTAAATTTAATTAGATCTTCCTACTTGAGGAGGGGGTTCATACTTCTTACGCACCTTGTACTAATGACACCTCTTTCATCCATCTAATTCTTTAAATACTTTATGATAGATATACTAATAGTTTATCTTTAGTATATTTATTAATGTGTTTAAACACTAATATGTATTGCTTTTCATTAAAAATAATGCTATAAATATACTGTGGGTATACAAAAAGATAAAAAATTAAAGAATCTATTAGAACATTGGCCAGATGGTCATGTGGGAACATCGCCATGGCTCAAGAAAAACGGTATCTCCGCTCAACTTACCCAAAGATACCTGAAAAGTGGATGGATAAAAGCCATTGGAAGGGGAGCTTATAAAAAATCCAATGATCAGATATATTGGCATTCTGGACTTGAAAGTATTCAGTCTCAGCTAGGTAAAAACGCTCATCTTGGAGGACCGGCAGCCCTTATGGCTAGGGGAATTTCTCACTATATAAGGTTTGGCGAGGAACATATCTATATATTTCATGAGCTTAATTCTAAACTTCCAAAATGGTTTTTGGACTATAACTGGGGTAATAAAGTTCACACCATAGCCACTTCACTATTGCCCAATGAGGTGGCTATAAAAGCAATTGAATACAAAGGATTTACTATAAACGCCTCAAGCCCAGAAAGGGGTATATTGGAGTGTTTATATCTGGCACCTAAAAACTTCGAACTTCTTGAATGCTACCAATTAATAGAATCCATGCAAACGCTAAGGCCTGATATCATGCAGGATCTGCTTGAACGGTGTAATTCGGTACGGGTAAAAAGACTTTTTCTTTACATGGCAAAAAAGGCAGAATTACCAATCTGGAAAAAACTGGAACTCAATTCGATAGACTTGGGAAGAGGGGACAGGGCTATTGTAAAAAACGGTGTTTATAATTCCGAGTTTAAAATCAGTATCCCTAAAGCATTGGATCAATATGTTTGAGAACTATAAGAATAAAGTCTCCCTTTTAATTAAGGTTTTGCCTATTGTTTCTAAAGAACGCAGTTTTGCACTCCATGGGGGAACGGCCATAAATCTTTTTATAAGGGAGCTTCCCAGATTATCTGTTGATATGGATCTTACCTATATACCATTAGAAGATAGAGAGACTTCATTAAAAAGTATTGATGCGGCTTTGGCAGGATTAAAAACCAAAATTGAAAAAGCTATTAAGGGCTCAAAAGTAGACCATCAGGTTGATCGAAGAAAATTGATCATAATTCAGGGCGATTCTGATATCAAATTAGAGGTCAATACCATAATTAGAGGCATATATGCAGACAAAGAAATTAGGGAGCTATGTAAGACCGCAAAGAATGAGTTTGAAGCTTTCGTAGAAACGCCCCTTGTACCGTTTGGTCAATTATACGGCGGTAAAATATGTGCTGCACTTGATCGACAACATCCCAGGGATGTGTTTGATGTTAAGTACCTTTTAGAGAATGAAGGTATTTAAAATGATGTGCGAAAAGGATTTATTTTCTGCCTTGTAAGCTCAGCCAGACCTATGCATGAATTATTAAGACCCAATTTAATTGATCAGCAAAAAGCCATGGAAAATCAATTTAAGGGGATGAGCAAAGTAGCGTTTTCTTACGAAGAATTTAAAAAAACCAGAGGAGATCTAATTAAAACCATCAATTCATCCCTTACAAAAGAGGATAAAGAATTTCTTCTTAGCATAAAACATACTAAGCCTAATTGGAGCATTTATAATTTTAAAGATTTTCCTGCTGTGCAGTGGAAGCTTCACAATTTAAAATCATTAAGAGAAAAAAATCCCGCTAAGTATCAAACTCTGTGCAAAGCACTTGAAGAGATGCTTAAATAGATCATCAATAATTTAAAACCCAAGACCTTTCAGCCATTGTTCTAGACGGTATGTAGCTATCACATCATCTCTGTTATATCCAAAGACAGAGGACTTTAAGTCTTCCTTCTTATCACGATTTGTTTCTGCCTGGAAAAGATTAAATTGAACAACAGACCACTGGGAGCCAGACCCTTCATCTTCCCACTGAAAATCTACAAGTCCTTTGTGCTTACAGACATCCTTAAGTCCATATCCTTTTAGCGGCAATACGATATTATCTTTCACAAACTTGTTCATATCAAATAAAGGGGAGTGATTTTCATCTAATAAATACAAGACTATCGGGTCTTTCGCCATTTGACCTTGAAAAGCAAGCGGCTATTGCCTGTTTTAATATTTGTCGCAATAATCTTTGTAATGAAGGAGCATGTTCATTTAAAAAAGCTAAAATTGGTAAAAAGAAAAAAGCCTTGCAGTTAGCAGGGCTTTTTTTTGCACACTTGCTATTCCACAAGAGAGTATTTCCCGCCGGAGTATAACGGAAGAGGGCCGTTCATTTAGGATTACTTAGTAACCATAAGCACATTTAGGTGTAGTGGGTAGCCCTGCTTGTCATCAAGTCAAAATTCTTTCAAGAGGTAATCCGAAGGCATAGTCAATCTGGTGGTCTACTTTTTTAACTCACAAGTCCTGCAAGTAGTCAATAAGGGTTGAGAAATTCAAAGTAAATACTAAAGGGTAATTTTTTTACCATTCATTATTATCCTCAGTTATCTCTTCTTTAGTAAATCAAAAAGTTTCTCGTTTATATAATAATTCGATTTACCTAATTTTTCTTTTTTGAGTATTCCATCTTTAGCTAGGTGATTTAAATAGTTAGCTGCAGTTAATCTACTCACTCGTAAATCCCTAACTAAAAATTCAATTTTTGAATAAGGATGTTTATATAAGTTATTCAGTAAATCTTGGCTATAAAATTTATATCTAGTTCTCAACTCAATTTTTGAGTTTTGCATTAGTATCTTAATTTGTCCTATTAGCTCTATTGTGTCAATAGATGTTTTTTCTACTGAATCGATTATATATATTATCCATTCTTCCCACTTATTTTCTCTCCTTACCATTTGTAACAACTCATAGTATTTTACTTTATTTTTAATGATATAATTACTCAAATAAAGTATTGGAAGATTCAATAACTTTTGATTTATCAGATACAAAATATTTATGATTCTTCCTGTTCTACCATTTCCATCATAGAATGGATGAATACTTTCAAATTGTAGGTGAATCACTGCCATTTTTACGATCGGATCTAAATCTGAAATTGCATCATCATTTATAAATGATTCAAGGTTTTTCATGAGATGCAATATATCTTTATGATCTTGTGGTGGCGTATAAACAACTTCACTAGTTGTTGAGTTTTTCAATACGGTACCTGGAACTTTTCTAAAACCTGCTTTATTTTTTTCAATTCTTGATTGAATTTTAACAATTGCATTATTTGTCAAAAGATTTTTTTGTTTTACTAGTTCGTAGCCATATTTTAAAGCTTCTATATAATTTTGTACTTCATTTGACTCTATTGAAGAAATAAGGTTTAGTTCAGATTTGTAGAGCTCGTCATGAGTTGTGATGACATTTTCTATTTCAGAACTATCTTTTGCCTCTTGAAGTGCTAATGTATTGATGAGAATGTTTTGATTTGGTATTGTTTGTGCAATTCCCTTAAGTTCTGCTAATGCAGCATGAGCTTTTGGCAATCTTTTTAAAACTTTCTTAGTTTAAAGTTCTTTATCTATAGGAAGTGGTTTTAATCTCCATTTAGTCATAATAGAGTAATGTAAAGAGATTTAACAAATTTATACACGTTTTCATTACGTGTAAAGATAACTCATTTTTCTATACATGTTATTTTTGTTCGAAATAGAGGATAAAAATGAAATAGCAAATACTTAGGGGGAGGTTTTTATTTATACCCTAGAGAGTACTTCCCGCCTTAGTTTAACGAAGGTGGGAAGTACTTCTTGGTTTACTTAGAAGTCGACAATACTTCTAAGGCTTGGGTTTCCCTTTGGTAAAAGGTATCAACATAGGTACTTCCTTCTGATATTCTATATAGCCCTCACCGATCTCATCGATAAGATCCTTTTCTTCAAAGTAATGAACACCAATAAAAATATAACCCGTAGTCATCACGGCAAAAAGCAAATGACCTAAAGTCATATGTGGTGTCGCCCAAAACGCAATGATAAACCCTAGCATAATAGGATGCCTCACCATTGTATAGAAATAGTGCTTTCTAAAAATAAGTTTTGTTTGTTCGCGATTTACGAGGTTGTCATAAATTTGTGTCAAACCAAACAAATGAAAATGGTTGATCATAAATGTCGATAAAAAAACAATAGCCCATCCCAACCAAAATAATATAGTTAAAATTAATGCACCCGTACCTTCAACACTCCATACCGTGGCCGTCATAGGCATCCATTGCCAATACAATAAAATAAGAATTAGACTAGAAAAAAGAACGTAAAAACTTCTTTCCGAAGCAATACCAACAATTTTTGTCCAGGACTTCTTAAAAGCAGGTCTTGCCATTATAGTGTGTTGTATGGCAAATAAGCCAAGCAGTAGACTATTGACAATTAATGCTGTAACGGAAAAATCGCCTCCTCCACTGTCAATCGTTTTAGGTACGTATAGATTACCAACAAATGCAATTGCATAAAGGAATGCAATCAAGAAGACAGCATATGAAATTATGCCGAAAACAAAAACAATAGCTTTCATGGTTTAATATTTAGTTAAGCGTTAAAAGAATATATAGCATAATTGACTTAAAGTATATTAAAACTATAAAGCCATTATAATATCAACACAAATACGTACTTCTGGAAATTGGTTTCTAATGACTTTCTTTTAAAAATAAAGTCATCATGCTAAAAAATATTAGAACTAAAAGCTAATCCTTAATATAATTTAATAAGTTGGACAACGTAAGTTACAGTAATTATTATACATTTTGTAAAAATAGTCTTAGAAAAAGAAAACCATGAAATGAGGGTTATATATCTACTTAGGTTTAGCTTAAGATTATCTTGATTTTGATTAAATCATATAACAATGAATCTATTCTCCTGCTAAAAAATCTTTAAGAATAGTTTTAGGACCAATAAGGGACAATTATAGCAATAGTCCATAGTGAATGGCGCAAAAAATAAATGCCATCAAAATTGATTTCAAATTCATCTGTTTATTAATAAAGCAAATATTTAAACCTTAGTCACCCTATTAATGACTGGACAATAGTAGGACATTGTTTAAGTTTGGCTTATATTGAAAAAATTGACAGCTACATTTTTGTTGACTAACATTTAGATGTATAAATCTTTAAAACATATTTTCCAAGCAAGTACATTAGTTCTATTATTACTAATTCACTTCACTATTAGCTATGGGCAAGAAATTACATTTGACCACTTAACAATAGAACAAGGCTTATCCAATAACACCATTTACAGTATTGTTGAAGATTCAGAGGGATATATGTGGTTTGGAACGAGAGATGGACTGAATAGATTTGATGGCTCCGAGTTTAAGCTTATCGATATCGAAGGCGTAAATATATCAACCAATA
Organism: Saprospiraceae bacterium; assembly: GCA_029262995.1. Lineage (GTDB taxonomy): Bacteria > Bacteroidota > Bacteroidia > Chitinophagales > Saprospiraceae > RFSX01. Next base: position 63,953 of record JAJCYH010000015.1, on the reverse strand, counting down.
ATATATCTGCATTGGCTTGTTTAGAAAACAAGATTTTTATTGGTATGAGTATTGGTGGTGTTGCTGTTTATTCAACGGAAAGCCATAGTATTGAAATAAATCCCTTCTCTCCAGTAAGTTCTTTTCAATGGGACCAACTTAAAATCTCTTCATTATTTGTGGATACAAAAATGAATATTTGGATCGGAACAATGGGCGATGGTGTTATTAGAATAGATTCCACTAATAACATAAAACATTATCATATCTATTCTGAGAATAGTCTTGAGATTTTACACAGCCCAGATTGTACTTCATTTGCTGAAGATTCCTATGGCAATATCTGGATGGGGACTTCTGGGAGTATAATTCATAAATATGACATAGAAAAGCAAGAACTTATAGCTATAGATGATACCGAATTAAAGAATGTAAACATTAATTCATTTAGAAAGACTCTTTATTTCCTTAATGATACCCTTTTAATTGGAATAGAAGGGAATGGTTTAATTTACTATGTCCACAGCACTAAAGATCATGGTTATTTGATTAAGGAAAAGATTTTGATTCGGGATATTGAAATGGATCATAATGAAAATATGATCATTAGTACTGACGGGGATGGATTATTAATAAGCAATGACAGAGGAAAAAGCTTTCATAGTATAACGGTTACTCGAACCAAGAATACTGGAATTAATACTAATGCCTTATATGATATTTATACTGACAGTCGCAAGAATATTTGGATTGGAACATTTAACGGTGGCATCAATGTCCACAAGCCAGCAAAAGCTAAATTTTTAACTTTCCAAAATGATTTAAGCTTCAATCAATCTGTTGGACACAACTCTGTTCTTAGCATTGGAGGGGATAGTGTCGGTTTATGGATCGGAATGGATGGTGGTGGCCTTTCTTTTTTTGATTACAAATTGAGCCCTGTTTTTACTTTTAAAAAAAATAATTCTAATTTATGTTCGAATATTATTACATGTCAACTAAGCGATGACCAAGGAAATTTGTGGCTAGGTTCTTTCTCTGATGGTTTAATATATTTTGACAGACAAAGAAATGCATATAAATGTTATACTAAAGATGAACTAGATAGTAATAGTTTATATATAAATAATGTATGGTCACTTCAAAAAGATAAAGAAGGTGGGATATGGATAGGAACTCTAGGTGGAGGTCTTAATCATTTTAATCCTAAATTAGAAACATTCAAACATTATTTGCCAAGTATTGATAGTACCAATTCAATTTCAGACCTGAATGTACAATGCTTATTGATTGACAGCAAAGAAAGACTGTGGGTAGGAACTGAGTTTGGAGGCCTTGATCTATTTGATATGACAACTGAATCTTTTATAAATTTTTCCTTTGATTCAAAACGCAATAAAGGGTTGAGGTCCAATTCCATTAGATGCTTGTTTGAAGATTCCAATAATAACATCTGGATAGGAACTGAAGGTGGGGGGCTTCACAAGTTAGATGAGGTAAAAGGTGAATTTGTACATTTTGGTATAAAAAAAGGATTTCCTTCACGTGTAATAAACTCAATAGAACAAGATGACAATGGATATTTGTGGATAAGCACTAATAAGGGCATATCAGTTCTAAACCCTATAAATGAAAGTATAACCAATTATTATAAAGACGATGGTCTACTTTCAAGTCAATTTAATGCTGGATCATCTTTTAAGGACAGCAAGGGGAGAATGTATTTTGGAAGTATTAATGGCGTAACTGCTTTTGATCCCAGCGAAATAACACCCTACACCAGTAACGCACCATTGGTCTTTTTGGACTTTAGAGTGCAGGGACGTTCAATTATATATGATGAAGAATTAAAACTAAACTACAAAGGAATCAACCTTAATAATTCTCCAACAATTAAATTAAGACACGATGATAATTTCAGTATCTATTTTACAGCTTTAGATTTCACTTATCCCAACAGTCAAAAATTCAAATATAGAATTGTAGAAATAGATGACAAATGGAAAAGTATCGATGCCAATACTAAAAGTGTAACATACTCAGATTTGAAACCGGGTAACTATACATTTGAACTAATCTCTAATAGTAATCTAGTTACTGAAGAATCAAATACAAGTAAGCATATTTCGATTGAAATATTAACACCTTTTTGGCAAAGCGACTGGTTCAAAGCCATTGTTGCATTAGTCATTTTGCTATTCATTATTACGTTTTATCTGTATCAAATCAACAAAAAGAAGCAACTTCATAAAGAAGAATTGATGGCTATGGAGCAAGAAATTCTTATTCTGACAAATAAGAATTTAGGTGAAATGGTGGAAAAGAAGAGTTCTGAATTATCTGCAGCACTTCTACAATCTGCACATAAAAATAAGTCCTTGACTTCCATAAAGAAAAAATTAAACGATCTAAGTCTTAAAAACAAAAACGTTGGGGTAAAAGAAAGCGGTGAAATTAAATCATTGATCAGAAGAATTAACACAGAGCTTGAATCAGAGGATTATTGGGAGCTATTTCAAATTAATTTTGACAATGTGCATCAGAAATTTACTCAAAAACTGATTGAACTTCACCCTGTTCTTAGTACTACAGAATTGCGTGTGTGTACATTGATCAAACTGGGAATGAGCAACAGTGAAATAGCATCTATCCAGAATATTTCACTTAGTGCAATAGAAAAAAGCAAGTACAGAATTAAGAAGAAACTAGGCTTTTCCAAGAACGTTGATCTCAATCATTACATAATTAGCCTAAGCTAATTGATTGAAGATCAACCAAATACAAGCATGTCCAATGTTTGTCCAGTGGTAAAATTGAATTTTTTACGACGATTAAATTTATTTTGACGCCATTGCTGCTACTTGAAGAACTTTTCAAGTACATGTATTAACATTCCTTATGAAAGATTTTGCAAAACAGTTAAGATTTAATATTTTCTTTGGTTTGATGCTTGGGATCTATGCATCATGTTATCATCATGACCCTGTAGATACATCTTCAATTGAAGAAAAAATTACCTTCCTAATTGATGACATGACGCTTGAAGAAAAAATTGGCCAATTGGTTCAGTATTCAGGCTATGAACAGTTAACAGGCCCAGGTCAAAAGGATTCTTTCACGCAGATCAAACATAACAGATTGAAAAAAGGCCTCGTAGGATCAATGTTAAATGTTGTTTCTGTCGAGGATACAAGAGAAGCACAAACGCTTGTTGTTGAAAATAGCCGATTAGGAATTCCTTTATTATTTGGCTATGATGTAATTCATGGTTATAAAACCATGTTTCCAGTACCTCTTGCAGAAACCGCTAGCTGGGATCTGGAAGCGGTGGAGGCCTCTTCACGAATTTCTGCCATTGAATCAGCTGCAGCAGGGCTACATTGGACTTTTGCCCCCATGGTAGATATATCCCGAGATGCACGATGGGGAAGAATTATGGAAGGCTGCGGAGAAGATACTTATTTATGCAGTGTTATTTCACAAGCTAGAGTGAACGGCTTTCAAGGTAAGGACCTATCCGCAAATAACACAATTGCTGCCTGTGCTAAACATTTTGCGGCCTATGGATTTGCTGAAGCTGGACGAGATTATAATTCAGCCGACATCAGTTATCATACCTTGCAAAACGTTGTTTTACCCCCATTTAAAGCTTGTGTAGATGCAGGAGTTGCCACAGTTATGAATTCATTTAATGAAATTGGAGGGGTACCTGCAACAGCCGATAAACATCTTCAAAAAGAGATCTTAAAAGAAGATTGGGGATTCGAAGGTTTTGTAATTTCCGATTGGGGCTCAATTGCAGAACTGATAAATCATGGCGTTGCAGAAAATAAATATCAAGCATCACTATTGGCATTTTCAGCAGGAAGTGATATGGACATGGAAGGTTACTGTTATGAAAATTCTTTGGATTCTCTTTTATCAAATAATTTAATAAAATTGGAACAGATAGATGAATCCGTAAGAAGAATACTTCGTGTAAAATATGCATTAGGAATAATGGATGATCCTTATAAATATTGCAATGAGGATAGAGAAAAGCTATTAACCTTATCCAATGAAAACTTAGGTGTTGCTCGTGATGTAGCTAGAAAATCTATAGTTCTACTCAAAAATGAGAAAAAATTACTGCCCTTGGCAACAGACATCAGATCAATTGCACTAATCGGTCCATTTGCAAAAGATAAGGATGTTCCATTGGGAAACTGGCGCGCTCAAGCTATAGCAAACTCAGCAGTTTCGCTATATGAAGGAATTGAAAATCAAATATCAGCAAATACTAAACTATCCTATGCAAAAGGCACAGATCATTCAATTGGTCAAAGGGCTTTTCATGCAGAAATGACTATAAATAAAACAAGCGTTGATGATATTGACAATGCTGTAAGAGTAGCAAAAAACTCTGATGTCGTGATATTAACACTAGGAGAGGATTGTTATCAAACCGGAGAAGGACGTAGCCAAACCGAATTAACATTGTCACAAGCTCAATTACAACTTTTTGATGCGGTTAAAAAGGTAAATGATAATGTTATTGTTGTTCTAATGAATGGAAGACCCTTGGTCCTAACGGAATTTGAAAACAATGCATCAACAATTTTGGAAACATGGCACTTAGGGTCAGAATCTGGCAATGCTATTGCTGACATTATCTTTGGTAAATATAACCCATCTGGCAAACTGCCTGTTTGCTTTCCGCAAAATGAAGGTCAATTGCCATTATACTATTCTCAAAAACCAACTGGGAGAGGAGGCGCTAAACCAGAGGTATTTTGGTCGCATTATACGGATATTAGCAATAAACCCTTATTCCCATTCGGTTATGGCCTAAGTTATAGTGAATTTGAGTATTCTGAAATTTCATTGAGTAACCCAACTATGAACGAAGGAGAATCCATAATTGCAAAAATTACTGTCAAAAATACAAGTGATATTCCTGGTGATGAAGTAATTCAACTATACATTCATGATGTTGTTGGAAGTATTTCTAGACCATTAAAAGAATTGAAATCGTTTAAAAAAGTATTTTTCAAACCACAGGAATCAAAAGATATTGAATTTGAAATAACTGAAGAGATGCTTTCCTTTTATACCATCAACAACAAATGGGAAACAGAATCTGGAAATTTTGAATTGTTCATCGGAACAAATTCAGAAGATTGCAAAAAAATAGAATTTCAATTTAAAAATTAGTAAACCTCAAGAATAATTATGAAAAAATCAATTCTGTTAATGCTCTTTGCACTTTGTCTTAGTTGGGTGTCCAATGGGCAAACTGCGATTAAAGGTTTCGTACTTACAGATAATAACGAAGCTGTGATCGGTGCTAATGTATATGCAAAACAAATTCCTGGCGAAGTATTCGTCGGAACAATTAGTTCGATTGATGGAAGTTTTGAACTGGTCATGCCATCTTATACTGATACCTTAATCATTTCATCAATAGGCTATACATCAGTCACCATTGCCTTAAATGGTCAGACTGACCTCTCAATTGTACTCTATGAGGAATCAACGCAATTGGATGAAATAGTAGTCGTTGGGTATGGCATTCAAAAGAAAAGAGTATCTACAGGATCCATATCAAAATTGACTGCAGAGAATATTAAAGGCTATCAAGTTCAAAATGTTCAGTCTGCGTTGGAGGGGCAAGTTTCAGGATTGATTGTAAACGAAGGGTCCGGTCAACCAGGAAGCAGCAAAAGCATATTAATAAGAGGAATAAGTACTAATGGCGATAATACTCCACTTTATGTAGTAGATGGATTGCAGGTAAGTGGTATTGACAATATCAATCCTGAAGATGTTGAATCTATCGATGTTCTAAAAGATGCAGCATCTGCGGCCATATATGGTGCACGCGCAGCAAATGGTGTGATAATAATAACAACCAAAAAAGGAGGTGATGGTATTGGTAAGATAAGCTATGAGGGATATATGTCTACATCAAAGCCATGGCAGCTTCCCAATATGCTTTCAGCTGATGAATATATTGGAATAACAAGAGAGAAGTTTGCTAATGGTAATCAATTATCCGCTCTTAATTCACTTGGCTTCCCAAATCAAGGAGATGTCACTCCAAATACGAATTGGATGGATCAGATTTTCGGTTCTGGTTCTATCAAGTCCCACCGTCTTACAGCATCTGCAAATAACAGTTATATGTCATTCGAGTATTGGGATGAAGAAGGTGTTATTGGTGGTGAAAAATCTAGTTATGAAAGATATGCCTTACGAATTAACAGCAATAAAGAGATTAATAGCTTAATCACCTTAGGCCAGAATTTATACATAAACAGAGTAGACAATCAAGGCATTGGGATTAATGATGCTTTTGGAACGGTCATAGCAGATGCTTTTGCTTATGATCCTATTACGGAGGTATTTAATGAAAATAAACAATATGGTTTTGAACAGTCTGCTTGGGTGCAAAAAGAATATATAAATCCATTGAGCAGATTGTTCCTATCAGATAATGATGGCCACTCAGATCAAATAGTTGGAAATGTTTATGCAGATATAAAGATCACTGACGAAATAAAATTTCATAGTGACTTTGGAATGGATTATTCATGGTGGAAATGGAGAAATTTTACTCCAGATTACAGATTCCATAGTGCATTTGTGAACGTATCTAATGATGTATCACAAGGCTTTGGATTTGGACAAACCTATCAGTTTGAGAATTACTTGAATTATTCTAAACGGATCGATGAACACAATTTTGATGTTGTTCTTGGAACATCATACAGAGAAAATCAATTTGAGCAAGCCGGAGGAAGCAGTTCTTTTATTCCAGATGAAGTTAAGTTTAATGATAACTGGCAAAATATTGATGCAGGTCAGGATTCCACAGATCTTGCTTTTGGAAGTATCGGTGTAGATTATAAATTAATAAGCTACTATGGCCGTTTGCTTTATAATTATGACAGTAAGTATCTTTTCACTGCCACACTAAGAAGAGACGGATCTTCCAATTTTGGACAAGCCAATAGATTTGGAATCTTCCCTTCTTTCTCCGTAGGATGGGTCATGTCTGATGAAGATTTCTTTAACCTCGGTTCAGTAAGTTTTTTAAAATTAAGAGCTAGCTGGGGCGTAAATGGAAATGACCGTATTCAACCTTTAGCATTTGCTTCTACTATTGAAAATGTTTTCACATATCCTTTTGGTCAAGAACAGACTTTGAATACAGGAGCTTCCTTGGCGACTCCGCCTAATCCAAATATACGTTGGGAAGAAAGTGTGCAGATTGACTTGGGTGTTGAATTCAGGTTGTGGAATGATAAATTGACAGGTGAGTTAGATGTTTATAAGAAAAATACAAAAGATCTATTGATGGCTCAGGTGATACCTGGCTATATAGGGGCAACAAATAACCCAATTAGCAACTTGGGTGAAATAGAAAACAAAGGAATTGAACTTGGATTAACTTTTAAACATTCAATTGGAGATTTTCGATTTAGAAGCTCAATAAATTACACGACATTCAAAAATACTGTTGTAAGTGTAGCTGGTGATTCGGGGTTTATAAATGGATGGAGTTGGCCTGTAAGAAATACTTCTATTACGAGAATGACCGAAGGATTTCCTGTAGCTCATTTTGTAGGTTATCAAACCGATGGAATTTTCCAGTCTAAAGAGGAAGTCTTTTCATATATCAATAATGAAGGAGATGTATATCAACCAAAAGCAGATGCAGGAGATTTAAGATTTGTAGATGCGAATGGTGATGGTCAAATTAATTCTGATGATATCACTAACATAGGAAATCCTTGGCCTGATCATATCATAGGCTTAAGCTTAGGATTTGATTACAAGGGATTTGACTTTAGTGCTGTTTTTTCTACCCAGATTGGTCACGATATATTTAGAGCTTATGAAAGATCGGATATAACCTATTCCAACTATCAAAGATTTTGGCTTGACAGATGGACACCAGAAAATCCTGGAAATGAAATTCCTCGATTGGTATCTAATGATCCTAACAACAACCAGAGGCCTTCTGATTTTTATGTTGAGGACGGAACTTTTTTAAGATTGAGAAACCTACAAATCGGATATAACCTTCCTGATCGTCTATTAGATAAAATAAACCTAACGGGTCTAAGGGTTTATTTATCTGGTAATAATCTATTTACTGTAACCAATTATAATGGCTTTGATCCTGAGATAGGGTCTGGGAATTGGATTCTTGATACAGGAATAGATAAAGGATTTTATCCTAGCAATAAGACAATTGGTTTTGGTTTAAAAGTAACTATGTAATTAAAGAATTATGAAAAATATAAAATATATAATACTCGCATCGGTTCTAATTATGCCGCTCTCCTGCTCCGAGGATAACTTAAATGTTGAACCTGTTAACGAATTTTTATCAGAAAATTTTTATCAGACAGAGGACCAAGTTTATTCAGCTTTGGTAGCAGCTTACGACCCAATTGGATGGACAATGGCATTTGGAAATTGGATATCTGAAGTCATGTTTAATGAAATAAGATCAGATAATGCCAATGCTGGAGGAGATCCTTCAGACAACGATCAACCCGGTTGGCAGGAATTTGATGATTTTAGGAATACCAATACTAATTCAGTATTACAGCCCATGTACAGAAGGTTCTATATAGGAATATTTAGAGCTAATCTGGTAATACACAAACCAGAGATCACTACGGCTTTAGTCATAAGGTATCAAGCGGAAGCTAAATTTCTAAGAGCATATTATCACTTTGAATTATTCAAGCATTTTGGACCAATTCCTGTAGTAACTGACATTCTCAGTCCCGAAGATGTTAAGCTAAGAAGGAATACAATGAGTGAAGTGTTCGAGTCAATAGAAAGTGATCTTTTAGATGCCATTGATGTTTTACCCATTTCACTTTCTTCAAGTGAAACAGGCAGAGCAAATAAAGGGGCAGCTCAAGCATTACTAGGTAAGGCATATATGTATTGGGCAGATCTAAAAAATGACGATACAGCCTTATTTGATAAAGCAGCAAGCCAATTAAGAGAAGTGGTTAACTCTGGTGTTTATCAACTTGAAGATGACCTTGAGTCTCTTTACGACTTTGGCAATAAAAATCCACGTGAGTCGGTTTTTGAAATTCAAAAAACAAATCTCTTTCCAAGTGACTGGGGTTGGTTTGAAGGTATCGAAGGAAACGGTATTGTTCAGCTATGTGGAATTAGAGGATTATGTGATGAACATCCAGATTATCAAGCAGGATGGGGTTTTATGTTGCCTACTAAAGAGCTAAATGATTTTTTCTTAGAGGATGATCAATTTAGAAGAGATATTGCCATTCAATCTGTAGCTGAATTAGAGCAAGAGGTCATGGAAGCTGGGGCATCAGGATGCAATATTGTTATAGATGTAACACAAAGTAATCCATTAGACTTTACAGGGTTTTGGCAAGAGAAATTTTCGAATTATAAACTCTATGAAGGAAATAATATAAATGGTGGCGATCCTAATTTAACAAAAGATGCCAACATATACTCTATACGTTATGCAAATGTTTTATTAATGTTGGCAGAAACATTACATAGAGGTTCTGGTTCAGATTCAGAAGCTATAGATTTAATAAATAAAGTGCGTGAAAGAGCCGCTGGACCTGGTGATAATGAAGGCAATTACAGAACAGCTTCGGAACTTATGGCTGATGAAGCTTGGACACTATTGGAAGTAATCTGGTATGAAAGAAGAGCCGAATTTGCTATGGAAGGTGATCGATGGTTTGATTTGGTTAGATCTGGTAGGGCTACTAGTGATCTATTTAAAAATGATCCTTTGAGATCTGGGAATTTTTCAAAAGATCACTTATGGCTTCCTATTTCACTAGAGGAAACGTCTGTAGCCAATGAGCTTACCACATATCCAGATGACAGTCTATTTAATTAAAGGAATTTTATTAATAAATATATAAAACACAAGTTAATTATGAAAAAGAATAAATTCATATCGTTTAAAAAAATTAGTTGGCAACTTATAGCCTTGACTCTAATGGTTATCATCATAGGGTGCAGTAAGGACGAAGACCCTATGACCGGAGGTACTGATCCTGTCGCTAGTTTTCAATTTGAAGTAAACCAAAGTAACTTTTTTGAAGTAAGCTTCACAAATTTCTCACAGAATGCTACCAGCTATTCTTGGAATTTTGGAGATGGCAATTCTTCAGTAGAAAAAGACCCAACGCACACTTATTCAGGCGCTGGCACTTTTATGGTTACATTAACTGCTTCTAATTCTACTGGAGAAAGTGCTACTCGAACGGAAACAATTAATATCACTGATCCAAATGCGTTACTAACATTACTTGCTGGTAGTGACAGTAAAATATGGTACCTCAATAGAGAAAACATTTCTTTAGGTATTGGACCAAATATCAATGACAATGCGTGGTGGTCTTTTGGTGGAGTTACACCTCATTCTGATAGACCATGTATCTTGGATGATCAATACACTTTTCATAGAGATGGTACATTCGAATTTAATTCAGGAGGAACACTCTTTGTTGACCTTGTTGCCAATGGAGGATGGATTATTGATGGTGTAGATGCTGAATCATGTCATGATGAATCAGAGTCTGATATCTGGGGAGACAATTCAGACAGAAGTGCTTTTGGCTCTGGAGGAGATTATACATATGATTTTGATAATGTGACCAATTCCTTAACCTTGAATGGTATGGGTGCGTACATAGGTCTTGCTAATAAGACTGCCGATGGAGACAACAATATACCTATAGGTTCAAAGACTTATTCTGTTTTTAACTTAGCGGAAGGAGACATTGCTGATACATTGTCTTTAGCAATTGTTGGTGATGGCTTCGTTTGGAATTTCTATTTAGTTAGTTATGAAGATCCAAATGATCTTCCAGAATTAATTGCTCAACCTAGGGCTGCATTTACTGTATCTTCAAGTGGATTAGAAGCTAGCTTTACCAACCAATCGGCAAATGCAACAAGTTATTCTTGGGACTTTGGTGATGGAGGTATGTCTTCAGAAGCAAATCCTACTTACACTTATGGAGCATCAGGTGATTATGATGTTACATTGACAGCAATGGATAACATGGGACAATCCGACTTTATTACAAAAAAAGTGTCTGTAAGTGATGCTTCTTTTACTGCTGATGTTATGTCGAATGATGCCGGTAAAGTATGGAGATTAGCAGGTGAAGGATCCTACAAAGTAGGCCCTGGTCCAGGAGCTGGTGACTGGTGGGGAGGATTAGATGCTGCTGGAGTAATTGAGAGAGCTTGTCAAATGGATGATGAGTTTATTTTCAGTAACGATGGCTCCATGGTCTTTGATTCAAAAGGTCAAGTATGGGCAGAAGATTATATGGGAGGTGCATTTATGTGCACAGACGATTCAGCACTTTCTGCTCCTTTTAATGCTTTTGGATCTGGAACTCATGCCTTTGACGTTTTTGAAGAGAATGGAGTATCCAAAGTACGAGTAATGGGAACAGGAGCTTATATTGGATTCAACAAACCATATAATGGTGGTGAATTACCTAATGATGGTAGCGGAATGCCAGTAAGTGAAATTACTTACGATGTTATTGGCTATGTTTCTACAAATGAAAGAGAAGTGGTAACGCTTGCAATTGACTACGTAGGTGACGGATGTTGTTACTGGACAATTACAATTGAAAATCTTAAATAAACTTTATTACAAAAATAGGTGTACTAGTTAGTACACCTATTTTTGTTTATAGAACAAATATATTAACTTCATGAGGTACATTATCTTCTCTTATATCATTGCACTTTTTGCTTGTGGAAAAGAAACTGTAACAAATGCAGAATTCCCACTTCTTTCTGTTGATCAATTAACCGTTTTAGAGGGTAATGATGAAAAAAATGTTTTCGTTAGTCTCCGTTTGAGTAAACTAAGCAGCAAGACAGTTCAGGTAATTGTATCAACTGAAGATAATACTGCCATCTCTGGTGAAGATTATAAAAGTACTATTGACACCGCAATAATTTTTGAACCCGGAGATATACAAACCAGCATTCCATTAAAAATAATTGGTGATACCATTTTTGAAGAAGAAGAATCATTTTTTGTTGTAATCAAAGATGTTACCAATGCACAAATCTCTGAACCCAAAGTTGCCATTACCATTGAAAACGATGATATAAATACAGATATCGAAATTCCTACTACAGGATATATGAGTTCTTCAAGTTATCCTGGCAAACAACTTGTTTGGAGTCAGGAATTTGAAGAAGAATTTCTAGACGAATCCGTTTGGATCTATGAAATAGGTAATGGTCAATCAGGCTGGGGAAATAATGAACTACAATATTACCGTAAGGATAACACCCAATTGCTTGAAGGCAATTTGGTTATACAGGCACGAAAAGAACCTTTTGGTGGATTTCAATATACCTCTTCCAGGCTTATAACAGAAAATAAATTTGAATTTACTTATGGCCGAATAGATGTCAGAGCAGTAGTTCCAGGCGATCAGGGAATTTGGCCTGCCGTATGGCTACTAGGTGAAAATATCAGACAGATTTCCTGGCCAAAATGTGGAGAAATAGATATACTTGAACAAGTTGGAAGCTTAGCTAATACAAACCATGGTACAATCCATTACTCAGGTCCGAATGGCAATAGAATTCAAAATAGTGGCTCTTATAAATTGCTTGGAAACCAAGAGTTCTCAGATGCCTTCCATGTTTATTCATTGGAATGGGATGAGGAGAAACTACAATTCTTCGTAGATGATAATTTATATCATACAATTCTTAAAAGCAATTTAAGTCAGGCTAATCCTTACCCTTTTGACGAACCGTTCTTTTTTATTGCAAATGTTGCAGTTGGAGGAAATTGGCCCGGAAGTCCAGATCCAACTACCTCTTTTCCAAAAAACTTAATTATAGATTACATTAGGGTATTTCAATAACCTAAAACCCTTGATTCAGAAAAGACCTGGATTGCTAAAGGAATTGAGTCGAGTCATGGAAGAAAGAAAACAAGCCAATGAAAATCAGAAAGGAGATAAAAATTTGATAGACAGAATTACTACTACAATTTTTGGAAAGAAATCAACCATAAAAGAAAGAAATTAAAAAGCCGGGATGACTCCCAGCTTTTTTCAGATTTTATTTTTTGATGTAATAATTATATTTCTTGTTGCTCTTCTCTGTACCTCTGGTCTACTCTTCTCGTAAGAACAAATCCCGTCAAAAGAGCAATACCCAAGCATATGAATATTGAGCTTGGCATTGTGATATCATCATCTATACCTGTTAAGTGTAACAGCTGCCCTATCAATATACCCAAACCTACGCCTATTCCAAGAACACCCAAATTGATAAGCAGTACCGCATATAGAGGAATTGCACTTTTCCTTTTTGATGAAACAAATAAATCTGCACTTACACCTTTTTCAATAAGGGCCATACGTTCCTTATGGCGTGTACTGAAAAAAAGATACACAATTCCAAAAAAAGTCACCAAAAAGAGTAAAAACACCATTGCTTCTTCCATTGTATTTGATTTAAATTTTAATAAATAAGTTTTTTAATACATTGGATTGACAATATTGAGAGAACCCCGGTTACAAATTCATTGATAATTTTAAAAATATTATAAAAATGTAACCATTTGAATTCCTAAATTGTCATGAGTATAGCTTATGCAATCTGATCAAGAAACAAAATGGATATTAGCATCCCAAAAGGGAGATGTCAAGGCATTTGGACTATTGGCTTCCAAATACCAGGATACCATTTATACCCTTTGTAGAAGGATGCTTAAAAACAATGCTGACGCTCAGGATCTTTGTCAAGATATTCTGATAAAAATGTTTAAAAACATTTCTCAATATCAAAATCACTCTCCTTTCGGTGCTTGGGTCTACAGGATAGGCTATAATGAAAGCATTAATAAATTGCGCAAACTAAAACGAAGTTCTGAACACATGGAAGCTTTGGTTAACGAACGTGAACACTGGGTAGAAACTTCAAACGCTCTAAAAACGCTTGAAAAAATCGAAAAGAAAAAAGTCCTCATTGATGCAATACATCAATTACAAGAATCAGATCGCTTTTTAATTATGGCCTATTATTTTGAAGAACTGCCCATTAAGGAAATAAGTGCAATTATTGACTTGACTGAAAGCAATATCAAGATTAAATTGCATAGAAGTAGAAAACAGTTACACGGCATTTTGAGCGCAAGCTCAATCAAAGAAAATTTGATTTAATAAAATTTAAGTGATGATAACAGATCAACAAGAAAATGCTTTTAAAGAATTGGTTAAGTCCATAGGATATGAATCCGCTCCTGATGGTATGCTTTCTTCAGTTCTTAATCAACTTGAAGAAGAGAAATCTATTTCTTCTAAACCATCTGTTGTAATTATTCCTAGATGGGCTTGGGTTATTGTTGCTGTATTGCTTATAGCGTTTATTGCATATAATTTTTTCTATTGTCCTACTATTGATTTAGGAATTATATCTCAATTGGATTCCCTACAGATACCACATTACGAATTGCAAATTCCTAAGTTATTCCTTGACAGTATTAATCCAATGATTGTAGTGACAATCATTCTAGCCGTTTTTATTCAATTGGTTTTGATCAAAAATTATTACGAACGAAGCTTGTAACAATAATTCATTTTTAGTTTACTGTCTCTTGATAAATTGGATTTTGAGCTGGACAATTATTACAGCTAGTAGATTTCTTTACCGCCGTCTTTTGAGCATGATCCAAAACATCCTCCCATCGTGGTACATCATCATTATGAAGCCTACTTGTTTCTGCCCTTAAAGCAGAAATAAAACTACTTGTATAAAAACCTCCATCCTGATTGTTTCCATAAGACGATTCTCCCGAATCACACCCAGCAGCAATGATGCCTCCAGAAGACTCTAAAAATAACTTTTCAAGTTTATTGATATCTGCATTAACAGAAGATCGCGATGCCAAAATACTAGTACCAGCCTTTTGTTTTACTCCAATATAAGAATTACAACAGTCTCCAACAACTATATTTAATCTCGCACCTTTTTGAATAATTTGATTGTAAACATCATTAATATTCATCACCTTATCATATCCACTTGGTTGGTATTCATTATATCTTAAATCCATTTGAGGAAATATTTCTGCTTGATCATCAAATCTAAAGCCATGTCCAGAATACCAGAAGATTACAACATCATTAGGACTCGGCCGCAAGCTTTCTAATGTAGTAGTTAAATTTGCCTTGTCAAAATGCTGATCTGACAATACTATTGGATTAAATTGCATGCCCAAAGCAGAGGATATACCACCGAACTCACTTAATGTATTGTGAACATCTATTTTGACGGTGGTACCAATATCAGCAATAAGAGTATTAGCTGTCATGATAAAATGTAAAGTCGTTCCTGAATTATTCTCAACATTTACTGAATTATTACTCACAGGTGTAGCAGCCTCAAGCAATATAAGATAGTCCTCTTCGTCTGTAAGGTAAAAAGATTGAAGATACTCAGCAGTCAAATTTTTCACATCTAATTCTGTCAAAACTACTTCCACAACTTCCTCATAATTCTCTTCCTCGACATAATAATTGTCAATGGCAAATGGCCCAATAATATTGTTTTGATCATCCAGGGTCCAAAAAAATTGAAAGCCCTCATAATCTTCATCTGTAACCAACGAAATATAATAGGTTTCATCAGTTTCCATATAAATCATTCCTTCCTTTTCTAAAGCAGAAGTGTACACGTATTCCGTGTGTGCTAAATTGTAGCCTCCATCAAACTCATAACCTATCCTCATATATACATCATCTTCATTGAAGTAGATCATAAAACCATAATAATCAATACCATCACTGCTCCATCTCATGTCATATAAGTTCTGAGCGACACAGTTAGTTGACATTAAAGCAAGGAATAAAATGAGTAGGTTTTTCATTTGTTGTTTAAATTTGATCGAAAGTTATTATTAATTCTTAATTATTATTTAAATTTTGACCGAATTATTTTTTAGATATTAAATACCCATTACGAAAACAATTTACCTTTCTGCTTATGGTAAAACT
This sequence comes from Saprospiraceae bacterium, assembly GCA_029262995.1. Taxonomy (GTDB): domain Bacteria; phylum Bacteroidota; class Bacteroidia; order Chitinophagales; family Saprospiraceae; genus RFSX01. The sequence continues at coordinate 47,913 of JAJCYH010000015.1, read as the reverse complement.
TCAAATGGATCATGCGTGAAATTCTAAGCAGTATTACTGTGGTGACAATTATAAACAATAAATACTCCTGATCTTTATTAACAACATTCTTCAGATAACTCCTGAAAAATATCACCCAGATCCAGTAACCGCCAATGGTGTGTAAAATAGTCCATTGACCTAGCGTTAATGTCTTTTTTATATTCGGAAATGTGGTAAATGCCATCAAATACATAAAGACATATGCCATGCCTCCCCCCATCAAGGAAAGTTTATTCGCTAGAGTAAAAACAGGATGAAAGTATTGCTGCAGTATTATCAGAAAACATAGATGCGCAGTATGTACTACTGTAAAAGCAATTCCAATATCAGGCCTTAGGTTTAATACTTTTTTCGATATACTGTCATTAGAAAAATAATGAAAGGAAGAAACACCAAAAGCAATACTAAACAAGATTGCTGTTGTCTTGGCGGTCCATCTAATAAATATACGAAGCGTGTCCTCAGTAAAGTTTTGGCTTAAAGCCAAAATTGCTAATGCAGCTATTGTAATGGCTAAAAAGACTATAATTTTAAAATATCTATACGACTTCATTTGCCTAATTTATAGAAAAAGGACCGAATGAAACATTCGATCCCTATCATTATTTATATCACAATTATGGTTTATTCATGAACTGACTTATTCAGAGCTAAAGCAAATAAAATAGGTATTAGCGCAAAGAGCAAGAAATAATAGTCACTTCCTGGCAAACTGACAGTAGGCATAAAAGTAGCTACAACAATACTAATTAATATAGGCACCAATCCTATGATTGCTCCCCAAAACATCATCCCTAATCCAGTATTGGATCTTTCATCAACACTAGCTTTGAAATACCCTCTTACAAGCGTTAGCAATGCCCAACCAAAATAATAGACTACAAAAAGCATTACCATGTAATTAATAAAAGTATTAAGGCCACTCGTTGAATCTGGCAATAAAAAATTCAAGGCAATAAAAAATAGAGCCAACAAAATTGAAGGTGCAAAAACAAGCATATCTGCATTTTTCTTATCCAGAAAGCTGCTTCTATTAGGATATCGCAGTAAAAAAGAAACCAAGCAAGCAAACCCTATCAGTATAAAACTAAATCGCAATACATTATTCAAATCTCTTAATGTTCCATTTTCGATATATGGTCCTCCCATAAATGATGCACCAAAAGCAATAGCAAACAAGGCAAAATAGAAAGCTGCCATCGTTTTGTTATTCCTAAATGCCCATAATGCCATCCCCAGGAAAATCAGTCCCAGAATCCATCCTAAATAATTTAGTATTCTATCACTTCCCTCCTGAGCAGCATAAGTAAGAGAAGCACTAACGCTTTCCCCTTTACGATCTACTATATATTCTCTTGTTTCGCCTACTGCTGGTCTTAATACATCTACCCAGGCTTTTGAATCTCTGACAGACAATCCATTTATTGAATCTATTTGATCATTTACCATTAATCCTGCAGCTTCTGCTGCCCCTCCCTTATCTATTTTTGTTATTGTAAAGTCTCCATCTGTTGAATACCCATAGGTTGATTGATTCCTAATATCCAATAATCCGAATATTCCGAGTATAGCAAAAACTAAAGCTAGCACATATACCAAATTGGTATGAATTGGTTTAATCGTTGACATTTTTTAAATTGTTTAAGTGGTTATTTAATTTTCGTTTCGCACAAAATAAAAAAAAATCAGACAATTATATATTATAATAATCTCTTAATCTGTAAAACATTATAAGCCAAAATCACGAAAGGGACTCATCATTATCTGTGATAAACCCCTTTTGTAAAATATTATTTAGCTTTTTATTCTGTATCTCTAATATACGCAAAGCCTCCCAATTTACCTTGTGACCATTCAGAAAATCTAATATTTAGAAATATATTTTCCTCAACCAAATGCATTACCAAATCTTTTCCAACAACATTTTTTGCATCACCTACTGCCGCTATGAACTTGTCAAAATTAAGGTTTTCCAAATCACTTGTTCTTCCTATTGCCCACTCGGTACCTGAAGGAGAAGTATTAGTATTAGATTCAGTCTCCGAAATGGCATTATAGATTTGACCTTAATCATTTGATCTAGTAATCCAGACTTTATCACTTATTCGATCTTGATTTTCCTCGAGGCTAGGATCGCTATTATCAATTTTTAAAAATAAGATTTCAGCTCCCCAAAAACAGTAATTGTTGGGTCATTAGGATCTATTGGTCCACTTTTCGTTTCATCATTACTACAAGACTAAAACAATGTAACCGCTATCATTAAAAACAATGATCTAAAAAATTGTCATAATTCTTTTGTTATCTAACAATTAAAATGTTAGATAGTTAATACGAAGGAAACAAACTGTCTTATTCCTCTTCAGATTCAGCAGCTAAAAGTCCTTTTTCTTTTAATAAAGTAAACCACTTGATTACTTTTTTCATATCCTTTAATGATACCTTGTCTTCATCATAGTCTGGAAGGATATTTTCAAAATATTGCTCTATAATATGGTTTTCAGATTTTACACTAACCGGTGCCATTTCCGCATATTTGTCCAACATAGTTTTGAAGACTTCCGATAATGGACTGCTATCTGTCAAAGTATAAATGGCTACAGTACCTAGTGGAGTGAATTTGTGTTTTCTTCCAGAGTAAAACTTGCTCTTCCCAGATTCAAGACCTTCTAACACAAGACCATTGCTTCTGTTTGCGATTAACTTGAATAGTCCAGCTTCTGAACTTACGGATACAAATGATTCTAAATTCATATATTAATTTGAGCACAAAAATATCATATTCAATCAAAATACATAAGCTTATTATTCACCATCTTTCATTACCTGACCTTGTTGGTCAATACTTTCATCATGGACTGCACTTATATACTTGAGAATGAACTCTTCACTTAATCCTGACTTTTCCCCTTGCTTGCAAGTTCGTCCAATAATTTCATTCCATCGCTTATGTTGATAAATTGTCATATCATGTTCCTTCTTATACAATCCAATATCTCTTGAAACGGACATTCTATTAGACAAAAGGTTGATAATCTCATCATCTATATTATCAATCAACTCCCTTAACTGATCCAATTTGCTTTGTAATCTGAAATTATCTTCAAAATCATATTTTAGCTTGATTCCAGAAATAATAGAAGCAAAGGTCTCAGGGGTAACCTGCTGCATAGCATCACTCCAGGCATTATCTGGATCTATATGCGTTTCTATCATAAGGCCATCGTAGTCTAAATCCATTGCCTTTTGTCCAATCTCTTGCAAGATATCTCTCCTCCCACAAATGTGGCTAGGATCACATAACATTGGTAAATCAGGATTATTTCTCATAAACTCAATAGCAATTTGCCACTGAGGTCGATTCCGATAATAGGTTTCACCCAAATTAGAAAAACCCCTATGTATTGCTCCTAACTCTTTTACCCCACTTTTTCTCAGCCTTTCAACTGCGCCAATCCATAATGCAACATCAGGGTTTATTGGATTTTTAATTAACACAGGTATATCAACAGATTTTAATGCCTCTGCAATTTCTTGAACTGCAAAAGGATTTACAGTGGTTCTAGCTCCTATCCAAAGAATATCAACTTGATTTTCAAGACACAATTCTACATGTGAAGCCTTAGCGACTTCTACAGTAACAGGGAATCCTGTAAGTTCCTTAACGGTCTTAAGCCAAGGAAGCCCTTTTACCCCTACACCTTCAAAAGAACCAGGACTTGTTCTTGGCTTCCATATGCCAGCTCTGAAAATATCAGATTTACCAATTTCCTTAAGTCTAACAGCAGTTTGTATGACTTGATCTTCCGTTTCTGCACTGCATGGACCTGCAATAACGATAGGACGTTTTTCCTTGGTTAACCAATTAACTTTTTTCGACTTCTTAAATTCCTCGTTAATCATAATCTTAAACTAAGTAGAAAACTGTAACCTAAAAATCTTGCATTTGTTTAGTTGAATACTTTTAATAACCCTTAAGTTTTTTGTGTTCTAATCATCGAGGCATTTAACAATTCAACTATAATAGTAATTAGCTGCTAACAGCATTACTTACTCAAACCAGGTTCTCTTTCCAAAAATTCATCATACAAATAACTATGCCTGCTTTCCAGTGGCACTTTAAACCCATTGATAAATAAATATTTTATTTCAGTTGATGTCTCAAATGGATCTCCATCTGCAACAAAGATATTGGCAATCTTCCCCCTTTCCAGTGATCCATATTTTGAATCTATACCCAAAATTTGAGCAGGTACAATAGTAACAGCTTTAAAGGCTTCTTTAAAGCCCATGCCATAGGCGGCTGCAAATCCAGCATTATAAGGCAAGTTCCGTACATTCTCTGTTTCATTGGTTCTGATAGCAACCCGAACACCAGCTTTTTGCATTTTTGAAGCATTGGTATATGCCGTATTATAATGATCAGAATTCTTTGAAGGGTTTGTTAGGATAGGCCCAGTTATTACTGGAACATCATATTTAACCAAGCTATCAGTAACCAAATATCCTTCCCTTACACCACTAAAAATTGCCTTCACTTTATTTTTATTAACCCATTTTATGGCAGATAAAATATCACTTTCCTTATTGACTTCAATGATCATATATTCCCTTCCCGTGACAACCCCATTCATCGCATCTAATTGCGGCTTATAGTTAATCTCAGAATTATTCAATTGAGCTTTTTCCTTAATCTCCGCCTGTAATTTGGCATTGCCCCAGAATTCATCAATCTTTTCCCAACTCTTTTTATCGTCCTTTGCAATATCTTCATCTGACCTTCTGTCCCATCGTCCTCTTCTGCCTGTAGAAGGATAATTAAAAATAATGGCCTCAAATCCTGCATACATCTGCTTTGGTGTATATCCATGTAAGTTTATTAAAGCTGCTGTACCAGGAAAGCTACCGCCACTAGGTGTGGATAACACAGTTGTAATCCCATTTACCCTAGTCACAGGAATATTCACAGAATTTGGATTAATGGCTGTCAGTGCCTTCATTTGCGGCGTAAACTGACCCAATTCATTATGATCTTGTGTTAAGGAAATTGAACCTACTTCTGCAAGTCCTAATTTAGTACCACAATCTATCATGCCAGGAAATACAATCAGACCCTTACAGTTAATCAATGTTGCACCAGGGTGGGAAATGCTTTCGGCGATCTCTTTAATCTCACCGTCTTGAATGAGTAAATCTGCTTGTATTCTTCCATCATCCAATAGCTCTATCTCCCCACCTTTTAACAAGAAAATTCCTCCTTCAGATTTTGTAATCTGCTGTGAAAAGTTCATCAATGGAAATAAAAGCAAGCATATTAGATAAGTATATTTCTTTTTCATTTTTATCGATTACTTTTCAAATAATAATTCATTTAAACCCTGAAGACAGCTATCATCATGCTCATGATCTACTGCTTCATAAAAAGCCGGAAATTTTTCATTTGGATCGATTTCAATACGCATATCAGCAGGATCTTTGCTAATGTCAAATCGAGTTACCCCATCCACTATAGTGTATTGTGGTATACTATATATGGAAAGCGGGTGCTTGTCAAAGATTACAATGTCTGCATCCTTCCCTTTCTCTAATGATCCTACACGCTTGTCAATCCCCAGTTGGATGGCTGGGTTTAATGTAATCAACCTCAAAGCTTCATTATCTGTTAATCCACCATATTTTTGTGTCTTTGCCGCCTCATGATACAAATGGCGAATAAGTTCTCTTGAATCAGAATTAATAGATGTAATCACACCATTCTTTGTAAGAATCGCAGCATTGTAAGCTGTTGAATAATAGACTTCAAATTTATATGCCCACCAGTCCGAAAAAACGGAAGCATATGCACCAAATTCAGCCAATTCAGGAGCCACCTTAAAACCTTCATTTACATGCTGAAAACATATTTTATTTATACCAAAATCTTTTAATACATTCATTAGCATTAAGATTTCATCAGCACGATAAGAGTGGCAATGAATCATTATTTCACCACTAAGAATATCTGCAATGGTTTCCATTCGTAGATTATATTCAGGAATCAGCTTATCCTTCCCAGATTTATAATCATCCCAGCGCTTCACATACGCTTTAGCCTGAGAGAATGCATCTCTGAATACTTGTTCCACTCCCATTCTGGTTGAAGGCATAATACCTCCACGTTCTCCATGTGATCGTATTGGGTTTTCACCTAATGCAAATTTTATCGTTCTTAATGCCCCTTGCATGCGAAGCTCTTCTGGATTGCTAACGCCCCATCGATGTTTGATTGTTTCACATTGCCCACCAATTGCATTTGCTGAACCATGCATGGCATGAGATATTGTTACGCCTCCAGCCAATGCTCTGTAAATATTAATATCATATGGGTCTAAAGCATCTCCTACAAATACTTCAGCAGTCACTGGATTAGTCCCCTCATTCACCGCATCAATAGCTATATGCGAATGAGCATCTATAATACCTGGCATTGCAAACATTCCATCTGCTTCAATGACATCTATTCCCTTGGCCTTAATATTCTTAGCTATCTTTTCAATCTTTCCTCCCTTGATCAAGATATCTGTATTTTGTTTGATACCATCTGTAATGGTAATTACTGTTGCATTTTTTATCAACACATTGCCATGCTGAGCTTGGGCTTCAAACACATAACCCAACAGCAGAAAAATTGCTACTTTAATTTTTGTTTTCATCATTTACTATTTTTCTGGCGTGGAGATTTTTTTTCCTTCTATTGGAAATGAACCAAAATCACCAACAACTGCTGTTCCTGAATAATTATCCTCTTCCATGTCTAGAACAAGACTTATTGGTATCAAATTAGAATCAGCGTTTATTGTAAGAGCCATGCTGAGAACACCATCCTCAAAACTTATTTCTTCACATTTCTGAGTACGGTTCATATCACTATCATCTATTAGTTCAATATCCAAACTTCCTTCACTTTCCCTGACTTTAAATACTCCTGTATTTTCCTCACCCATTACAACAACAGAATAGGTCCAATCGCCCAAAAGAAGCTTGTTTGTTTCCCCAGATTTTGATTTTTTCTTCTTTTTGATCTCATATTCTTTGAGCTCTCCTTCAACCACCATAAATTTGATTGAAGATTCTTTGTCTAGATAAGGTTTTGTTGATAAAAATAGATTGGCCAACTTCCCTTCTTCAATCGAACCAGTAATATTATCAATACCCAAGATTTTGGCAGCATTTATTGTCAAAGATCGCATAGCCTCTTCTTTACTTAACCCTTCTTCTATCATCCTGTTTAGGTTTGACTTTACATCCGAAGCATCTCCTGACAACAAACTGAAAGCAAATGGTATTCCCTCCTTTTCTAGTCTGCTGGCCTGAGAAACATATTCTTTAAGACTCTTATCACGTCGTTCAATTAGCGCTTTTGTTTGTTCATCCTGAACCTTTTCTTCCTTGGCATCTTCATCATTCTTTTTCTTGTCTTCTTTTTTCTTGTCTTCCTTTGGAAGTTCCATAGATAGAATAATTCCAATTTTGTTTTCTTTTAGCATCGGAATAGCTGGATCAGCCTGCTTGACATCAGCTAGAATCATTTTATACCCAAGCTCTTTTTGAAGCGCCATCATCCTGTAAACGTCTTTAGCACTATTTGCTTTTGCGTATACTGTCATCTTTCCATTTGTAGCAGGAACAATGGCTTGTAGACAGACATCATTCTTAGGTCTTGCTTGTCCAACGGGAGAAAGATTATAATTAAATTGATTCTTCTGATATGACTCTGCATTCTTATAGAGCTCTCTCCACTTTGCCATAACAGCGATGATGGTGCTTGGATAAACACCAGGTGCTCCGCTTAATTGAAAAAACAATGAGTTATTATTTCTAAGCAGCATTTCCTCTACATTATCACCTTTTAAGGAAATTATACACCCCTGGCCAGGAAGCATTCTTCCTCTTGGCACTACATGAACAATGGCAAATCCATTTTTTCTAAGATTCTCAATCGACTTTTCATCAACCTTAACAAAGTCAATCGCCTCTCTTTCTGCTTGTATTCCTGCTACATCATTTGGCGGAAATCCTCTAAAATCTACTTTCGGTCTTTCCTGACGTCTCTTGGGTGTTGGGATGGCGTTATGAGACAATCCATCGATAAAAGCAGGGTAAGCATAAGTTGAGTCTCCTTTAATAAGTTTAGCATTATACGGCAAGTCTATTTGCTTGGCAATTTGTTTGATCAATCCCCCTTCAATAAGAATATCCCCTAAACCAAAACTATCAACCGCATTTGGATATATATAGACATCGTTAATAAGAATAATGTTAGTAACATCGGGAACTTTATTGTAATCAGTCTGTGCAGTTAAATAACTAACTGTTAAAGCCAATTGCACCAAAAGCATTAGAAATAACCTATACATCTCTACAATTTAGCTGCCTAAGATAATGATAGCATCAAGATAAATGGTGTAGCCAATTAAATTTTATTGACTTTTTAGTTTTTAATGACTCCTTTATATTTTATAATTTCTAATGGACATTCCATATCGCTTTTATATTATGATTTTTTTTAATTTGTATCTTTACAAATAATGGGAAGAAAAAAAATAAAATCCAAAGCTGTAGAGGGTCGCCAAGATGCTGTGAAGCCTTCAACTAAGCAAAGCAAATGGTATGAAATTCCTAAATGGCACATTCTAGGAATCTTACTTACAGGTTTTGTACTCTATGCCAATACATTGGGTCATGATTATACTCAGGATGATGCTATAGTTATATATGATAACATGTTTACTCAACAAGGAATCAGCGGGATTCCCGGCATCCTAAAAAATGATACTTTCTTTGGGTTTTTCAAAGAAGAAGGAAAGGCGAATCTGGTTTCAGGTGGCAGGTATCGCCCGTTCACTCTTATTTTATTTGCTATTGAATGGCAATTCTTCGGAAGGAATCCTATGATCGGTCATTTATTGAATATTATCTTTTATGGACTTTTGGGCATCATGATCTACCTTACGCTACGGCTACTTCTTGCAGGTCATATGGAAAACAAAACTCTAGCCTTGCTGGCTCTAGCAACTTCTATAATCTATGTAGCACACCCAATACACACAGAAGTTGTCGCCAACATTAAAGGAAGAGATGAAATTATCAGTATGCTGGGAAGCATAATCGCCTTATGGGCAATCTTAAAAAATGAACTCCAGTACAAATTAAAATACACTCTAATTGCCGCTATTGGTTTTTTTATTGCATTGATGAGTAAAGAAAATGCCATCACATTTCTAGCCATCGTTCCACTGAGTCTTATTGTCTTCAAAAAGAAATCAGTGCTCGAAAGTTTAAAAAAATCTTGGTCCTTATTTGTCTCAGCCATATTGTTTATGATGATTAGATTCTCGATTCTGGGATTCGACTTTGGAGATTCTCCCAACGAATTGATGAATAACCCATTTCTAAAAATTGTCAATAATACATATGTAGATTTTTCAAGCTCTGAAAAGCTTGCAACAATCCTGGTTTCTCTTGGTAAGTATATTCAATTGCTTATTTTTCCTCACCCTTTATCTCATGATTATTATCCTAGATCAATAGATATTATGACATGGGGAGACTGGCAAACGCTTATCAGTCTTTTACTTTACACCTGTCTGTTGGGCTTTATTTTCTATTTCTGGAAAAAGCATAAAATTATTGCTTTCGGGATTACGTTCTACTTGATTACTCTATCTATAGTTTCTAATATTGTATTCCCTATTGGAACACTTATGAGCGAGAGATTCCTATTTATGCCTTCCCTGGGATTAATTCTAGTTTTAAGCTGGTTGATTTTTAGGTTAAAAAACTCTAAACTCATCTTGGCCTCTTTTTTTATTATGTTTTTTCTGCTTAGCGCAAAAACGATTGATAGAAACCCGGTATGGAAAGATGACTATACTCTTTTTACAACCGATGTTAAAAGCAATCCCAAAAGTGCCAAACTATTAAATGCTGCTGGTGGAGCGATGACAACAAGAGCGGGTAAGATGACTGAAAGCCCTCAAAAAACCGCCATTTTGCGTCAAGCAATTGTATATCTTGAAAAAGCTGTTACGATTCATCCTGCCTATAGAAATGCCTATCTACTATTGGGAAATGCACATTATTATTTACAGGAATTTGAAAAATCAGTTGGCTATTTTGATAAAGCCTTGTCTATAGATCCTAACTTTCAGGATGCTTTAACAAACCTGCCAATTGTATTAAGAGATGGGGGTAGATTTATGGGACAAAAAAAGAACAACTTTGTGAAAGCTGAAGAGTGGTTACAACGTTCTTATCAAATGAACCCAAAAGATTATGAAACATCAAGATTGCTTGGAATAACGTATGGGATACAAGGGTCAGACACCAAAGCCATTCAGTATTTCTTAAAAGCCACAGAGTTAAGACCAGACATTGCTGCCAATTACTCTAGCCTAGGAACTGCTTATATGAATGTTGGGAATAAGGAAAAAGCAAGGGAAGCTTTTAATAAGGCCGTAGAATTAGATCCCAATGCATTGCAACATTTAACCAACTAAAAGATTAATAAGAAATAACTTAAACTATGTTCCAGCGAATACTTCTATGTATTGTCTTATTTTTCTCTTTAACATCATCTAACCTTGCCCAGGTTCGAGATCAATCATCATGGGTAGACTCCTGTTTCAATACCATGACTCTGGATGAAAAAATTGGTCAGTTATTCATGATCAGAGCTCATTCTAATCTCGGGAAGGAACATATCGAATCAGTTAAAAATCAAATAACTCAATTTCATGTCGGAGGATTATGCTTTTTTCAGGGAACAGCAACCAAACAAGCAGAACTAAGCAATATTTATCAAAAGTTATCCAAAACACCATTAATGATCGCCATGGATGCAGAATGGGGACTTGGCATGCGACTTAAAGGACCTGCATTAAGTTACCCTAAACAGTTAACCCTTGGTGCAATCAAAGACAATACACTTATTTACAAAATGGGTGAAGACATTGCAAATCAGTTGCGCAGAATAGGATCACATATCAATTTTGCCCCTGTTGTTGACGTTAATAATAATCCTGAAAACCCAGTAATACATAATAGGTCATTTGGAGAGGACATTTATAATGTTGCGACCAAGTCCTATGCCTACATGAAGGGGCTGCAAGATAATTCTGTGATTGCATGTGCAAAGCATTTTCCTGGTCACGGCGATACCAATGTAGATTCACACTATGACCTTCCCGTTATTTCTCATAACAAACAAAGACTTGACAGCCTGGAACTTATGCCATTCAGAGTATTAAGTCAATTAGGCGTAAAGTCTATGATGTCAGCACATCTTTCAATTCCTGCGCTTGACGATCAAGCCAACAGACCTAGTTCTCTCTCACATAAAATTATCACTGGATTATTAAGGGAGCAAATGAACTTTGAAGGGCTTTTGTTTACAGACGGATTGGAGATGAAGGGAATTGCCAAATATTATAAACCAGGAGAAATGGAACTGGAAGCCATAAAGGCTGGCAACGATATTCTTTTATTACCTATTGAAATAGAAAAAGCTTTTACCACCCTCAAAAATGCTATTATTTCTGGCGTATTACATGAAAGCATTATAGATAAAAAGGTAAAAAAGATACTGGAAGCTAAGTACTTTATTCATTTACATCAGAATCGATATGTAAATAATTTAGAGCAAATAGATAAGGACATAAATGACAAAAAATATTCTGTCCTAATCAACAAGCTTTATGAAAAGGCTATTACCCTTGCCAACGATGATTTAAATTTAGTCCCTCTAACAAATAAAAATATTCCAAACACGGCCAGTCTTATCATTGGAGCTGAAAAAGGAAATGCATTTCAAACTCGGCTTGAAGATTTTGGAATTCAAAAGAATATAAGAATTAGCAAAACCATATCGGCTGATAAAAAAACAGAAGTCATTAACGCACTGCGCACCTACAATAATGTCATCATTAGCTTACATGATCTCTCCATTTATAAAAGTAGAAATTTTAATATTTCAGAAGATGCTTTTGATTTGATCTATAAATTAAACAGTCAGAAAAATGTTATCCTGGTCATTTTTGGAACACCCTATGCCTTAGAATATTTTAATGATCTAAAATCTGTTATTGTCAGTTATGAAGACAATGAAGTCGTACAGGATATCACTGCGCAAAGCATACTGGGCGTCAATAAAATACAGGGAAAATTACCTGTGACAGTAAATGAAAAATATACCATCAAAAGCGGAATTGAACGAACGGGTTTGTTTAGATTGGGCTATGCCCTACCTGAACAAGTTGGTATTTCCTCAGATAGCCTATTGAAGATAGATACAATTGTCCAGGATATGCTTGACAAGAAAGCTTCTCCTGGATGTCAGATTCTAGCAGCAAGGAATGGTAAAATATTCTTTCATAAATCTTATGGCAATCATACTCCAGATGGAAGAATTAAAGTAAAAAACACCGATATCTATGATGTAGCTTCAGTAACAAAAATACTTGCAACAACTATATCATTTATGAAGCTTTACGACGAAGGGAAAGTTAAGCTTTATGAAAAATTAGAAAAATATCTTGATCATATCGAAACGACTAATAAGGCTAGTTTGATTTTAGAAGATGTTTTAGCGCATCACGCTGGACTACCCGGATGGATTCCCTTTTATGAAAGAACGATTGAAAGAAAACCAAAATCTTATAAACGCCTAGCGCAATATTACAGAGAAATAGGATCCGATAGCTTTGATATTAAAGTGTGCAATAACTTGTTTCTGCGATCCGATTGGAGAGATAGTATACATCAATTGATATATAACTGCAAATTAAGAGATACAAGAGATTATCGCTATAGCGATCTGGGATTTTATCTACTTCAGGAATTGATAGAGAAGACAACAGAAAAACCTCTAGATCAATATACAAATGAAAATTTTTATTCTCCACTTAATTTAAGCCATACCAGCTTTAATCCTTGTGAGAAATTTGATATCAATCAAATTGTCCCTTCCGAAAAAGACGATTACTATAGGGGTTGTGTATTGCATGGTTATGTTCATGATATGGGCGCAGCAATGCTAGGAGGCGTGGGAGGGCATGCCGGTTTGTTTTCTAACGCTAAAGATATAGCTGTTTTAATGCAAATGCTATTGAATGGCGGTAGTTATGGCGGCGATGACTTCATTAAGCCGCAGACCGTTCAGAAATTTACACGTAGATATTATAAGTCATCAAGAAGAGGACTTGGCTTTGACATGAAAGAACTAGATCCCGAAAAAACCCTCAATATAGCTGAAGAAGCCTCCTCGAATGCTTTTGGTCATTTAGGATTTACAGGCATATCTGTATATGCAGATCCCGATGAAGATCTTATTTTTATAATGTTGGCAAATCGAACCTACCCCAGTATGGATAACTACATTTTTGCAAAAGAAAATTACAGACCAAAGGTTCAGTCTGTTTTTTATAATGCCATCATCAAAAAGCATAATTAAGAATGTCAATATTATCTGTAGATATAGCAAGAAGGTATCTGTTTGGTAAAAAGTCTACCAACTCAATAAATATTATAACAGGTATCTCCATATTTGGCATTTCAATTGGTACCGCAGCCCTAATATTAATATTGAGTGTATTCAATGGTTTTGAAGGACTCTTGTCAGGCCTTTTTAATGCCTTTAATCCAGACTTAAAGGTTATACCTTATGAAGGTAAATTTTTCAATCTTCCAGAAGAAACCCTTCTGCAAATAAATGAAATAGAAGGTATCGCAAGCGTATCAAAAACAATCGAAGAAGTTTCTCTCTTTGAATATAAAGGAAGTAAAGAAATTGGCACCATCAAGGGCGTTGACACAAATTACATAAATGTCACCCGACTTGACTCATTGGTAATAAGTGGTAGCTACATATTAAATAAAGATAATATCGAGTATGCTATAATTGGTGCAGGACTTAGAAAAAAATTAACTTTAAACGTTCAAGACAGAATTACACCACTTACGGTGTATATGCCCCAGAAAAAACAAAAGATCATTGGTGCCAAAGAGTTTATTGCCAAAGACCTATATCCTGCTGGAGTGTTTTCGGTAAGAGGAGAAACCGATTATCAATACTTAATCACCAACATCAACTTTGTACAAAACCTTGTTGATCAGGAAAATAGTTACAGTGCATTGGAGATCAAATTATCACAAAAGGGGAACAGTGATAACATCCAAGCAAAAATTAAATCCATACTTGGAAAGGATTACAAAGTAAAAAATAGATACCAGCAAGATGAAGCCTATCTCAAGGTAATGGAAATTGAAAAATGGTTCAGTTTTCTCATTGCTGGAATGACTATGCTCTTAATCGCTTTTAATCTAGTAGGGGCTTTATGGATGATCGTACTGGACAAAAGAAAGGACATCTCTGTGCTTAAAGCATTAGGTTATGATAGCAGTGAAATTAAATCCCTCTTTTTAAACCTTGGTTTCCTGATTACCCTGATTGGGATAGTTCTAGGGTTTATCCTTGCCATTGTAGCCTATTACTTACAAAAAAACTTTGGTATAATAGGTATCCCAGAAGGATTTCTGATAGATTCCTATCCTGTTCGGCTCAAGTTAAAGGATTTCGGAATTGTTGCAATTACCGTTATTTCAATAGGTATTCTTGCCTCATTTTTACCCGCCAACAAGGCATCCAAAGAAAATTTAGTGCTTAAATCACAGGTATAATCCTCGATTTCAAGGACCTCCCTTAAAAAAGTAAGAATTTTTACACGTTTTTGCCCTTTATTTCAACTTTGGCAAGATATCTGCTTGTATAGAATTGTTCAGATTATTGGAGAGGTATTCTTATGTGTTAAGATCTTCTTCAGGCCGGTTCGTAGGGGGAAAACTAGGACCGGCTTTTTTTATTTCCCCAGATCATTCTTTTCCCGTTCCGCAAGCTCTTGTCTTCTTAAAACTGCATATTCTGTACTGGCCATGGTGAAGATGAAAATGCTCATAACAATCAATACATAATAACGGGTAAAAAAGGCCAAAATAAAGAAACCAACTGCTAGTAGCTTTCCTATAACAGATGCAATAAATGTAGCCTTAACTGAACTGTATTTCATAGAAAGTAATGCCCTTAAAATCCGCCCGCCATCCATAGGAAAGGCAGGAATCAAATTAAAAGCAAACAATAATGTGTTGATAAACAACAAATAATAAAGAAGCGCAGGAATACTTATAAAGTCCATCGTGGCAAAAGGATCAAAAGACATTTGCTGTCCTTGAATAAAATATAAATATATGAAAAGTACAATGGCCAAAACAAAATTGACCATGGGACCACACAAGGCAATAAAGAGCTCCTTTTTAGGGTATTGAGCCATAGACTCTATTCTTGCTAATCCACCTATCGGACTGATAATAATATCATTTGCTTTAATGCCAACTTTCTTAGCACCAAGAGCATGACCTAGCTCATGTAATAAAACGCAAAGAAATAAAATCAGAACCAATAGAATAAAACTGAAAATTTGCAAACCATTCAAATCTCTTTCCAGACTTACATAAACAATCAATAAAATAATAAGGAAAAAACTCCAGTGTAACTTGATCGGTACACCCAACAAACTGCCAATCTTTAACATACGATTTAACAACTTACTATACTTTTCATTATATGAATTAATTAATCATTACTAAGTCCAAGATCAAACCTCTTGTAATATCGGATCATTAAAATTGATGACCCAAATAATATAACTGCTAGAATCCAGTAAGCATATATAACGTGGTTGCCTTTTTGAAAAAATGCAAGCGAAAAGATACTTAACAGAAGTATCCTCATAATCACATTAACAATAAAAAAAATGCTGCCCGCCCTCCCAAAAAACTGGTTTTCAACATTTTTAAATAAATAACTCATACGAGCTACCCTTACGCCAGCATTGGTTATCCCTAATAGAACCATCATACTGAAAAATACAATTAATGAATTGGATAAAGACAAACTTAAAAAAATACCACCGGCTACAAATGTCATAACAATAATGACAAGTGGTATATTGATAAGCCTAAACAAATGTCTAATCGTCAATCCTATAAAAATTGCACCAAGAGAATAGGCCATCTTCGAATTGGCATAGACATCTCCACTTTCATGTAAATGATTACTTACATAGGACACTCCTAGATAAAAGGCCTCCAATAACATCGCTAGAAATACCATAAAGGATAAAACTCCAAAAATTAATACGTGCTTGTTATCCATAAGATAAGAATACCCCATTTTTAATCTTTCAAACATATTTCCCGTTTCCGTCCTTCTTACAACAACCGGAACATATCGAATCATTAGAATGATAAAAAACCCTATAAAATAAGTTAAAGCATCAATGGCAAATATTTCATGAATTTGCCAAGGACTGATATCAAAACCTAGGTAAAAGGATAAACCAAATATTTCCAAAAAACCATTTGTTGTTCCTTCCAACAATAATGTTGCGCCAGCTCCAGCTGAAATGGTAGTTATCTGACCAACAATTTCCAATAAGGAACTAATTTTATAGTAATACTTGGGTTCTGTAATTTCCTGAACAAAGGCATACAAACATGGATAGTGAATATTATAATTTAGAAAAGTTAACATAAACACACATCCAACCACCATAAGAGGTAAAGTGCCCATTTCAAACCCTAACAGCGTAATTCCACTTAATATTAGACCACCAAAGAGTGCGATAAAGAGAAAGACATGCTTTCTGTTGTATTTGTCAATTATGGTACCACTAAGAGGCATCCAAAACAAGGAAACGACATTTGTGATAATATAGACAATACCAAACATGGCAAGTTGATCCTTCTGGGCGAAGTACCAAGGTATTGCAATCATACTCATTCCTTGTGCTATACCAGAAATGGCATTAGCAATAAAAACCAGTATAAGTGCTATTCGATTCAGAATCAATAATTATTTATGGAAAATTAGTGTTGTAAGTGCAGTAATTCCATATGAGTGGCAAAGTAGACATATTTGCCCCTGTATTCATCGTCAACCATTCCTAAAAATTTGGCCATAGTCCTCAACCTTTGCTCTTGGAAAATATTTCCATTAGGATAAATGAATTGCACTGCTATAGTTTCTTCATCCTCATCATCACCAACTAATATCCTATTGATTTGACTGGAAGTGATCGATTTGCCATCCGTACAAAAAGGAAGAATCTGCTGACTTAAAAGCTCAATTAGTTCACTTGAAATTTCTTTGGATATCTTTATGGTAAGGTTATAGACAATTGGATTTTTCATAATGCCTAACTTTTTTATTGAAGGTTATCTCCTCTTAGGATTCTGTAACGCTTACGAGCTTCTACCGCAAAAGTGCTGCTTGAAAAATCTATAAATAATTTTTCATATAATAATTTTGCATCTTCTCGCCTTTCCAATTGATTCTCATAAATTTCAGCGAGCAAAAACATTGAATTGTCTGCTCTTATGTCTTCGGGGTAATCTGTAAATACTTTGGTATAAAGTTCTTCTGCCTTACTATATTCTTTCAACCTTACATAAAGATTGGCTTTCTGATATAATATATCATCCACAAGCGAATGGTCAGGATAAAGTAAATTTATTGAATCCAGTTTTAAAAATGATTCATCATACTTGTTCTGAACCGTCAAAAGTTCAGCTTCTGCAAACATTTTCAATGGGATATCTGTAGTATCCAGACCCATATTGTCCATAATAAATACAGATAAATCAATAGCATCATTAGAGATCAGTCTTGATGTTGCAGACTTTAAAATATTGAATTGTTCCTGTGCCCATTCAAAGTTTCCTGCAAAGTAAAATAGTTGAGCATTTTTAAATCTTGCAACCTCTCCCATATACTCCTCGGTAAAATCTTTTTCTACTTGTGAGTATAAAAGTGTCGCCTCCCATATCTCACCAATCATCAAATAATAATCAGCCAAAGAAATTTTAGAATCTGCCTTTACATAATTATTAATGCTCTCTAAGGATATCAGTTGATTTAAAATTTTAATCGCAGAATTCAAATCATTTTTGTAAAGAGCCAAAAAATCCGCATATTCCTTTACCAAATTTTGCGTTAAGCCATTAACACCAAACTCATCTATAAAGGACTCATATTCCAACTGTAAGGTATCTAGATCTGCTTGTGTGTAATTATAATTTCGAGTGACTTTACTTCTTTTTGCCTTTAGCAAAGATCTTTTTGAATCTACATATAGTGAATTGTTCAACGATTTGCCTTGGGAAATATATTCAAATGCCTTTATCGCAGTCTCATAATCACCAGACTGATAGGCTATATCTCCAATATCCTTAACTCTAAGTCCACCTTCATTATATTTTCTATCGAGTGACCTTGCCTGCCTAAATGCACTATAATAATCTCCTTTTTCAATAAATACCCACTCTAATAATTCAAGGTACACTTCATCGTTCTCCTCTGCTTGTATCCTTTCATAAAGTTGCTTCCGCATCTCTTCAAGGTCTTCTTCTGTAGTCAAGCTTCTTTGAAATTGTGTCTTATGCCTTTCTATTTGATTAGGGTTCTGAGCCGCATATATGATATAGTATTTAATCATATTAACTTTATCTCCTTTCCTTTTGTATAGGTCGGCTAATGAATATGAAAATATTTGTTCATTGCCTATCAAGGTACTGCCTTTTTGAAAAGCTTCTATCGCCATATCATATTTGGCTAATCTTAAGAATGCATGACCCAAGTTGCTAATGACGGAAATATTGGGAGGTATATTATCAATGGCCTGCCTGTAAGATTCGTCTGCTTTTTCAGGCATATATTGTCTTTCATATAAGTTGCCCAAACTTACATATAGTTCCATATTGCTAGGTCGCTTAGATATCTGTTCTCTAATACTTGCTTCAGCCTCTGCATATTTGTCAAGAGACAATAATGACTCAATATACTTGCCATAATAGTAATAGCTATTAGGTTGAGCCTCATACAAATGTTTATAAATACTGGCAGCCTTTTCATATTCTCCCGAATTATAATACTGATCTGCAAGCCTCAAATCTTGAGCAGTCAGATTAAAGGAAATTAGAAATACAAAACTTGAAAACAATAATTTCTTCATAAGAACCAATGTATAAAAAATATATAACGCACAAAAGCTTGGTTTGATTCTAAAATGGCCAAATATCTCTTGTTTTAGCTTACGCAAAAAAAAAAGTCCGCAATAAATTGCAGACTTTCTTATTATTATTGAATGGATCTTACTCCAATCTGAATTTAACTGGAAGTGTATAAAGAACCTTAACCGGCCTTCCTCGCTGACGTCCGGGAGTCCACTTTTGCGGCAGATTATTCATGGCTTCAACAACCTTTTGGGCTGCATCTCCACATCCTGCTCCAATATCTCTTACAACTTTTACATCCGTTACTACTCCTTTTTCAGAAACAACAAACTGGAGTACTGCCATTCCTTCTACACCATTCTCTCTTGCTATTGCAGGGTATTTTAGATTTTTATAGATGTACTGTAACATTTTTTCCTTTGCACATTCCTCTTTTTCTTTATCTGTACCACCAATATCTTCACAGCCTGGGAATCTAGGCATTTGCTCAACCACTTTAAAGATTTCCTCTTCAGCTGGTGGCGGTGGCGGTGGTGGCGGTGGTGGCGGTGCTTCAACCACTGGCTCTGGTTCAAAAACATCGTCCTCATCCACAGTCATATCTTCAAATATTGGTTCATCTTCTTCCTCTATCTCTTCCTCTGGCACCTCTTCAATTATTGGAGGTGGTGGTGGTGGTGGCGGTGGCGGTGGTTCTGCCGTTCTAGGTGGTTCAATTTCAATTTCTTCATCCCAATCAAGTGCGCCATCGGGAATATTTACAGCCTTATCATAGGTTGTCCAGCTAAAAGCAACCAATGCAGCTGCTACAGCTATTGCTAAACCCATTAAAAAAAGTGGTCTCGTCCAAGCAAACGCATCAACTTCAGGATACTTTGCTCTTGCATCCAAAGGTGAACTCCATTTATGGTCTTTGTATTTTTCAGTTAAACTGTTATTATCGTGTTTTTTAAACATATTTCTAAAGAGAAATATGACACCGATGCACAGAACAACTAAAGCCAGTATGGAAACTGCCGTTGCTGCTGAGGTTAATTCTAAATCGCCCATAGAATCATTTTTTACATATGAGAAAAAATATTAGACTCCCTATTAAGGAGCCAATAATATTAGCAATAATATCAAAATAATCAAAATATCTACCTGTATTTGCCAATGCTTGAGCACACTCTATTAATATTCCATAAAGCACAACCCATGTTATGACAAACCAGAATCTGTTTTTGTCAGATTTTGATTTTAGCGCTAACAATGCTAAAAAAGCTAATATAGCATAACTAATTACATGTATTAGCTTATCAAGTTGAGGAATGCATTCAGGTCCGCTACTTTGAATTGGAATCAATGAGCTAACCGCAATTATTAGAGACCAAATGATCAAAGCCAGATTTGCTTTCAAAACTTAAAGCTTTTTGTCCTCATTTAAAGAATAGATGAGAAGGCATACAATTATGGTGTATGTCAATGATGATTTTATGAAATCAATGAGGCGTAAGCCTCATGATCCATTAAATCTTTCAATTGAGAAGCATCTTCAATTTCTATTTTTACAATCCATCCTTCACCATAGGGATCACTATTGACAAGATCAGGCTGATCACCATCGTTCTCATCAAGTTTAGTATTGAATTCTAGAATCTTCGCGCTTACAGGAATAAATAGATCAGAAGTTGTTTTTACAGCTTCAATAGTTCCAAAAACCTCATCTCTTGCAATTGAATCGCCAACTGTATCCACTTCAACATAAACGATTTCACCTAATTCGCCCTGAGCAAAATCAGTGATACCGATATAGGCAGTATTGCCTTCAACACGAATCCATTCGTGTTCCTTAGTATATTTTAATCCTTCTCTAACATCCATTTGAATCAATCGTTTTTTATTTGATTTTTTAACCACGTAAAATTAACAGATTTTGGTCTTTCCAAAGGCAGACCTAATGCTCTGGACCAACAGCTGGCAGCCATTACACCTAAAGCTCTGGAAACGCCAAATAATACGGTATAAAAACTATACTCCGTTAAACCATAATGAACCAAGATTGCACCAGAGTGTGCATCTACATTTGGCCATGGATTTTTGACTTTTCCCAATCCTCCTAGAATTTCAGGAACAACCTCAAAAAGTTTCCATACAATATTTACATAATCACTATCCTTAATAAACTCTTCAGCAAATTTCTTTTGTGCAATAAATCGTGGATCCGGTTCTCTTAATACAGCATGTCCATATCCAGGAATAACTTTACCAGATGCTAAAGTCTCATTTACATAAGCAACAATCTGTTCTTTTGTTGGCTTAGTGGTCCCAATAGAATCACACATTTCAAAAATCCATTTGATGACTTCCTGATTAGCCAGACCATGAAGTGGTCCAGCCAAAGAACCCATGGCAGCTGCATAAGATAAATAAGCATCCGCCAATGTAGAGTTGACAAGGTGAGCAGTATGAGCAGAGGCATTCCCTCCTTCATGGTCTGCATGTATCAACATATATAATCTCATTAAACTCTTAAAGTCTTCCCCTTCTATACCCAGCATGTGAGCAAAATTACCAGACCAATCTAAATTAGTATCTGGCTTTATATGATTTGAATCATGATATATTCTCCTGTAGATAAATGATGCCAAAGCCGGTAGGCGAGCGATTAGATTCATAGCATCTTCATAAGTTGCATCCCAATAGTCAGATTTGTTCATCCCCTCAGCATAACGCTTTGCAAATATGCTATCAGATTGCATACTGCTAATGCCAATAATAAACTGCGTCATAGGATGTGTATCCATTGGAAGTGCATTCAATACATCGAAAGTGGCTCGAGGTACTGTTGCTCTTTTTTCCCACTCGTCACTAAGCCAAGCTACATCTTCTGCAGTTGGAATCTCATCAACCAACATTAACCAAAACAATCCTTCAGGAAGGGATTGTGTTCCACCATTTTTCCATTTAGGAAGTTTTTCTTGTATTTGTGGGATTGAATTGCCTCTAAATCTTATGCCTTCCTGGGCATCAAGTTCTGATGTTTCCCAAAGCATACTTTTAATGCCACGCATACCACCTAAAATTTGTGATACATCTACTTTGTCAATAACTGTGGAACCATGTGCTTTCGCTAAACTTTTAATTTCTGCCTTTAGTGAAGAAGATTTTTCAAAAAATTTCTGCTTTAATCTGTCCATTCTGATCTGGTAGGGATTATGATTTTCTATAATTGATTCAATTGTCTGTTCTAACTTGTCTGGTAGCAGATGTTCTCATCGCTATTTGCGTCTGATAAATTTTCTTCTGCCTTTCATCTAATATCGATAAAATCTTTGTGTCATACTTTGAATTGATTTGTTCTAGGTTCAAAGCAAAATCTGACTTTTTTAAAGAGACAGATTTTAACTTACCAATTTCTTCAGATTTTTCTAAAATTAATGATTTGTAGTTACTTGCTTGGTCCGGTGTCATTTCATACATTTTAACCATTTTCTCAATAGCATTGTTTTGAACTGCAGCACTTTGTTGAGCTGTCATTATCATTGAAGTGAATAGGAAAATTGTACACAAAATAGCCTTCATAATTTTCATGTTTTATCTGCTTTATTAAATGGCTTCGAATTTACAACAATTATGAGTAAAAATCTTTTTATTGCAATTCAAGTTCATTGACATTGATAAAATGTCATAAATTGTTAAATCTTTTGTCTTATTCAATATAATAATTCATATGATTTTAGTAGGTGATATTCTGGTTTCAGAAGATGTTGTCAGTAAAAAATTTGTTTGCAATCTCAATGCTTGCAAAGGGGCTTGTTGCGTTGAAGGTGATTATGGTGCACCTTTACCCAAGGAAGAGACAGAGATTATCAAGAAACATCTGGATAAAATAAAACCCTATTTGTCAAAAGCTTCCGTTCAAAAAATAGAGGAAAAGGGCTTCTTTACTTTTAGCGGTAAAGACAAAGACTTTGAATTAGAATTAATGCCCGATGGTGCTTGTGTTTTCATGGGCAGAAACGAATTGGGAATCACCTTCTGTGGTATTGAAAAAGCCTATAACGATGATCAAATAGATTTCAAAAAACCTATCAGCTGCCATCTATACCCTGTAAGAGTATATAAAAATGATAAGACAGGATTCGAGGCTCTTAATTACGATCAATGGGATATTTGTTCAAGTGCCTGTGACCATGGGAACAAAAAGAATGTAAGTGTATTTGAATTTGTCAAAGATGCCATTATAAGAAAATATGGCTCTGATTTTTATGAAGAACTGGAAGCTGCAGCTAGTTATTTAACCAAAGACTAATCTTCAGACTTTGCTTTTTTGTCAATCTCCTTCATACTATCTCTAACCTCAGTTTCTATATTTGCCTTGGCATTGTTAAACTCTCTGATGCCCTTTCCTAAGCCCTTCATCAATTCTGGTAATTTCTTGCCACCAAACATCAATAGCACGACAAAAGCGATTAACAACAACTCTGGTCCTCCTGGTAATCCAAACAAGTATATAAAAAGCATATTTATTTCTTTTGTACAAATTTAAGACATAATATTCAATGCTGCGATTAAATTATTTCTCAAAAGCAAAGCATTATACAAGTTTTCAATTTATCATAGGGAATCACTGTAATTAGCGTTATAAATGTCATGGTTGGTATAGCTTAATCAGCATTTATTCTGATTATTTTCTTTTAGCTTTATGCAAATGCGGTTTATGAAGATCATAACAACTCTCCTTCTATTTATAGCAACGATCAACCTAAACTCACAAATCCCAGAAAATTTTGAATTACTGGATCACAATCAGAGATGGTCAAACTTAGGCGCCAATTTAATGATAGGAGATTCACTAATTTATGTAAGTCACAATGGACAATGGCCGATGACTACAGTGAAAATTGCTTATATAAACAATGAAATTAAAACAATATTTGAAAGTCCCTTCTCAGGAGAAAGCAAGGTTGTATTAAATCAGGATGGCACCACTGACATCTTTATATATAACCTTATAGATTATGATGTTGAACTTCCAGGTTTTTACATAATTCATATTGAAAATGGTAGATATAATATTGAAAAATATGTTGATGAAACTTATGACAATATCGATTATGATTTTTTCGCCTATGATGTTATTAGAGATACTGATTCCACTTACTGGTTGATTAGAGAAAATGATCTCGCAAAGCTATCAAATGGAGTTGTTGAACCTTATTTGGATTTAGGGCAATCTTATAATCAGAAATTCCATAAAAATACTGAGGGAGATATTTTTATTTATAAAAATGAAAACCTCTTTTTGGCATCACAAGATAGTTTGATTGAGCTAATAGAATTTGCCACTAAAATAAATGACATCGCTACATATCAAGATAACAATGTGGTCTTAATTGAGAACTCACTTTTGGTTTACAATTCGGATTTTACAAATTTAATCAGGACTTGGGATTTACCTTCTCCAGTTCCTAGTCTCCAATATCTTCAGCTGATTGAAGATAATCTATATGTTCTTTCTACTGAAGATGAAGCTTTTGATCTGCATATAATTAATAGTCAAGGAAATGATTCTTTAATCTTGTCTGGCTTTAATGAATATGAATTTATCAAGGGCTTTCATATGCATAATGACAGCAGTTTTCTGTTAAAAGCTGCATTGCATGAAAGTAATATCTACAAAAATATCTTTTTAAGAAATGTCTCAGCAGGTTCATCTAAAGATTATACCAGACTCGATTTTGAAATTAATGAATTCAAACTTCATAACACAGGAAAAGACTCTGCATTCAATCACGTCATCGTTGACGGAGATTCAATTTTTACTTATTCCTTTTTTTATGATTTTGATGTCAGTTTTAGGAACAATTCCGATTCGGTGATTTCATCTACTAATGTATTTAGCAGATCCTATTACAATTTTATTGGACCTTTTAGCGCTTACTTTCAATTAGACTTTCTTGAAGATATTGTTCCTGGAGAGCGTATAAATAAAACAGGAAGCTTTTCAGTACCATTTACATATAATAATTCACTTGACGATTTGAAGGTCATAGCCCCTGGTGCCAATAATCGTTTCAACGCAAGTTCCTTCTCTTCTATAATTGCTGATTATACTTCTTCGATCTATGATCCTAACATTCGCGATTATACTATTACCATTTATCCAAACCCTACGTCTGACTTTCTTAATATTAAATCAGATCTACCGCTTAGAAAATATCTGATTTATGATTCCGCTGGCTTTATGATTCAAGCAGGCAGCTCTTCAGCTTCTTTAATAAATGTTTCATCCCTTGTACCTGGTTTGTATTACCTGAAGGTTTTATCAGATAACAATAAGAACAGTTCAATAAGCAGATTTATCAAACAGTAATAAACCTCAATACCTAACATCTTTGATATAGGTAAGCTTCTCCATCTTATCAACTTCTATACTGGGAAACCCAAAGTCTTCCACTATCTTTCCTGTCAACACATAACAGCCCTTCCCCTTAAAAGGATAGCGAGCCAGTGAAGGGGGAAAGTGAGTGCTGTCAAAAAACTTACCCTTACAGTCAAGCCATGTGCCAAAGTTCATCAACTTACGATTGGATGTCGTCACATTTTTGCGGGTAACAAAATACCCCACCATTCTGATCCGCTTACCCAAATTAAGAACCATATCTTCTGAACTAATGTCACCTCTGAATTCTGTCTCAACCAAATCAAACGGAGAACACAACGGAAAACCCAATAATTCAATTTCATCGAAAGCTTGCTCGTAAACATCTTCCTCCATAATTGGTAAGTCAAAGTCTTCCTCTTCGACACCAAAAAGATGTGCACTCCTGTTTCGGCGAATAGCTGGATTATGAACAGCATTCTTCTCCCACATGAGCGCATACTTGTTTAAGCCAGTAAATCTAAACGCGCCTACACGGATTAATATCTCCAATTGCTCTTTGCTAACATCAAGCCTGCTTACAAAGTCATTAAGCCCTTGAAAAGAACCGTTATCATCACGTTCATTTAGTATCTTTTGAACCAAGCGCCGTTCCAACTGCGCCACATGAACAAAGCCTATATAAATTTCATCTCCATAAATATGCGTCAAATACCTGCTGTGATTAATACAAGGTGCCTCAATCTTTGCACCACACATCCTTGCCTCATGCACATAAATCTCAGTGTTGTAAAAACCACCAAAATTATTGATGACAGCTACCATAAACTCCTTGGGGTAATAAGTCTTTAAATAAAGACTCTGAAAAGATTCAACGGCAAAACTTGCAGAGTGCGCTTTACAAAAAGAATACCCACTAAAGCTCTCTATCTGGCGCCATACCTCCTGAGTCAGGTCATCAGGATAGGCCCTCTGTTTGCAATTGCTAAAGTATTTTTCCCGCAGCCGAGTAAAAGTATCGGAACTTTTCTTCTTCCCCGTCATAATCCTCCTTAATACATCCGATTCATCAAGCTCCAAGCCCGCAAAATGGTGTACAATCTTCATTACATCCTCCTGATATACCATTACGCCATAGGTTTCACCGAGGTGTTCTTCGAATATGGGGTGAATATATGTGAAAGAGTCAGGGTCATGAAAACGAGATATATATTCTCTCATCATCCCCGACTTAGCTACACCGGGACGAATAATCGAACTGGCAGCAACCAATTGCACATAATTGTCACATGCCAGTTTAGTTAGTAATCCCCGCATCGCTGGAGATTCAATATAAAAGCAGCCAATACATTGCCCCGACTTAAGTTGTTTACGTACCTGAAGGTCTTGCTTAATAAGTTCTACATTACGGACATCTACAGCCTTCCCTTGATTACTGGCAACCAATTTAACAGCATCCTTAATGTGTCCAAGTCCCCGTTGACTTAAAATATCATACTTGTGAAATTCCAAGTCTTCAGCACCATACATATCAAAATGTGTTACAGGGAAACCCTTTGGCATCATTTGAATGGATGTGTGATAAAACAAGGACTCTTCACTGATTAATATACCACCAGCATGGATGGACAGATAGTTGGGAAAACCTTCAATCAACTTACCAAAACGAAAAATATACTTGGCAAATGAATGATGCTTCTCCGTCGCCAATGGCTCATTCACGATAAGGTCAATATCGGCCTTTGGCAATCCAAATACTTTTCCCAACTCACGAATTATAGATTTGCCCTTAAAGGTATTATAAGTCGCCAACAATGCTGTGTGCTCCTTTCCATATCGCTTAAAGATATAATCTGTAACATCATCACGTTCATCCCAGGAAAAGTCTATATCAAAATCCGGTGGAGAACTGCGGTGGGGATTAATGAACCTCTCAAAATACAAATCAAGATCCATTGGGTCAACATCCGTAATATACAGGTTAAACGCAACAATCGAATTGGCACCACTTCCCCTCCCAACATGATAATAACCCACCGTCTGTGCATAACGAACAATGTCCCATGTAATTAAAAAATAGGCAGCAAAACCAAGCTTGTCAATGATCTTCAATTCCTTTTCAGTACGCTCACGAGCCTTCTTGTTCCTGCCTCCATAACGTCGTATGCAACCATTAAGTGCTAGCTTGTACAAAAGCTTCATGTCTCCTGCTTTGCTTCCGGTAAAGCTCTGACGATTATTCAAGCTCGTACTGTGCATTTCTATACAACATGATTGCAAAAGCCGCTCCGTATTTTCCAGAATGGTAGGGTAAGAACTATATATTTGCTTCAACTCTTCAGGACCATACATACGCTCTGAAGCCTTCGCACAATGCACTGGAGTAAGCTTACCAATCACAATATTCAAATCTATACACCGCAAAAGTTTGTGCACACGAAATCCCTCCTTATCCAAAAAACTTACCGGAGAAAATACAACAAGGCTATCTTGAAAATTGCGGAGATAAGAACTAAACAAGTGATTTACCTCTCCCGGCATCACACCAATAAATTCATTTGCCCTTAACTGGTCAATCGGTTTAGGCAATTTTCGGTAGATCACATAAGCATTCTCAAAATCTGGAGCGACTTCAGGTATGGGCTCATTACACATGGAATAATGGCTCAAATGTGCGTTCAGCTCTCTCCATCCCTCCTTGTTTTGCGCTATCCCCAAATAAACAAAGTGCGAATCCTTGATGCTGAACACATTGACCTCGTCACGATCATCGGTAAGCCTACTCGCCCTGCGAAATTCAATGCCCAAAACCGGTTTGATTCCTGCCTTATTACATGCTCGAACAAACTGATAAGCACAGGAAGTATTGTTAATATCTGTCAGTACTAGAGTCTCTATACCATGGCCTATCGCAGCATCCACCAGTTGCTGGGGAGACAATGTCCCATATTTCAAGGAGTAGTATGTGTGACAATTTAAATACATCAAATGAATAATAACAGAATAGATATGTCGGTTTATTCGTCATAATTAAGACGAATTTACGTCAAATATGATGTATCTTATTTGAAAAGGCAAGGTTTTAGAAATTTATTATCCATTTTCCTTAAAAATTTGAAGTCTAACAAAATCACACCGCTTCCTAAAAGCTTGCCTGCATCAGGAAGACCAGGATTCTCTATCAAGACTTCGGTATTGGATCGCCTCTGCCAAATGCTTGGTCTGGATATCTTTGCACGAAGAAAGATCTGCAATCGTGCGGGCAACTTTTAAAATACGATCATAAGCACGCGCAGACAACTGAAGTCTCTTCATTGCCATTTTTAACAGACTCCTTCCTTCCCCATCCATGTGACAAATTTCACGCACCATCTGACTTGGCATCTGAGCATTAGCATGAATGAATTGGAAGTCCTTAAATCTTATCGACTGTATAGCTCTTGCACTTATCACCCGAGCACGAATATCCCCGCTTGAATCTGATGTGCTTTGAAGAATGGATAGCTCATCATAACTCACCGGAGTGACTTCAACATGAAGGTCGATACGATCTAAGAGCGGACCAGAAATTTTATTCAAATACTTTTTGACAATCCCAGG
This sequence comes from Saprospiraceae bacterium, assembly GCA_029262995.1. Taxonomy (GTDB): domain Bacteria; phylum Bacteroidota; class Bacteroidia; order Chitinophagales; family Saprospiraceae; genus RFSX01. The sequence continues at coordinate 18,821 of JAJCYH010000015.1, read as the reverse complement.
ACCACAGACACATTCCTTTTCAGGATGGTTATGAAAACCGCAAGGACAAGGATTCATTGAAGCAACCAACATAAAACTCGCTGGATAATCAACACTAAACCTTGCGCGTGAAATCGTAACTTTCCTCTCTTCCATAGGTTGTCTCAATACTTCCAGAACAGATCGTTTAAACTCAGGAAGTTCATCTAGAAACAATACCCCATTATGTGCCAAAGAAATTTCACCTGGACAAGGATTGGAGCCTCCTCCGACCAAAGCCACATCACTAATTGTATGGTGTGGCGACCTAAATGGTCTTGATTTAATCAAAGAAAGTTTGGCGTTAAGCAAACCCGATACCGAATGAATTTTTGTTGTTTCAAGAGCTTCTTCAAGATTTAAAGTCGGCAATATCGTAGGCAAACGTCTTGCCAGCATTGTTTTTCCCGCACCTGGCGGACCAATCAAAATAACGTTATGACTTCCTGCAGCAGAAATCTCCAAGGATCGCTTAATATTATGTTGACCCTTCACATCAGAAAAATCGAGATCATATTCCTCTTTGTGATACTCAAAATCCAAATCGGTATCCAGATGGTAGGGTTCGATCTTGCCTTCATTTAGTATAATCGAAATAGCTTGGTCCAGATTTTCGACACCATAGACATTGAGATCGTTTACAATTGCTGCCTCTTTGACATTTTGCATAGGTAATATCAAAGCTTTTAAATTCTCATCTCGAGCTCTAATGGCCATTGGTAAAGCCCCTTTTATTGGTCGCAGCTTTCCATCCAACGCAAGTTCTCCAATAATCATATAGTGATCTAGGTCTTCAAGTATCAATTGCTTTGTAGCTGCAAGAATACAAAGGGCAATCGGAAGGTCATAAGCCGAACCTTCCTTTCTGAAATTTGCTGGAGCCAGATTGACAACCAATTTCAATCGCAACATCATGTATCCTATATTCTTGATTGCGGATTCTATCCTTTGAAAACCTTCCATAACTGCTTTGTCAGGAAGTCCAACCATAAAATACATTTGCTTACCAGCAGCCACCGTACCTCCGGCATTTACCTCGACAATAATCTTTTGAGCTTCTACGCCTTGGACGGCAGCTGCGATGGTTTGAACCAGCATTGAACTAATGGATATGATTTAACTTAATAACTTTGCTTATGATGTGATTTTTTAAAAAAAGTAAACAAAATAACCAAGCATTCCTTTGGCTTAATAAGCCCGTGTAGAACAAGAATTTGCCTGCAATTTCTTGAAAAATGCCGTTCTAAGGCACATTAGTCAACAATGAACTCTTAATCCAAGCACTATTGACTAATTAGAAATACTTTTGCAAAAATTAAAAAAGTACATATTTCTAAACTTCAAGAGCACTTAGGGATTATACTTTATTGAAAACTATCATAAAATGATTAAAACCGATATAATAATTATAGGTGCTGGTCCGTGTGGGCTTTTCACTGTATTTGAAGCTGGCTTGCTTAAATTAAAATGTCATTTGGTTGATGTTCTGCCTCAGCCAGGAGGTCAATTGACAGAGGTTTATCCTAAAAAGCCTATCTACGATATTCCAGGCTATCCTTCTATTCTTGCCGGGGATCTTGTTGAGAAATTAATGACTCAAATAGAACCATTTGCGCCAAGCTATACATTAGGTGAAAAAGTTGAGTCTGTTGAAAAAAGCGATGAAAAGCTCTATACCATCACAACAAATAAAGGCACTCAAATTCAAGCTCCAGTAATCGCAATTGCCGGAGGATTGGGCTGCTTTGAACCCAGGAAGCCTCCTATCCAAGGATTAGAGCAGTTTGAAGATAAGGGTGTTGATTACATGATTAAAGACCCTGAGAAGTTCAGGAATAAGAAATTACTGATTGCTGGAGGAGGAGATTCGGCATTGGATTGGACAATAGAATTGGCTGAAATTGCAAAAGAAGTAACGCTGATCCACAGAAGAACAAGTTTTAGGGGCGCCATTGACAGTGTTCATAAAGTAATGCTTTTGGCAAAAGAGAAAAAAGTGAATATAATTACCGAAGCTCAAGCCGTAGCTGTTAAGGGGAATGGCACATTAAGTGAGGTGATCATCAAATCAAAAGCAAAGGGTGAATTTTCACAACAAGTTGATCATTTCATTCCTTTGTTTGGTTTAACACCAAAATTAGGACCTATTTCAGAGTGGGGCTTAAGCATTCATAGAAGTTCTATTGAAGTAAATACACTTGATTATAGTACCGATACACTTGGAATTTACGCTATAGGAGATATTAACACTTACCCAGGAAAACTAAAATTGATTTTGTGCGGTTTCCATGAGGCAACTTTAATGGTACAGTCTGCATTCAAATACATATATCCTGATCAAAAACTCAGTTTTAAATACACAACTGTGACCGGTATAGAAGGCTTTGAAAATTCTTGACTATAATCTACTAATCATTGGAGCAGAATATGATCAAAATCAATTGTAAGGACAGAGATGGAGAATTCCACGAGTTGGAAGCACCTACCGATATGAGTTTCAATTTAATGGAAATATTTAAAGCACATGAATTACCAGTTGAAGGCATCTGTGGTGGTATGGCTCTTTGTGCTTCATGTCATTGTTATGTGCACTCCGATCATAAACTTTCTGATCCTTCAGAAGATGAAGAAAATATGTTGGACCAAGCCTTCTTTGTTGAAGACAACAGTAGATTGAGTTGCCAAATTAAAATAACCAAAGACCTTGATGGACTAGAAGTCGAACTAGCTCCAGTCGGAGAGTAGTTATTTCATAGCCTTTTTAATTAGACCGATAATCACCATTAGTACTCCCCCACCAACTCCTCCACTGGCTACAGAAGCAAGCAAACTAGCTACATCCATGCTTCCACTAACAGCGGCACTTCCGAGTTCAGGCGAGATAGACCCTAGCACATAAGATCCTAATCCACCTCCTATAATTCCTACTATAGAATTCCAAAGTGTCCCCATGGAGTAATTTTTCAATAGTGAACCTGCCAAATTTCCACCTAGAGCTCCACTTGCAAGACTAATAATCGTTGCTAACATTGTATTTAGTTTTATGTTTCGTTAAAATACAAAATAATATATCATCAATCTTTATAATTTCCAATTATGTATCATGTATTTCTATAGTATAAAAGAGAAATTGAAGATTAACCTTAATACTTCCTTCATTTTATGCATGGTGGAGAAATAATAATTTAATTTGTTATTCCATTTATATAAAACAACTGTTTTTTAATAAAAAATGATTCCTACATATGTTAAGAAACCTTATTCCATCAATGATTAAAAACTTCTTCTTGCCTCTGCTTTTATTAACCATTATACAGCTTGATGTTTGTTCACAAGAACCTTCAAGCCCTAACTCTTGCCTGATAGATAATATAAAAAATCTAGAAAGTTCCAAAGACCCTAAATGTCATGCTACAGCTAGTAGGCTCGAAGATTTCATGTATGGTACACCAATGACAGAATCTGCTAGATTAAAAAAGATAGAACTTCAGAAAAAATTGGTTCTATATATTTGGAATAAAGCAACGGAGATTTGCAAAGACTTAAAAAAAGACACTATAGATGTTGAAGTCCTCAAAACAATAACCAATAACCTAACTCAATTTGGTCGTAATAATGAGGGTCAATGGTATATCGTAAGTTCTGATGGAATTGTTACCATTGAAGTCAATGATCTCCGACAGTATTCTTCTGTAGCCTATGCATTAAGAGCTATGTTGTCAGTTGAGCAGGACTTTCTTTTTAATCCAAGTTGGAATTTAATGCCTTTAGATGATTCTAGTGTTGAGGGCATAAATTTGTTTCTGGACATAGTTACATTGGCAAGCTTAAAACATGCTGATGGAATTTCTCGAAAACAAAATATCTTCAAAATATCTTCAGGGGTGTTTGAAGAATCCTGGAATACAATCTTATCTCTAAGCAAGGAGCAAATTTTCTTAACCGCAAAATATCCAAAAGCTAACATTGAGGCATCAAGTCGTCCGACCTATCAAACCATTAAATCCATTATTCAACAAAAATTAGAATCTTACAAAGCATATAATCAAATCTCGCTTCCTATTTTCTTAAGAAATATTCAAGTTTATTTTGCTCGGCATAAATGGCCTTCGAAAGCTGAAAAATCGGATGCATTAAAATCATATCTAGTTGAATCACTTGTTCTTTTCTGCAAAGACTTACTTATTAATGCTCAAAATTTAGCCAAACAAGAACAGGAAGGATTTATCAGAGCAGAACACATTAACACTTTAATTCCTCTTTTTCTTCCTTTTGAAGCCAACGACTTTGAAGATATAATCTATTTCCCCAAAAGTCCTGATAAAGTCATTATTGAATCTTATGACTTAGATGCATTCAGAGATAGTGGAATCCATTGGCTCATTTTAGAATACGCTTTAAATGATCTAATGAGTACTAACATTCTTGAACCCGATCCCTTTGCAGCTGAGTTGGTCGTAGAAACTGTTGCGCAAATGGCATTGCTTGTACTTAGAACTACCGGAGAAGTATCGGTTGAAAATGGCAATCATCATATTCTTATTAAAGATATGGAATCTGCTTTTGCTAAAATTCAAAATTCCATTTTACAATATGATGATTATAGAGACAATGAAGATACTTCTCATAGCCCAATACAAACATCCAATAATTCCGAGAAGCCAAAGAGTCTCGTATTTAAAGACATTAGCATAAAGTCAGGAATTGACTTTACACATAAATCATCTGACTGGTTAAGTCGACTCATTCGATCTTATCTGGTTAAAAAAGATGAAAACCTTGTCCGTATGGCTATCCCTCCTGCGTTTGGCGGTTCTGGTGTTGCAGCTGAAGATATAAACAACGATGGCTGGCATGACATAATATTACTTGGCGGAATGGGTATAAAAATATATCTAAATAATGGCGATAAAACCTTTGAAGATATTACAGAATTTTCAGGTCTTAGTTTATGGAATGAAGAAAAGAATTCCTTTTCTGAACCAAGACAAATAATTGTAAACGATATGGATAACGATGGCTGGCAAGATATAATTATTACTCTTGTAGATGATCAACATAAGGTTTATAAAAATATTAACGGCTTAAATTTCGAAGATAAAACCGAATATTCTAATCTAGGAGGAAAAAGCCAAGTAGGGGGACCTGCAACAGTTTTTGATTATGATAATGATGGCTTACTTGATGTATATATAGGATACTTTGGCAATTATATAAATGGTCAATTACCTACCCTAAGTAGGAACAATCAAAATGGTAGTCCTAACAAATTATTTAAAAACACCGGTGACTTTAAGTTCAATGAAATGACTCACATGTATGAAGATGACATTGATCTTGGATGGACTCAAGCCATTGGGCATTGTGACATCAATCAAGATGGATTCCAAGATGTCATCGTTGGAAATGACTTTGGCATCAATGCCTATTACATTAATCAAGGAAATGGTTATTTCAAAAACAAAAGCAAAGAACTACAAACCAACAAACCTTCATACACTATGAATGTAGGTTCAACTGATCTGAATGGTGACTTTCACCCAGATCTTTATATTTCCAATATCGTCGTAATGGAAAAAGATGAAAAATATGTCAACCCTTCTGGCGAAACAAAAATGAATTTTGAATTGCAGAAAATGGAAAACATAAGAACAGTTGAAGCCAATGATCTATTTGTCTCTGTGCTTGGAGAAGACGGCAGCGTAAGATATATAAAGTCAGATCAAATGGGAAGAGGCTATGCTTCAACTGGGTGGTCATGGGATGCAGATTTCTTTGACTATGATAATGATGGAGATGAAGATCTCTATTGCCTTAATGGCATGAATGACTTTCGAGTCTATGGATCCGAAAACCCATTTTATAATTCTCCTGACGGAAAGAGTGAAGATGTATTGTATGCAAATAGCAACCGAGAAAAAAACAACTTTTTTGTCAATGATGGTGGAATTCTAACCGATGAGTCTGATATAATCGGAGGGAATTTGATTTCAAATTCCAGAAGCGCAGCATATCTTGATTTTGATCGAGACGGGGATCTTGATATAATCATTAATAATTATCATGAAAAAGCTGTTTTATTAGAAAACACAATTAATAATGAAAACCACTGGTTATCCGTTAGATTAATTGGTGATTTCAATCAAAAGATAAACAGGGATGGCATCGGTAGTAATATCATTATTGAAACTGCAAGCAAGTACAAAATTTGGCGAGAGGTTAAAAGTACAACTGGCTACCTATCTGTACACCCTAAACAGCAATATTTTGGACTTGGAACATCTAACAAACTCAACATAACTGTCCAATGGGCAAATGGTACTGTTCATAACTTTGACAATATCAGTGCAGATCAAAACATTGTAATTGATTATAACAAAGGGCTTATCATAGATTATGGTAATTAAATAATTTTCATTCACCTGCGTCAATCCTTAATTCAACGACAGAAAAGCTTTACTCAACGACATTATTTTTAACAATCAGCTATTTGCTTGAAGTTTGTTCAAAAAATAAGACATGAAAAGAATAAGTTTATTATTAATCCTTTGTTGCACAATAATTGTTTCCTGTATTCCCTCTTTACATCCCATCTTTAATGACACAAATAAGATTCTTGAGGATAGAATAATTGGTCTTTGGTCCAGCGATGGTTCAGGACTGAAACTAAATGATATCAATACAGAAGGAGATACTGCCGTTGATTTAGACTCAATCAATAAGGACAATGATTTTGAAAGCAATTTCAACTTCTCAAATTCTGGATCCTGGCATTTTCAAAGAGCTGCCATTTTAAGCTACAATAAGCAAGAGAAAGATGGCTCCAATGTTAACATCACACTTGAAAATCAGATGTCTGGAAAACCAGACATTAGTTTGCTCAAAAAGGGGTATTCATTAGACAAAGTAGTAGAACTTCCATTTTATATTCTTGAATATCTGGATTTAAGTAGTGCCGATGCTCAGCAAGAATACATGATGGTTAACTTGACTACAATAGAAAATGAAACTTATATGGACTTTTCTCCTATGCCTGAATTCCATCAAACTTCACGTTTTTCTGTAAATTTGATTCCTGCTCACACCTTCGCAAAACTCGTTATTCAAGACAATAAATTGATTGTAAAATCCTTTGACTCTGAGTTTATTGAAAATCTTATAAAAAATAAACGTGTGAGATTGAAGCATGAACGTATTGATGACAGTATTGTATTGACTGCATCAACTGAAGAACTTAGGGCTTTCATAAAAAAATATGGCAATGATGATAGACTTTTTATTGATGATGAAATTCTGTATTCAAATTTGTAATTGCAACTATTGAAAGCAAGGAAATACATATGGCAAAGATCAATCATTATTCAAGTGATTTTCTGGAGTATTTCCTTCTTTGTGCTATTCAGAATATTTACAAAAGACTATAATAATGGAGTAGTAGATTTTATCTACACTCTGTTATTTCATATCCCTTTATTCATTGTAGTGTTTATAAACTTTAAACTGATCAATAAATGGATCAGATGTCAAAAATACTATTCCTATTTTTTAGGAAGTATGCTTTTAGTATTACTCGGGATCGTCATTCACTTTGTCGTATTTAACTATCTTTCAACTTTGTTATTTCCTGGTTATTATTTTATCTCGATGTTTTCAATGATTGAGATAGCTCAATATCTGATTGCATACATCATTATAAGTTTACTTATACAACTTAGTAAAAACTGGTTTGATCTTCAAGAAAGCCAAATACAGCTTGAAAAGGAAAATCAACAGGTGCAACTCAAGAGCTTAAAAGCACAATTGAATCCTCACTTTCTATTTAATAGTCTTAATAACATCTATTCCATTTCAAATCTTTCTGATAGTAGGGCAAAAGAGTATATTATTAAACTTTCTGACGCATTAAGATATATGCTCTATCGTACTCAGGATGACAAAGTGTTACTTTCTGAAGAACTAGAATATATTCAAAATTATATTGAGTTAGAAAAATTAAGACTTGAAAGTGATGCCGAGCTTACATTAAATATTTCAAATCTCCCAGATAACAATTACATTGCTCCTCTGATTTTACTTCCAATTATTGAAAACACTTTTAAGCATTGTAGCAAAGATCCCGTTAAGATTAATATTACAATAGCAGTAAAAAATAAAACCTTGATCCTAAACTGCCAAAATACTGTAGAAAACCAATCCATTCATTCTGGCACTAAAGGAGGAATCGGATTGTCTAATGTAAGAAAAAGACTCGAGCTAATTTATCAGAATGACTATTCCTGGACGATAAAAGAAGAAGATAATCAATATAAATCTATACTACAAGTTAACCTGTAATACATGACCATAAATTGTTTAATTGTAGACGACGAACCTTTGGCGAGAAGCCTATTAAAAGAATACATTGCAGACACTGAGGATTTGGTGCTTATTGGTGAATTGAAGTCAGCATTAGAAATATTAAAAACAGTTGAAGACAATGTTGTTGATTTAATATTTCTCGACATCAATATGCCCAAACTATCAGGCTTGGATTTTATTAAGAACTTTGACGTTAAGTCACAAATCATTTTCACTACAGCCTATCCTGAATTTGCTGTTGATGCCTTTGAATATAATGCAGCTGACTATTTAGTTAAGCCCATTTCATTTAACCGATTTTTAAAATCTATTGAAAAAATAAGACATATTTTAAATTCTCAAAACTCCTTTACTGAAAGAGAATGGTTAATTATAAAGGAGAATAAAAGAATATATAATTTAAAGTTGTCAAATATCCTATATCTACAGGCTTTCGGTGACTACGTAAAGATTATTACCAACAGTAAGAGTTATTTAACCAAAGATACGCTCTCCGGAATTCAGTCACTATTAAGTAAAAAGTTTATCAAGTGTCATAGATCATACATTGTAAACCTTGATGAAATTAAGTATATAGAAGGTAATCAAATCCAATTAAAAGATTTAAAAATTCCTATTTCAGCCAGTTATAAAGATGACTTTTTAACCTATTTTACTTAAGTCTTCAATAGTATCAATATCCACTTCCCCGTTTTCAAAATATACAAAACCTACATCATCAAGGTTTTGTGCAATAAGGTTTCTTGCACCCTTGTATCCATCTAATAACTTTAAATGACTATAATAACTTGAAGAAAACAATACTGGAGGACCAAATGTTTTAGAATATTTTGAAGCTACAATCAAATTATCGTCTGTTTCATGTTTAGATATTAAATCCTCTATTAGCTTATGGTTAAAATATATTTGATCGCATAAGACAAAAACAATAGCACTATATTTGGACGTGATTAGTTGAGAAACGGCATAAGACATACTATTCCCCAAACCTTTCTTATAATTTTCATTGATAAATATATTCCTAGTTTCTCCCAAATGTTTATGAATTTTTTCTGCTTGGTGTCCCAAAATTGTATAAATATCACTAACCCTTGATTTACGACATTCTCTAATAATATAGTTTAACAAAAAGGTATCCTTAAAAGGCAACAGTTGCTTCTCTGTTCCTAGTCGTTTAGATTCTCCCGCAGCAAGGATCACTATAGCGTATGTGCTGTTCAAATTAAATACATTATTACTCAAAGTTTAATACAAATTATCCATGCGATAAATGAAATGAATTTTAACTATCTTGTAATTTATAAATTTTAAATATGGCATTATACAATTTAATCGTCAATGGTAAAAATCATTCAATTGATGTTGACTCTGATACTCCTTTATTATGGGTTTTAAGAGATAGCCTGCATTTGGTTGGGACTAAATATGGTTGTGGTATCGCACAATGCGGTGCTTGTACTATTCATCTGGATGGTGCATCAATTAGATCTTGTTCCTATCCAATTTCAGAACTTGAAAAAGGACAAAAAATCACTACAATCGAAGGCCTTTCAGAAAATGCCACACATGCATTACAACAAGCGTGGCAAGAACATGACGTTCCACAATGTGGTTATTGTCAAGCTGGTCAAATAATGAACGCAGCGTCATTCCTTAAGGATTACCCCAACCCCAAAGACTCTGAAATAGATGCCGCTATGAACGGTAATTTATGTCGTTGTGGCACTTATTTAAGAATTAAAAAAGCAATTAAAACCGCAGCCAAAAACATGTAACTATGGGTAATATAAGCAAACAAGATAGAAGAACATTTATCAAGAGTTCTGTTATTGGTTCTGGAGGTTTAATTCTTGGATTTCAATGGTTAAGTAGTTGTAATTTGGATGATCCAGCGACAATGAAAGTAATGAAGGATTTGCCATCTGAATGGATTGATTTTAATGCCTTTTTAAAAATCGGCGACACGGGTCTCGTTACCATCATGTCACCTAATCCAGAAATTGGACAAAACATTAAAACCTCCATGCCAATGATAGTTGCCGAAGAATTGGATGTGGATTGGTTTGATGTCTTAGTTGAACAAGCTCCTTTAAATACAGTTTGGTACACAAGGCAAGTTGCTGGTGGAAGTCAATCCATAAGACAAGGATGGGAAAGCTTAAGAAAGGCTGGAGCTACTGCAAAAGAAATGCTTGTTAACGCAGCGGCTAATCGATGGGGGATAGATGTATCTGAGTGTCAAGTTTCCAAAGGAATTATTACAAATGCCAAAGGTGAAAGTTTAAGTTACGGAGAATTGGCCAGTGAAGCGGCTCTCTTAGAAATACCTAGTGAAGTCAAACTTAAGAATCCAAAAGAATTTAACATTATTGGCAAAAGCCAGTCAAACGTAGATCTAAAAGGGATATTGACAGGTAGACCACTTTTTGGTTTGGATACTTATAAAAAAGGAATGGTCTATGCCTGTGTTATGAGACCCCCTGCTTTTGGAGATAGCCTTAAATCCTACGATGATACTGAATCAAAATCTATAAATGGGGTTATTGAAATTTTTCAGTTTGGGGATAAAATTGCTGTGTTGGCTACCAGTACTTGGCAAGCAATGAAAGCCAAAAACCTATTGAAAGCCACTTGGGAGTCAAAAGAGAAATATGAAGATTCAGAATATCATAGTTTGACGCTTACAAAATACACAAACAAGCTATCCGATAAACCCAGAAGGTCAGATGGAGACGTAATTGAGGCATTTGAGGAATCTGAAGAAATTTTTGAGAGAAGTTATGAATCCCCTTTTCTTCCACACAATTGCATGGAGCCAATGAATTTTTATGCACATGTTACCGAAGATAAAGCTGAGTTATTGGGTCCAATACAAACTCCGGAATGGACAGAAGGGAGAGTTGCTGCCCTTTTAGGTTTAGAAAAAGAAAAAATTCACATCCAAATGACCCGAATGGGTGGTGGATTTGGAAGAAGGCTCTACGGCGATTTTGTCTTAGAAGCTGCAGAAATATCAAAATTATCAGGCAAGGCAGTTCAATTGGTATTTTCAAGAGAAGACGATATGTTAGCTGGAACTTACCGACCTGCTTCCAAATATAAATTTAAAGTAGGCATTAAAAACAACACTCTACATGCATATTCTTTGGCAGAAGCTTGTTTTAATGGAGAAATGTTTGGTCAAATGCCAAGTAATTTTCCATGTGGTGCAATAGATAATTATCGAGTTGATTGTCACCCTATTGAAAGCAATATCACAACTGGTGCTTGGAGAGCACCATATGCCAATTTTCTTGCCTATGCAGAACAATCATTCTTTGATGAATTATCCCATCATCTCTCCAAAGACCCCGTTGACTTCAGGCTAGAATTATTGGAAAAGGCAATGATTGATGCTGAAAATAAAAGCCTTAGCTATGAACCTCAAAGAATGATTGATGTCATCAAACTGGCTGCAGAAAAATCTAATTGGTACAAGCCAAAGTCAGATGTTAACTTAGGGTTTTCGTCCTATTATTCTCACAACACCTACGTCGCTGAGGTTGCAGAAGTGGTTCTTGTAGATGGCAACCCCAAAATTCAAAAAGTCTATTGCGCTGTAGATTGTGGAATTGTAATTAACCCTACTGGTGCACTCAATCAAATTGAAGGCGGTATAATTGACGGCATTGGACATGCCATGTTTGGTGATTTTAGTTTTGAAAATGGCAAGTCTAAATCATCCAATTTTCATCAATACCGAATGATTAGAATGAAAGATACTCCAGACATTGAGGTGTACTTCATTGAAAATCAAATAGATCCAACTGGATTAGGAGAACCAGGACTTCCACCTGCTGGTGGCGCCATTGCTAATGCTCTTGCTGCAATTACGGGCAAAAGAATGTATACTCAACCCTTTATAAAGTCTTTGGGTCTTCAAGATTAGATAGAACTAAATCTTCTAATCAATATTTATTTATTATATAGAAATAATAAATATATTATAAATACATTGAATTTTAACTGATTAAGCACCGATGTAACTACTAGAATCACTATCTTCAAGTTCAATTTCGGATTACTTTAAATAGAGTTTTTTTTATAATTCACAGTTGAATTGTAATTAGGCTTTATTATTGTGTTATTTGGAATTAAGACGAAATTATTTTTTATACCATTCAATAGAGTATTTAATGAAGACCTTCTCATTTATATTTAACTCAATCAGTTTTATTTGCCTTTTGTTGATAAGCAACAATTTATTTGCTCAACCAGGCTTTTCAAAATCATTTTCACCTTCAACTATTGGTCCTGGAAGTGTAAGTACACTTACATTCACCATTGACAATACTGGTAGTGCTTCTGGGATGACGATGTTAGACTTTACAGATGTGCTTCCTGCTGGTGTAACTATTGCTGATCCAGCAATGGCTACTACTTCCTGTATAGGCGGAACACTTACAGCCCCGGCTGGTGGAACTACAATCGACTATACTGATGGATCAGTTGCTTCTTTGAGCTCTTGTACAATAACAGTAAATGTAAGGTCTTCGACTCTAGGGGTCCACATGAATCTTTCAGGAGAACTAACTTCATCGGCAGGAAATAGTGGTGGGTCAAGCGCAAACTTAACTGTTAGCTCTTCACTGCCTGGATTTACAAAGTCCTTTTCTCCTAGTTCTGTAAGTCTGGGTGGAACATCTACATTAACATTTACGATTGACAATATGTTGAATTCATCAAGAGTTGGAAATCTTGATTTTACAGATATTTTACCTACAGGGATGGTTATTGCCAATCCTTCGAATGCTTCTACTACCTGTATATCAATGTCTTCTCCAAATACAAGTTTAACAGCTGTTCCAGGATCTAATACTATCACATTGGATGCTAATGGATCAGCAGCCTTTCCAGGTTTCGAAGTTGTGGCTGATGGAGCTACATGCTTTGTGACTGTAGATGTAAAAGCAACAGGTATTGGAGATCTCGACAATATTACCAGTGACTTACTTGCAGATTTTACTTCTGCTGGAAAAGCTACTGCAACTCTTGAATCAACTAGAACTGATCTGCATATACAAAAAGAATTTACGGACGATCCAACGCCTCCAGGAAGTGATGTTACTTTAGAATTTTTAATTCAAAATTTCGACAGAAATTTTAATGCTACTGATGTTGCCTTCACTGATGACTTGAATGCAGCACTGCCAGGATTGACTTTTAGTTCTTTGATTAGCAACGACTGTGGCGGAACTGTATCTGGTCTAGCTTCGACTACTGTAGGATTTAGTGGAGGATCAATAGCTGCAGAAGGGAGTTGCACCATTAGAATTTTATGTTCCGTTCCTGTTGCTACAGCTCCAGGAGAATATACCAATACTTCAAGCACTGTTTCAGGTACTGTTGATGGAAGTCCTGTGGTTGGAAATATGGCTACTAATAAATTATTTGTAGAACCTGTGCCTATTTTAACAAAAGAATTCATCGATGATCCAGTTGGTTCTGGAAGCACCGTTACACTCAGGTTTACAATTGAAAATACCAGTTTGACTTCTAGTGCAACAGATATAGAGTTTTATGATGATCTTACCAACCTATTAGGTTATCCTCTTAACCCTGGATCCTTTGGATTACCAATGGACCCTTGCGGCACTGGATCTACAATTACAGTTTCAAATTCATTACCTACTGGTTTTGATAGAGGTGGCTTACAACTAACAGATGGTATACTTACAGCTTCTCCTGGCATTGATTCAGACTGCACCTTTGATGTGACTATCGACATTCCTGTTGGTACTCCTCAAGGGAATTATAACAATACAACATCTGAAATTACTGCAACTGTTGATGGTAGCACCAGAACTGGTTTAGCAGCCACCGATATTTTAGCAGTTGTTGCTCCACCATTAATTGTAAAGGAATTTCTCAATGATCCTGTCGATCCTGGTAGTTCAGTTGAGTTAATGTTTACAATCACTCATGATGTTGTAGCTCCAGCAAATGCTACGAATATCAGCTTTTCTGACGACTTAGATGCCGTAATTTCTGGAATGATGGCTACAGGTGCAACTATGAATACTTGTGGTGGAATGGCAGGAGGATTTCCTACTAGTAATTTCAGTTATGCAGGAGGTACATTGATGCCAGGCGAAAGTTGTAATATAGTTTTGACCTTAGATGTTCCTGGAGGAGCTGCTCCTGGACCTCATACGAATACGACAAGTGAAATTACTGCTGATGTTGGTGGAACACCAACATCAGGAAATCCGGCTACTGATGACTTATATATTACTAGCCTAACTGTAAATAAAGAATTTATCGACGACCCAGCAATTCCTGGAGATATAACGACCTTAAGGTTTACAATAGATAATCCAACTACTTTAGATGCTACAGGAATTTCATTTGCGGATAACCTAAACGCAATGTTATCTGGAGCTGAAGCTGTAGCTCCTCTTCCAATGACGCCTTGTGGAGCAGGTAGTACTATATCAGGTACTAGCAATTTAACATTTAGTGGAGGTAATTTATCTGCAGGAACCAATTGTGTATTTGACATTCAAGTTCAGGTTCCTGCAATGTCTACTAATGGAAGTTACTTAAACAGTACTTCAGCACCCACATTTTCTCTGACTGGTTTCCCTGGTCTCAGTGCAGATCCAGCGTCTGATGTTTTAGAAGTTAATTCTGACCTCATACAACTAGATAAAGAATTTATCGATGACCCAGTATTACCTGGTAGTACTGTTACGGTTGACTATACAATGACAAACCTTGATCTTGCCAATGCTCTTTCTATGGCCGCATTTACAAATGATTTTGGTGCTGCAATACCTGGTGTAACTATAGCTTCAATTCCTACCATGGGAGAGTGTGGAGCAACTTTTTCAGGCACTGGAACAGGACTATTTGATGTTTCTGGGGGTAGTCTAACCTCTGGAGCTTCATGTAACTTTTCTGTGGTTTTAAACATTCCTTCTTCTGCACCTTATGGTGCTTCAATTCCTTGTTCTACCTCTTCAGCAACTGGGATGATTAACGGCTTTCCTGTTACTGGTACGCCTGCTTCAGATGATTTGCAAACACAGCAGCTACTGTTTACAAAGTCATTTTCAGGACCAGTTATAGCTGGAGAATCAGTTGATCTGACTTTTACTATTGAAAATAATGACCCATCAAACGATGTAACCAGCATTAATTTCTTTGATGATTTAAATGCTTTTATTCCTGGTGCTATAGCAACGAATCTACCTATGAGTGATATCTGTGGTTCAGGATCATCCCTTTCAGGTGTTTCAAATATTTCAATGACAAGCGGAAGCTTACTCGCAGATACAGATTGTAGCTTTACTGTTACACTTGACATTCCATGTGGTACAACTACTAATTCATATCTTAATACTACAAGCAACATATCATCTTCAGGGGCAGGTGGATCTATTAGTGGTGAGCCAGCAACTGCAAGTCTTTCGGTTACGGCTGCCTCAGCTGCAACATTTGATATACCTGCAGATGTAACAATACAATGTGATGAAAGTATTGATCCTTCCAATACTGGAATGGTATCAAATATTATGCATTCTTGTTGTATTAGCATGAATATAGATAGCTATACTGATACTTCTACTCAAACTGCCGATGGATCATGTTCAGATTTCAACTACACAATATCTAGATCATGGGTAGTTACAGATTGTAACGGGGTAACTTCCTCTGCTCAAATACAAACTATTACCGTCGAAGACACTACAGCACCAACGCCAACTTGTCCTGCTGATATAACCGTCGAATGCGATGAGGACAATACAACATCCAATACCGGTAATGCAACGGCTACCGATAATTGTGACTTAAGCCCGTCTATTTCTAGTGCCGATGTGTCTACTCAAACTGCCGATGCTTCATGCACTGACTTTAACTATACAATTACTAGAACCTTTACAACTACTGATGTTTGTTCTAATTCTGCGACTTGCAGCCAAACAATAACGGTCGAAGATACTACTGCACCAATACCAACTTGTCCGACTGATATAACTGTCCAATGCGATGAGGACAATACAACAGCCAATACTGGTAATGCAACAGCTACCGATAATTGTGACTTAAGCCCGTCTATTTCTAGTGCTGATATTTCTACTCAAACTGCCGATGGTTCATGCACTGACTTTAACTATACAATCACAAGAACCTTTACGGCAACGGATGCTTGTTCTAATTCTGCGACTTGCAACCAAACAGTAACGGTTGAAGATACTACTGCACCAATGGCAATTTGTAACGATATAACTGTAGTTCTAGAAATTACAACGGGTAGCTATACATTTACAAGCACTGACATTGATGATATTGCTTTAGGTAGTTCAGATAATTGCGATAATGCTCTATCATATACCATTGATAAAAGCAATGTAACTTGTTCTGATAAACCAATGACAACAGTAACACTAACTGTTACAGATGCTTGCAGTAACAACTCCAGTTGTACATCAACAATAACTGTTACTGGAGGTGTTCCAGTATTAGATGCAGGAAATTATGGTCCAGTATGTGAGGATTCTGAAAATGTAATTCTTTCTGGTTCTCCAGTGCCCGCAATGGGTGATATGGCCGTTTGGTCTGGACCTGGTGTAATTGATATTGACAATACTGATGAAGTTGCAGAGTTTGATCCTTCTGGATTAAGTGGACCGATCGAATTAACCTATATGTTTACAACTTCGTTTGGATGTTCGGATATGGCAATGACAACAATTATCGTCAATGACTTACCTATGTGTTTTGCAAGCAATTCTGGTCCTGTGTGTGAAGGCTTCAATTTGAATTTAGGAGAATCTGCAGGAGATGGTGTTTCATGGAACTGGGAAGGACCTGATGGTTTCAACTCATCAGCACAAAATCCAGTAATAATTTCAGCACCTCCAACAGCTACAGGAACATATACGGTTACCGTTACAGATAATAATGGCTGTACAAGTATTTGCTCAACTGAGGCTATTGTATATCCAAATCCAATAATAAATGTATCTTCTTGTATCTGTGACTATGATCCAAATATCAATAACTATGGAAGTCAGGTTATCATTTCAGTAGACACTGGTATGGAACCATATACAATCAGTTCTACATTTGGAACATTGACACAAACAACATTATTAAATGGTCAAAGTGCCATTCTCTATCTCGGAAGAGATGGTGGATCATATACAATAGATGTAATTGATGCCAATGGTTGCGTAAATACTATTTCTGGTTCTTGTCAAGGGTGCTACTTTGATTTAGATCCAACAGCATATGACCCTTGTACATGTAACAATGATCAATCCTACAATGGATCAGGTGACGGTACATTTGGTGAAGAAATAGTTATTCTAGGTCCTCCTGGATTAAACTTAATAATTGGTTCTGGTAGTGTGGGAATTATTGATAATAATGTTGGAGATCCTATTCCAGAACTTGCTCCAGGACTTTATGTATTAAGATTTGATCATTTGGATCGTGTTGGGTATTCGTTATTTGTTGAAGGTACTGCAAATGGAAATACATTTCCTTTATTAGATGGTTCTGGAAATCAAATTGTAATATCCAATAGTTGTCAGTATCCAATAATAACTGAACCAGTTATTGACGTTATTGATTTCTGTAATAATGAAGCACCACTGGTTTTTAATGGGAATGAAGTAACTGAAATAAATGGTTTTTCAGGAACCGTTCAAGTTTATTTAGGTGGAGTTTCATCTGGAACACCGATTTCTCAATTTGATCCAACTTTATATGCTAATGGATATTATACCCTTACATTCTTATTTACCGGTGATTTTATTGATAACGTAAGCAATGGAACTGAACCTGCATTCCCTGGATGTCAAACACAAACAAGCATCCTTGTTGGCGTAGGTGGCGGAGGTAGTCTCGCATGTAATGATAATGTCAATATGACTGTCAATACTAATTGTGAACTTGATTTCTCATGGAATACCTTATTAGAATCTGATGATATTCCTAATGTTTTCGAAGCTCAATTTTTTACACCCAGTGGTCAGGAAATCGCTGAAAATGACTTGGGATCTCATTTTGGAAGTACTGTTACCTATTCAATCGTTGACAAGTGTAATGGAAATTCCTGTTGGGGAACCATAAACATTGCAGACAAAAACGATCCCGTTATTGATTGCGAAATATGTCCACCGATTAATGGGACATCTTCTGCAGATTATGACGAGGAATGTTTATTAAATTGCTACGAGCAACCAATATTACAATTGCGTTACGATGATGGTCTAAGAGACGATCTAGTACAAGAGGATTATGAAGATTTTGCGGAAGATGCAATGTCTGATAACTGCGACAATTGGAATGAAGAGCAAGTAAGCTTTTATGATAACTACCAAAGCCTTGGAGCGTGCATCGGTACTCGATTAACAAGAGTATGGACCGTAGGATTTACAAGAGCTGATGGAAGC
>JAJCYH010000014.1 GCA_029262995.1 Saprospiraceae bacterium | reverse complement strand
TCATTATGAATATGAAAATACTTGTGGTTGTATAGTTGAAGAAACGGTCATGTTAAATTTTAGCAGCAACCCTGTTCCTGCGCAACATTCTTATATGGTATGCAGTGAAGAGCTAAGCATAGAATTGTTGGGAGAGTTAATTGCTTTAGACAGAGAATACAATCAAGAGTTTATTGTTTTTCCAGAAGCCTCAGTGGGTTATAATTCAAATGGACTGCGGTGTGACAGTACAATATTACTTACGATAGAGGTTGTGGAAACTCAAGAGAGCTATATAGAAGAACAAATATGTGATGGTTTAGATTATATGGGATACAGCGAAGAGGGCGTATATACAAATGTGTTTATTGGTGCATCTGGTTGTGATTCCATACGGACATTAGTCTTAGAAGTTGTTCCTGAGAAGGAAACAATTATTGAAGCAGTTATATGTGAAGGAGAAATGTATGATGGCTATTCGGTAGCAGGCACTTATGTTGATCTTTTAAGTTCAACGGAGGGCTGTGATTCGGTTGTTTATTTGAAATTGACTGTTCTTGATACAACGATACAAAACGAATACATTAGCATCTGTCCTGGGGAATCGTATATGGGCTATATGGAAATGGGAACATACATTGAGGAACTTACCAATCAAAATGGCTGTGATTCCACGGTTCAGATAAACTTAACAATTTTGGAACAGGATCATGAGGATTGTATGATTAGCAGTGTATTTGAGTTCAAGGAGTTGAATATTCTTGCTTATCCCAACCCAACAGAAAGAGTGTTTTGTTTGGAAATGAACTCAGGACTTATTATAGATGCTCGAATGAGTTTATTTGACCTTTCGGGCAAAAGAATGGATGATGTAGAAAAAAGAGATAAATACTGTTTTGATCTTAGCCAATTTGATGATGGTATTTACATACTAAAAATTGATTTGAAGAATGAAACGAAAATTTTGAAAATAGTTAAAATCTAGTATTAATGTTGATAATTAGAACAGTTGCTGTACTCTTTTGCCTATTGATTTTTGCTGATAAAAACGCTGCGCAGCTTGAATATGATGTTTGTCCAGAAGTAACGCATTGTATAAATGGAACATTCGAGTATTCGGGTTATTTTCCAAACAATGGTATATATGATCCGCCTTTTGAGCTTTGCAATGAGCCAATATTAAACGGTGGTATAGCTTCTTTACGCTTTGAAGCAGTAAGCAATTATTTAGATGTATTATATTATGGGAATTGTCCAGGAGATTGTAGTGTTTCTGCAGGTATTAAGGAAGCTTGTAATGGAGCATGTGTTGAATCCCGAAGTTGTTATCAAAATATAATTCAATTTGATACAGACGAATTAGTACCAGGGAGGGAATATATCATATATTTTGTGACCTGTGGGGGTGGAGGACAAACGTTTGAAGTTGTTTTGGAAGAAGGACCGGACGAAACTAATTATGGCATAGAATCGATTCAGTTGTCTTATTCAAATGAATGTTCATTTGGTAATGCAAGCAATGAATTTTGTTGTTCTGAAGATCTCTATATAAAAATTGTAGCAGAGGACCCCAATTGGACAGATATAATTCAAGAGAAAAAGGGTATATGGAGGATAGAGCTTGAAGGAGAAGAAGCTCTAACTATGGAGTCCGAAGACTTATATTCTTTTGATTTTTGTTCGTTACCATATGGTGATTATGAGATCTATTCTTTACAGTTAGAATATGCGTGTGGGATGATGGAATATGACTTCAATTACTCATTCAGTATAATTGACGTTACCGAAAACTATGGTGATGCGTTAGCTTGTCAGCATGATTTGGAATCTGAAAGTTGGAAACCAAATGGATGGTTTGGTGGATACATTTCTGAAGAGGGAAACTATTATTCTCAATATGAAAATGATTGTAATTGCCTAGTAGAGCAATATATTGAAGTTTCTCGCTTTGAGGAATATTATATAGAAATTGAATTAGAACTTTGCCCTGAAGATTACCCATATGAGTTTTTTAATGGTTATGAATTGGATTATGAAGCGTATGATTATGATCTATTTTTAAGATTTGATGGAGAGTCAATGGTCGAGGACTATGATGGTAAAGAATGTGATAGTCTTGTACATTTATTTGTTATAAACGAAAAGCCAGAAGATAGATGTTCATCTTGTCAATTGCCACTTTCTCTTGAAGGCGGTAAAATAGTTTATTGTGTCAATTTTGACAATGGTACATACGACTCCAGCGGCAAGGCAAATAGAATAGAAGCTAATGGTGTTGGGTATGATAATAATGGGCCAGCGAGCAACAAAAAATGGGAAGCAATATTTGATGGCAAAGACGATCATGTAAGAATTCCACATTTTGAAGATTTGAATACATCTGGCTTCGCTATAGACATTCGGTTTAATAAAGACGATCCATTTAAAGAAAATTATGAAGCGATACTTAGTAAAGGAGATTTGGATTCCAATAACCTGCGTTATCGCCTTGGTCTACAAAGACAATCAGAAACAGAGTTAACGCTTCGAGGAGAGTTTTATACAGAAAATGAAGAGATAATTATTGAAGTGCCAGACTTATCAAGAGGAGAATGGTATGGTGTGACTCTGGTTGTTGAGAGTGACTCTATTAGCGTATACCTAGATGGTTTATTACATACCCAAGTTGAAAAAACAGAATCACTCAAAGGCAATGAATCAGATCTTTATTTAGCAACAGGGGAAGACGAAGGAATATTATCAAACTTTTATGATGGAAGACTGGATGATTTTAAATACTGGAAACAGAAATTAAGTGCCCAAGATATTCTGTACCTTTATTATCCGGAAAGAGAATTCGAAGTATATGTAGACTTTTTTCAAACGTGTTGTGATGTAGGGATTTTTAGAGATGTTGAAATAAGTGCAGCTCACCCCTTCGATACGATTAGTGTGCCTGAGGCAAGTGTCACAGGATATGACAGTGTCTTTTATTTAAGGCATATACCAACAGGAACAGGGCCTGAAATTATAGATCCTGATTTTTTTGCTGATATCATAGTTGAAGAAACAGTATTATGTAACGAAGCATGTAGCCAAAGAGTTAGTTGGAACGAGCCGACTCTAGAAATGTTTGAAGACCCATGTGGTGTGGGGACAATTACAGCATCTCACAGCTCCCCCTTCGTGCTAGATGAAAATTTATCTTATGTAGAGGTTGTATATTCCGTTTCTAATGAATGTGGAGATGAAAGGAATTACAGTTTCGCAATTGAGTTGAATTGTGTAGGTGAAGATTATGAGTCATTGCCTGATGAAAATGACTTTAAGCTATCGACAGTCAATAGCTGTCAACAGGAGTCTGATAGTGTGTATTGTTTAGGCAAATCGCTACGCTTTGAGCCTTATTACTTTGATGATGTATCAGGTTCTATAAGTAGTGATTATTCACAGATTGATAGTTTGCGTATTAACATATCCATAAAAGGTGAAGGCAATACGTCTAACTACGTATCTAATCAATCTGGTACAGTGAACCTAAGTGTGAATAAAGCAGGAAATTATGAAATCTGTTTTGACAGA
>JAJCYH010000013.1 GCA_029262995.1 Saprospiraceae bacterium | reverse complement strand
GAAGCCCCGGTAAACGGCGGCCGTAACTATAACGGTCCTAAGGTAGCGAAATTCCTTGTCGGGTAAGTTCCGACCTGCACGAATGGTGTAACGATCTGGACACTGTCTCGGCCACGGGCTCGGTGAAATTGAAGTATCGGTGAAGATGCCGATTACCCGCCACGGGACGAAAAGACCCCGTGAACCTTTACTATAGCTTTGCATTGGGCTTGGGTACAGGATGTGTAGGATAGGTGGGAGGCTATGAAGCTGGCACGCTAGTGCTGGTGGAGCCGCCGTTGAAATACCACCCTTCCTGTACCTAGGTCCTAATCCGCCTTCCGGCGGAGACATTGCATGGTGGGTAGTTTGACTGGGGTGGTCGCCTCCTAAAGCGTAACGGAGGCTCGCAAAGGTACCCTCAGCATGGCCGGTAACCATGCGCAGAGCGTATGAGTAGAAGGGTGCTTGACTGGGAGACCGACAGGTCGATCAGGTGCGAAAGCAGGCTCAAGTGATCCGGTGGTCCCGTATGGAAGGGCCATCGCTCAAAGGATAAAAGGTACTCCGGGGATAACAGGCTGATCTCCCCCAAGAGCTCACATCGACGGGGGGGTTTGGCACCTCGATGTCGGCTCGTCACATCCTGGGGCTGGAGAAGGTCCCAAGGGTTGGGCTGTTCGCCCATTAAAGTGGCACGCGAGCTGGGTTCAGAACGTCGCAAGACAGTTCGGTCTCTATCTGTTGTGGGCGTAGGAATATTGAGGAGATCTGACACTAGTACGAGAGGACCGTGTTGGACGAACCCCTAGTGTACCAGTTGTGCCGCCAGGTGCATTGCTGGGTAGCTATGTTCGGAAAGGATAAGCGCTGAAAGCATCTAAGCGCGAAGCCTACTCCAAGATTAGTATTCCCTAAGGGTCGTTCAAGACTAGGACGTTGATAGGCTATAGGTGGAAGTACAGTGATGTATGAAGCCGAGTAGTACTAATTACCCATGAGCTTCCTTTTTTTTATTGTTATTACACGTATAGAGTAATGCGATATTTTATGTGATTGATTTATTATCCCTAATCTTGTTATATGAAACAAGAAATACAGCAAGGGTAAAAGTTACCTAAGCCAAACAAACAGTTCCTCAAGAGGGACAAAAGACTAAGGTGGTTATTGCGAGGGAAGAACGCAACGCAATCCTCAGGATCACAGTAGCAATACTGTGGTGAAGAGAACGACGCAAGTCGGCGGGATAGCAATTGGAACCCCGAGCACAGAAAACCAGATTATTAAAGGATAATCAAAGAAACAGTTCCTCAAGAGGGACAAAAGACTAAGGTGGTTATTGCGAGGGGGATCCACCTCTTACCATTCCGAACAGAGAAGTTAAGCCCTTCAGCGCCGATGGTACTACGTAAGTGGAAGAGTAGGTCGCCGCCTTTTTTTTATTTTTCACTACAAGTGGAATAGAAAAGCTCATAGTTAACTCTATGGGCTTTTTTTATGCCCAGTTTATAATGGACAATGGCATGCTGACCGACTACAGGGAGCGTCAGTAGAGGTGAGAAGTGAACCGCCTTTATCAAACCTGAGGGTTTTTACTTTAGAGGGTCAGGACTATGTAATGAGTAAAATGACACGACACAATGTAAAGTGATATTTACATTTTATAGAATGTAATTCTTTTCCTATATAGTTTTTAGTCTATTAAACTAAATACGCACGCAAATTTCTTATATCTTTTTTTATAATATTACTTTGTTACTCTACTAATATTATTGATTTTAAGGCGGCTAAAGCCAATAAGCTTTGACAATAATATATTTAAGACTTACAAAACGCTTTATTTGTTGGCAACGACAGTAAACACAGGAAATAATTGGCTATTTTTGATCAACTATATTTTGGAGAATGGGTACCTTGATAAAATGCTTTTGTCTTGGACCGTTTAAGAATAAAATTAAATAATTCTATCTATGTTGCGCAGATCAGCAAACCATCTCATTCTAGGCATTTTTGTTATGTTGTGTGTTCAAACCAATGCCCAACAAGCATTTCAAAGATTATTTACGTCTGAAGACAGAACCTTGATTAATCAAGGTTGTGAGCCATCACAAGGTGGGGGATTCTATTCCCTAAATACTTCCTTTGATCCAACAAGTGGTAATACCTTCGTAAATATGCTTCTTGTAACAAAGCATGATCCTAAAGGAACTCTATTATGGGCAAGAGAATATACGCTTAAAGATAAAAGTTTTGTTACCAACCTAAAGACCATAGATCTGGAAAGCCTCAATAGCGACACCATAGTTATAACGGGCTCCTCAGTCAATTTTACAGTTGGTGGACTAGATGATTCAAAGTATATATTCAAAATTGATCCGTCAAATGGAGATTTATTAGTAGCTAATGAAATAAGTAACACCAATGATGAAGTTCTTCCTGTAACTTTTCCATCTACAACCAATGGCTATGATAGCGGTTACAATTACTTTGCTTCACACTCACTTGAAGATAGTTTTGCTATACAATGGATTAAGTTCGATTCTAATGATACTATTTTAAGTCAAGCTTCATTTTATAAAATTAATGAAGATGGGAGTGCACCATTTTCAGCCATTACAGATGCGAAAAATACGGTAGATTCCAATCATATTGTTAGTTTTATTTCTAACCTCACCTCGACAAAGACTTCTGTAATGACTATTAATCCTCAAGGAGAAGTATTGCAAGCTGATGAATATACTTTGTCTCCGGATAGTTTGTCTAATTTTATTATGCAAACAACCGTTGTTGAAACAACGCCTGATACAGGTTTTGTTCAAGTAGGCATAATCATTGACCTAGTTACAAATGGTTTAATGAATTATATAATAAAGACAGACTCTTCAGGAAATATTCAGTGGTCAAAAATGCTGGAAGCACAGACACTAGGATTTATATCTCAATTAAACGATGTTGTTTTTACTTCTACCAATGAGATCATGTTAACTGGTAAATATATTAACGTAAATACATTTACAGTAGGTGATTTTGCTGTATTCCTTAATCAAGATGGTGATGTCGTAAGACAATGGGATTATGCTTCAACCAATAGCCTTTTTCTTCTTGCTAATCCGAATGGAGGTCTTATTCAATTTAACAATGGGGAAGTAGAGAATGTTAATGATGGAGGAATGATTTATTCAACAGTTGGATTTGATCCTGCTAGTGGCAATCTTTCTCCTTATTTTATAAAGACGGATGCATTAGGTGAAGCATTTTGTCAGGATACTTTGGATCTACCATTAATTAGAGATTATGCTTTTCTGAGTGAAAACATAAGCATTGGAAAATCTGATTTTGCCATAAGAGACACTTTTGAAGTCAATGAAGATATTTATGATGGTTTTACTGTACCAGTGTTAACATTAACAGATACATTTTTCTGTCCTCAGGACCCAATAAATGTAGACTTAGATGCTACAATCCCAGGCGCAACATCTTATGAATGGAGTACAGGAGAGACAAGTGCTATGATTAATGTAATGGAAGAGGGTGAATTTTCTGTTACTGTAACAATAGAAGACAAAATTTGCTATGCATTATGTGATACAGCCAATATTAATAAAAGAGATTTTCCAGAAGCAACAATTGATGCAATATTTTTTGGAGAGTGTGAACTGGATAGTATCTTGTTACGTGTTGGGGCAAATAATTCAATATTAAGTTTAGCATGGAGTACCGGGGATAGCACTAATAGTTCAATTTTTGTTAAAGATCCTGGTCTTTATTCCGTAACTATAATTGATAATTGCAATAACTCGGCAGAAGCGCAGATCAATATTTCAGATGCTACTTTTAATGGCGCACCCGATATACTAGATGTGTTCATATCTGGTCGTACTTGTTTGGGAAGTATCTTGAATCCCACAGTTATAGGTTTTACAGATGGAATAACTTATGAGTGGTCTACGGGTGAAACAACACCAACGATATTGGTAGATGAAAATGGAAATTATTCACTTACAGTTACCAATTCATGCGGTAATACAGATGAAATAACCATAAATGTTCAGAACTTGGACCCACTTACAGTTGACATTGAAAGTACTGGTGCTTGCGACTCTCTTGAGCTTGTCGCAAAGGTGCCTCTGAGCAGTTTTGTAAGTCCTATTCAATTTGAATGGAGTGATGGAACAACTACCAGTATTCTAGACAATATTTCTGGTTCAGGATTGTTTTCTGTAACTGTCACAGATGCCTGTGGTACTACAGCTACAGATGAATATGCAATCTCTGATACAATCGTTTTCCCTGATGTATTTTTTGGAGGTAGTGTTGTGAATCCTGAAAACAGAACCTTTGGACCTTTTATTCGTTGTCCAGAATTTTTTGAAGGCGACAACTATTCTCTGGAAGTTTATAATAGATTTGGAAACAGGGTATTTGAAACGAACAGTGTAGGATCTGGATGGAACGGTATTTATAGCGGTGATATCGCTCCAAGAGATGTTTATATGTACCAGTGGTCTTATGATCTTCCAGATGGGACTACCATTAATGGTGAAGGAACCGTTACCTTATTGAGATAGCTGTCTTTCATATTTGATGAAAATCAAAAGCTTTCAAGCTTTTTCAATGAATAATTACGAACTGATTATAATTGGTGCCGGACCTTCAGGTATTGCATGTGCAATTGCTGCCCAAAAAGCTAATATCAATTATCTTGTTGTAGAGAAAGCATGCCTTGTCAATTCTATCTACAATTTTCCAGTTAACATGACTTTTTTTTCAACTTCTGAAAGACTTGAAATCGGCGAAATACCATTTATTTCTCATAATGAAAAGCCAACAAGATCTGAAGCATTAGAATATTATCGTCGTATTGCAAGCAGCTTTAAACTGAATATTCTATATCAAACGCAAGTAAATAAAATAGTAAAAGGAAACAATAATTTTACACTCAATTGTAATAATGAAAAAGTGCTTAACGCAAAATTCATTATCCTAGCAACGGGATATTTTGATAACCCTAAATTTTTAAATGTTAAAGGCGAAATGCTACCAAAAGTGAAGCACTATTATGATGACGCTCATCCATATATCAATAGAAAAGTAGTCGTAATTGGGGCAGCAAATTCAGCTTGTGATGTAGCATTAGAGACTTGGCAAAAGGGAGCAGAAGTTACTATGGTCGTAAGAGACGATAAACTTTATCAAAAAGTAAAGTACTGGATACTGCCAAATATTGAAAATAGAATTAAGGAAGGTTCAATCAACGCTTATTTTAATTCTGAAGTCCTTGAAATAACACAAAGCTTTGTAAGTATAAAAACACCAGATGGGAATATTGAAATTGAAAATGATTATGTATTGGCAATGACAGGCTATAAACCAAACTTTGATTTTTTAGAATCAATTGGAATTATACTTCAAAATGACAATGCTAAAAAACCAGTAATAAATGAAGAAACACTTGAAAGCAATATTGAAAATATTTATATAGCTGGAGTTGTGGTTTCTGGCCTTAATACAAGTGAGCTGTTTATTGAAAATACCAGAGATCACGGTCAAATCATTATCAATGCGATCCTTTCAAAAGCCTAATTGATAAATTTTTATTTAACTTCACCTGTGCTTTCTAATTCATTTTCTAAACCTCTATTGATTATGGAAACCCATTACTTTTTTCAAGATTAAAAACAACATCATTAGAAGTACTCTCAAAGACTTTTTGAACTATAGCCACAACTTCATAAGTGTTGTCATCTGTTGGAGATGGCCACAGGGTAAAAAAACCATCGCGACCATGAGGTTTGCTGCTTTAACACAAATCCCAAGAGCTGTTATGTTTAGCTTTATTTTTGACGAGACTTTGTCTTACTGCCTTGTTTAGAATGTAGTCTTTCCAGAAGGCTATTGGCAATATTAAGAAAATCAGTTTCTGTAATAACCCCTACTAGCTTCTTCCTTTTAACAACAGGCAAGCAGCCAATTTTGTTTTTTCGCATTACTTTTAACGCATCCATTATTGAAGCACCTGGGTCAATGACTTTGGGATCCTTAATCATAATGTCTTCAACTACTACAGCCTTGTCATCCGGTTCTCTAATAAGCTTTAGTAATTTTCTTGTTAATAGTCTAGAAGTAATTATGCCTTTCAGATTACCAAGCTTATCTTCTACTGGAACAAAACGAATTCTTCTCCAGTCCATTAATTCTCCGACCAACTCAAGTATATCGCCTTTATCTACAGTTAATAAATCAGTCTGCATAAATTCTGATACTTTAAGTTCTAATGGCTTGTACTCTTCAAGATCAACCAGATCAGCCTTTTTCCATTTATGAACAGGCTCGTTTGTTTTTTGATTAATCATGATAGATTTGGTTAGTACACTCAAGGTTTCATCTTTTGACACATTATTCTTGAGTAAATTTTCATAAGAATTAAGCATCCATATAGCACCATTGGTTTTTTTCTTCACACGTTCTTGGATAATTCCAAGATATCTGTTGGCATCCTTGGACGAGACTTTACATGACTTCAGTCCTTCTTGAGCAAGAGGAATAATTTCTTTTAAGAGCAATTCACGCACGTGAATCTTTTTTCCTCTTAACCAACTAAAGTCTGCTTCTAATCCAAACCTTGCTGCCCTTCCGAAATTGTCCCTTAAGGCAGAAAAGTCAATGTATTTTCTTATATCTTGATATTGAGCAGCCATACCTTTCATCGCTCCAAGCCAAAGGACTGCATTTGCCATTTGATCTGGAACAGTTGGGCCAGCAGCAAAAACTCTATTTTCAATACGTAAATGAGGTTTGCCGTTGCTACTTATTCCATATTGAGGTCTGTTCCATCTATAAACGGTGGAATTATGAACAAGAAGTGAACTCAGTTCTGGCACCTTTGATTTTATGATTTTTTCCCATGAATTTTCTTCCGCAATATTGCTTAGCAATACTTTAAATCGAGAAATATCATCTTTATATATATCAAGAATAGAATCATTAAGCCATTCATTTCCAAAAGAAACTCTTGTGGCCTGCTCTCTCATATGTTCATGTGTATGACGAGTATCAAGGGACTGTTCAAACATTGCTATCCTTGATTCATGCCAAAGTCTTTTTCCAAATACTATTGGCGAATTAGCAGCGACAGACATAACCGGTGCTGCCAAAGCTTGAGCTATATTATACATATGAACATAATCAGAAGCTTCTACTTGTAAATGAACTTGCCAGCTTGTATTAGCAGCCTCCAATAGTGGTGAATCATGTTTAACAAATAATTCGTCTGTACCAAATATCTTTAATTCGAAATCTTTACCAAGATTTAACTGTTTGATCGCATCTAATAATGCATAATATCTATCCCTGGGTGTAATATTTTCTTTATTGAGATGAAACTTTTGAATTGTCGGAAGTATTCCAGTTAAAATATACGTTGCATCAAAACCACTCAACACCTTATCAACTTTTAAAAGCCTATCTTGAATTTCTTTTTCTGTCAAAGAAAAATTATTGCCAGTCATCTCTCTTGGCGTAAGATTTAATTCAAGGTTAAATTGCGCCAATTCTGTTTCAAGCCATTTTGGAGATTTCATTTTTGCGATAACTTCCATAGCTATGTTTTTGGGCTTTAATGTAGACTTGTCGATCAAAACCATTTCCAATTCTGAGCCAAAACGTGTAATTCCCTTTTCAAACCAGTCATGTTCAAGCATATATTCGAATGACCTTACATCATCCAGCAGTGCTCTAATAAACTTATGTTTCTGTTCTCTATCCTTAAGTTGTGAGACGGTTTGAGTACCCATTAATTATAATTTTTATCTTTTATCTCAAAATACTATGCCATAATATGAAATATCAACGTTAATTTAAGGAATGCTTTATAAAGACTCGTTGACTATGCTATTTAGAATTAAATTCTTTTGTGTTTTTTCCATTTTAAGCTTACTCTGTGGGTGCTCAACAAGAGACGCCCTTTTTGAAGTAAATGCCCAAATGGATTTTAGGGTAGATTTGGGATTGAGCATATTGGAAACACTCAATGTTGTAAAGGGAAATGTCGCAATACCATTGGAATTAACAGTCCAAAGCACTGGCATAAGTTCGAGCGATATTACAGAGGTATTACCTTTTGAGGCATTTCTTAAACCTAGGTTTGAAGACAATGTTAATTTGGACTTTATCAACTCCGTAAATGTATATATAATAGATCCTGTAGAATTAAGACGAAAGGAGTTATTTTATCTTGATTTTGTAAAGTTTGGACAAAAGTCAGAAATTGAGCTTATCCCAACTTTAATTGATATTAGCAATTATGTTGTCAATGATAAAGCTATTATTGAAGTGTCATTAGAGTTTAGACAATTTCCCCCTAAAAGTTTTGATATGAGAGTACAAATGCGATTTGCAGGATTTTCTTCGGAGTAATTAATTCCTTTCCATATTGTTTGTCTTACAAACGATGCAACTAATTAAATTGACATGTTCCAATTAGTTTTTATATTAGACTCTAACAAACATTTGGTGTGGTGTATTTAAGATTAATTAAAGCGATTCTGGGTCTGACAAGTATTTTGTGCTTTCTTATTCCTAGTCAGGTCATAGCACAGGGCAGTTTTACTGGCGGTCTTCAAACCAGTGCCAATTTTTTCATGAGAGATTCGTTAATTGGTGCAGCCAATATTCCTCAATATGATAGACAACTAATTGGTTCTCAAACCTGGCTTGATTTAGGCTACTCAATTGAGGGATTTGACCTTGGTATTCGTTTTGATGCTTTTAATAATTCCAACTTGTTGAATCCAAGCGATTCATATACAGATGAGGGTATTGGAAGATGGCATGTGGCAAAAAAAATAAACAAATTTGATATTCGTGTAGGACATATTTATGACCAAATTGGAAGTGGAATTATATATCGAGCATTCGAGGAAAGGCCTTTGTTAATTGATAATCCATTGTATGGCGTTAGACTGATTTATGATCTAACTGAAAACTGGCAGATAAAAGGATTTTCTGGGAGACAAAAAGTTTTATTCAGTGAATACAGACCAACCATAAAGGGTGCAACAGTTGAAGGATTTGTTGACCTTTCTTCTGAAAATAGTGTTTTGACAATAGCGCCTGGAATTGGCTTAGTTAACAGAACAATTGATGATGCTACAATGAGTAATATTATAGACAAAGTATCAATATATATAGGTGATGATCGAATAGTTCCTGTATATAATACCTATGCTTTCACAGTATTCAATACTATGGTTGCTGGACCTATTAGCTGGTTTATTGAAGCTTCTTATAAGACAGCTGAAGCATTTTTTGATCCTAGTGCAGTTCTAACCAATATCAATGGTGTTGAAAGTTTTGGAAAATTGGTCAAAGAAAAAGGGTCTGTTATCTATACAAGCTTGAGCTATGCAAAAAGTGGCTTAGGCATAACCTTGGAAACAAAGAGGACTGAAAATTTTGATTTTAGAATTGATCCAAATTTGAAACTGATTAGAGGATTGGTAAATTTCATTCCTCCTATGAACAGACAAAACACTTACCGATTGTTAGCAAGATATTCACCGGCGACTCAATTGTTGTCTGAGCAAGCCTTCCAAGCTGATGTAAAATATCGATGGAACAAGTCATTAAGTACCAATGCTAATTTCTCATTCATCACGGACCTTGATGGAGATAAGTTATTTCAAGAGTTTTTTACTGAAGTATATTATAAGCATCATCGGAAATGGACACTTCGAGGTGGTCTACAATTTTTACAATACAATCAGGAGGTATATGAAGTAAAACCTGAGGTTCCCCTCGTTGAAACCTTTGTTCCTTATGTTGACTTTCTGTATAAATTTTCAAGAAAGAAATCAATCAGGTTCGAATGCCAGTATATGAATATTGGTAAAGATGAAAACGCAGATTCAGGCCAGGATTACGGCGATTGGGTATTTGCATTAGTTGAATACTCGGTTGCGCCACATTGGTCATTTGTTGTTTCCGATATGTATAATATTGGAGAAGGGAAAAACTCACCAAAAAAGGATGGCGTTAAAAAATTACTACACTATCCAAGGGTTGACATTTATTATACACATAAAGCAAACAGATTTTCTTTAAGTTATATTAAACAAGTAGAGGGTATTGTTTGTACAGGTGGTATATGCAGGTTAGAACCGGCATTCAGTGGATTTAATTTTTCAGCAACTTCAAGTTTTTAAAATGAAAAAAATAGGATATTCAATAATAACATTAGCGTTTCTTTTTTCTTGTGAGGAAGTACCTATAATTGTTCCTGATGCTAACATTCAGCAAGAAGATACAACTGTGACCATTAAGAAAGTTGTTTTACTGGAAGAGCTAACCGGAGCAAGTTGTCCTAACTGTCCCGCAGGCACTGCAGCTTTGGAAGGTATCTTCGCCGTATTTGAGGAAAGAGTAGTTTCAACAGCTATTCACGGCAAATTTCTTGCTCAACCTACTTCAAAAAGTATGTATGATTTTAGAAATGATGACGCTAAAGATTTAGAAAATTTTCTAGCACCATTCTTAGGAAAGCCAGCAGCTGCAATCGACAGAGTTTTTTTCGAAGATCAAACATTTATGACGGTAGATGATACGGGGTTATGGCAATCCTTTGTTCAAAAAAGGCTACAAGAACCAGCCTTGTTATCTATTGAATTATCAAGCAATTACAATGAATCAGAGAGAAAAGCAAATGTCACAGTAAATATTACTGCGGTAGAAGATATCTTGGGCTTTATCAAATTAAGTGTAATCGTTAATGAAAACCATATTATCGATGCACAATCTGATCAGGGAGAGATTATTGATGACTATGAACACAATCATGTCATGAGAGAAATGTTGACAAGCATATCAGGGGATGTTCTAGGTGAAGGAATTCTCATTGGGGATTCAATAACCAGAAACTTTAGTTATTCTGTCCCTGCACAAAACGGTGGAGAATGGATACCTGAAAATATGGAGATCATTGCATTTGTAACAGCATCAAACATGAATAACCAAGTCATTCAAGCAACTAAAACTTACTTGAAGTAAGAACTATAAAGTTGGTTCAATCAACATTTTGATATTCTAAGTCATCCGCTTAGTCTCTACATTAATAAATGCATTATCTTTGCGGCTTAAATTGACGAATAAGCAATGAAAATTTCATTAAATTGGTTAAAAAGATATATCAACCTCAACCAATCTGTTGAACGTATTGGTGAAATACTTACCGATATAGGATTAGAGGTTGAGGGCATAGATAAGGTAGAGTCTGTAAAGGGAGGATTGAAGGGTATTGTTATTGGGCAAGTCAAAAAATGCATCAAACATCCCGATGCAGATAAATTGTCTCTGACAAAAGTAGATATAGGTGAGTCTGACTTATTACAGATCGTATGTGGAGCACCTAATGTTGGCGAAGGACAAAAAGTGCTAGTAGCTACAATAGGAACTACGCTTTATACACCGGAGGGAGAGTCATGGAAAATCAAAAAAGGCAAGATCAGAGGAGAATCTTCTGAAGGAATGATCTGTGCTGAAGATGAGCTTGGCCTTGGTAATGACCATAACGGAATAATGGTATTACCAGAAGATGCAGTTATTGGAACTGCAGCCAGTGAATACTTTGAATTAGAGGATGACTACATCTTTGACATAGGGTTAACGCCCAACCGATCTGATGCTACTTCACATTATGGTGTGGCAGAAGACATTGCTGCATATTTGAAGATCAATAGCGATGATTCAATTATCTTGAAGGATTTCATTGGTGAGGAATTTGAAGTTGATAATAAGAATATCAATATAGAAGTTACAGTTGAAGATAAAGATGCCTGTCCAAGATATTCCGCTTTGACATTCTCTAATATAGAAGTAAAGGAATCGCCAGAATGGATCAAAAACCTGCTGAAATCAATTGATGTAAGACCCATTAATAACATTGTTGATATAACCAACTTTATTTTACATGCTTATGGTCAAGCATTGCATGTTTTTGATGCAGATAAAATTTCGAAAAATGAGGTAAGAGTAAAATGTTTGCCTGAAGGTACTCCCTTTTTAAGTTTAGATGGCAAAGAGAGAAAACTTAATGCAGAGGATCTAATGATTTGCGACGGAGAGGATAATCCAATGTGTATTGCCGGTGTTTTTGGAGGACTTAATTCAGGAGTAACAGATTCAACTACAAATATTTTCCTTGAGTCTGCGCATTTTAATTCCTCTTCCATAAGAAAAACAAGTACTAAACATTTGCTAAGAACAGATGCAGCGAAGATTTTTGAAAAAGGTAGTGATCCCAATTTAACTATTAAAGCACTTAAAAAAGCAAGTAATTTATTAAAAGAGTATGCAGGTGCTGAAGTTTCTTCTGACCTTATAGACCTATATCCAGTAAAGATTGAACCTAAAGAAATTCTATTAAAATTTGATAACGCCAACAGGCTAATGGGCACTGATCTTCCCAAAGATGAAATAGTGGATATACTGCATGCTCTGGGGATGACAACTAAAATTGTAGATGAAAACAAGGTATATGTATATGTGCCTACAAATAAAGCAGATGTCACCAGAGAAGTGGATGTTATCGAAGAGATTTTAAGAATTTATGGGTTTAACAAAGTTGAAATACCAACAATGTTAAAGACCACAATCCATAACCATGAACACCCAAGTGCAAGAGATATAAAAATTACTATTTCAGAGCTATTAGCAAACAATGGGTTTAATGAAATGATGGGTCTTTCGCTTGCTGAATCAAATTGGTATACCGAGGGTCACGAAAATTTTGTTTTTATAAACAATACAAGTAATGTTCATCTCGATATTATGAGACCAGATGCTTTGTATACAGGTTTGGAATCCGTTTCAAGAAATATCAATTATCAAAATACAGACTTAGCACTTTTCGAATTTGGCAGAACCTACCTAAAGAAAGATGACTTTATAGAGAAAGACTTTTTGAGTTTATTTATTTCAGGAAAGGAAGGTGTCAAGTCATGGATGGATGCATCTGTAAGAGAAATAGGATTTTTTGATCTTAAAAAATCTGTCATTAGGATTTTGGAAAGATTGAATATTGAGAATTACCAAGTTTCCGAAATTGAAGAAAATCCTCAGTACGGTTATGGTCTTAAATTTCACAGAGGAAACATCTCTATCGTTGAGTTTGGCAAATTGGCACCAAAGTCTTTAAAGCCATTTGATATTAAGCAAGAAGTGTTTCATGCACACTTCCATCTTGAAAATGTAATACAAGCAGTCAAGAAAACAAAAAACAGCATTAAACCGATTAGTAAATTTCCTTCAACAAGCAGGGATTTAGCATTGGTAATAAAGCATTCAGTAAAATTTTTAGATATTGAACGACTGACAAAAAAAACAGAGAAAAAGCTAATCACAGATATTCAACTCTTTGATGTTTATAAAAATGATGAACATCTTGGCGAAGGCAATAAGTCGTATGCCGTTAAATTTGTTTTTCAAAATTTAGAGAAAACACTTGTCGATAAAGAAGTTGATGCAGTTATAAACAAGCTCATCAAGGTTTTTGGCAAGGAACTTGGAGCTATAATTAGAAAATAGAGACAATTAGAAAATTAACACTTGGCCCTATTAGGGTAAAATATTATATCTTTAAATGTCGTGAAAAAAGAATTATCTTTACAATATGAGGGCATTTCAAAAAAATATTGATGCCTTAGAGAATAAAGTTGAGCTATTGATCCAAAAGTGGAGAAATACGCAAGATGAAAACATTGAACTAAAAGAGAGAAATAAGGAGCTTGAGGAAGAGTTAAAATTGAATGATTCTGATCGGTTAAGTCCCTATGTGGAAATAACTTCCGAGAAAGAGAATGATAAAGATGTTAAACTTACTAACATTGAATCTGCTTTAGACAAGTATATCAAAAAAATTGATAGTTGTTTGGAGCTAATAAATATCGAACTGGATGGAAAGTGAAAAATTGATATCACATACTATCCAAATAGCAGGAGAAAGCTATCCTGTCAAATTAACAGAGGAGGAAATGTCCTATGCTTTAGAGATTGAAAATGAAATCAATGAAAAGATTTCAGAGTATAAGATTAAATACCTCGTTAAAACAACAAGAGATATTTTGGCTATGATCTTATTGACCTATGCCTTTGAAAATTTAAAAATGAGATCGGACATAGATCATAATGCCAACCATAGGTTAGAAGGTTTATTATTACGCCTTTCAGAACAAATCAATTCATAATACCCCTCCACAAGTATTCATTTAATAATATTTAAACCATAGAAAATGGAATATGGACTGCCATTTATCATCGGTATTGTTGCCGGTTTGATTGTTGGCTTTTTGATAGCAAATATGATGGTTCGGAGAACCGCACAAAGTAAAATCGACGAGGCAAATAACAAAGCTGATTTAACGCTTAAAGAAGCAGATATAACAGCAAGACGAAAAATTGACGAAGCAGAATCTAAAGCAGAAAGAATTGAAAGCAAGGCTGAATCCAAAAACGAAGCCATCAAGCAAAAGAAGATTCAGGAAGCAAAAGATAAATATGCTAAGCTGAAAGAGGATTACCAGAGTTATAAAGCCGATCAGAAAGTTGAAATGAAAGAACGCGAAATGCAAGTCATTTCGCTTGAAAAGGAATTATCACAAAAGCAAAATGCATTTCAATTAGATTTAGAATCTCTAGAACAGAGGGAATCTGACCTTGAAGCCATCAAGCAAAATCTTGATAAGCAACTTAAAATCGTAGCTAAAAAGAAAGAAGAACTAGATAAGGCTAATGAAGTAAGAATCAAGGAATTAGAATCTATTTCTAGACTTTCAGAATCAGAAGCCAAAGAGAGCTTGCTGGAAGCGGTTAAATCAAAGGTTGAAACAGAGTCTTTAGCGATTGAAAAAGAATTAATCAACGACGCAAGAAACAGAGCTGGAAAAGAAGCTAAGAAAATTATTATTCAATCTATACAAAGAATGGGAGCTGAATATACAATTGAAAATACCGTTTCTGTATTTAATTTGGATTCCGACGATATCAAAGGACAAATCATCGGTAGAGAAGGAAGAAACATCAGAGCGTTAGAAGCAGCTACTGGAGCAGAAATCATTGTTGATGATACCCCTGAAGCAATTGTAATTTCAAGCTTTGACCCAATAAGAAGGGAGATTTGCAGGCTTTCACTGAAAAGACTTGTCGCAGATGGAAGGATACACCCCGCAAAAATTGAAGAAACAGTAGCAAAAGTTAAAAAGCAGCTCGAAGAACAAATAAAAGAAATTGGGGAAAGAGCCGTTATAGATTTAGACTTACATGGATTGCACCCAACGACTGTAAGATTTGTTGGACGTATGAGGTTTAGATCATCCTATGGTCAAAATCTTTTAAAGCACTCTATTGAAACGGCGACTCTTTGTGCCGTAATGGCAGCAGAACTTGGAATGAGCTCCAAACAAGTAAAAATGGCTAAAAGAGCTGGCCTGTTGCATGACATTGGTAAGGTGGCAGATGAAGAATCTGAATTGCCTCACGCTTTGTTGGGTATGCAGATGCTTGAAAAAGTAAAAGAACACCCAGTGATTCTTAATGCTGTAGGTGCTCACCACGATGAAATTGAAATGAATAACATTATTTCTCCACTTGTTCAAGCTTGTGACGCAATTTCAGGTGCTAGACCTGGCGCAAGAAGGGAAATTTTAGAAAGTTATCTAAAGAGAATCGGTGAGCTTGAAGAATTAGCATTGTCCTATGATGGTGTACAAAAAGCTTATGCTATTCAGGCTGGTAGAGAATTGCGTGTAATTGTAGAAAGTGATAAAGTGACTGATGGCTTTGCAGATGATTTGGCTTTTATGATTTCTCAAAAAATCCAAGATGAAATGCAATATCCAGGGCAGGTAAAAGTTACAGTGATTCGAGAAAAGAGAGCCACTGCAATAGCCAGATAGACAAATTTGCTATTGTTATTTAAATCAGAAAACAATAATTCTAAAATTATTATAAGGCACCAATTACCACAAGTAATTGGTGTTTTTTATGATTGCCATTCAAGAATATGGCAATCGGTTTAAGTAGCAAAATATTAAGCATTTAGCATTTTGCAAAACCAAATAATCGTTCAGCTAAATTCACTTGCTTTCTTTTCAAGAATTGTGTAAATAATAGTAAAAATCAAGCGTTTATAGTTTTCTATTTAATACCTTTGCAGCGATTTTAAAAGCGTTGTAATCAATGAGATTTAAAACAATCATAACCTTTTCGATTCTTATCTTTTTTGGCTCAGCGTCTCTGAACGCAGGTCAGGAAGAAAACCATGGTGATAATCATGAATTATCTTGTGAGGATATTTCTCATGATCATGATTTTGATGCAGGGACTACAGCCTTTCATCATATAGCAGATGCAAATGTTTATAGTATAGGACCATTACAGATTCCATTGCCTTGTATTTTGTACAACAAGCAAGATGGACTTTCTATGTTTCTATCAAGCAAATTTGGTTTCGATAATTTGGGACACGGAGATGGTCATTATGCATATGAAGGATATGTACTTGATGGAGGTACAGTAAGAATGGTCGCTGACCCTAACTTTCCTAAAGAAAAGACTGAAATAAAGGGTATTGTCCACGATATCGAAAACAATGCATTTGTATGTATGGGAGACCAAATGTATCCAACCTATGCAAAGAGTACTGCAGATTTCGGATTGTTTGGTGGAGGAATTACACCTTTCTTTGATTTTTCGATAACTAAAAATGTTGTTTCAATGTTTTTGGTGTTTATGTTCATGCTTTTCATTTTTATAAAAATTGCAAAAGCTTACCGATCAAGAGAAGGACAAGCACCAATAGGACTTCAAGGCTTTATTGAACCAATATTTGTATTTATTCAAGATGAGGTATGCAAGCCATTCTTGGGTTCTAAGTATTTAAGGTATCAGCCATTTATTATGTCTCTATTCTTTTTTATACTTGGACTTAACCTATTTGGTCAAATTCCTTTTTTTGGAGGTTCTAATGTTACAGGTAATCTAGCATTTACAGCAGTACTTGCTATTCTTGCATTTTTAGTAACTAATTTTTCTGGAAACAAGCATTACTGGATGCACATTATCTGGATGCCAGGAGTACCAGCTTGGGTCAAAACGATTTTAACTCCTGTAGAAGTATTAGGAGTATTTATTAAGCCTTTAACATTGATGTTGCGTTTGTTTGCTAACATCACTGCAGGGCATATGGTGATCATCATATTTGTTAGTTTAATTTTCATCTTTGGTAACAATGGTACCAATTTGGCAGGTGGCTTAGGAACAGTTATTCCTTCTGGCTTACTTACTTTATTTATGATGTCAATTGAATTATTGGTAGCATTTATTCAAGCGTTTGTATTTGCTATTTTGACAGCTTCATATATTGGAGCAGCTGTTGAAGATCATCACGAAGCAGCACATTAATTTTTTTCATTCATAAACATTTAAATTATGGTAGGTTCAATAGCCGCTATAGGTATGGGTTTAGCAGTTATCGGTGCTGGGATAGGTATTGGTAACATTGGTGCAAAAGCAATGGAAGCGATTGCAAGACAACCAGAAGCAGTTGGTGATATCAGATCAAACATGATCTTGATGGCAGCACTTGTTGAAGGTGCCGCTTTGATTGCAATTGTTATGTCATACTTAGTAAGGTAATCATTCTTAATTAAAGAATAATCTGGTCATATTAACGGTTGGTTGATATGGTCAGATTTTTAAAAAGTTGAATTATGTTTTTAATTTTTTTAGCTGACTTTAGTGTTATCAAACCCGATGTTGGTCTATTATTATGGACTACTATTTTCTTTTTACTATTCTGGTTTGTAATAGGGAAATTTGCTTTCACACCGATTGCAAATGCCTTGAAAAAAAGAGAAGAAGATATTCGTGGCTCTTTGGAAGAAGCAGAAAACGCAAGACTCGAAATGTCTAAGTTGAAAGCTGAAAACGAAGAAATTTTGGCGAAAGCCAGAGAAGAAAGAGCTAAAATCCTTAAAGAAGCAATGGATACTAAAGCTTCTATCGTCAATGACGCTAAAGGAAAAGCCAAAGAAGAGGCGCAAAGAATCGTAACTTCTGCCAAAATCGAAATCGAAAACGAAAAACAAGCTGCTTTGATTGAAGTCAAAAATCAAATTGGTTTAATGGCGACTGAAATTGCAGAAAAAGTGATCAGAAAGCAACTTAGTGGTGTAGATGAACACGAAAACTTTGTAGGCAAATTAATTGATGAAATTAAGTTGAACTAATCCATGGCTTCTGATTCTAGAATAGCATCTCGATACGCCAAATCTCTAATGAGCTTAGGTTTGGAGCAAGACAATTTAGACAGCTTGTATAATGACATGCTGGTCATTGATGAAGCCATGAACCTAAGAGAATTTAGCATGTTCGTCAAAAGCCCTATCATTAAGGCTGACAAAAAGCAAGCTGTTTTTACAGAAGTTTTTGGTGATTCTATAGGTGAAGTAACTCAAACTTTTTTTAATGTCCTATCAAGAAAAGGACGTGAGTTTCATCTAGCTGAAATCGTTAAGAGCTTTTTAAAGCAATACAAGAAAAACAAAGGCATCACAGAGGTCAAATTGACTACAGTTAACCCGTTAGAGGAAAAGGCACTTCAAGAAATTCGTAATGTACTTTCAACAAGTGCTGTGACTGAAAGTAAAGTAGAAATAACAAGTTTTGTAGATCCTAATTTGATTGGAGGCTTCGTCATAGAATTTGATGACAGACTTTATGATGCTAGTGTATCACACAAACTTGAACAGATAAGAAAAAAGTTTCAAGACTAATAATAATTTATTTCATTTTAAAAATATATTGAAATGGCTGGGGTTAAACCTGAAGAAATATCCGCAATATTAAAGCAACAACTGTCTGGCTTTAAATCGGAAACAGATTTAGAAGAAATTGGTACTGTCCTTCAAGTAGGTGATGGTATTGCCCGTGTATATGGACTAACAAAAGTAAAAGCAGGGGAGCTTGTAGAGTTTGATAATGGCGTTCAGGCAATTGTACTAAACCTTGAGGAAGACAATGTTGGTGTTGTATTGATGGGAAGTGGAGCAGGAATCAAGGAAGGTTCAACTGTTAGAAGAACGGGAAGAATTGCGTCTATCAAAGTTGGAGAAGGTTTGGTTGGTAGAGTTGTTAATACACTTGGTCAACCTATTGATGGTAAAGGTGCTATTTCTGGAAAGCTATATGAAATGCCTCTTGAGCGTAAAGCCCCAGGTGTAATCTTCAGACAGCCCGTTAATGAGCCACTTCAAACGGGTATCAAAGCTATTGATGCTATGATTCCTATTGGTAGAGGTCAGAGAGAGTTGATTATTGGTGACAGACAAACAGGCAAAACGGCAATTGCGCTTGATACCATTATAAATCAAAAGGAATTTTATGACAGAGGGGAGCCTGTATACTGTATTTATGTGGCTTCTGGCCAAAAATCATCTACAGTTGCACAGGTAGCAAAAGTACTTGAAGAGACAGGTGCTATGAAATATACAACAATCGTTTGTGCTTCTGCAGCAGATCCTGCGCCACTTCAGTTCTATGCACCTTTTGCTGGAGCATCAATTGGAGAATTTTTTAGAGATACAGGACGTCCAGCATTGATCATTTATGATGATTTATCGAAGCAGGCAGTTGCTTATAGAGAAGTATCCTTGTTATTGAGAAGACCACCAGGACGTGAGGCATATCCAGGTGATGTTTTCTATCTTCACTCAAGACTTTTGGAGAGAGCGGCAAAGGTTATCAATAACGATGAAATTGCTAACCAAATGAATGACCTTCCTGACAGTTTGAAGGATGCTGGGATCGTAAAAGGTGGAGGTTCATTAACAGCACTGCCAATCATTGAAACTCAAGCAGGTGATGTATCTGCTTATATACCTACTAACGTAATTTCAATTACAGACGGTCAGATTTTCCTAGAATCTAATTTATTTAATGCGGGTATTCGTCCGGCAATTAATGTAGGTATTTCTGTATCAAGAGTTGGGGGCTCTGCACAGATCAAGTCAATGAAAAAAGTTGCAGGTACCTTAAAGCTTGACCAAGCTCAATATGCTGAACTTGAAGCATTTTCAAAATTTGGTTCAGACTTAGATGCTGCAACTATGGCTGTATTGGAAAAAGGAAAAAGGAACGTAGAGATTCTTAAGCAAGGGCAATATACACCTATGTCTGTAGAAAAACAGATAGCTATTATCTACTTGGGTACTAAAGGATTATTAAGAAATATTCCTGTTAATAAAATCAAGGAGTTTGAAGAGCAATTTTTAGTAAGCTTGGAACAAAAGAATCCTGAAATTTTAGAGAGTTTTAGAAAAGGAAAATTAGAGAAAGAATCTTTGAGTATCATTGAGGCTTTAGCTGCAGATATTTCGAAGCAATATTCTTAAGCTGACCCAACAATAAATTATGTCAGGTAAATTAAAAGAAACCAGAGAGCGAATCACGTCTGTTAAATCAACGCAGCAAATCACAAAGGCCATGAAAATGGTATCTGCTGCTAGGTTGCGTAAGGCACAACAAGCAATTACGGAAATGAGGCCGTATGCTGATCGCTTGAATAAAATGATGGTCAATATTCTGAGTAATTTGGGTGGAGACTCTAATTCTGTTTTTGCAAAAGAACGAAAAGTAGTTAATAAAATGGCTATCGTTGTAATAACTTCAAACAGAGGTCTTGCAGGTGCTTTTAATGCTAATATTGGTAAAGAGACTCTGGAGTTAATAAAGAGATACGAAGACCTTAAAGCCGAAGGAAAGATTGATATTCATTTTATAGGAAAAAAAGGGTATGACTTTCTGAAGAAGAAATGTGATGGTTGTAATTTGAATGTTGATAATTTAGGATTGGTTAATGACCTTTCATTTAGCAACATTGCAGGATTTTCTGAATACTTAATGAATTCATTTGAATCTGAAGATTATGACAAAATTTATGTTGTCTATTCTCAGTTTAAAAATGCAGCAATACAATTTCCTAAAGCAGTGCAATTTTTACCTGTGAAAAAGCTCGAACCAAAAAGTTCTGATAAAGGGAAAAATCATACAGCAGATTATATTTTTGAGCCTACTAAAGAAGAGCTTTTGGAAAAGCTTATTCCAAGTATTTTGCAAACCAGTTTTCACAAGTATATACTTGACATGAATGCAGGTGAGCATGGTGCACGTATGACGGCAATGGACAAAGCAACTGAAAATGCTAACGATCTTCTTAAGGATCTTAAAATCATGTACAATAAAGCACGTCAGGAATCTATTACAAATGAAATACTTGAAATCGTTGGTGGTGCAGCAGCATTAGAATCTTAATTCAACACCATGATTTAAAATATATGGGATGTCAATTAATTTTGATGTCCCTTTTTATTTTA
This sequence comes from Saprospiraceae bacterium, assembly GCA_029262995.1. Taxonomy (GTDB): domain Bacteria; phylum Bacteroidota; class Bacteroidia; order Chitinophagales; family Saprospiraceae; genus RFSX01. The sequence continues at coordinate 71,138 of JAJCYH010000013.1, read as the reverse complement.
TCCTGCCTAACCGTATTTCTATAAGTTTATCTTCTCCAAGAAACTTGTCCTCAGCGTTGGTATACCATTTGCGCAAAGCAGGGATTCTGATCCCATCAAATTGATATTCTCCTTCATAGACGATGTACTCTCCATCGGCATATTCTGACTTATAAAACATGCTCCTTCGTAATTGATATTTTTGAGGATGGAAATAGAAGAACCAAGAGTGATTGTTTTCAGAATTCGGGTAATTGACACTCACTTCAACTAGCTTTTCAGAACCATAATTTTTCTTGATAATTTTATTCTGTATTTCTGCTTCTGGACCATTAAGATTCATTGGCAGATACCATAGATAGATATAATAATCTTTGAGGAGCATAGCTCTTTCAGGAGTGAGTTTGTGTTTGGCTATTAAACTGGAATCATGCACAGTATTTCCATTGAGAAAAATAGAAATAGAATCTTTATTGAAAATGTATTCTTTGATCAGATCCTCTTCCGTTCGTTTTATGTAATAGTATTCTTGGTGTGGATCAAAATTTAATATCGTCCACCTTGAGGACTTCTCGGGTCTTGTTTCTTCAAGAGTAAAAATGTATGCTTTTTGAAAGAGGTGTTTGTTAAAATCATGATAATCTTGGGACTCGGAAATATAATAACTACCCGTATTGTCTTGAGAATAAGAATGTATGCACATTATTGTAAATAGTGCTGATAGTATAGTCTTAATTGATTTTGATAGAAATTTCATAAGTTTTTGATGAAAATAATGTAAGATTTGAAGCCATTGACTTTGATAAAGATATTACCAAAATCTTTAATTCTAACAACTAATAAAATTATCTATGACTACACACGAAATTGACTACAAGATTTATGGGGAAGAAATGCAATTTGTAGAAATTGAATTGGATCCCCAGGAAACGGTTATTGCTGAACCAGGCAGCTTTTTGATGATGGACCAGGACATCGAAATGAAAACCATTTTTGGTGATGGTAGTGGACAAGATGATGGACTTTGCGGAAAGATTCTAGGGGCTGGCAAACGTGTTTTAACAGGTGAAAAACTATTCATGACGAGTTTTACACATCATGGATTTAACAAAGCTAAAATTTCATTTGCTGCTCCTTTTCCTGGAAAAATTATACCGATAGATTTAACAGAATATGGGCAGAAAATAATTTGTCAGAAGGATTCTTTTCTATGTGCAGCTAAGGGAACTTCAGTGGGCATTGAATTTTCCAAGAGGTTGGGTAGAGGATTTTTTGGCGGTGAAGGATTTATTATGCAAAAACTAGAAGGTAACGGCATGGCATTTATGCATGCTGGTGGGTATATTGCTCGAAAGGAATTGAAGCCAGGTGAAGAGTTAAAAGTAGATACTGGATGTCTAGTAGCTTTCACACAGAATGTTGATTACGATATCGTTTTTGTGGGAGGTGTAAAGAACACCATTTTTGGAGGCGAAGGTTTATTTTTTGCTAGTCTCGTTGGTCCTGGTTCTGTTTGGATACAAACCTTGCCTATTAGCAGATTGGCAGATCGTATTCTAACGCACAGCAAAGGCTATCTAGGAAGATCTAAGGGAGAAGGAAGTGTATTAGGTGGACTGGGTGATGTCTTAGATGGTGATGGTTGGTAGTCAGACAATTGTGATTTATCATTGCTATTTTATCAGCACAGCTTCTTGATGCTTACAGTCAATAGATGTACTTTTACATTCCTATGGCCACACCAAAATCTGTAGCTTTTCATACTCTGGGATGTAAACTTAATTTTTCAGAGACTTCAACCATTCGTCGACAATTCGAAGAGGAAGGTTACGGCGTAGTCAACTTTGATGGTCCTTCAGATTTTTATGTACTGAATACATGCTCTGTAACAGACTTTGCAGATCGTAAATGTCGCTATGAAGTAAGGAAAGCCTTAAAGCATAATCCTGAAGCCAAGTTTATCGTCATTGGTTGTTACGCACAGTTGAAGCCCAAAGAGATCTCAGAAATTGAAGGCGTAGATCTGGTGTTGGGGGCAAGTGAAAAATTCAATATCCTTGAGCATATCAATTCCATAAATGACTTTGATACTTTAGGTAAATATCGCGTTGGAAAAATCAATGAAGTCAACTCATTTTCCGATGCCTTCTCTTTTGGGGATAGAACAAGATCCTTTCTAAAGGTGCAAGACGGTTGTGATTATAAATGCTCTTTTTGTACCATACCATTGGCAAGAGGAAAAAGCAGAAGCGATACGATTCTGAATGTTGTATCCAATGCCAAAAAAATTGGGCAATCTGGCGTTAAGGAAATCGTACTTACCGGTGTGAACATAGGTGATTTTGGTAATGGCACAGAAGTTATTGAAGGACTCAAGCCAAAAAAGCAGGCCCTTTTTGTTGATCTGATTCAAGCACTTGATGAAATCAAAGCTGTTCAACGTTTTAGAATTTCTTCCATTGAGCCCAACCTTTGCAATGAAGAAATTATTGATTTTGTTGCTAACTCAGAGGGATTTATGCCGCACTTTCATATGCCATTGCAAAGTGGAAGCAATGCGATTCTGAAAGCAATGCGAAGGAGGTATAAGCGAGAATTGTATGCTGAAAGAGTTGACATGATTAAAGACAAAATGCCGCACTGCTGTATTGGCGTTGATGTGATAGTCGGCTTTCCAGGAGAAACAGAAGACCAGTTTTTGGAAACCTATGAATTCTTGAATCAATTGGATATTTCTTACTTACATGTATTTACTTACTCAGAAAGACCAAATACACTAGCAGCTACCATGCATGATTCTGTTCCTATAAAAGAAAGAAGAAGGAGAAATAAAATGCTACGAATTTTATCACAGAAAAAAAGAATTGCTTTTTATAATTCTTTTGTAGGCCAAAAGAGAGAAGTACTATTTGAATCTATAGATGACAATGGCTTAATGGAAGGATTTACAGACAATTATGTTAAGGTAAGCTGTCTGGGAAATAGCGAGTTGCTTAACACAATACAATGCGTACAACTTGATGCTATAAATGAAGCTCAACTGATGACTTCATCACTTAGTGCGATGGAAAAGGCGTTCGTTTAAAAACTAAAACTTAATCCAAGTGACAGTTAATCAAATTCCCTTCCTTCTTGTTTGTTAACAGCGTTGATAAAGCCTTTTTGATATTCTATGCCAATACCAATTTTATTGATTTCGAAACTTGAGCCTAGAAGCAATCCCGCTGTTCGAGAGTTGAAGTTGATATAAGGAGAAGGTAATAATTCTTTGGGATATTTTGAGATTATGAAATTGTCCACCAAGAATGAGGTATATTTTCCCATCGTTAAGTCTTGAATCTGCACCTACAAAATAGCCATAGTGAGCAGATGATTCAGGCGTAATGAACCTGTCTTGATATGTTGCTTTGCTGAGTCCAGCAGAAAACTGTATTCTACCTTGAGAATAGGAACTTGAACAACAAATACCGAAGTTTATAATTGATAATAAACCTTTCATATGAACATACCATTATGTTAGCTCTTAAACTTTCAAGCACCATACTAATTAATCTTAATATAGATCTATGGTTTCTAAAAGCTATATTATATAAGTCATCAGGCATTAAATTTTTATTTATTAGAAAATTTATATTTTAACAAGCATTCATCAGGAACTGCTAGGTGGCAGGGAAATTGCCAAATTCATTGGTTTAGGGCTTTAATGTGAAATTTTCATATAAGATTTCACCCATTTGAGTAAAACATTATCCCTTTTCAGTGTTTTTTTATTGTAATAAAGATTTATTATCATCAAATTGAGCACATAATTAATAGTAGAAAAGTGAAGATCTCATTGACATTGATTTGTTGCACATTATTTGTTTTATTTTGTCCCTTAGTCTCTCAAGAATGTATCGGTCAGAAAAGCGATGAATTCATTTATGGAAAGATTACAACAAAATCTAATGATACTTATGTAGGGTTTATGCGTTGGGGCTTGGAAGAACTTGCCTGGCATGATGTTTTCAATTCTGTGAAAGTTTCTGATGAACATAAAAAGCAGAAGGCAGAAGACAAAAACAAAAATTTGTGGAAAGATTTTAGTTGGGACCTTAGCTCTATTTGGGAAAATAAATACAGAGAAGTATCTCATACTTTCGCTTGTTTTTTTGGTGACATAAAAGCTATTTATCCACATTCCTCCTCAACATTAGATCTTGAATTAAAAAATGGTATTCATATCAGTTTGGAAGGAGGATCGAACGATGTAGGTACGACAATTCAATTGTATGATTTTGAATTAGGTCTTGTAAAAATTGCCTGGAATAAAATCAAAAGTATAGAGTTTTCTCAAGCGCCATATCTTGTTAAAAGACCCTTTGGTGACCTTATTTATGGTACAGTTGATACCTATAAAAAAGGGGCAATCGAAGGCTATATCAAATGGGATCTTGACGAAAGAACAACTCAAGATGTACTGGATGGATATGGCAGTAACGGGAACAACAAGATCAAGTTTGAAGATATCAGATGGATTAAGAAATATAAAGAAGGTGTTATCTTGAAACAGGGAACCGGGACAGAACTTTTTCTTAAAGGAACAAATGATGTTAATTCTGAGAACAGAGGAATCGCCATTTATAACCATGATATAGGAAGAATAGAAATCGGCTGGAATGATTTTAACAGCTTAGAAATACATAAGAACATCAGAAAGGGTCCTTCTTATAATGATTTTAAAGCACCAAAAGGAATCAATGCAGTTGTAAAAACCTATTCGTCAGAAGAGCTTTCTGGTATGATCGTATATGATATAGATGAAAAATGGGAATTTGAATTCCTGGACGGTGATGATGATAATATCAAGTACCAGATTCCATTTAGAAATATCAAGTCTATATATCCTAAAAATAAGTCTTATTCCATGGTCAAACTGAGAAATGGAGATCAGATCTTACTTGGAGAAAGGCAAGACGTTTCAAGCAGCAATGATGGAATTCTTATTTTTACTAAAACAAGTGAAGAACCAATACATATACAGTGGTCAGACGTCAAGGAAATTGATATCAAATAGGACTTATCCCATGCGAGAGGAATTACACCTTCATTAAATGAAGCTTGATATAGAAAGAATATATAAGCACATAGCCTTTCCAATAGTACTATCTACATTACTGATAGTAATCGCGAGAGTAATATTTATTGTGATTGTTCCTAATGTTTCGGAGCCACAGATGAACACATTTTTATTTGTGCAGTGGTTTGTTTATGCGTTTTTACTAATCATAATTATCCTACAACTTTTAAACATTTTTTTAGATAGAGTGCTTCCTTGGAAACTATATGCAGCTTCGAGGTTTGTAATTCAAATGGTTCTTGGAACCATACTTTCCCTAAGCGCAATTAATTTAGTTTATAGCCTACTCAAGCAACAATTGACGAGTGCACCAGCAGATTTGAGTCAGGTTATTCTTTTAAATATTTATGGAGCAGCTTTTATTTTACCTATATTTTCCTTCTACTTTGGATATAAATTTTTGAAAGCTTGGCGCAAATCGGAATTGGAATCAGAGCAATTGTTAAAAGAAAACGCAAGGTCTCAATTGATGTCTTTACGCAATCATTTAGATCCACATTTTCTCTTTAATAATCTGAATATCCTTTCTTCTCTTATGGATAAGGATATCGATTTATCAAAAACCTATTTAAATAAATTTGCAGAGGTATACAGAGTAATTCTAAAGACGGAATACTCAGATTTGACAACGGTTGAAGAAGAGTTGGAGCTTATTGAATCGTATGTATACCTGATCTCTATACGATTTAAGGATTGTGTCTTTTTTAATTTTGAAATAGACTCAAAACTTAAAAAAATGGCATTACCTCCATTAACAGTACAAATGTTAATCGAAAATGCGATTAAACATAATGTTGCCACTATTGAAAAGCCTGTTACTATATCAATTCAAAGCGAAGGGGAAACGCTCATTGTCAAGAATAATCTGCAAAGAAAAAAATACCTACCACGCGAACGCAAAGCCAGTGGTCTGAATAACATTGTCAAGAGATATGAGTTTTTTACAGATAAAAAGATTGAGATCGTAGAAACAAATGATGCATTTATCGTAAATCTGCCATTAATTGAAATAGAATACGCAGTTTAGTCAAAGCTATTGGCTATTTATGAGAGTTTTACTAATTGAAGATGAGGTTTTGGCAGCTGAAAAACTGTCTGCAACATTAAAGGAGGTTTCTCCTAAGTCAGAGATATTAGCCATCCTAAATTCTGTTGACAGCTGCATTGATTGGCTATCAAAGAATGAGCATCCTGATTTGATTTTAAGTGATATTCATCTTGCGGACGGTCTTTGTTTTAACATATTTTCAAAAGCGGAAGTTGATTGTCCGATCATCTTTACTACCGCATATGAAAAGTACGCCATTCAAGCCTTCGAAGTAAACAGCATCGATTACCTTTTAAAGCCGGTAGAAAGCGAAAGGCTGAAACTAGCTTTGGAAAAATATGATAGCCTAAATGACTCTCAATTAAATCAAAGAAAGCAGTTGTTTGAGGAGTTTAAAAAAATGCTCTCATCGGAGACTAAAGAATACAAATCCAGATTCTTATGTAAAATTGGCAATAAAATAAAATCTATTCCAATCAACAAGATAAGATACTTTTACAGCAAGGATAAGATGAGTTTTATAATCGATGATGCAGGTAACCGATTGCCAATAAACAACACCCTTGATGAAATTGATCAGCTTGTTGATCCTAACTCTTTTTTTAGGGTAAACCGACAGTTTGTAATACACTTTGATGCAATATCAGAAATTCACCCATACTTCAAGGGAAGGCTAAAGCTGAACTTGGAACCAGCAACTGATGATGATATTGTGATTAGTGCTGAAAGATCTCCACTGTTCAAGTCCTGGCTAGATAGGTAACTAACTCTGGTTTTCATAAGTACTAAATCCCGAAATTTTTACTATTTCATTTTGCGTCAAGCACAAAATAATGCACTGTAAATACATAAGTGTATAGCTTTTTATAAAAATGCTAAATCTTTTTAAGAGCTATTATTCCCGATTCAGTCATCGAAAATACCTGTTTGTCATTTTTTGATATGTATATACACCGTTAATCTGCAGTTTTAATATGTTGATTGATTTATAGCAAAATAAAAGCCTATTATGAAGACTAAATTATTTGCCGTACTATTTCTGGCAATTTCAAACGCACTATTACTCGATACTGTTGAATCAGTATTTGGAAATGCATCAGACAAGCAATTTATCTACGGTAAGCTTACCACCACTGATGGCAACACCTATAAGGGCCAAATCCGATGGGGAAATGAAGAAGCATTTTGGTTTGATTTCTTTAACTCCACTAAAATGGAAAATGATAATTTAAAATGGTTGTCTAAATCCGAAGAGCAAGCATTAAAAGGTAAGGATAAGAGTTCTTACAGCTGGTTAGGTGTTAAAAATAGTTCCAACTGGAATTATTCGGTTGGCACAGTGCATGTATTTGCTTGTCAATTTGGTGATATTAAAAGTATTCAAGTTAAAAAGAATGAACGTGTTTTTGTTTCCTTCAAAAATGGAAAACAATATGAATTGCAAGGAGGATCTAATGATATTGGCGCACAAGTTCAAGTTAGTGATCCTGACTTAGGAGTTGTTAAACTTGATTGGCATCGTATTGATAAAATTGAATTTATGGATACACCATCAGACATGGAAAGCGTATTTGGAGAACCACTTTATGGGGTCGTAAAAACGATAAGAGGAGAGTTTGAAGGTTACCTACAATGGGACCATGATGAACGTTTAACAAAAGATGTATTGAATGGTCGCTCAGTTGATGGCGAAATGGAAATTGAATTTGGAAAAATAAAGTCGATAGAAAGGAGTCATAATGGCAGTAAAGTAACATTAAGATCAGGTCGATCAATAGAACTAAGAGGTTCCAATGATGTTGACAGTGATAACAGAGGTATAATTGTAAGCACACCTAATTATGGTAGGGTAGATATTACCTGGGAAGAATTTGAAAAAATGGAAATTCATGAAAATGCTTCTGGATCAAAATTGACATATAGCGATTATAAAGGATCAAAGGAGATAAGAGGAGTTGTTTCAACTTTTGAAAATAAAAACCATTCAGGAAGAATTATTTATGACCTTGATGAGACTTATCAGCTAGAAATGCTAGATGGATCATCTAATAATGTTGATTATTTTTTACCATTCTCGGTGATTAAATCCATAGAACCTAAAAATCGAAAAGAATCATTGGTGCAATTAAAGAATGGTGAAAAATTTATACTCAGCGATAAAGTTGATGTTAGTGAAAACAATGACGGAGTTCTTGTTTTCGGACCTGACGATAAGCCAATATATGTTCCTTGGTCGAATATCAAGAATATTTCTTTTGAATAATAATAATCTTTTGCATAAGTAACGACATTATGCGAGATGTAGAATTGATAAGTTATAAGTAAACGGGGCTTAGATCATCGCTTCAAAACTTAATGATTGCCGGTTTATTAAACTTATACCATACTAAACCAAGCTCTGAGTTCATGAATTCATGATTTCAGAGCTTTCATAAGAAACCCAACCAATACAATCAAATCAATTGTCATTATTAATAATACTTAGAACATGAGAAACAATCTAAAAGTACAAAGAGCGATCAAAAATTTAACACAAGCACAATTGGCAAAGAAAATTGGAGTTTCAAGACAGACAATTAACGCAATTGAGTCTCAAAATTATGTACCATCAACAAAGTTGGCATTGTTGATATCTAAAGAATTTAATTTGAGCGTAAATGAAATATTTACTCTTGATGAAAGAGATATCAAAAAAGAGATGATTTCTGTAGCTTCTACCAATGGATATTCTTTCAGATAGTAGAAGCTTTTAACAGGGCAATATAATTTCTTGATTAATTTTAAGTTTTACTATACAGTAAAACTATATTATGCATTGTATTGGAAAAACGATCCTGCTAATTTGTGCAGTTGTTATTGCTCAAAACTCAAAACTTGTAGCCCAAAACTTCGTGCAATGGGGTCCCGCCTACAAAGTTAAAGGGAACGGAGAGATATATAAATTTCTTGGGATTCTTGATGACAGCTATTATTTTGTCATGAAGCCTAATGACGATAACATTGTTCAGCGATATAGCTTCGATCATGAGCTTATTTCAGAGGAAAAGTTTGATTATATAAAGAACCGATCTAGCCTTAAAATACATGGAGGCATCGAGACCCACAGTGGAAGCTTTTTTTACATGCATCAGTATTCAAGAAAGTATAAAGAGTGGATTCTTCATGTTTCCTCTGTTAAAAATGGAAAGATATCAGAGCCCAGAGAAGCATATTTTCAAGAAATTGACATCGAGAATAGCCGTCTTAAAAAACTCCTTAGAAACTATGAATATGACTTTGGTCCAGTAGATGGTGGGTTAATCATGTCCGAAGACAGCAGTAAAGTAGCTTTTGTGAATGTTATTCCAGGAAATGATCATAGGGATGATGATATAATTGCCATAGGCGTATTTGATAATGAGATGCAATTGATCTGGAAAGATTTAATCGTTTATAGATTTGGAGAAAGACACTATGAGATTGAGCAGCAAGTCGTCACCAACGATGGAGATATATATCTGGTTGCCCGAGTGGATAAAACGGAAAGATATGAAGGTGATGATAATTCAGTAAAGGGGAAAAACCTACCTAAATTTGATTATATATTATATCATATAGATCAGCAAGGTATTGTTAATTCTAAAATTGACCTTGGTGATGGTAATGCACCTATGGATGTCGCTTTGTTTTTTCCTGACAGGAGCACAGATCAGTTTTTGATGGCAGGATTTTATACGGACGATGAGCATAGGAACAGGTTAAAGGGTATTTTTTTTAGTTATGGAGATGACAATTTTTACAAGACTAAAATAAAAATGCATGTTTTTCCCGAATCTCTTTTGATTGGACTGGTTTCAGATAAAGCGATCCAAAAGAAAAAAGGACTTGAATCCACATATAAGATTAAGGATATTCTAAATTACAAAGACGGTACTATCGGCTTTATTGCTGAGAATAACTATGTAAGAGATTTTTCTCAAACAGATATATATGGAAGGTGGTATGAACGTGTCGTTTATATTTCTGATGGAATTATTATTCCCAAATTTGATTCAGAAGGTAACTTGATCAATATCCAAAAAATTGCTAAAGACTTCAGCAGTGAATTTTTAAATTATACCTCCTATTCGATGGCCATTAACAATGGAAGGACATTTCTAATCTTCAACGATTATAAGTCAGGAAGGGAGAGACGTGAATTGGATAAAAAAGGCAACCGTTTTACGGACCTGGTCGTTTTGGATCAGTGGGGTCAGATCATTTCTCAAGAAACTCTTTTTTCAGATCGTGAAATAGAATTTGAATTTACACCGTCCCTTAGTGATTATAATGACGATATTTTTTTAATAGGAAGTAAGCGAGGTGGAAGATTCAGTATGTCTACATTGAAATTTTATTAGTAGAGTAAAATGCGAGTTGCTCCTCCATTATTCTCAAGAGTAAATTGTCTGATATTATCTTCAGAGGACAGCATTTGGTGTATACTGTGTCTAAGAACTCCGGCACCTATACCATGAATAATTAAAAAGTCTTTAATGGAATTCTTTTTACAGAAAGCAAGAAAATCCAAAAATGCTTTTAATTGTATGTCAGAAATACGTTCTGGTAGTGCGTTTTGAAGAGAAGGCTTAAGAACTTTAATATGAAGGTCAAGTTCATTTTGTCCGATGCTCCATTGAAACTCGATAGTTTCAGGTTCATGGTCAATAAAATGCAATTCTATCTCGTCTTCTTCAGTATAATATTCAAGATGATGGATAGGAATCAAATAGGTTTTATTCTTAGCTCTGATTCTAAGTTTTCCCGATTCATGAATTCCTTCAAAATGACCAACTTTTCCTGTAATCTTTGATCTTAGGCGTTCACCAATCCATAGTTCTGAAATAATTAAATTTGACAAGCGTATTTATTATGAACACAAATTAACAGCTTTTAAAACCTAAGGCAATTAAGGTCGTTTTTTGTTTGTAATTTTATTGATGTTAGACATTTTAATGAAAAAGTATATTGGGAAAATTGAAAAATTCGATACTGGATTATGGTCCTATCATATACTTGTCCCTGAATCAGTTTATAAAGCATTAACATTAGATGGCAAGAAAAGAATAATCTGTACACTAAATGATCATGATGATTTTCATGCTGGCTTTATGCCTGATGGCAATGGGCGTTGGTTTATTAAATTGAGTAAGGACAAAATGAAGGAATTTGGTCTTGCCCTTGGTCAGGAGGTTTCTGTAAAAGTATCAAAAGACACAAGTTCTTATGGAATGGCTATACCTGAAGTGTTTAGCGAATTATTATATCAGGATCCTGAAGCTGCTGCTTATTTTGAAAAATTAAGTGATGGCAAAAAGCGTAGTCTCATATATATTGTGGATAAACCAAAATCATCAGAAATCAAACTGAGAAAAGCAATTGTGATTCTAAATCACTTAAGGTTAAATTCAGGCAAACTGGATTTTAGAATATTAAACCAGGCTATTAAAGAAAGCAATCAAAACCCAGATTCCTTGGTCTGGTAAACAAGTTCGGAACAATTGTTTAAATCAAATATTTCATTGGCGACACGCTTTATGTCTGCTGCAATAATGTGTATGTATTCACCCTCCTGCTTATTGATCAATGTAGCGTCTCCCAACATTTCAAAGTAGGAGAGATTGATTGCCTTATGTAAGATGCTTACCTCCGAAAAGCAGATTGAACTGATCAAACTGTTTTTAACTTTTTGCAATTCCTCACTTTCAATTTCATCTTCTTTGAGTTGATCCAGTTCCTTCCATATCAACTTTCTTGCCTCATCAATATCGTCATTGGATTGTAACTTTGCTTCAATAACAAAGAGTCCTGGATCTATTGATCCGGTAATATAGGCGTCTAGGTTGGAGAATACATTGGTTTTTTTCACCAGTTTAGTATAAAATCTAGAGGATTTTCCACTACTAAGAATATCTGAAATCAAATCATATACTCCGAATTCGTTATGAAGCCTCTCAGGCATATGAAATGCCATATGTATTGCAGCCGATGGCACATCCTTAATTAAAATTTTTTGTCTAAATTCTGATTGTATAGGTTCAAATTCAATAGTTTGAGCTTCGATATCCACCGGTGGAATATTTGAAAACCACTTATCTATTAAAAATTTAACATTCTCTAGATCAAATTTTCCACAAATTACCAATACTGCATTTCCTGGATGATAATGTGTTTTGAAGAAATCGATCACATCATTTAATTCGGCATCTTCTATATGTTCTTTTTTTAAGCCAATAGTCGGCCAGCGATAAGGATGTTTTTTATACGCAAGTGCTGATAATTCATGCCAAAAATCACCATAAGGTTTATTGATACTGGTTTCTTTGAACTCTTCAATAACTACCTTTTTTTGAATGTCAAGACTTTTCTGATTGAAGTTCAATTGAAGCATTCTATCTGACTCTAACCATAACGCTGTTTCAATATTTTCTGCTGGTACGATATCATAGAAGTTGGTCAAATCATTATTGGTAAATGCATTGTTTTCACCACCTGCTTCTTGTATTGGCGTATCAAAGTCAGGTACATTTGCTGATCCACCAAACATCAGATGTTCAAAAAGATGTGCAAATCCTGTTTTATGGGCCAACTCATTTCTTGATCCTACTTTATACAATACATTTACAGCGACAAGTGGCGTACTATCATCTTTATGTAGCAAGACCGTGAGTCCATTATTTAGTTTATACTTTTCAAAATTAATCATAGATATTAATCAAGTTTCCAACTGAATTTATTGCAGCTCGCAAAAATATTATTTCGTAAGGCAATCATAAATTTTTCTTTGGATATAAGTTCAGCACCAAGAGATTTAAGATGTTCGGTTTCTTGCTGACAATCAAATAACTCAAAGCCCTTCTCTTTTAAAAATTTTACCAAATTTATAAATCCCAATTTAGAAGCGTTTGTTTTTTTCGAAAACATAGACTCTCCAAAGAAAATTTTACCAATAGCTAATCCATAAACGCCACCAATGAGCTCATCGCTATCCCACACCTCTATAGAGTGGGCATGTCCTTGATGATGGAGATCAATAAATGTTGATTTTAGTGAAGATGTTATCCACGTCCCATCTTGTCCATTCCGTTTTACGTTTTGGCAAGCATCAATAACTTGTTCAAAAGAAGTATCTAGGGTGCACTGGTATTTATTTTTTCTCATTAAAGCACCCATGCTTTTACTTACTCTTATTTTATCAGGATATAAAACACACCTTGGATGAAGAGACCACCATAGAACAGGCTCGTCTTCATTTGACCAGGGGAATATGCCAAACTGATAACTTAGAAGAATTTGATCACAGGAAACAGATTCACTGATTGCAAGCAAACCATCATCATCAGCTAGAAATGGATGAGGGAATACATCTTTTCGATGCGAAATAAAAAATGGCAAATTAATCTTGGACGGTAACTTCTATTACAGCGGATAGACCACGTTCAACTAATGAATCTTTCATAGGTTTTAAAAGATCAAAATCTCCAGTTTTAACGATAGCTTTACCTTTGTAATGAACGATAAGGGATAATTGCTCGGATTGTTCAAAGGTATGATTACAAACTTCCATAAAGCATTGAATCACCCAATCGAAAGTATTGAAATCATCATTATACACCAACAATTGAGATAACTGGACACCTACAAGGTCTTTTTCTTCTTCAACGAATACTTCATTCAATTCATCAGATAGTATTAGATCTATTTCTTTAGCCATGATCTCAAATTAAAGGTGTTAATTTATTTTAGAAACTTCCGCTTCCAAAGTTTCAAAGTTGGGTAAATTTCCGGCATTTTCCAAGATTTCTTGATATTGAATTTTACCTTCTCTGTCTATAACGAAAACAGCCCTTTTAGCAACACCCTTTAATCCTAACACGAATTCTTCATATTGAGCACCATATGCTTTGCTGACTTCCTTATTGAAATCAGATAAAACAGTAAAATTTAACTGATTATCCTCCTTAAACTTTTTAAGTGTAAAAGGTGAATCAACAGAAACAGCTAAAATTTGAGCATTAAGTGAGGAATATTTTTTGAGATTGTCTCTCATGAAGCACAGTTCATCTGTACAAACGCCAGTAAAGGCAAGTGGGAAGAATAATAAAACAACAGTTTGTCCACTAAAATCGGACAGACTTATATCTTTCAATTCAGTGTCCTTCATAGTAAATGAAGGAGCTAGGTTTCCAATACTAAGTGTCATACAGGGTGTTAATAGATTCAAAAATAGAGTTTTCTATATAAAGTAGGTTATCAATTGAGCAAAATAGAGATAATATTTGCGTAATGACTGATATTTGCCACTTACAGTAATGAATCGAAAAATCAAATCATATTTGCAACTTCACATGGCTGTCCTTTTATATGGATTGACAGCCATTTTAGGAGACTTGATTTCGATATCTGCCATATCTCTAGTATGGTGGCGTGTATTATTAACAAGCTTGAGTCTGCTTGTTTTCATTAGATTTGGCTTGGATATTATAAAAATGCCAAAGAGGCTGATATCTATATACGTTGGCATTGGATTTATTGTGGCTTTGCATTGGATCAGTTTCTATGGAGCAATCAAATTGGCAAACGCCTCTGTTGTGCTAGCAGCTATGGCAAGCACTTCTTTTTTTACCTCCTTAATAGAGCCTTTGATCACAAAGCGAAAACTTAAATTGCTTGAACTAATCTTGGGAATTATGATTATTCCGCCCATGTTTATGATAGCTCAGAATATTGACATTTCATTAAAGCTGGGATTTGGTGTTGCACTACTGTCTGCCTTTCTTGCCTCTCTTTTTGCAAGCTTCAACAAAAAATATATTGAGAGGGCTAATAGTTATCAAATTACATTCATTGAAATGTTTAGTGCCTTTGTTTTAATCAGCATATTGCTGCCATTTTTTATACCTAGTGCTACAGATATTATTCCGTTGAAAACGGACTGGATTTATTTGATCATACTTTCGTTTTTATGTACAACATTTGCATATGTAATAAGCATGAAAGCACTAAGATTTGTCTCAGCTTTTGATGCTAATCTTGTCATTAATCTAGAACCAGTATATGGAATTATATTAGCTATTTTTATATTAAAAGAGCATCAAGAACTTAATATGATGTTCTACTTTGCTGTTTCAATAATTTTAATCATTGTATTTGCTCATCCAATTTTAGAAAATCGCATTTATGGACGAAAGAAAGTTTAATGCCATCACACCGACAGCCATCTCTGATTATTGCCAGACACATACAAGTCCAGCAAATTCAGTATTAAGAGATCTATATCAAAAATCATACGACACAGGACAAATAAAAATGGTATCAGGGGAATATTTAGGTCGTTTTTTAAGTATGATGTCTAAGCTGATTAAACCTCAATTCATTCTTGAAATTGGGACATTTACAGGTTATGGAACAATTTGTTTGGCTGAAGGCTTAAGTCCAGAAGGTAAAATTTTTACTATAGAAAAAAATAAAGACCTAGAGAGCTATGCTCTTGATTCGTTTAAAAAACTCAAGATAAATCATCAGGTAGTCCAGATTATTGGAGATGCTACTGATCTTATAGAATCTTTGGATATTGTTTTTGATCTTGTCTTTATCGATGCAGCCAAAAGACAGTATATCAATTATTATGAATTGGTTCTGCCCAAATTAAAGCCTGGCGGAGTCATACTGGCAGATAATACGCTTTGGAAAGGTACTGTGGTTGAGGAATCTACGGATAAACTAGGGGAGGGTCTTATGCTGTTTAATGAATATGTCGCTAAAGACATACGTGTAGATAACATACTACTTCCAATTGATGACGGTGTTCATTTTATTACAAAGCGATAAATTGTCTTGTCAATTGTTACTTGAAGTTATATTTCAGAATATATTTGATAGCAGTATGAAAAAGATATATAATTCTTGTCTAGTGTTAATTATGCTCATTGCAGCTAAAGCTATTCATGCACAAAGTCAGACTGTAGGGGTATTCTTAAATGATAGTCTTGCAATTAATGGCTACACATTGTTTTCTCCTGTCACAGATGAAAAAACCTATTTGATCAATAATTGTGGAGAGCTTATCAATGATTGGAATTTTGATAATGTGCCAGGGATGATGGCCTACTTATTAGAAGACGGATCTATAATGCGGGCAGGAAGATTATTTAGCGGATTTGGTGCAGGTGGTTCAGGTGGGAGAATTGAAAGGCGATCATGGGATGACGAGCTGATGTGGCGCTTTGACTATTCTGACGAACAAGTCAAGCAACATCATGATTTTGAATATTTAGATAACGGAAACATCTTGCTTATTGCTTGGGAAAGAAAGTCTGTTCTTGAGTCAGTTCAAGCAGGTAGAATACCAGCGTCAGTGCATTCCGATGGGGTGTGGTTTGAACATATCATAGAGGTTAAACCAATAGATGTTGACTCTGGAGAGATAGTTTGGGAATGGCATATGTTCGATCATCTCATACAAGATAAAAATATGCTGGTCGACAATTTTGGAGTAGTATCAGCCAACCCACAAAAAATGGATATAAATTATCAGGCGTTTAGCATATTTGATCCTAATGGTCCCGGTTCTCCAGATTGGGTTCATTTGAACGCCATAGATTATAATCCAGAACTGGACTTAATCGTCATCAGTTCAAGAAACACAAGCGAAGTTTATTTGATTGATCACAGTACAAGTACCGAAGAGGCTAGATCTGGATCAGGTGGGAGATATGGAATGGGTGGAGATTTTTTATTTAGATGGGGTAATGGATCAGCTTACGGGAATGAAAATATTGAGGCTAAAAATTTATTCTCACAGCATGATGCTTCCTGGATTCAGATTAATGGAGAATATACAGGCGAAATATCTATTTTCAATAATGGAATAGGCAGAGAAGGCGATGATTTGTCTTCAATCGAAATTATTAAACCTATTGTTGAAAACGGCCGGTTTGTTTTTGACACCATTAATGCCCAATTTAAACTTGAAGAAAAACAGACAATTTTTCCAAAAGCAAATTACAATTTTACCTCCCCTAGGATATCTGGTGTTCAAGTCATGGAAAATGGACATTACTTTATTGCCTCTGGCAACAATGGGACAATTTACGAAATCAATAAAAATGGAGATTTGTTATGGGAATATATTGTGCCGATTAGTCAGGGATCTATAACACCTCAAGGTATTGAACCTAACTTGAACGATATATTCAGAGCACTGAAGTATAAGACAGACTATCCTGCCTTTACAAATAGAATCATTGTGCCTGGCGACAAAATTGAAGGCGATGGAGAATCTTATACGTGTCAGATTTATGATGATATCGTATCGGCATCCAAAGATCAAAAAGCTGAAAGTAAAATTTCAATATTTCCCAATCCAGCAAATGATTGGATTCAATTGGACCTAGGCTCAACTCTTTCTTATTCTTTTAACATATTGAATATCAATGCCAATGTTTTGCTTAGCGCAAAAAATGAAACTAATCTAAGAATCGACATCTCCACACTTAATCCTGGTTTCTATATTTTACAATTAACAATAAACAGTCATGAAGAATCAATAAAATTCGTCAAACTCTGATAGTAGAAATTAATAGAATTGATACTTTTACAAAAAACAAAGAAATGAGATTATTTAGCTTCTTCCTGATATCAAGTTTTTGCATTTCCATCTGCTTATCGCAAAATACAGTTGGGCTAATTTCATACAATCAGAATAAGTCCTTTGATGGTTATAATCTTATCTATCAACACAATCAACCTAATGTTTATTTGCTAAATAACTGTGGTGAAATTGTTCATACCTGGGAAGGTGATCCAGATACAAGACCTGGAAATACGGTTTATCTTTTAGAAGATGGAAGATTAGTGAAGACATTAAGACCATCATCTGTAGTAGGGAATGCAATTTGGGCTGGAGGTGGAGGAGCAACAGTGGAGATAAGATCGTGGGACAATGATCTTGAGTGGAGTTATACAGTAAATGACTCTTTGGAGAGATTGCATCACGATATTACAGTCGTGGAAAAGAATGACAAATTGACAATTGCCATGATAGTGTGGGAAGTAAAAACCTTGGATGAAGTTATTGCTGCAGGAAGAGATACATCCGTTTTACAGCGCGATGAAATGTGGCCAGATTATATTTTAGAAATTGATCCAGAAACGGATGAAGTGGTCTGGGAATGGCATGTTTGGGATCACTTAATTCAGGATTTTGATGATACAAAAGAGAATTTTGGAGACATATCACAAAACCCTGGAAAAGTAAACATCAATCATGATTATGATGGTTCTGGAAATCCCGATTGGATGCATAGCAACTCATTGGATTATGATCCAAGATGGGATTACCTGATGATAAGCATTCCATATTTCAGTGAAATATGGATTATTGATCACACGACAACGACCGACGAGGCTGCAAGTAGCGAAGGAGGATTCAGTGGTAAAGGTGGAGATTTGATGTACAGATGGGGGAATCCACAAATTTATAATCAAGGAGACAGCTCGGATCAAACTTTATTTTTTCAGCATGATGCTAATTTTATTGATGATTTTATTCCAGGCTTCGACCCTAATTTTGGAAAGTTAGCCGTTTTTAATAATCAGATAGGAAGTGATTTTTCTGCAGGAACAATACTTGATCCTTTATTTAATATGTATAATTGGGAGTTTGCTTTTGATGGAAATAGATTTGGACCGGAAACATCAGAACAAACAATCACACATCCTGAACCACAACGATTGTTCTCCACAGGATTATCAAGTATACAATACCTTCCCAACAGCAATTATTTGATTACATCAGGTAGGTTTGGTTATACATTTGAAATTACTCCTGATGATGAAATTGTATGGGAGTATATAACACCTCAAAAAGGAATGGCTGCTGTTGAACAAGGAGATACAACTTTGAGCGTTAACAATAATCTTACTTTTAGAGTAAAGAGATATCCAAACAATTTTGCAGCTTTTGAAAATCGTGATCTTAGTACAAAGGGATGGATTGAATTAAATCCAGACACAACGTTTTGTGACAAACTTGTATTTACTGAAGAGTTATTGGAATATGATTTAGAAATTTATCCTAATCCAGCAGATGCCATGATCACCTTGAAGTGGGATGCTGGAAAATTTGTTAATCTCGACGTAGTGAACCCTCTGGGACAGGTGATTGAAAGATATGCGAATTTATCTGGTGGCAGAAGATATATTGATACACAACAATGGCCAGCAGGTATTTATACGATTAGGATCAATAATGCCCTTGCAGGTAAGTTCTTAATACTACATTAGATTAGAATATAGAAAGAAATCCAAAGTGTGCTTTTGGCCTTCTAAGGTCAAAACTCAAGTCCTTTGTTCTACCAACGGCAATGCTAAATTGGAATACCCCAGCTTTGGTTTCAATACCAAGGCCGCTTCCAACACCGATGGCCCAAGTAGAGTTCTGTGCAGTAGTTTCCAAAAATCCTACATCAACAAATGGAATACTTAAGAATGAATTGTTGGACAGCAATAGCCGGTATTCGATGCTGGCAACGCTATAATATGGTGTAAAAAATTGAGCCTCATCAAAACCACGCATTAACTTATTTCCTCCTATTTGAAACTTTTCATTTCTGTACAATCCGTTTTTACTAGATCGCCAACCTAGTTGAAGCTGTGTCGCAATACTACTGCGTTGTCCAATTGGAATAAATTTTTCTAACTTGGCTATTATTTCTAGTCTTATTGTCTTTAGCTCCAATGAATCATAGGCCATTGAGAAATCAACTTCATTATTTTTTAATTGCAAGACACTAGAATTTCTTTGTATGGTTTTCAACCCTGCTGTTGTCTTGAGGTAGATAGCAAATCCACTGCGAGGATTAGGTATATAATCCAGCCTTGATATGTTTAACCCTAGAGATAGTCCATTTTGAGATACATCGAGATCCTGGGGTAGCATTTTTTGATTGAGTATAGCAGTAGTATCAATATCAATAAGGTTACTGGATTCATAGTTCCAGGATAATTTAAGCCTATCTCTGTTGTTGAAAAGATATTCGATGCCGATATCTGAATTTAATGTTTGATATTCAAGGCCTAATCGGAAAATGCTAAAGTCTATATCCAAGGCATAGTTTAGTCCCAATAAATATGGATAGTTGAATTTAATTTGAAATTTCTGCTGTTCAGGCCTCAATCTTTCAAAGTCGACATAAAAGTATTCTCCATTACCTAATTTATTTATCATCTCTGCAGTAAGGTCTAGAGATAAAAACAGCTGCTTACCAGCAATATTTTGTGTAGGAATGATGCCAAATAGAAAATCAAACCTGCTACTGTTTCTTTCTTTCATATACAAATTGACAGTAGCGTAGTTTCCATAAAAAGTAATGTCAGGATCTTGGAACTGTTGGATATATCTGAGGTCGTTTATTTTTTTTGAGATTTCTACAACTCTACTTTGTTTGTAGATGCTTTTTTGTGGAATACTCAAATATTTATGAATAAACTTTTCAGATAGATTTACCCGTCCTTTGTTTAAAATAGAATCAATGATGATTAACGGACCTTTATCAATTTGTAAAAATCCATTTATGGAGTCTGATATATAATTGGTTTCTTTTAATCTAATTGAGGAAAAGGGGTAGCCATTATTTGCTAGGATCTCTATACATTTATTCTTAAATCTTATAAACTGATTTTTGTCTTCAATTCTTTTTTGACCGATCTGTTCAACAAGATTTCCGTCAAGAGAATCCAAGGATATAGATTCAAAAAAATATTCAGGCCCTTTGTGTAGAGTAGCGACATAGGATTGAGTGAGTGTATCCAAATAAACGGAATCGACTGAGGCTTCTAGATAATTTTGATCGATAAGCTTTGTTGTTATGGCACTTAAAACGTTATCTAGTAATTCATTTTTTTTCAATTGTACATGTTCTTTAACAATGATACCTTCGCCATCCTTTGAGATAAGGGTAATGTTTTTAACTTGGGCTTGAAGTTTTGGCAAAGCACAAAAAAGTATAATCGTTATAATCAGATGTATTTGATTCAAGATTTCTTTTTATTTGTTTGTTTAACACAAAGATAAGCGTGAATGTCAGGTATTTATATGCATATTCCATTTTGTAGAAAAGCTTGCCATTATTGCAATTTTCACTTTTCTACCAATCTGAATCTCAAAGATCAACTTATCGATGCAATGATAAGAGAATTGGATCAGAGGCATTCCTATTTGTTAGAAGACACATTAGAAACGATATATTTTGGAGGAGGGACCCCTTCTGTTTTAAATGAAAAGGACTTTGACAAATTATTGAATGCTGTTAACAAATATTACGACCTTTCCGACCAGATCGAAATAAGCTTAGAGGCCAATCCTGACGATCTCAATACCAATTATCTTAAGTTGTTAAAGCAAAATGGTATTAACAGATTAAGCATTGGTATACAATCTTTTTTTGATGATGACCTATTATGGATGAATAGATCTCACAATGTGCAACAGGCGGAACAATGTTTACTTGAAGCTCAGAATATTGGACTTAACAATATTTCAATTGATTTGATTTTTGGTGGTCCTACAAGCAATATGGACAAATGGAAGAGCAACCTTGACAAAATTGAATTCTTTGATATTAATCATCTATCCTGTTACGGCTTAACAGTTGAACCTGAAACAGCTCTCCAAAAGATGATTGCAAAAGGAAAGACAGAGGCACCTCGAGAGCAAGACTATTCTAAGCAATTTTTACGGACGATTGAGATAATGGAATCTAAAGGATTTACACATTATGAGATATCGAATTATGGAAGAGGAAATACAGTTTCAAAACATAACAGTAATTATTGGAAGGGTGTGCCTTATCTTGGTATTGGACCCTCATCCCATTCCTTTTGTGGAGATTCTAGGCAGTGGAATATAAGTCATAATAAGAAGTACATAGATTCGGTTAACTCAGGGTTAAGTTATTTTGAAATAGAGCAATTATCCAGGCATGACCAATTCAATGAATATTTAATGACAGGACTTAGGACAATCTGGGGTTGCGATATTAACAGATTAAAACTTCTTGATGAGCAATCTCTTAATAGCTTTCTTGAAAGTGTTAATGAACAGATAGATCAGCAGAATATTTATATCCATGCCAACAAATATTTGTTGACTAACAAGGGCAAACTTATTGCAAATTCTGTGATTTCGGATTTATTTGTTGTATAAATCAAGTTTTTATCTTTTTGGACGTAAAGAGGGCATTTTTTTTAAATGCTGAGGTTGGAATTTTGATTTTTTTTTATCTTTTTGTCTTATTAATATATTTTACATTATGATTCGGTTAGTCTTCCTTACAATTTTTATTAGCTTTTTCTTTGGTTTAAAGGCTCAAGAGCAACATAGGTGTAGCATGACAATACAGGCGCACGAACAGATGATGGAAGAAAATGAAGCCTATCGTATTCGTGTAATAGAATGGAGAAAGGAAGTAGATAAAATTCTTAAAGGTAAAAGGGCACTAAAAAATCCTTCTTGTTCCAATGGCCCAATAAAAATCCCTGTGGCCATACACTTTGATTCTGGACTTGTTCCAGCTGCACAAGAATCTTGTGTTATAAATGTTGTTGTCGATCAGATTGCGGAGATGAATAATGAAATAGCTGGTTTGGATGTTGATGCTCCATTAATTAATAATTTCCTTTCATGTTTTGGTAGTGGAATTTTAGGAGATGCATGTATTGAATTTTGCATTGGTCAATTCAATCACCCTTCTGGATTTGGGCTTGTAGATGGAGATTATGCAGTTACATTTGGGCAGGTAAGTTTTTCCATTCCCCCAGGAAACTATACTCCCGTAAATCCAGTATGGAGTGATTATATTAACATATATGTAGACAATCTTCCAGGAGGATTACTCGGTGTTTCCAATGGTATCCCGGGGGGATTCAATGGTGATGGTGTAATGATTGATAACTGCGTATTTGGGACTGGTGCTCTTTCATGTAGTGGTGTCCAATTAACAGGCTCTGCTGGTTGCTACCCGACTTATGATGAAGGTGAAACATTAGCACATGAACTTGGGCACTATCTTGGCTTATTTCATATTTGGGGCGATAATTTTCATTGCTCGGGGCAGCAAGATTTGATAGCGGATACTCCTGATATGGCAACGCACTATAGTGGATATCTATCTTGTGGTTCTCATACCAGTTGTAGTAATCTTCCCGTCACTTGTAGTAGTGAAGATATGTACATGAATTTTATGTCTTATGCTGGAGATGCTTGCATGTATATGTTTAGTTCAGATCAGAGTGATGTAATGAATGCAACAGCAGTAATTGAAGGTTTTACTACGGTATCCTCCAAATGTTTAGTACCGCCAGTTGCAGATTTTTTACCAGATATGGCTGTTGAATTATGTAATTCAGATTGTATATATTTTACAGATTTATCTTCAAACACCCCAGATTCTTGGGACTGGGTATTTTTGGTGTTGTCTGGAAACTTGGTTCTTGATTTAGACTCCTCAACGCTTCAAAACCCAACTGTCTGTGTTGTGTCTGGTGATCAAGGCAATTTAAGAATAAGCCTAACGGCAAGCAATGCCTCTGGATCAGATACTGACATGAAGGTAATATATGTTTCCTATGCTAGTGATGAAACCTTTTATGCTGATAATGATTTTGATGGATTTGGAGATCCAAACATTACTGTTATTGATTGCGAACAACCCGTTGGATTTGTGGATAATAATCTGGATTGTGATGATAATGATTCAAATGCTTTTCCAGGGAATATAGAAATATGTGATGGTATCGATAATAACTGCAATACACTTATTGACGAAGCTTGTATTATTGAAGATTGTGACGGTGAATTTTTAATTATTAATAATTTAGTTCAAAATACATATAGGGCCGAAATAAATTTACATTCCAATGCCTTGATTGATAATGGTCAAAGTGTATTATTTACCGCTGGAGATGATCTGGACTTAAATGATGGTTTTGAGGTTATGGCAGGCACTCAGTTTGAAGCAAAAATTGAGAATTGCACGCCAATAAATATAGTGACAAAGGAAACAGATGAAGATAATCGTAACAATAGTGTTTCAATAGAAAAATTTGAGTCTAGTGTACTCAGTGTTGCGGATACTTCAGAAGATTTTATGATACTGATCAAGGATAGAAATGAAGAATTAATGAGCGAAGGTTCTGTGAATAGAGCTGGCATTAGGCAATATTTACAGGCTCAGATTAAGCTTATGCATGCAGGCGAATATTTGATTGTGGTTAAAACAACCGAATTGGTTTTAACCAAGTCATTAATTATAAACCCTTAGCCAAGTTTAAAAAATCTTTGGCAAAGTAGCTTATTATTAATTTTGCACCTGCCCTTTTTATACAAAGAAGAGTTTCAGGCATTGCGGTATTGTAATCCAACCAATTATTTTGACACGCTGCAATAAGCATAGCACATTCGCCGCTTACATGATAGGCAACAACGGGAGTTTCATAATTTGTGTTAAGTAAATGTATAATATCAAGGTAATTAAGAGCAGGCTTAACCATAATAAAATCTGCTCCTTCCATTATATCCAATTCGGCTTCGATTATAGCTTCTCTGCTATTGGCAGGATCCATTTGATATGACTTTTTATCTTTTGGAATATTTTGATCATTCACGGGAGCAGAGTCCAATGCGTCTCTAAATGGTCCATAATAAGCACTGGCATATTTAGCAGTATAGGACATGATGGAAGTCTCTGTATGTTTATTGGAATCAAGTGCATAACGTATCGCCTCAATACGACCATCCATCATGTCTGAAGGACCTAGAATATCAAAACCTGCATCAGCTTGAAGGATTGACATTTTTTCCAAGAGGACAAGTGTTTCGTCGTTTTGAATGATACCATTTTTAACAAGACCATCATGACCATCTGAGTTGTAAGGGTCTAAAGCAACATCGCTAATAAGGGTGATGTTAGGAAATCTGTCTTTAATTTCAATTGCTGCTTTGAGGTAATAATTATCTGGGTTAATGCTGTAGGATGCCTCAGGGTTTTTAAGGTCTTGAGGTATTTTTGGAAACATTATAAAAGAATGAAGTCCAAGTTTTATACATTCTTCTATTTCAAAAAGAATTTTATCAGTTGAAAATCTATGAGCTACTGGAAGAGATTTAATCTGTTCTTTTTTATTTACTCCAGTTGTTAAAAAGAGTGGTTGGATTAAGTCATTTGCATGCACAGCATTTTCTCTGATTAACTTTCGAATGCTTTCTGATTTTCTATTTCTTCTAGGTCTCCTAAGCATCTTTGTTTTTTTTAGGAACAGGATCGTACCCAGAGCCAGCCCAAGGGTGACACCTTCCTATTCTTTTTAGTCCTAAGCATATACCTTTTATCAATCCCCATTCTTGTATAGCCAGAATCATATAATGGGAACAACTTGGTTCATACCTACAAGTAGGCCCTAAGAGTGGAGAGATCAATTTTTGATATACCTTGATGGGAAAGATAAATATTTTCTGAAGCAATGAATTCATAGTTTGACCTTCATTACTGAATTATCGTTATCCAAAATTTTAAAACTTTTGGACTTGTTATTTATTCTGAAGTCTATTATGTTTTTTTGATCCTCAAAGTTATTCAAGAGGATTGTATTTTCAATTTCAATAGACTCAAATTTATTTACATTTAGAATTTCCAAGTAACACCATGCTCCTGCCAAATCATTGCTGATTTCCTTTCCTAAAAACGCCAACTGAGGCAATTCCTGATCGGTGATGAGCTTAAAATTTTCTTGAATATAGACAGCTATTAACGAATCTGCATTTTGAGCTTCAGATTTATTAAACAGATTTAGTTTATTAGAAGTATAGCTTTGAATAGCAAGTTCCAAATCGTCTATAAAAATATTCACACTAATCTGAATGGCTTGTTGATCTTCCTGATAATTTAATTCAGTCTTACTTACATGAAAATCATGCATTGTGATTGCACTGCAGTATAAAACTAAGTATGTTAAAATTACAGTCATGTGTCCGGTTGAAATAACGCAGATTTAAATTATTATGTTTTAACTTCTAGTAAAATAATAACTGATTCTTGTCAACCACTGTGATGGGTCTTCGTTTTCTCCTGGATCGGTAATATATTCTTCTACCACAGGATAATTGTAGAACAATGCCTTGTCCTTGATATATTCATCAATGGCAATATGAGCTTCGCTTAGACCGGAATAGTCTCCATAATAATCAACCTGGATCGCTTTACCAGAAGGGATTGTATAACTTGCAGCATCACTGAATTCTTTAGCTTGCTTTATTGGTATTGCTGCTGCCATATCAGCAATCTTTGCTTGCTCATCATATTTAAAGAACAGTCCGCTAGGCATGCCCTGCATTTCTTCACCAGAGGCTAGCACCTTTGAAAAAAGTCCACCAAGATTTTGGGTATAGAATTGCTGCATATTTGCAAAATCAACTTCCTGTCTCTTCATTATGTAGTTTCTTTCATCAAGATCAACCTCTTTAATCAGATAGCCTCTATATTTATTTTCTTTTGAACGTTCTTCGGATATACGTTTAAGTTCATTTAGACCTGATTTAAAGCTCTTTTTAAGGGCTTTTTTCTTAAAAATATTGAATGGGCGCAAATGGAATGGCGTCGGTGGTCCTTCAATTTTCCAACTTACTTTAGTTTTGTTTTTGTTTTCTTCGAATGTCCAGAAGGTAAATGCCTCTCCTTTAGTACCTTTAAATTCAAGTGACATTTTTATAGAATCAGGACTATGAGAATTAATAATGGTTTGTGAACCTACGCCAATATTCTCGTTTCCTTTCCATGACCATTTTGCGCCAACGCCTTCTGAGTTATCCGTGTATTCATGGATTGATTCTGGATCTAGACTATGAACGGGAGACCATAATGACCATTTTTCCAGATCATTGACAAGATTGAAACTAACATTTGAAGGAGATTCTATTTTAGTGGATACTTCTACTATTAGTTTCTTAGGTGCTAGAAACATAATCAATATACTCAATGAAAAACTGATCACTAATACCGCGATAAGAATCTTTAAATATTTATTCATAATAATTTTTTAATTGTATTAGGCTTGGGTTCGTTTACGTTTATAAATTTTTGCGAAAGCATACAAAACCAAAGCAAATAAAGCTATAAAACCAAAGGTATATACAAAATTCAGCTTATTCTTGAAAACTGCCAACAGGATAATTAACAATAAGAATAGGGTTGGAATTTCATTAAACAGTCTGAATTGGAAAGAACTCATAACCATTTTACCTTTTTCAAGTTTTCTTATGATCGATGGACAAGAATGATGATAAGCTGTTAAAAGGAATACTATAAATAATTTGGTGTGGAGCCAAGGGTTTGCTCCTAGCCATTCAAGACCATTCATATAGAGCATTAATAGTCCAAAGACCCAGGTTATAATCATGGCGGGATTGCATATGATCCGATAAAGCCTTGTCTCCATTATATGGTATTGAGCAGAAAGAATTCTGCATTCATTTTCTTCCTTATCAAAAGCTTCCCGATGATAAACAAACAGGCGTATGAGATAGAATAAACCAGCAAACCAGGCGACCATGCTGACCAGATGGAGACTTTTAAAAATGAGGTAAGTCATCAAATTAATCTTTTGCCAAAAGATAGGAATTTAAGGCAAGGAAAACTTTAATTGATGGATATTTTATATAAAATGGCTTATGATTCCTGCTTCATTTTTCACACAGACTACGTTGGGACCTTAATTTCATATGTGTTATTAATTACGGTCAATTTGGTATCGATCAACCAAGGGTTATAAACCTTAAGCATGCGATAGCTTACATTCTGATCTTTGCAAAAGTCTGCCCAACTAAGAACTGTGGAATCTACAGTTACTGTCTTGAACTTGTCCAATGGCTGGTAGATGTCTGTGTTGTTAATATAAAAACCAAACTTAACAGGATTGGACATGATCTCTTTAATGGCAATAATACGAAAGACATATCTACTTGTTTCTACATTTAGATTAAGATCGTAAAAACTTCCTTGTTTTTGATCTCTTAGGATATTAGAAAAATTACTGGGACCTACATTATAAGCAGCAGCAGCATTGGTCCAAGATCCAAATCTCTCATAGAGTTGATTAAGATAATCGCAAGCGGCTTGCGTTGACTTTTCAAGATGATATCTTTCATCTACTTCAGAATTTACTTCTAGATTGAATTCCTTGGCAGCCAATGTCCTAAATTGCCAAAATCCTTTTGCATTTGCTGGGGAGCTTACGTTACGTAGACTGCTTTCAGCAACTGCTAAATATTTAAAATCATCGGGAATTCCATTTTTTGCAAGAATTTTTTCTATCTCTGGAAAAAACCTGTTTGCTGCCTTGAGATTAAGTAATGTTGAGGATTGCCAGTAGGCATTGACCAAAAGTTCCCGGTCAAGGCGCTCTTTTGTGTCAAAGTTATTGGGCATGACTTCGCCTGCAAAAATGAAATTTCTATTCAAGTCAACAGGCTCGATAACTTGAGGCAAATTGGCTATCATTTTTTCTGATGAGGATTTATCATTAACTGCAGTAGCAGGTAGAATGAAAATTAGAGAAGCTGTAATCAGGACTCCAGTAGTGAATGCAGCAATGAATTTAAGATTCATATATATTATGATTTTTTATAATATAAAGGTAATGTAAAGTCTTTACATTCACTAATAATGTCTTTGTAGCGTATATTTAAATTATTAATAAACATAAATCAATCAATAGCTTAACGTATTAAATGTTAACTGTGATGTTTGAGAATGAAAATTAGGATTTTGATAACAAGTTATTGCCACAAATTGTTAGAATTGCTAAACCAGCCTTTCCCAGAAGATAATTCGCTGGTTTCTGAAATTAAATCTTCATTAGGTGTTGGCTTTTTTATTTTTCTCTTTCTCTTTGTATTTAAACCTTTTGGACTTCATTCTACTGGTGATGAATTATTGAAGCATACAATTTACTTTGGTTTGGCGACCACAATTGTAAGTTTCCTCTTTAACCTATTTGTGGATTATGTTTTGAAGATTGACAGACAAGCAGAAAGCTGGACATTCCTCAAATGGATAGTATCTGTCTTGGTTTTACTTCTTTTTATTGCTTATGCAAATTATTATGTATTGAGCCTGATTTATGGAGAGTTTGATATATCTCTAAAGGTTTTCTTTAAAATTGCTTACCTGACTTTTTTAGTAGGCAGTCTTCCTATTTTTTTCTATGGGGCTAGTTTTATTAGCAAGAACAAAAAGGAGAATGAAGAAAGGGCAAATTTTTTTAAGATTTCAGCTCCTGAAGACAAGATTGGAGGAATAAAAATTCCAACAAACGGCAATACCTTACTAGAAATTAATGCCGATGCATTTTTATATGCTGAAGCCATGCAAAATTATATAGCAATATATTATGTTGAAGAGGCGCAGTTGAAAAAGGAGATTATAAGAATGCCGATTAAGCAACTTGAATCTTATATAAATTCAGCCTACATATTTAGATGTCACAGATCCTATATCGTAAATCGTCAGAATATTGTTTCAGTGACAGGCAATGCTCAGGGTCTAAAGCTAAAACTTAGGTTTACAGACTTTGAGCTTCCTGTTTCTCGTAGCTATATAAACAAGTTTAATTCAGACTAAAGCCTTGCCATTCGTCCCTGAATCTTAAAATTCATCACACTTTAGTTGTCAATCATCCCATCGTATCACAATCCGTCACAAGCTTAAACTTCAAAGGAGCGAACTGTATAAGTTTACGAAAAAAAGTAATGATAGAAGATTTAGATAAAGTATTACTTGGGATACATATAGCTGCAGGATTTTCTAGTTTGGCTTGTTTTTTAATTCCTTTATTTGTTAAAAAGGGAGGTGATTGGCATATAAGAACTGGCAAAATTTATGTATTTGCCATGTGGATTGTAGTAACTACTGCTGCCATTTTATCTGTAATAAACCTTATTGAAGCTAAATATATTTCAGCCATTTTCCTAGGATATTTAAGCATAATAACATCAAATCCCCTTTGGTATGGAATAGCGATTTTAAAATATAAAAGAGAGATACCAGATCACTTTATCATTAAAAAAATATGGTTTGAGAGATTGGTATTCTTCTTTGGAATTCTTATAATCATAACATTTTTCTTTATGCGTGATCAAAGCTTTGCTGTTGTTTTATTGATTTTCGGAATACTAGGTCTGACCGCGGCTCAAGAAGCTTTTACATCAGTAAAAAAGTTAAAATCAAAAACAGATGTTTTGGGGGAACACATTCAAGGCATGATTACATCAGGTATTGCTTCATACACGGCATTTCTAGTTTTTGGAGGCTATAGTTTTTTCGCTGACTTATATTCTGGTTATACAGTCGTTGTATTTTGGACGCTTCCTGGTATTTTAGGGGGCTTCACAATTGTATACTTTAGAAAACAGTACTCAAAAAAATCTCCCGAAATAATTAAAGCTTAGCAAGCACTTCAAGAATTTCTTCTACAGTTGCTCTTTTAGAATAGTCAGGGTCAAAATGTGTCCATTTTATTTTTTTGTCTTGACCAATGATGTACGTTGCTGGGATAGGAAGAACTGCCTGAGACAAATAATTCATATCTGTGATGTTCTTACTGGTATATTTGAAAAGTTTATTTTGATAATCTTCAGTAACATTAAAAGCTACGCCATAGTTTTTCATAATGCTTAGGTCTTCATCTACAATTACTGGAAACGAAATATTGGATTTTTCAATAGTAAGATCCCGATTTTCGTATGATTCCGGAGTTACTGCAATGATTTGTGCGCCAGCATCTGTTAATGTACTTAACTCGCTTTCGTATTCGGCAAGCGTTCTATTGCAATAGCTACACCATTCGCCTCTGTAAAAAACCAAAACCAAAGGCCCGCTCTTCAACAATTTGCTTAAGCTAATTCTATTACCATTCTGATCTTTTGCATTAAATTCAGGCGCATTTGTTCCTTCACTTAAAGCGTGAATAGAAGAACTGCTAATGGAATCGATACCGTATTTGCTGTAATCTTGAGCAGAGGATTGAGTTGTATGTAAGAAAAATATACATATAACGAGAACAAAGAATTTGTATAACATTATTTTTGATTTATCTCGATAACAAATTAAATAGCTATAAGTTTTGAAGGACCAGGTAAAGAAAGTATTGATAACGGATTATGTACATAGCCGACTGGTAGAAGGATTGACTGAAATGGGTTACCAGGTTGAATATGATCAAACTTTTTCTCCTGAGCGATTAGTAGCAGTACTTCCAGAGCTTTATGGCATAGTTATCAACACTAGATCCGTAATGAATCGCGAAAGAATTGAACGAGCAAGAAATCTTGAATTCATAGCAAGATTAGGTTCAGGACTCGACATTATTGATCTTGAAGCTGCAGGCGAAAAGGGTATTCATGTTATCAATACGCCTGAAGCAAATTGTGACGCCGTTGCAGAGCATGCAATAGGTATGTTGTTGTGTTTGAACAACAATTTATTTCGATCAGACCTACAAGTGAGGCAAAAAATATGGAAAAGAGAAGACAATAGGGGCTTTGAATTGAAAGGAAAAACCATAGGAATTGTCGGTATGGGAAACACTGGAAGAGCATTAGCGAGCAAATTGTCACGATGGGGACTCGAGATAATATTTAATGATCCCTATGTATATGAACTTCCAGAGGAATACAACTATCTTAGTTCTGTAGATTTTGATCAGCTTGTAAGTAAAGCTGATATAATTAGTTTTCACGTACAGCTGACGGATGAGACCAAACACATGGCAAATGCATCTTTTTTTGAAAAGTGCAAAAAGGGATTGGTTTTGGTAAATACATCTAGAGGAGCAGTTGTAGATACACAGGAACTTGTAAAGGCTTTGGAAAATGGAAAATTAGGCGGAGCTTGTTTGGATGTGTTTGAAAACGAAAAACCACATAGTTTCACACCACAGGAAGATCAACGGTATAAGAGACTATATGAGATGTCAAATGTAGTTTTAAGTCCACATGTTGCAGGATGGACGCATGAATCACTTTTGAGAATTGCTGAAATTCTGTTAGAAAAGCTAAAATCCATAGTCAGGTGACATTGTCTAAACGAAGACTTCGTCAAACTAAAATTTTGTAAGACTTTAAATATTTATTAACATTGTGGGCTTCAATTGAGCCGACTTCTTTATTGAAAATCAAATATGAAAAAATGATTAAAAACATTATCTGTTTTATTCTCTTCGCATTCTTATCCACATCTGTCTATTCACAGACGACGATTCAAGGAAAGATTACAGAGGAAGCCACTGGTGAGGCTGTATTGTTTGCTACTATAGCACTTTACAAAAACGAAGTACTAATGCAAGGCACCGAATCCGATTTTGATGGAAATTATTCTTTCTCAGACCTAGATCCAGGAACCTATGAAATTGAGGCTAGTTTCTTAGGCTTAACAACTCAAAGAATTAAGGGTGTGGTTGCTAAGGCAGGTAAAGTAAATCTTGTGAATATTTCCTTAAAGGAGGAAAGTCAACTATTAGATATTATTGATATTGTTGATTACAAAAATCCTTTGGTAGAATTCGATAACACAACTCAAGGAAAATCGCTTACTGCTGAATCCATTCAAAACCTTCCTACCAAGAACATTAATGCGATTGCTGCAACATCTGCAGGTGTATCTTTAGGGAGAGATGGATCTATCTCTGTAAGGGGTTCAAGAACAAATTCTACATACTATTATATAGATGGTGTTAGGGTTTCCTCTGCAAGTGCTTCAAATCTTGTTCCTCAGGCGCAGATTGAGCAAATGCAAGTTATCACAGGTGGTATTGCTGCAAGATATGGTGATGTTACTGGAGGTATTATCTCAATTACAACAAGAGGTCCTTCCAATAAATTTACCGGAGGTATCGAAGCAGAAACAAGTGAATTCCTAGATGCTTATGGCTACAATTTGCTTAACGCAAATGTTAGTGGACCTATTTTAAAAAATAGTAAAGGGGAATCTGTATTAGGATTCAGAGCTTTTGGACAATACAGAAATATTAAGGATGGTAGTCCTTCGGCTATTGGTAATTACAGAGCAAGTGAATCTCTAATTCGAAAGCTGGAGGCTGAACCTGTCAGACTGTTGAATGGAACTCTTTTGCCTTCTACTGAATTCATTACAAATGAAGTACCTGTTGGTTCTGATGAGCGAGTAGAATTATTAGATGCAAGTCCAAATGATGAAAACAGGGATTATAACCTTGGGATGAATATAGATGCGCGAATTTCAAAGAATATTGACGTTTCATTATCTGGGACGTACTACAATACGAAGAATAGGTTTACTCCAAGCAGAGCTTGGAGTTTGTACAACTGGACCAATAATCCTTATGAGTATTCAAGTGGGTTAAGATCAAATATCAGAATCAGACATAAACTTGGAAGCCAGAGCTATGGCTCGGCAGAAGATCGTAAGGAATCAATTATAAGAAACGCATCATATTCTATTCAGTTTGGCTATGAAAAGTCTAACACTAGAAATGAGGATTTGCGACACCAAGATAACTTATTCAGATATGGATTTTGGGGTAATCAAGAAAGAGAATGGGAATCTGCAATTGACTTGATAGATACAAGTGGCTGGGGCGGTCAATTTGTTCAGGTTGGTGACAATGCATTCCTTGCCCATGCAGGTTACAGACAAGTTGACGGTGAATTTACTGCGGGAGAGTATAACCCGGTACTGGCAACCATGAATAATATAAACGGATTTTTCGAGCCAGGTGTAAATGGTGGCTGGGGATTATTTAGTAATGTTGGTCAGGTTTACAATAATTTCAGCAAGAGTGAGGCAGAAACCTATACTGTAAATGTAGATAGTGGATTTGATTTTGTTCCTGGAGGCTCTGATAGTGGAAAACACAATATTCAGTTTGGATTTATGTATGAGCAAAGAATTAGAAGAGCTTGGAGTATGAGCCCAACTGCCCTTTGGTCATTGATGAGAACACAGGTTAATAAACACATCGAACAAGGTTTAGACACAGATGTTGAAGTTGGTTCCATTTTCGACCTTCCTACCATGTTAGAATTTACTACTTATGCTCCATTGAATAACGAAGCTGAGTTTGAAGAAAACTTGTTTTTTAGAAAAGTTAGAGAATTAACTGGTCAGGGAATAACTGAATTTGTGAATGTCGATGGCTTGAATCCAGATGACCTATCTTTAGATATGTTCTCTGCTACGGAATTAAATAACTTCCAGAGTCTTGATCTTAACTACTATGGTTACGATTACTTAGGCAACAAAACTACTGGAAATATAGCATTTACAGATGTGTTTTCAGAAAGAGATGAAAACGGAAGGAAAACTTTAAATGTTGCACCTTTTCAGCCAATTTATGCGGCTGGATATTTTCAAGACAAATTTACATATAAGGATATCATCTTTAGGTTAGGTGTTAGATTGGATTATTACGATGTTAATTCCAAAGTTTTAAAGGATCCATTTAGTTTAAATGAAATTAAAACTGCACAGCAGTTTTATAGCGACAATACTGACCTAGTTCGTCCTCCATCTGTAGGCGATGAATATAAAGTATATGTAACTGGAGAGAATTCTACTCAAATTATAGGTTATAGACTTGGAAACCAGTGGTTCCAACCCGATGGCACAGCTACAGATGGTAATTTGTTATTCGGTGGTGGATTGGTTTACCCATCTTATGTAGTTGAAGATTCAGATCAAAGGGACCTTAAGAATGAGAACTTTGACCCAGATGGAGCATTTAAAGATTATGATCCGCAGTTAAACTTCATGCCGAGATTGGCATTTTCATTTCCGATATCAGAATCTGCAGGATTCTTTGCACACTATGATGTATTGGTAGAGAGACCAACTTCAAACACTCGGGCAAGCTCATTGAATTATTATTATTTCGTAGAGAGCTTTACTGATGGATTTAATAATCCCGATTTGAAACCTCAAAAAACAATTGATTATGAGGTCGGATTCCAGCAAAAGATATCGAATTCTTCTGCAATAAAAGTTTCAGCCTACTATAAAGAAATCAGAGATCAGATTCAGCAGAGAATAATCACGTTTGTACCTGCACCAATTTCTCAGTATACAAGTTATGACAATATTGACTTCGGAACTGTAAAAGGATTTTCGTTCAACTATGATATGAGACGTACAGGTAACTTTGAATTGAATGCTACTTATACATTGCAGTTTGCTGATGGTTCAGGATCAGATGCTAA
Source organism: Saprospiraceae bacterium (assembly GCA_029262995.1). Lineage (GTDB taxonomy): Bacteria > Bacteroidota > Bacteroidia > Chitinophagales > Saprospiraceae > RFSX01. The sequence continues at coordinate 35,690 of JAJCYH010000013.1, read as the reverse complement.
CTCTTCTGGAGGATTGAACCAAAGAGGAGATATCAGGAACTTATTACCGTTATCATTTGATGAAAGACACCGAATAACTGCTGTTGCCGATTACAGATATGGAAGTGGCAAGAATTATAATGGACCCAGAATTGGGAATACAGATATTTTGGCAAATACAGGATTTAACATGTTGATTACAACCGTTTCCGGTAGACCATATTCAACATTTCAAACAGTTACCACGCCATTATCTTCAAGTCAAAGAGAAACCATAAACGGTGCAAGATTGCCGTGGCAATTTAATGCAGATCTTCAGGTAGATAAAAACTTTAAAGTTAAGTTTTCAAAAGAGTCAACAAGATACCTTGGTATAAACGTGTATTTAAGAGTTCAAAATGTATTTAATATAAAAAATGTTACTGGTGTTTATTCAGCTTCTGGTGACACGGATGACGAAGGATACTTAACAAACCAATTTGGTGAGCAAAGGATTAAGCAAATCGTTGATGATGGCTTTATTTTACAAAGCTTCTTATCAAATTATCAATGGAGAACTGCCCAACCAGGATTTTTCACTTTGCCAAGACAGATATTCCTTGGTGCTATGTTCAATTTTTAATTAAAGATATTAATCGTAAAGAGATATAAGAAATGATGAAGTTACAACACATATTCGCCCTTACTTCTTGCTTTTTATTAAGTATAAGTTTGAGTGCAACCATCAATCCTGAACTTGAAAGAGGCGGACGTCCTGCTAATGTAAATGGCAGCACTTCTATTAATTTGAGAGAGGAGTGTACTGCAGCTAGCAACTCGACGGATCAAAATATCAATAACGTACGAGCAAGATTGCTTACTGGTGGAGATGTCTGGTGGGATCCAGGATCTCGTGAAGGAAAGTATATTGTTCCAGCTCCCCCTGTTGGTTCTGGATTGGACGAAGTCTCCTCACTCTATGCCGGTGCTGTTTGGTTAGGTGGATTAGATCCTGCACGTAACTTAAAGGTAGCTGCTACCGATTATAGAACTGGTGGTGCTTTGGATTTTTACCCCGGACCTCTAAACCCAGAAACTGGTTTGACTGATTTACCCATTTGTCAGGAATGGGATAAATTTTTTAAAGTTTTAGGCGAAGAAGTAAAAAAGGCTATCAGAGATTATGAAGCTGCAATTTTTTTAGGCGAACCATATGATGAAGACGATATTAGTGATAATGTGAAATATTGGCCAGGCAATAGCAATCCATTCTTTTTTGAAAAAAATGGATTTGATCTTCCCAATACTGGGGCAGGTAGTTTAGGTGCCTATTGGGATGAAGATCAGGATGGCAGTTACAATCCTACTAAGGGAGATTTCCCGGTAATTGACATTCGAGGATGTGAACCGGATACAAGAAAAGAAGCAAAGGAATTGGTTCCGGATGAAATGATTTTCTGGATTTATAACGATGCTGGTGGGCCTCACTCTTTGACAATGGGTACTGCAATAAATATGGAAGTGCAAGTACAATCTTTTGCCTATGCAACCAATGATGAAATCAATGATATGACCTTTCAAAGGTATAAATTGATTAACAGAGCATCATCAGATATTCAGGAAACTTATTTCGCAATGTGGGTTGATCCGGATTTAGGATGTGCTCAAGATGATTATTCAGGTTGTGATGTAGGAAGAAGTTTGGCTTATACTTATAACCAAGATGCATTAGATGGCACTGTTGCAGGATCTTGTGACTGTGGAGGTATACCAACCTATTGTGATGAGATTCCAGTCGTTGGTACTGACTATTTCAGAGGACCAACTGCACCAAGAATTTTATCAACTCCAGGTGTGGGAGAACTTCATGTCGTAAACATTGGAGATGAGTTTGATCCAAGCAGATTTTCGATTGGAGATACACTATTCCTACTCAATCAAGAATTGGGGGATATCAAGCCACCGGACATTAAAGTACAGTTGGGTATGTCATCATTTATTTATTATAACAATGGTGGGGGATCTAATCCCGTACAGACCGAAGATCCATCAATTGCTGATGAATTTTATAACTATTTAAGAGGTATTTGGAGAGACGGAACTCCTTTAACAGTTGGAGGTACCGGGTTTGATGTAACAGGAATGAATAACCAGACCACTAGGTATGCTTTCATAGACAATCCAAATGTAACGAATGGATGGTCAATGTCTCAGCAGTCATTGCCTTTTGGTGATAGAAGAACGGTACAAGCTTCAGGCCCATTCTTATTAAAGCCAGGAGCTAGAAACGAATTAATTATAGGAGTAGTTTGGGTTCCAGATGTTCCTCATCCAAATCCTGATATAAGTAGACTTCAGGCAGCAGATGATATTGCACAGAATCTATTTGATTCTTGTTTTGACATTATAGATGGACCAGATGCACCAGATATTTGCTTGGTAGAATTGGATCGAGAATTAATACTTGTTTTATCTAACGATTCACTAGCATCTAATAATGCAAGAGAGGAATATGCAGAGTTGGATATCTTATCTAATGAAGATATACCTGAAGTAGATAGACAATATGTTTTTGAGGGATACAAAATTTATCAACTGTATAATCCAAATGTATCTCCACAAGAACTTGATAATGTAGCAAGAGCTAGATTAATCCGACAAGTGGATGTTAAGAATGGAGTTTCTTCAATTTACAATTGGAGCAGTCTTTCAGACCCTAATCCATTTTCAACGGAATTGATATGGTCATTTACGCAGGAAGTTGAAGGTGCCGATGATGGTATTGAGCATACTTTCAGGATTACAGAAGACGCTTTTTCAGATGGTGATCCACGTTTGGTAAATCATATTGATTACTACTTTATGGTTGTGGCTTATGGATATAACAACTATGCAACCTTTGAACCAGGTAACCCTACTTTAACTCAAAGAAAACCTTATCTGGAAGGAAGAGGAAATATTAAAGTTTATAAAGCAGTACCTAGACCTATTGTATATAGAGGTCTGAATGCCCAGTATGGTGAAGGTTTACCAATAACAAGACTTTCAGGTGTTGGCGTTGGTGGGAATATCCTAGAACTTGAAGCTGGTATGCGTGAAGCAATACTCGACGGTTCATTTAATGGCGAACTTAATTATGTCGAAGGTGGAGGTCCAATAAATGTTAAAATTTACGATCCTTTAGGTGTTAAAGATGGTCTATTCCAACTAGAATTGATTGGTAGTCATCAAGGTGGATCGGTATGTGCCATGGATCCTGGTGCAAGATGGATATTGACAGAAGTAAACACAGGAGAAGTTATTGCTTCTGAAAAAACGATTGATGCACTGAATGAGCAATTGATTCCTCAATATGGAATATCAGTTGGTATTTCTCAGACTAAAGATGCTGGCGTTACTAGCGTACCTAGCAACGGTGCATTATCTGCAACTTTGGAGTATGCAGATCCAGAGGGAGTCAATTGGTTCCAAGCAGTTCGAGATGGAGGTGTAGGCCTTCCAATTCCACCATTTGTAGGGTCGATATTTAATTTCTTGAAGACATCAGAAACAGAAATTGATGAAGCATTAGATCCTAATCAACGTTACAGCAACTTAGGGCAAGGATATTTTTATCCATTTGGGCTTGCAGCAGCAACTCCGCCACCAACAACTGAACAATACCAATTTTATGTTTCTCCTGCATGGAAAGTAAATACCAGTCATAGACTTGTAAGAGAGAAAGGAATTCAGAGGTTAAACAATGTGGATATTGTAATGACTTCGGATAAGGACAAATGGTCTAGATGTATTGTAGTAGAGACAGCATCTGAGGATTATATTTTTGCCAATGGTCCACAAACTATTGGAGGAACAGATATGTTTGATTTAAGACAGTCTGAGTCAGTTGGAAAAGATGGTTTATCTGATGGAGATGGAGTTGGATATAGCTGGTTCCCAGGGTATGCCATTGATGTAGAAACAGGGAAAAGGTTAAATATTTTCTTTGGTGAGAATTCTGTTTTTAATCAGGATTTAGCAGATGATCCGCAAGCAAATGGATTATTCCCAGCTATTGGAGGAGATATGCTTTTCAATCCTTCAAGTGAGTTATTTGCTGGAAATACAATACCAAATCCAGCAAATGCAACGCCTCTACAAGTGATCATGGGTGGACATCATTTTATTTATGTTACTAGACAAGAATATGATGGTTGTGCTGACTTACACGACAAATTGGATAACCCAAGCTTAAATACTTTTGATAAGATTGATGCACTTCCGGCTATCACATGGGCTTCTATGATGTTATTGCCAGATGGTGTTGAAATGTTACCTTACAGCGAAGGGGTTATCCTAAATGATTTGATTATCAAATTAAGAGTTGAGAACCCATATAACTTGGAGACATTCTTTAATATCTTAAATCCAAGAACATGTAATATTGTTGATGGTGAATTTCCTAGGTATCAATTTGAAATTAGAGGAAAGGAAGCTGTTGATTTAGAACAAGAGGAGTATGCTGGAGCATTAGCAAATGTAAATGTTGCACCTAATCCCTATTATGCATATTCAGCTTATGAGATAAATCAGTTTAACAATACGGTTAAGATTACTAATCTTCCTGATAGAGCAACTGTTACGATTTATTCATTAGATGGTAAGTTTATCAAGCAATTTAGAAGGGCAGAGCAATCATTCCAAAAGGAAGGGGCTAATCCTGGTGTTTTGAATAGGCAAACCAAGCCAGATATAGAATGGGATCTTCAGAATGCTGCAGGAATTCCTATTGCTGGTGGTGTTTACTTGATTCATATTGCAGCTCCTGATTTAGGTGAGGAGAGAACGATTAAATGGTTTGGTGTAAACAGGAAATTTGATCCTTCAGGCTTATAATAATTGATACTAATGATTTCCTTAATTGGAATAAAGTAATAGAAACTATGAAAAAAATCTTATTGAGTTTAATGATGCTTATTCTAGGATCTGCAATAGTATTTGCAGGAAATCCAGATAGGCAAGGTGAATCAGGCGCTGCTGAATTGCTTTTAAACCCTTGGGCAAGAAGTGCTGGCTTACATACGATGACGACATCTACCATCGGTGGTGTTGAAGCAATGCGATTAAATGTTGCTGGAATCGGAAGGATCAATGGTAAGGAGCTTGTAATTTCAAATGCAAGACTATATGAAGGGTCTACATTGCGTCTAAATTCTATTGGTTATGCACAAAAAATGTCAAATAATGGAGCATTTTCAGTCAGTTTGATGTCTGTTGATTTTGGTGATATTCCTGTCACAACTACAGCACAACCAGAAGGAACTGGAGCCACTTTCTCTCCTTCATTTTTTAACCTCGGACTTGGTTATGCGTATACATATGAAAACAAAATATCAGTAGGTCTTTTGTTTAGAACTATCTCAGAATCTACAGCTGATGTAAGTGCTTTTGGCTTTGCTTTAGATGCAGGTGTTCAATATGTATCTGGTGCAGAGGATAATTTTAGATTAGGGATATCCCTAAGAAATATTGGTTCTCCAATGAGATTTGGAGGGCAAGGTCTTACATTTCAAACAAATAATCCTGAAGGAAACTTATCCTTTCCAATTTCTGTCGATCAAAGAGCTGAAGATTTTGAATTGCCTTCTGTTTTGAATATTGGCATTAGTTATGATTTTCATTTTACAGAAAAAATAATGTTAAGAACATTGGCCAATTTTACTTCAAATGCATTTTCAAGAGATCAAATAGGTGCAGGATTCGAGTTTTCTTTTAACGAAATGTTTATGTTAAGAGGAGGATACAAAAGTGACTTTGGAGATTCAGGTACTAGTCTTGGAAACCTATATTCAGGTGTAGCAGCAGGCGCAACAATTGAGTTGCCATTCAATAAATCTGGGAAGAATAAAATAGGAATAGATTATGGTTATAGAGCCACTAATCCTTTCCGTGGTACCCATAATTTCTCTGTGAGACTTTCATTTTAGGAAAGTTTTTTAAGAAATATATACCTTTGTAGAGATAAGAGAACGTTTCCACTAATTGTGGGAGCGTTCTTTTTGAATTTTATTAAACACATAAGAAAAGATAGGATTATGTCACTTTATAGTTATATGACCAAGGAAGGATATGATAAGCTCAGGGCAGAACTTGAGGATTTAAAATCGACTGGACGTGCTGAGGCTGCTAAAGCAATTGCCGAAGCTAGGGAGAAAGGTGACTTATCAGAGAACGCTGAGTACGATGCAGCTAAGGATGCTCAAGGGATGTTGGAAGCGAAGATAAATGAATTGGAAAAGGCAATGGCTAAAGCAAGGATAATTGATGAAAGTGAATTGGATTCTTCTAAGGTTACAATCCTTTCAAATATTAGGCTTATGAACTTAAAAATGAAAAAGGAGATAACGTATAAACTTGTTTCAGAAACAGAAGCCAATTTGAAAGAAAGAAAAATTTCTGTTAATTCTCCAATTGGTCAGGGTTTACTGGGTAAAGAAGTAGGTGATACCGCTGAAATAAATACACCAGGTGGCATTATGCAATTTAAAATTTTAGAAATTTCCTTGTAATGACCTCTATTTTTTCCAAAATTGTCAAGGGTGATATACCTTGTTACAAACTGGCAGAAAGTGATAAGTATTTTGCATTTCTAGACATCCGTCCTTTGCAAAAGGGACATTGTCTTGTGATTCCTAAAAATGAAATTGATTATATCTTTGATCTAGAAGAAGATGAATTAGCAGGTTTAATAAAATTTGCTCAACGGGTGGCCAAAGCAATGAAAAGGGTAATTGTTTGCAAAAGAATTGGTCTAACTGTTATGGGTTTAGAGGTTCCACATGCTCATATACACTTGATTCCAATCAATGAAATGAAAGATATGGAGTTTTCCAGAAAACCATTGGAATTGAGTACTGAAGAATTTAAGACTATTGCAACAAATATTTCTTCTGCATTCGAATAAATTACTATTTATTGGCTCTCTTGGGATTGTCCTGAACAAATTTTTTCCAGGAATTTGAACTTGAAGAAGAAACGGGTCTACCAGATTTTATTTGATGATAATGACATAATGCCGTCGCTAGGGCATCGGTAGCATCATAATAATGTTCATTAATTGTAAAGTCAAGCATTTTGGACAATAGTGCAGCTACTTGTTCTTTTGATGCATTTCCATTGCCTGTAATCGACTGTTTAATCTTTTTAGGCGAATATTCTACAATTGACAATCCCATGGTCATAGCTGCAGCCATCGACACCCCTTGTGCTCGTCCAAGTTTTAACATTGATTGTACATTTTTGCCATAGAATGGGGCTTCAATAGCCATATGTGTTGGTAAATAGGTTTCAATGATTTCCTGAAGTTGGAGAAATATTTCTTTTAACTTGGTTTGGTGATCTTTGAAAGATTTAAGTTTTAAGACGCCGATATCTTGAACTATGGGCTTGGAGTTTTGTATATCAAGGATAGCATATCCCAGCACATTAGTGCCTGGGTCTATTCCTATTATTTTTGAATTTTTTGCCAAATGCTTTTTTTTGCAAGTTATCATTTATAATACTAGCGCATTAAAATTCAAATGACAATTGTTTCTATGCAATAAAATGAATTGAAATTTAGCTTATTATTAAAGCTATAAACAAAAATGGCTTACCGATTTATTATTTTTCATTTATAATCTATAGTAAAAGATGAAAAAGCTTACCAGTGCCTTAATACTCTTAACCATTCTGGTCCTCGTTTTATCGGCAGGCTTCTTTTGGGGAAAAAGAACGGAATTTTTTAAGTCTTATGAGGAAGAAAATTCTGAGTTAATACTAGATAAGGTAGCTAAAGTTTTTAAACTTGTTGCCTTAGAGGCAAATATATCTGAGCTGTATGACTATAAGCAGTATAACTACTGGGATATAAATATTTTAAGAAAAAAAGCACTGGTTCGTGTAAAAGCAAAGGTTTCTATAGGTTATGATTTTGAAAAAGTTGAATTTATAATTGATGATGAGAAAAAACAAATTCAATTAAAGTCTTTTCCTAAAGCAGAAATATTGTCAGTAGATCATGAATTGGATTATTACGATATAAATGAAGGTCTATTTAACAGCTTTACTGGAGATGATTTAACTCAGATCAATAAAAAGGCGAAAGCTCACGCTATTAAGATGATTTCAAACTCAGATTTGTTCGACCAAGCCGAAGAGCAAAAAACTCAGATTTTGGCATTGTTAGAAGAAATATTCAAGTCCAGTGGGTGGACATTACGCATCGAATCTAATGAAGAAATACTCATGAATTAGCTTTTATTTGTTGTTTTGATTTTTGCAAAATACAATCAACTATAGATTATACAAATTCCTTATATGATTTTTACCACTTGAGATGTAAAACAGAATTTCTATTTTAGAGTAGATTAAGTCTTATATAGACAGTATAGCATAGTCATAAAGAGGTATTGGGAAAAAGATTAAGTATTATCTAAGGCTAGGATTTTCGAATGTATTAAACCAACTTTAACTCTTTACCTCGACTATGCTTTTTTTTTATTCCCTTCTGTTAATCTTTCCAAAACGATCTTAAGACAGTCATAAAAGTGTGCAATTATGTCTTGTGAGAAACTTCATTATCCATTAATTAATTTATTTTAGACGCACTAATCGAAACTTTAAACAATGAACAATAATTTTGAAAACCAACCACAGCTTTTTGGGCATCCCATAGGTCTGTACATTCTTTTTTTTACAGAAATGTGGGAGAGATTTTCATACTACGGTATGAGAGCTATCCTAGTACTTTATATCACAGCAAGAACGGTAGACTCCAACCCTGGAATGGGATGGACAGATCCTGAAGCATTGGCTTTATATGGATGGTATACGATGTTGGTTTACGTTGCTTCGATTCCTGGAGGTATTATAGCTGATAAATTTGTAGGGCAGAAGAAAGCTGTTCTCTATGGAGGATGGACACTTGTCGTGGGACATACGATATTAGCGATCCAGCAAGAGTGGGCATTTTATACCGGATTGGGATTGATAATCATTGGTGTGGGATTATTAAAACCTAATATTTCCACTATGGTAGGTGGACTATATGCTCCCGGTGATGACCGTCGGGATAGTGGTTTTACTATCTTTTATATTGGTATCAACGTAGGAGCATTTTTATCTAGTTTAATCGTTGGTTACATTGGAGAAACAATTGGTTGGCACTATGGCTTTGGTCTAGCCGGTATAGGAATGCTAGCAGGAATGCTAACATATCAGTGGGGACAAAAATATTTAGTAAAAGTTGGTAATTTTTTAGGGTCGAATGAAAATCCCGATAAAGAACTTATGAATACTCCTTTAACTAAAGTTGAAAAGGATAGAATGTTGGTTATGTTTCTTTCTTTTTTGCTAATTATTATTTTTTGGGGTGCATTTGAGCAAGCTGGCGGTTTAATGAATCTATATACTAAATCAAATACTGATCGGTTTGCGTCTATGTTAACAATCAATTTGATATTTATTATTCCAATGTTATTTACAGGTTATAAGGCTATAATGGCTTGGCAAAAACAAAATTCTGTTGCTAAATATTGGGCGCTTCTAACTGTGGTTACACTTATAGTATTTCTTTTATTAAAAGAATATGTGATAACAACTTACCCTTTTGAAATTCCTGCTTCTGTATTTCAGTCCTTGAATGCATTGTTTATAATCATTTTAGGTACATCTGTTGCAGGCTTTTGGTATAAATGGAAACATAAGGGGAAAGAAGGCTCTAGTTTATTTAAAATGGCCATAGGTCTTATTATAATGGGATCTGGATTTATTTTTATGAGATTTGCTGCCCAAGAATATGAAGCTACAGGTTCTTCTGCAATGTACTGGTTGGTTTTAGCTTATCTTTTCCATACAATAGGCGAGTTATGTGCTTCGCCTGTTGCCTTATCGTTCATTACTAAACTAGCTCCGGTTAAATATGCCTCGTTTATGATGGGAGCATACTTTGCAGCTACAGGTATTGGTAACAAAGTAGCCGGATTAATTGGCGAATCGGCGGCAGATGCTGGAGAGATAACTATTTTTACTGGCATAGTTATATTCACTGTGTTGGTTGGTGGTCTTGTTTTGGCTCTGTTAAAGCCTTTGAAAAGACTTACCCATGGTGCTGAAGATCTTGTCTTGAGTGACAATGATGAAGCAGAAGGATTTGAAATAGCAAATTAGAAATATTAGATAGGAAAACATTATATAATGAGTACTGTGAAAGAAGATTATTTTGAATCAAAAGTGTTAGGTCATCCTGCGGGATTGTTTGTTCTGTTTTTTACTGAAATGTGGGAACGTTTCTCTTACTATGGTATGAGAGCGATACTAGTTATATTTCTGACGGGAGCCATTGCCGGTGATAATCCCGGTTGGGGCTGGTCTACTGAGGCGGCACTTTCTTTATTGGGTACCTATGCATTATTAGTTTATTTGACGCCACTTTTGGGTGGATATCTTGCAGATAAAAAAATAGGTTATCGAATGGCAGTTGTAGTTGGGGCCTTACTCATGACACTGGGACATGCATCTATGGCAGTCGAGACACCGACCTTTCTCTATATTGGTATTGCGTTTTTGATATTGGGGAACGGTTTTTTCAAACCAAATATGACCTCAATAATATCAAAAATGTATGAGGGCCATAATGAAAAGAAAGATGGAGCATATAATATCTTTTATATGGGCGTCAATGCAGGAGCCTTTTTAGGTATTTTACTTTGTGGATGGGTTGGTGAAAATGTAGGATGGTCTTATGGTTTTGGTTTAGCAGGGATATTCATGCTTTTAGGAATGTTGCAATTTTATTTTGCACAACCACTTTTTGGAGATATTGGTAGAAAGCCTACTAAAGAAGATCTTGAGGACAGAATGATGATTTCTGATGACCAAGGGGTAAATCGTCAAGCAAAACTTAATCATTTTCAGATCATTGATTATGTACTTATAGCGGTATTTACAGTATCCGCATTTATTTTTATAATAAATGATCCGTTGAGTAAAATTGGTGGTATTGATACCTTTAATCTTACTGTTGCGGGCATGGAGAATTCTTTGTTTTATGCTTTGGTTGCCGCTATTTCATTTATTGTTTTGTTGCTTGTAAGACTTCCAAGATATGAACGTATAGAAAGGGATCGACTGATCGCTTTTGGTATATTTTGCATTTTCACGGTTTTCTTTTGGGCTGCATTTGAGCAAGCGGCTGGATCTTTACCGATATACACAAGGGATTTTACAGATAGAATTTTAGAAGGAGGGGCAGCCACTGTCTTTAGAATTATAAACTTTTCAGTTACAGTGATTCCTCTTTTAATAATCACTTATGTACTGATTAAATTGTTTGGTCAAACTTGGAAAAGGATTAGCACCTCAAATATTATTTTGGGATTTAGTTTTGTGATTGTTTGGGGGATTATTATTTATAAAGTTACACTTGAATACAGTGCTGAGACTACAGAAGTTGATGTGACTTGGTTCGCCATTCTCAACTCATTATACATTATTATTTTTGCGCCATTATTTACTAAGTGGTGGGATAGTAAATACAATCCACCGGCATCTGTAAAGTATTTCTTAGGACTAGCACTTTTAGGTTTGGGTTTTGGGTTCTTAGCTATGGGGGCATGGAGTGTACCTTCAGGTGCGGAATCCGCTAAATTAAGTATGGCATGGTTGGTACTTGCCTACTTATTCCATACGCTAGGAGAGCTTTGTTTATCACCTATGGGATTATCGTATTTGAGTAAGTTGATACCAACGCGGATGATTGCATTTATGTTTGGAGTCTATTATTTAGCAATTGCTATCGGAAATAAGCTTGCACATTATGTAGGTGGAGATATTGAGAAGATTACTGCTGAATACAGCCTTTCTACATTCTTCCTGATATTCACAATAGTTCCAATTGGATTAGGAATTATTTCGCTTCTTCTTCATCCATTGTTAAAGAGATTAATGCACGGTATTAGATAGTCAATTATAACCAATAGTTTAAAAAATATAAAAGCCTCCTTGAGGGGCTTTTATTTACCTTATTAAACTAACTTGACCATGCTTTACTTGTTTGTTTCCCCGAAGCAAATAACTTATAACATAAGTATAAACGCCAATTTCTGCTTTTCTATTATTAAAGTAACCATCCCAACCAATGGAAGGATTGTTAATTTCTGAATTAATACTACTAAATACATTATTGCCCCAACGATCAAAAATATCAAAGCTTTGAATTTCGACATCTAACTCTTCAGCAGTCTGTATGAATAAATCATCATTATTACCATCTCTATTCGGCGAAAAAATATTGCCTAAATAGATGTCGCGATTATCAACTACTTCTATTTCAATATCTCTCGTTTCAACGCATTGACCTAAGTAAACCGATAGGCTATAAATAGTCGTTTCATCAGGAGAGAAAATAGCGTTAATTGAATTTGGATTCTGAATTCCATTATTCGGAGACCATTCAAAACTGTCTATCAATTCTGGATAGACTTCGGGTTCAATTAAGATAGTTTCATTAATTAACGTGGATTCAAAAGGACTTATAAATAAATCAAGTTCTAATTCTGATCTAATCGACACTGTTTTAGATTTCATACAACCCATTTGGTCCATTACAAAAACATCATAATTGTCAGGACTTAAATTCTCAAATGATGGGTTACTGTTAAAACTAACACCGTCTATTGAAAATTCAAGATCGCCAGTGCCTCCTGAATAGTTAATAACAGCAATGCTTCCTTCATCAGTACAAGTAAGATTATTAAAAGTTAACTCAAAGCCTATAGGGTTATGTGGTTCGATAAATACAGATTCTTCATAACTACAATTTTTATCGTACTGAATAGTGAAGTCATACCAACCGCTGTTAAGATTTTGGATAGAGTTTTGATCTTCTACACCAGTGCTCCATTGAATGGAGTAAGAATTCGGCAGAAGTAATCCTGTGATATTCGATAATTCAATGGACCCTGAGCTTTCGGATGCACAGGAGATATGATTTACAGTTGTTTCTACTTCAATATTGCCACAAGGACAGGGTGGATATGTAATAGAAAATTCAAACTGTGTCGAACAATCATTAGTGAGAAGTCTTCTAATATCTATTGTGTAGCTACTTTCAGTAAGCTGATCAAAAAATCCAGAAGTTTGCCAGTTAAAGCCTCCATCTATAGAGTATTCACAATTTGGAATATCAACATTAATATCAAGAGAACCATCATCACTTATGCAATCACTAGGTTGAGTTATTGTATAATCTATTATACTAATAGTTTCTTTGTCCAATCCTAATGAAACAACCGTATCAATTTGACAAGCTACAAAATCTACTGGCCGTATAATAACTTGATATTCACCAGAAGAAAGCCCACTGAATTCTCCTGACTTTACAAAGGAAATTCCACCATCTATAGAATATTCAAGTTCATATACGGAAGTACTTGTAATATTGATTTCTCCACTTTCTAAAAAACAAGTACCAGGATTAATGAGTTGTATATCTTCAATTACTGGAATTTCTGGATCAGTCAGAATGGCATTAATCTCAGATTGACATAATATTGTTCCTTGTTCTCTCACAACAATATTATAGTTTCCTTCAGCTAAATTTGTGAAATTACTTGAAGACTGCCAGTTCGTCCCACCATTTATTGAATACTCTAAATTTAGACCTTCAGCATAAACCATGATTATTCCATCATCTTGTTTACAATCGCTGGGATTGATAACTTCAACCATTTGGATTAATGGAAATTCAAGACGGGTGATTAAAGCCTCCTCAGCAGCAAGGCAATTAAGTGCAATGGATGATCTTACTAAAACTTGATATATACCATTGGATAGGTTTGCAAAACTAGAAAGACTCTGCCAGGTTAAACCATTATCAATAGAATACTCTAAATCAATACCAAGGGCATCTATATTGATCTCACCATCTGACAATGTACAATCTGAAACATTTAAAATCTGTATATCTAATATTTCAGTTAGTGGAAAAGCACTAATTGTAACAGTATCATAAAAGATACAATTAGGTGAGGCAATATTTCTTATTTGGACCATATAATTATCAGCATCAAGATTTTCAAATAAATTGCCAACTTGCCAATTATCACCATCGTCAATCGAGAACTCTAAATTGTTTTCATTTGAAATAATTTCGATTATACCATTGCTTACATCACAATCATTTATATCTGTAATTATAATCTGCTCAATAAGTGGGATTGGAGGTTCTATTATTGTAATAGGAAATGAAATACTGCAACTGGGTTCAATAGTGGACCGTATCAATATCGTGTAATCCCCTGCTTCCAAATTTGAAATGAGTTGGTTTTGATTCCAACTTAACTGATCATCAATGCTATATTCGAAATTCGGATCTGGAAAATTTAATATAATTTCTCCATCGTTACTATTGCAGTCACTGGCCTGATTTAGATTTAATTCAATTAAATCTAATCTTATCAACTCTAAGTTGACTGTAATTTCATTGTAGCATTCTAAGTCATTTGGGATAAAAGTATTTGAGATTTGCAGATCATTTATAATCATAAAGTCAACAAATGGGATGGTCCATGAGCCACCTACATTATTTAATGAGTTTACTGGAAAGGTAAATGGTCCGTTGGTAGAGCAGATTGATTGGGGCAAATCAAAAACAGGATCAATTTTAATATCAACTAAAAAACTTAGATCAATATTTTGTAAACATAACTCTTGACCAGCTGTCGGAATAAATGTTGAAGTGATAACACCTTGGCTTGTTGATGACGGGTCTATAGATGGGATTGTCCAATTTCCTGAATAACCGTTATCAGAAATTGTAGGCAATATTAAAGCATCTTCAGAAGCACATAATTCGGTAGGTAAATTAAAACTTGGATATTCTAAAGGCAGGATATCAAAAGAATACGAATAACTAACAAAACAATATTCATCTAAAGGATAGAATTCATATTGATATGATCCAGCTGCGAGAGATTCTGTATCAATGGAATCAATACTCCAATTTCCAGGAATATTATCAGGGTTATTGAACCCATTCAAATAAACTAATCCAGAGCTTTTACAATAGCTCTCTTGCAATGAAAAGCTTAACGAATCTTCAGCTTCGATAATAATTTCTAATTGTGTTTCAATCAAACAATCAGATTGACCTGGAAAAGGTGTCCAAGTGGAAGAAATAGATTCTACTTGTATTGTATCAAAAGCAATTCTTGGAGGGGTCCATAAACCTGCATATCCTTCAATACTTATATTTGGAAATTCATAGTATTCTGTTCCTCTGCAAATGGAATCTGGAACATTGAAACTGCTTTCAAGGTTTTCAGTTATGGTATATTGGTGTTCATATTCAAAATAGCAATCCGCAATATCTTCTGGCGTAAATAGAACAATCTCTTGTGTTCCAACTTCTGAGATTTCAATATAATCAGTATTCCAACGCCCCTGAATTCCTTCTAGTGAAACATTGGGTAAGAGAAAATCGCTTTGTGATATACAAAACGAATTTGGGATTTGAAAAGTTAAGGAATCAGGGAGACTTATTTCAAATTCATACTCATAATCTTCGGCACAATTAATCTCTAAATCTGGATAAAAGTTAAACGTGTAAAAGTCTGGTGTTAAATTTTCTGGTGATATTAGATTAAAATCCCAAATTCCAACAAAGCCCTCTTCACTAACCAATGGTAGATCAAATTCTTTGGGATCTATTTGACAATAATCTACAGGTAAGATAAAAGTACTTGCAGGTGAGGCCTCAATTTCAAAGAAATAAGTGGCTTTCTCTATGCAATTATTTTGATTCGGGTCAAGAATAAAAAGATACTCCTCTATAGATCCACCAAGGTTTTCAAAGTCAAAATTCCCTTGCCATACTCCTGTATAGCCATCATCTGATGTTGTTGGAAGTTGAAAATCTTCAAATTGATCACATATTCTGACATCGAAGTCTGGAATTTCACTTGGTAGAACGGTTACAATCACTTCAGATTCTCTTGTACAGACATCGTCTGTAACAGCTAGAGTATAAATATACTGGTCACCCTCAAAATCAGTTGTTGCTGGAAAAAGAAAATTGGGATTTAAACTAAATCTATCATCGATTAAATCGAGACCTGAATCTGGATCACTGATCCATTCTACCGTGACATTACCGGTTTCTTCCCAGTAATCCGCTTCGAAAACCATAGGTACACCAGGACACAATTCATATTCAGTTTCAGCTATTAGAGTAAGATTACAGCATGTTTCATATTCTTCACAAATTCCGGAATCTATAACAATTAAGCCTGGAGAAGACGTCTCTATTGTTAAGAAAATTTCAAGAGTTGAAGTTGGAGTTGTATAACAGATTTCTGCAAGTTGCCAGTCATCTGCTCCTGAGAAAGTATAATTTGATGTTCCTACAGTAACAGATAAACTTCCTCCACCGTAAGATAACAGTCCACATTGCGCAATAGCCTCTGTCCAGTAAAATCCAATATTATATGTTGTTCCAGGAATTAAACCAGTAATTTCCGTGGAAACACCCTCAACATTTGAAGGGCTTCCATCCAATATGATCATATTACCACCACTAGGTGAGGTACCGACACCATTTAAAGCACAAGCTAACCAATTACTACCATTTACAATGTCTGGTGTTAAAAGCCAAACATCCCATCCACTAGGAGCACATCCAATACATGTTGAACCTCCTATTTCAGGAATATCCATGCAATTGTTTTGGGCTAAAGATTGAAATGGTATAATTAGGATACCTACAATGATTAGGACATATAAAGAGACGATATGTTGTGTATAATGAATGGGCATTTATAGTTTAGAGACCTTTTGTTATCTAAGTTACTTATATAATTCGGTCTTTAAAAGTGTAATATACATAGTCTGCCTTTAGAGGATTGTTTGATAAAATCATTTATAGACTTAATAATGAGTGATTAAATGTAAAAGACTTGTCATACAGGCTTATATAGACGGCTAATCATTGAATTAGGGTGGGGCATGTCTTATTTTTGACTCTTAATTTAGTAAAATCTAAATTCTCAATATTAAGGGTGTTAATGGTAAGTCGTCAAAAAAGTTTGGTGTACTTACCATTTTTCAATACGGTCGATTCCAGACCTCGCTTTTTGGTGTAGGCTTCTCTTATAAATTTCTGGGTTATATTCTAAACAAATTTGGTAAAACTTATTGGCAAGTGAATGTTGGCCCAAATTTTCATTTAATATACCTAATTGTAAAGAAGCATTGCAATATATGTAGTTGCCGTCTGACGAATTGTTATCTAGTAATTTTGTATACAATTCAATCGCTAGATTATAGTTTTTCATTTTCTGATAAATCCTTGCTTTTCTATATAGAATCTGATCATTATTTGCAATTGTTGTTTTCTCATATTTGTTCAATTGATTCAATGCTCGATTGTAGTAACCACCATCGAATAATACCCTAGCGATCAAAAGGTCTCTGTTTGGAATTTCCTCTTGTTCGTATTCTTTTTGTGCCGCTTTATCTCCATCAAGCATTGAACTTCCACTTTCGTTAACCTTAGATATATAATGTTTATACTTTGATTCGTCCTGATCAAAAATAATAGCAGACCAAGCGAGCTTTTGATAGGCTTCCTTGATATAGTGATTGCCATTAAAGTTTTGAATGAAACTTTTGAATTCTTCTTCGGCTGATTGATCACACTTTCGTAACTTACAAAGGCCTACCATAAAATCAAGGTAGGGGAAATTAGCATAATCTACATTTTTTGGTGATTGCTTCAATACCTGCAGAGCAAGTTCATTTTCTCCACTTTGCTGTGCCAATTGTGCGACATGAAATGTGATTAAAGGGCTTTTACTGGGACTTATCTCAATCGTCTGAATATGATCTAAGGCTTTCTTATGCTCAAGTTTCTGATAGTTTAAAATATAACTGTATATAATGTTTGCTTCAGTTGTGAAGATGTTGTTTTCTTGATTTAGAATAAACGACTCTATCTCACTTTCTGCTAGGTCAATAGATGAATTTAAGTTGAATATTTGTTTCAGAATAATGGGTAGATTAAACGACTCAACAATTGCATGGATACAGCTTAATGTCTTTTTGTGATAAACAAATGATGGGAAATTGTTTTGAATCGCTAGAAGATATTGATACGCTAAATACAACTCTTGTCCTGCCTTTAAAAATTCACCTTGTTTGGATCTTACCAATGCCCACTGTAAGTTTATATCAGCAAGAAGAAAGTTCCTATAGGCATTGTCTTGAGGAAGATGTTTTTTGATTAAGTGAATCCTTTTTGCTTTGTTTTTTTTAAGTTTATCAAAGATTTTGGAGTCCTCACTTATAAATAAATCTAGAAAGTCGATGTAGTTTTCGAGATGTAAAATGGCAAGATTATGTTCTTGTTTAATTTTTAAATCAGTTAGGTCTTTCTTGGCTTTTATTAGCTTTAAGCAAATGATATCCTGGTATATCTCACTAACTTTTGCATTATAATCTACATAATAGAAATCCGTGTTTGCGTTACAGAACAAACTCTGAATAAAGAAAAGTAAAAAGATGAAACTTTTATACATTAAGAATAAAGATAATATATCTCTATGGAATTGTTTTGAGGATTGTGTTTTTTAATAGCCACTCCAAAGCAATGAAGATCAATCCGAACAGTAGAAATACTCTAAATTCTTCTGAGTATCGTTTGTAAATTTTTAGATCGATTTCTGTTTTTTCAAGTTTATCGATTTCTGAGTAAATATCTTCGAGTCCTTGTTCATTGGTAGCTCTGAAATATTTGCCACCTGTAAGTTCCGAAAGTTCAGTTAACAGTTCTTCATCTATTTCAACTCTTGAAAGCCCGAATATATATCTCCCATCACTGCGTCTGCTTATAGGCGATATAGCTTCTCCCATAGTGCCGACACCTATTGTATAAACTTTTACATTTATTTCCTTTGCGATTTCAGCTGCTGTCATAGGTTTAATGTATCCTGCATTGTTTACCCCATCCGTAAGCAATATCACAACTTTGCTATCGGACTTACTATCCTTTAATCTATTTACTGCTGAAGCAAGTCCCATTCCTATAGCAGTTCCATCTTCTAATAGACCTGATTCCACAGATGAAAGAAATTCTTTAACAATTCTATGGTCAGTAGTTAGTGGACTTTGTGTAAAACTTTCACCAGCAAATACGACTAAGCCAATTCGATCATATGGTCTTTTATCTATAAATTTCTTGGCAGTCTCTTTACTTACCGTTAGTCTGTCAGGGTCAAAATCTCTTGCGAGCATGCTAGAGGATAAATCCATGACAAGTATAATATCAATACCTTCGGCTTTAATCTCTTCCTCTTTAAGTATTTGGCGTGGTCTAGCCATAGCTATTATCAGAGCTATTAGGCCAACATACCTAAGTATGTAAAGGTATTTATAAGCAATTGAGCGAGCACTTTTAATATTTCCAAGACCTTCAAGGTGGGGTATGATGATTTTAAATTCTTGATTTATTTTGCTTTTTTGCCACCACCACATTATTGGAACTAATAATAGCAATAACAGAAACCAAGGATGATATAATTCGTAATTTCCTATCATTTGACCTTTCTGTTATACTCTTCTAATAATTTGATGTATACCTTATAGTCTTCTTTTATTTTAGTTTCTTCTTCAAGGCTTAATTTTTTTTTCGTTTGTTCAATAAAATTTTCTGCTTTGCGCAAAAAGCTTTCGTGAATATTTCCAGGAGGTTCTGCTTTGGCAAATTTTATCAGGTCCGCAATTTGTAATACTTCAATTAATTCTCCAGTCAATTCACTTGAGAAATTAATGTTTTTTAGTGCTGACCTTATTTCATCAGTGGTTGATTCAAGGGCAGGAATGTTAAATCTGTTTTCTAGGTATTCACGAATTGCAAATGTTAGAGCACTTTGGTATTCTTTTATCTGATTTATCTCCCAGAGTTTTTCCTTTCTAAGTGCATCTAGTCTTTCATAGGCAATAACATGCGCAGGTAGAGTTACTTTAATTGGTTTAATTGGCGCAATGAATGATTTTCTTCTCTTAATTAAATTAAAACCAAAAAAGATTAAGGCAGTAAATAATAAGAAATACAAAATCCAAATGTAGTCTTTAAATGATTTGGACTCGGTAAGGATATCTTTAATTGGAAGGATCATTGAACTTGTATCGGGATTAACAATCTCATCTGGAAAGGTGACCATAAGTAAAGGGCTTTGAATTTGCTGAACTGAGGCTCCAGATATTATAGGATGAGGAATTGAGAATACACCATGATCCCAAACGGTAATTTCTAAAGTGTCAGTAAAAAAAAAGACTCCATTTGTTAATCTAGAAAGATTCTTTAAGTTAATGCTTTCCCGATAGGACCCATTACTGTATTTACCGTGCCATTCCAATTCAGCAAAATATTCAATACTATCTGGCAGCAATTCGTATTGAGATCTAAGAGAGTCATAATTTTGATAATTAATGGATATTTCACCTACGCTTTGATCAAACACTAGCTCAACAGATATTTTAACAGATTCGCCTATGCCTATGCTATCTCTATCTAGTTTTATTGAGCTTGTAACTTGACCGATACAACTACAGTAGATGAAAAGTGATACCAGGACTAAAGCTATTGTTTTCATGAAGACCTCTTTTTAAAAAAATGAAGCAACGTTTTAACATAATCCTCATGATTATTAATGCTTATCCGATCAAGTTTGTTTTTTTTGAAAAGTTCATTAAATTGATCTTGATTTTTATTAAAGTAGAGTTCATATTTTTTACGGATTTTTTTGTTTGAAGTGTCTAGGGTAAATTCCTGACCTGTCTCTGGATCAATGCAATTAATCAAACCAATTTCTGGAAGATTTTTTTCCCACTTATCATAGATGTGTAAGCCGATGATATCATGTTTCTTTTGAGCAACGGATAGGGACTTGTCATATTCGTCGCAGATGAAATCAGAAAGAACAAATACTATGGCTCTTTTCTTCATTATGTTATTGAGATAAACCAAAGCATGATTCAAATCTGTTTTATTGGATTGAGCTTCAAAATAGATGATCTCTCTTATAATTCTTAAAATATGAGATTTCCCTTTTTTAGGAGGTATATATTTTTCTACGGTGTCCGTAAATAAAATTGCTCCTACTTTATCATTGTTAGTAATAGCAGAAAAAGATATGATTGCACTTATTTCTGCTATGGTTTCGCTTTTGAACTGATTTGAAGACCCAAACACAGATGATTTACTTATGTCAACCATAAGCATGACGGTTAATTCTCTGTCTTCTTCAAATACCTTTATGTGTGGCTCACCGGTTCTTGCTGTTACATTCCAGTCAATATTTCTTACATCATCACCATATTGATAATCCCTTACTTCCGCAAATGACATGCCTCGTCCCTTAAAAGCGGAGTGATATTCTCCGGAAAAGATGTGTTTACTGAGACCTTTGGTTTTAATCTCAATTTTTCTTACTTTTTTTAGAATTTCAGATGCATCCATGTTATATCCGATTAAGGAACTTCAATGGTGTTAATGATTTGCTTGATGATATCTTCCTGACTTATATTTTCTGCCTCAGCCTCATAACTCAAACCTATTCTGTGTCGTAGAATATCTGGACAAATATTCCTGATGTCTTCAGGTATAACAAATCCACGACGGTTAATAAAAGCTTGAGCTTTAGCTGCAATAGCAAGGTTAATACTTGCTCTTGGAGAGGCACCATAGGAAATTAGTCCCTTTAAATTATTTAGATGATATTTTTCAGGATTTCGTGTTGCAAATACTATATCTAGGATATAGCTTTCAATTTTTTCGTCCATATATATTTTTTTCACGAGCTCTCTTGCCTTTAAAATAACTTCCGGTTCAATAACCGGGAGTACTTGTTGCTCTGTTTCTCCACTTATGCTTCTTCTGATAATTTGTCTTTCATCATCAATATTGGGATACTCTATTTTAACTTTTAGCATGAACCTGTCTACTTGGGCTTCTGGTAGTGGATAAGTACCTTCTTGTTCAATTGGGTTTTGGGTAGCCAATACAAGGAAAGGTTCTTGTAATTTGAATGTTTCCTTTCCTATGGTTACTTGTTTTTCCTGCATGGACTCAAGCAGAGCAGATTGCACTTTTGCAGGTGCTCTGTTGATTTCATCGGCAAGGATAAAATTGGCAAATATTGGTCCTTTCCTTACCGTAAAGTCATTTTTACTTGGGTTAAAGATCATGGTTCCTAGGATGTCTGCTGGAAGTAAATCGGGAGTAAACTGTATCCTACTAAATTTAGCATTTATAGCATGAGAAAGGGTTTTGATAGAAAGTGTTTTTGCCAGTCCAGGAAGACCTTCCAACAATACGTGTCCTTTAGCCAAAAGACCTAACATAAGTCTTTGAACCATTTTCTCTTGTCCAACAATAATTTTAGATGTTGACACATTAATTTGGTCAAGAAATGCACTTTCAATGATAATTTGTTGATTTAATGCTTCAATGTCTATAGATGCCTGCATATTTATTTGTTTTTACGGTACAAAAATATCAATTAACTGCGTTGATTGTAATTATGCTTTAAAAAGCTACTGCAAGATTAAAAATCAATTGTCTTAAGGACAATTAAAATGCAATCAATAAGAGAATGTTAACATTTTTGCAATATAATTGCCTTTAATTTGAAGTTATAATCACAGCAAATGGTTTTTAAATTCCTCATCTATTTTACCCTTACTTTAATAGGGGCATTTCCAGTAATTTCCCAAGATGTCCAGAATACAGGTTCTTCAAAAATCGAAATGCTTAAAAATGGAGTCTTGATTGTAAGGTTAGATATGAAACAAAATTCACTTGATGCTTATCAGGACATGTTGAGCCAAACCAATGTAGAGGATAAAAATTATATTGTACTCAAGGATCGAATAGAAGAGTTAAAGCTAGAAAGGTTAACATACAAGGAAAACGTTATGGAAGCAATGAAGCATACATATAATTTTTCACACTTTTGTTTTATAGAGAGTCAAGCTGTTCATAAGTTTCTAGCCGGAGATTATTCGGTTCTTATTTGTTTAGAGGAAGAGGCAATTGAGATGATCGAAAATGGAAATTATTTTTTCCTTGTAAAAGGAGATGAAGACACTCATTGGATTGTTGTAGATAAGTTATTTAACAAGTTGGATTATCCATTTCCAAACAGTCACAACATTGGGTTTATGAGATTAATAGACTTCATAATTGGAGGAAACAATTATAGCCTAAAAAACCAATCGAAAGTTTTTAGTAAAATGAATATTAGATTTATTAAGTTTTACAACAACAGAATTTCAGAGAAATAAAAAAGCCCTGTTATAAAACAAGGCCTTCAATTATTCTTAATTTTTCGATTAATATCTGTAGTATTCTGGCTTATATGGGCCTTCTTTTTTGATGCCAACATAATTACTTTGCTCGTCAGTCATTTCCTCTAACTCAACACCAACTTTAGAAAGATGCAGTCTTGCAACTTTTTCATCTAAATGTTTTGGAAGCATGTACACCTTATTTTCGTAGGCAGCGGTATTGGTCCAAAGCTCTAATTGGGCAAGCGTTTGATTTGTAAATGAGTTTGACATAACGAAAGAAGGGTGACCTGTGGCACATCCAAGATTAACCAATCTACCTTCTGCTAGTAGAATCACATCTTTTCCATCAATTGTATATTTATCAACTTGAGCTTTTATTTCATCTTTTGTATGGCCATAATTTTTATTTAGCCAAGCCATATTAATTTCGTTATCGAAGTGACCGATATTACAAACAATGGCTTTGTCCTTCATTTTTACAAAATGTTGAGCATCGATGATGTCTTTGTTTCCTGTAGCAGTAACAATGATGTCTCCTTCTTCGACAGCATGAATCATTTTTTTAACTTCAAAACCATCCATTGCAGCTTGTAAAGCACAAATAGGATCAATTTCTGTTATGATTACTCTTGCTCCTGCTCCTTTAAGTGAAGCTGCTGATCCTTTTCCAACATCACCGTAACCCGCAACTACAGCAACCTTACCTGCAATCATCACGTCTGTAGCTCTTCTTATTGCATCTACACAAGATTCTTTACAGCCATATTTGTTGTCAAATTTTGATTTTGTTACCGAATCATTGATATTAATAGCTGGAAGCGGTAAGGTGCCATTAGCTTCACGTTCATGAAGTCTGTGAACACCAGTAGTAGTTTCTTCACTAAGGCCTTTAATTCCTGGAACTAATTCAGGAAACTTATCTAGAACCATGTTGGTTAAGTCACCACCATCATCAAGAATCATGTTAAGTGGTTTGTTCCCTTCAAATGCATGAAGTGTTTGTTCAATGCACCATTCAAATTCTTCTTCATTCAGGCCTTTCCAGGCAAAGACAGGAACATCTGCGGCAGCAATTGCTGCGGCAGCATGATCTTGCGTACTGAATATATTGCAAGAACTCCAACTTACTTCTGCGCCAAGTTCTAGTAATGTTTCAATAAGAACAGCTGTTTGTATTGTCATATGAAGACAACCTGCTATTCTAGCTCCTTTTAATGGTTTAGAAGGACCATATTCTTTACGAAGGCTCATCAAACCAGGCATTTCAGCCTCGGCTAAAGAAATTTCTTTTCTTCCCCAGCTAGCAAGGGAAATGTCTTTAACCTTGTATTTTGTTTCTTGCGTAGTTTCTAACATTATAATTTAATTTATTTAATTCTTAACAACAAAATTACGCCATTGTTTACTATACATCAATGTTAGCATATTTGGCATTCTCTTCAATAAAAGCTCTTCTTGGTGGTACTTCGTCTCCCATCAACATTGAAAACACATGATCTGCTTCTAGAGCATCTGTAATATTTACTCTATGCAGAATTCTAAATTCTGGATCCATGGTTGTTTCCCAAAGTTGATCTGCATTCATCTCTCCAAGACCTTTATATCTCTGAATCTTAACAGAGTTATCATCTTTTCCGGTACTGAAATTATCCATCAATTCTTTACGCTGTTCTTCGGACCAAGCATAAGCTTCTTGTTTTCCTCTTCTAACCAAATAAAGCGGAGGAGCTGCAATGTAGATGTTGCCATTCAATATAAGCTCTTTCATATATCTGAAGAAAAAAGTCAAAATTAAAGTACTAATATGACTGCCATCAACGTCTGCATCACACATGATGACAATTTTATGGTATCTCAGTTTTTCTGTATTTAAGATACGTTCGCCATCTTTTTCTTCGATGCTTACGCCTAGCGCAGTAAACATATTCTTGATTTCTTCATTTTCATAGATCTTATGTTCCATGGCTTTTTCTACATTTAGAATTTTACCCCTTAATGGTAAAATAGCCTGGAAATGTCTATCTCGACCTTGCTTGGCCGTACCACCTGCCGAATCTCCCTCGACAAGAAAGATTTCAGATTCTGCTGGATCCTTAGAACTACAATCTGATAATTTACCTGGAAGACCTGATCCCGTAAGCACATTCTTACGCTGAACCATTTCTCTTGCCTTTCTGGCTGCATGTCTTGCTGTTGCAGCAAGAATTACTTTATCTATGATTTTTCTTGCAAGACTAGGATTTTCTTCCAAATAGTGTTTTAATATATCGCCAACGCACCTTGATACTATCCCTGTTACTTCTGAGTTACCGAGTTCTCCTTTGGTTTGTCCTTTAAATTGAGGTTCTGGCACTTTGACGGAAATAATAGCAGTAGATCCTTCTCTGAAGTCTTCTCCTGAAATTTTAAATTTCAGTTTGCTAAATAGTCCATTGTCTTCAGCATATTTAGTAAAAACTCTGTTAACGGCTCTTCTAAATCCACTGACGTGAGTTCCACCTTCCCTAGTATTGATATTATTTACAAAAGAATAAATACTTTCTGTATAGGAAGTGTTATACTGCATGGCAACTTCCACTTCGACATTTTCTTCTTTTCCTTTCACATAAATAGGCTTTTCTATTAGCGGTGTTCGGCTTTCATCAATATACTTTACAAACTCCCTTAGACCACCTTCAGAATGAAATGTAGTAGACCTAAATGTGCCATCTTCTTCTTTTTCTTCTCTTTCATCTACAAGTGTTAGTGTAAGACCACTATTTAGATAGGATAATTCCCTTAATCGGTTGGCTAAAGTTTCAAATTTATATTCTATAAATTCAAAGATTGTACGATCTGGTAGAAAGGTAATAATAGTTCCTCTGATATCAGTTTCTCCTGAAGGCATTACCGCAGTTGTTGGTATGCCTTTGGCGTATTCCTGAATAAAGATCTGACCTTCTCTATGCACGGTTGCTTTCAGGTATTCTGATAATGCATTTACACAAGATACACCCACACCATGAAGACCTCCTGATACTTTGTATGTATCTTTATCAAACTTACCTCCGGCATGAAGAACTGTCATTACAACCTCAAGGGCCGACTTTTGAAGTTTGGCATGCATTCCAGTAGGAATACCTCTTCCATTATCTTTTACAGTAATTGAATTATCTTTGTGAATGATTACATCAATCATGTCACAATGACCTGCTAAATGCTCATCAATTGAATTATCAACAACCTCCCAAACAAGATGATGCAGACCTTTAGTATCGGTTGCCCCGATGTACATTGCAGGCCTTTTTCTAACCGCCTCAAGACCCTCTAGTGCCTGAATATTATCCGCACCGTAATTGCTTTTATCTTCACTCATAATTCACGTGTTCAAATTAGGGTGCAAAGATACAAAAAACAACGTTCTTTTTCCAATGATATTTTTGACAAAAACTTACTAAAAATCAGTAATTTAGGATAAAAATTTAAATATGAATAAGGCACTTATTGGATCCCTTGTGGGGGGATTAATTTTATTTATGTGGCAATTTATGTCATGGACCAAATTGGACATTCATGGATCAGAAATGGCCTACAGCCCACAGCAGGAACAAATCCTGGAATGTTTAGCTTCAAGTGGACTTGAAGATGGCACCTATTACATGCCTAATGTAGCACCAGAAGCAAGCCCAGAAGAACAAGAAGCAGCGTGGAAAGAAGCAATGGGCAAACCATGGGCAACACTCCATTATCAAAGCTCATCAGAGAATACTATGGTAATGAATATGGTTAGAGGCTTAATCATAGATGTATTGGCTGTATATATTCTTTGCTTTCTATTGATGGGGCGTAATGATTTGACCAAACAAAAAGTGATTATTTCTTCAATCATGATAGGTTTGATTGGTTATCTGACAATCAGTTACTTAAACACGATTTGGTTTAAAACCAATAGTGTTGGTTATCTCATCGACACTGTAGTTCAATGGGGACTTTGTGGCGTCTGGTTAAGCTGGTGGCTAACAAGAGGTAAGTAGGATTTGAAATATATCCAAACTAAGGAGTATCCTGATTTTTAATCAGGATACTCTTTTCAGAACTCACTACTCGTGTGAAATGTTACTTCTGGATGATTTTCTTCGGCCATTTTTAAAGTCCATGCCGATTCTGCGAGATAAACAAGTTTGCCGTCTTTATCTAAAGCAAGATTATTTTTTCTTCTTGATTTGATTTCTTCAATGGCTTTTGGATTATCAGAACTTAACCAGCAAGCCTTGTGCATTGGCATATTTTCATATTCACATTTTGCTTGGTATTCATGCTCCAGTCTGTATTGTATGACCTCAAACTGTAGAGCTCCTACCGTACCTATTATCTTTCTGTTATTATCCAATTTGGTAAATAATTGAGCTACGCCTTCTTCCATCAATTGTTTAACACCTTTATTCAATTGCTTGGACTTCATTGGATCTGCATTGTTTATAAACCTGAATTGCTCTGGAGAAAAAGAAGGAATTCCTTTGAAATGTATTATCTCACCTTCTGTTAAAGAATCTCCAATCTTAAAGTTACCGGAATCATACAATCCTACAATATCTCCTGGAAAAGCATCATCAATGATGTTTTTCTTAGAGGCCATAAACATTGTAGGGTTTGAAAATTTCATTTTCTTATCCTGACGCACATGATAATAGTTCGTGTTTCTCTGAAAAGTACCAGAACAAATTCTTAGAAAGGCAATTCTATCTCTATGCTTAGGATCCATATTAGCATGGATTTTAAAAACAAAGCCGGTAAAGCTTTCTTCTGATGGTCTTACTATACGTTCTTCAGCTTCTCTGGCCAGCGGTGGAGGTGCTATTTCAACAAAACAATCAAGCATTTCTTTTACTCCAAAATTATTTATGGCAGACCCAAAAAATACTGGATTCATATCACCCTTTGCGTAAGCATCCTGATCAAAATCAGGATATACCTGTTTGATGGTATTAATTTCTTCTCTTAAAACATTAGCAGCAGGTTTCCCTATTAAGTTTTCTAGAGAATCATCATTGAGATTAGAAATTTCAATTGTCTCATTATCAGATTGCTTGCCATGAGCTGAAAAAAGTCTAAGATTATTACTATAAATATTGTAGACACCTTGAAATCTTTGTCCCATACCGATTGGCCAGCTAAGAGGACATACATGCATTCCCAATTTACCTTCTACTTCATCCAGGAGATCGAATCCATCTTTTCCTTCTCTGTCCATTTTATTAATAAATACAATCATTGGAGTCTTTCTTGTCCTACAAACCTTTACAAGGTTTTCCGTTTGCTCCTCTACACCTTTTGCGACATCGATAACCACAATAGCACTATCAACAGCGGTTAGCGTTCTATAGGTATCCTCGGCAAAATCTTTGTGACCAGGAGTATCAAGAATATTGATTTGCTTATCGCGGTATTCAAAAGCCATGACGGAGGTAGCAACGGAAATTCCTCTTTGCTTTTCAATTTCCATAAAATCCGAAGTGGCATGCTTTTTAATTTTATTGGACTTTACGGCTCCAGCAGATTGAATCGCGCCACCAAACAGGAGTAATTTCTCTGTTAAGGTCGTTTTTCCGGCATCCGGGTGGGAAATTATGCCAAATGTTTTTCTCTTGTCTATTTCTGATTGTAAACTCATGCCTAATATTGCCTGCAAAAGTAAAATTCTTAGTAAAAGCGATGTAATTTTTGATCAAGAAATCTTGGATTATTACAGCAATTGCTAATTTAACCTTTTAAGATTCAACTATGTTTAATTTAAAAATGCAAAAGCTAGTAGTATTATATCTCCTTTATTTTTCTATTAATTCATCTCTAAACGGCCAAGGTTCATTAGATGACATAATTGATCGTTATGAGAATTTTGAAGAAAGTTTGAACTCAAGCAACTCCACAGGCTGGTCAAACAATGGACCAGATAAAATAATAAAAAAGCAAAACAAATATGGGACGCTTTTTAATCAACTGGAATTGGTTAATAAAGAGCAATTAAGCGATCAGGACCTGATCAATTTTGAAATGTTACACTATATCCTATCCAATGAAGTGTTCTTACTTGACTTTAAGTCTTACCTAATGCCACTAAACAGTGAAGGTGGTTTTATTACATCAATGATATACCAAAGTCAAAACGTAGATCTTAATTCAGAACAAGCTGTTAACGATTATTTGAAAAAACTAACTGACACCAAAAGATTTTTGCTTCAGCAACAAAAACACCTCAGTCAAGGCATAGAAGAAGGAAAAGTTAGACCAAAACTTGTTGTAGAAAACTGTTTGGCTATAATAGGAGAATTAATACATGATGGACCAGATGATTTTTTCTTGCTACAGCCATTGCTTAAAAAAAACATAATAATTGAAAACACCTTAAAGCAAGATGTGTTTCTAAGCTTTAAAGAATTGTATAGATTCTTGAATGATGATTACTTACCAAATGCTAATGTTGCATTAGGGATTTCTAAGATAAATAACGGTAATAAATTCTACGCTCAACGGATTAGATATAATACCAGTTTGAATTTAACACCAGAAGATATCTACAATATCGGATTGTCTGAGGTAGCCCGAATCAAGGCAGAAATGGAAAACTTAATAGTAGAGATAGGGTTTGATGGGAGCTTGCCAGAGTTCATCGCAGACTTGAGGGATGATCAAAGGTTCATTGCAAAGACTCCAGAAGAACTATTATATTATGCATCCTGGTTATCAAAAAAAGCTGAAGAAATTCTACCACGATATTTTGGTAAACTGCCCCGATTGCCATTTACGGTAAATCCTGTTCCTGAAGATATAGCAGCTAATTATACTGCAGGGAGATACTCTGGTGGTTCGATGTCATCAAAGCATTCAGGGCAGTATTTGGTAAATACATATAAATTGGAATCAAGACCAATGTATATGCTTCCAGCATTGACATTACATGAGGCCGTGCCTGGTCATCATTTACAAGGTAGCCTTGCTAAGGAACTGGAAGGATTACCTGCTTTCAGATCGCAATATTTAAGTGCATTTGGAGAGGGTTGGGGTTTGTACGCTGAGTATCTTGGAAAGGAAGCTGGTATGTACAAGACTGCTTATGAGGAATTTGGCAGATTGAGTTATGAGATGTGGAGGGCATGTAGATTAGTAATCGATCCAGGAATACATGCTAAAGGCTGGACCAGAGATCAAGCCATTCAATATATGAGAGATCACACTTCATTGAGTTTTTATGAGATAGAAACTGAGATAAATAGATATATTGGCTGGCCAGGACAAGCCGTTTCCTATAAAATTGGAGAGATGAAAATCCGAGAGCTTAGAATTAAAGCGGAAAATGAATTAGGAGATAAATTTGAAATCAGAGATTTTCATGATCTTGTTTTGGCAAATGGTTCAATACCTTTAAACACTTTGGAAAGATTAGTTAATGGCTTTATCAATAAAAGAAGATAATGAGTAGGAAAATCAGAATGGGTATGATTGGCGGTGGGAGAGGGGCATTTATTGGAAATGTACATAGAATGGCCGCAGCCTTAGATGGTCAGATCGAATTGGTATGTGGTGCCTTTAGTAGCCAAGAAGAAAAAAGCAGATTATCGGGTGAGGATCTTTATCTTCCTACTGAAAGAGTCTATGGAAGCTTTAACGAAATGATTAAAATAGAGATCTTACTTGATCCAAACATACGTATGGATTTTGTTAGTATTGTAACACCAAACCACATGCATTTTGAGCCGGCGAAAATGGCGTTGGAGTATGGTTTTAATGTTGTTTGTGACAAGCCCTTATGCTTTAATCTTGAACAGGCCTATGAATTAAGAGATCTTGTAAAAAATTCAGGTTTGTTATTTGCGCTTACACACAATTACACGGGATATCCAATGGTTAAGCAGGCTCGAGAGATGATAAGAAGTGGAGAATTAGGAAATATAAGAAAAGTAGTCGTTGAATATCCTCAAGGTTGGTTAAGTACAGCGCTTGAAGCAACTGAGCAGAAGCAAGCCTCATGGAGAACAGATCCACAAAAGTCTGGCATTGCTGGTGCTATGGGTGATATAGGAACTCACGCTGAAAATCTTACAGAGTATATTACTGGTCTGGAAATTTCCGAACTTTGTGCAGACATTACTGCTTTGGTTCCTGGCAGACGTCTTGATGATGATGGCAATGTTTTGTTAAGGTTTAAAAATGGAGCTAGAGGAATTCTACATGCATCACAGATTGCTGCTGGTGAAGAAAACGCACTTAGTATAAGGATTTACGGTGAAAAGGCAGGTTTGGAATGGCATCAAATGGAACCTAACAGTCTTCATGTAAAATGGCTTGATAAAGCAATGGAAATCTATCGGACAGGAACAGCAAATTTATCAGAATCTACTCAAGCGCATACAAGACTTCCGGCCGGTCATCCAGAAGGCTATTTAGAGGCATTCGCGAATATTTACAGGAATGTGGCCAAGTGTATTCAAGCCAAGCAAGAAGGCAAACAAGTAGATCCTGTTTTCCAAGATTTTCCAGATATTAATGATGGTGTGAGGGGTATGGAGTTCATTTATAAAGTAATAGAATCTGGTCAGTCGAATAAAAAATGGGTAAAGATGTAATATAATAATCAACTCCTAGAGCATTGATTATAAACCTCTTATACATTTAATTTTTTAATGATGAAATTTATGTAGGGGTTTATTCATTTTTAATTGTCTTTTAAGTGGATAATGAAAAATGGATTTTAATAAAGTCTTTCGTAATTGAAAGGCTTTATTTTTTGCCTAAAATTCACATTTTCAATCCTGCTTAATTCTGATTTCGAATATATTATCTAATTCTTCCTCTGGCTCAAGAACAAACTTCAACTTTGATCCTTTGGAAAGTTCCAAACCTGAATATTTTTCATAAATATTTTTATACTTGTTAAAGATGTTCTTAGGTTGCTTATCCCCATTGATTTTTAAATGCTTGTGTGTCAGTTCAATTTTATTGGTTTCTTCTGCTTGGACAAGCTGGTCATTTAATAACTCAGAAAACAAGTAATCGGATACTTTATTTTTCTTTTTGTAAAGCAATCCTTTTGAGGCAATTTTTCTTTCAAGTAATTCGGCTTTACTTCTGTTATTATCAAAAAAGAATTCTAACCCGTCTTCTTTGATAGAATATGATGGGAAACTATATTCAAAAGAATTTCTGTTGAGACTTGCTATATCTTTTTCGATTTTACTTTGCGCGTCCTCTAATTGATGCTCGCTTCTTTCAAGCTTACGCTTTAACTCAATGATTAAATCTTCTTCGTTTTCTCTTAATTCTGATTCAAGATATTTTTTATCTCCAAGAATAATTTGATATTCTTTTTCTTTAAGCTGAGATCTTAGATTTTCTTTGATTTCTCGTTCAAGCAATGCCTTTTCAATGCCATGTACTTGTTCAACTTCCTTTAATATTTTAAGTTCATTAAGTATATTTTTCTGTTCACCTAGAAGGTCCTCTTCTAATGCTTTCTTTAAATCGTGGATAACTTTATAGTCTTTTTCATTTTCTGAAGGGAATACTGCTATTCTAGGCATTTTCTCAGGCAATAGATCCATTATGGAATCTATACTGTAGGTGTATAGATTCTTTCTATTATATGGATGAAGTCGATTTTTCATGCCACTTCTGATGGAATCCATTAATATCTCATTTAATCTTAAAACTTCATTATCCTTCCTTGTCCAATAATTTTCAATTGTTTTAAGCTCGTTGAAGTCTACTGCGTTTAGGATTGAGTCTAATTTAATTGTATTGCCATTCAATGATTCAAGTAAATAGACCTTTCCAAGATCTTCATCACAATTTGGAAATACGGTAATGATGTCTCTATCCGAATTAGGACTTAGTTCTTTTATGATGTCTTTATGTTTGTCGTATTCCTTTTTATCTACTTCCTTTCCATCAATTTTTAGTTTGATAATTGCACCGTTTTCCATTTCCATTTCAACAGCTTTTTTGTCTGTCATTTTCTTGATATGGAAACTGTTTTTTTCTGGTATTGTATCTAGATAGTACTTAATATCACCAATGGACTGAGGACAATCATCAATGAAATAGATGTCTGGATTTTCAAGTTGCTTGTCATTGTTATTATTCCAGTTGTTGGCGCCAAGAAACAAACTGGCAAAAACCAATAAGATTGCCAATAATTTATCTCGATATTGATTGCCTGTTGAAGATTGATTTAAGATTCTCATGATACGTTGTGTAAATACATTTTTGTTACCGGAATAAGCCAAGGCAGGTGAATAATTTCCGGAGGTTTTAAGGTCTTGTAATTTTACTAGTGTTTTGGCATATGAAATGTTGTTGCCAGTAAATCCGATAGCCATGTCGTCGCAACAATTTTCTCTTTCAATATTTATTCTTGATGATATAAACCAAATTCCAGGATGGTAATAGAATACCGACTCAACGAGCATCTGTAGCAGATTGAAAATATAATCATGTCTTTTAATGTGAGCCAATTCGTGCGATAATATTGATTCTACCTCAGAGGTACTTAATTGATTTACTAATCCAACTGGAAAAAGAATAATTGGCTTTATATATCCCATTACCATTGGGGTAGTAATTTTCGAGGATTCTTTTATTATTATAGTTCTGCTGATGTTAAAATCCTTATGAAGTCTGCTCAGTGTCTTTTTCAGAAAACTGTTTTCAAGATTAGCCTGTCTAACAAGATTTTTAACATATAAAAATCCACCCGCAATCTTTAGTAAAAATAGCAATGCGCCTAATATCCAAATATTAACAATAAGTGGAGAATATAAATCGATGGATGTAAGTATATTACTTATTCCTGTATCTGGGATTGAAGAAGTTTGAATTTCTTGATGATAAATTAATGAGGAGCTGATTAGGTCTAAAGGTTCGTTTCCTACATAATAACCAGCGAAGGTGATCATTGACATTAGGATAACAAGAAATAAAGCTGCTAATCCGATATTGTAACGGTATATAGACTTTGTTTTATTTGTAATCTTAAGCACTAGTGTCAAGAGGATGGCCACAAGACTGATCTGCCAAATTGTGTGAATGAGTGTCCAGGTAATGGCAGAGGCCAGGTCATTAGATAGAATTGAACTAATCATTTTATTTGTTTTTCTTTTCCAGTTGATCAATTATTTTTTTAAGCTCTTCCAATTCTTTTGAATTGGTTTCCTGTTGTCCTAATGCCTGCATGATTAAGCGCATCGTAGAGCCTCTATACGTTTTTTCAACAAAACTGTCCAATAAGGTTTTTTGGGTGTCATTTTCTTGTGCAACTGCCTCATAAATGTGGGTCCTTTGTCCCGTATCTCTTATTACCATGCCTTTATCCGTCATGATCTGCATGATTTTTAAAGTTGTAGTATAGCCTACTTCCCTGTTTTCATTCAATATTTCATTTACTGTCCGAACTGAAGAAGCACCATGTTGCCATAGTATTTGGAGTATCTCTAGTTCTGATTCAGTAGGGGTGTTTTTCTTTTTCAAAGCAAATTAATTTATAGTAATAGCAATGTTATACGAAACGGATCGTATTTGCAAATATTAATACGATTATTTTCGTATGTTAAGAAGAAATTAACGTAAAAGTCAGGATAATTTGACTAAATATAAGCTGAGAAATGAAAGGTTATAATCAAAACTAGTGTCGTGTAAAGCTACAGCGACACTAGTCAATCATTATAGAACAACTTTCACAAGTTAAAGAATTTTTAAGCAATAAGCTTTACTTTCACATAATTGTTACCAACTACAAAACAAAAGTGCCAAAGACTTATTTAGTTTCTAACAAATAAGAAGGATTGGCTTTCACCGTTTTTAGAACTATAAACTTTTAATAAATAAATTCCAGTCTCTAAGTCAGTGACAGAAATTGACTCTTGGAATTTTCCTTGCTTCAGTCTCTTACCAGTTAAATCATAGATATGATAATTCATTTCTGTGCTTGATCCAAGCTTAAAATGGATGAATTGATTGGCAGGATTTGGGAAAAAACTAATTGCAGTTTTCTCAAGTTCAAAAATTGAAGTTGTATCATCTTCTCCGTTACAATCTTCGTCAATATCATTGTTAGGTATTTCAATGGCATCAGGATTTATAAGTGGATCATTGTCATTGCAATCAAATTCTAATATGAAGCCATCTTGATCGAGGTCATCATCTAGGGTTTGTGGATTACAATCATCATCGATATTGTTGTATGGATTTTCAATGGCACCAGGATTTATAAGTGGATCATTGTCATTGCAATCAAATTCTAATATGAAGCCATCTTGATCGAGGTCATCATCTAGGGTTTGTGGATTACAATCATCATCGATATTGTTGTATGGATTTTCAATGGCACCAGGATT